>JAJRZD010000082.1 GCA_024275415.1 archaeon
GGGTTTATATACTCACTACAGTACCGGGGGGTTGCGCACCACCTCCCCCAAAAAAAGGTTATATGCCCCCGTTCCTACCCTTTTCAGGGTTTTCCCGCAGGGTTTGAGTAGAACTAATGTTGTGTTGAAACTATCTTTCAATAAGATCCTTTGCACTACGAGCTTGATTGTTTGAGTAGAACTAATGTTGTGTTGAAACCATCCTCCAACCCAAGAGTGAGTTTATGATGGAGAGTTTGAGTAGAACTAATGTTGTGTTGAAACGAGGTATGTAAATTCAGTTTTTTCGTGGGGAAAACCCCGTTTGAGTAGAACTAATGTTGTGTTGAAACCCAACATCCATTCCACAATCCGCTTGACCTCTACAGCGTTTGAGTAGAACTAATGTTGTGTTGAAACCAGTAATACCCCAAGTTATATGATTCCATCCACTCCGTTTGAGTAGAACTAATGTTGTGTTGAAACTTGTTATGATACGTGGGAAAAATCCCCTTACTTTTCGCGTTTGAGTAGAACTAATGTTGTGTTGAAACAATTCGTTTCTGGCATATACAGCGAGTGGGTCAACGGCGTTTGAGTAGAACTAATGTTGTGTTGAAACGCTTTCTCGATCATATCATCGAAAAACTCTATGGCCGTTTGAGTAGAACTAATGTTGTGTTGAAACTTGCTTCTCCTCCCAAACAAAACCGCCATACACACCTGTTTGAGTAGAACTAATGTTGTGTTGAAACGGCTCTCATATTTCTTCATCAAATCGATGAAGACGGAGTTTGAGTAGAACTAATGTTGTGTTGAAACGCTGGCAACAAATATACCTGCGTGCCTGCGTGCCTGGTTTGAGTAGAACTAATGTTGTGTTGAAACCCCCTCGAATTGAGGGGCTATGTGGAATGGTGGAGGGTTTGAGTAGAACTAATGTTGTGTTGAAACTAATTCATCATGAGAGAACTTATGGATCTCGGGATACGTTTGAGTAGAACTAATGTTGTGTTGAAACTACCACTGGTGAATGAAATGAGTAACGCAATACCAAAAGTTTGAGTAGAACTAATGTTGTGTTGAAACCGGATACCTCGATGAGGCTTTCTCCATCCTCATCGTTTGAGTAGAACTAATGTTGTGTTGAAACAAAACATTACCGAGTATTATCTGTGCTATGTTTTCTGGTTTGAGTAGAACTAATGTTGTGTTGAAACTCACGGGGTCGATCCTGACGACACGGCCCTCTATGCGGTTTGAGTAGAACTAATGTTGTGTTGGGGCAAATAGTAGTTATATCTCGAGGACAATAGCACGAGTTTGAGAAGGATGACTGATTGGTGCGAGGGTATGCTTGGAAAGCCCACTAGGGAGATGCTATTGGTTGGGGGTCTGGGGGAACATAAACGAGTCTAAAGGGGGTGATAGATAAGAGGACACGGTGGCGAGTCGGGGAACGGAAAGGGGAGCTGGTAGCTCGACATGAGCACACGGGCTGGGAATGGGTTCTGGGTTGGCGAAAGGTTATTTGCCCTCCCACCGATATTTGAACGAGGGATGTACCAGCAAAATGAATGAAGCATCTTCAGAAATGACTTCGGGAAGTCGGATCCTATCTAGCCTGTTAGGTGGTATCAATCTCATTGTTCTAGTCCCTATGGGTTATGAGACACAGGCTCATGGCGTAGGTTTCTGGGAGTTTCTTTTCGTCCTGATTGGTGTGTATTATGCATATACAGGTGTCAGGCATATAATCAGCGCCCACGACCGATTGGCGTGGTTCGATCCATCACAAGGAAGAGTGCAGTTTCCGCAAAAGGGGATTTTTGCATCGATCAGGTACCCGGTCGGTGCGGGATTCATGAGGATTAACATAGCTACAGTCTTACTCTTTCGCTCATTTGCGGTTATTCCTGTAGCACTGGTGTTTGGAGCGTTATGGTTCATGCTAGCCAAGATCCAAGACGATTCACGCATCGAGAGGTACGGTACCGACTATGTGGAGTACATGAGGCGAACAGGGATGTTTCGTGGGAAAGGCGAGCAGGGGTTACGACTACAGGACTCGGGCTATGGGATGTACTAGGGCTGCATTCAGTAAGATGCAGACATGATTCGAGACCACACCTTCACATCCTATTTTGACTGATTGGAACATACAGCTTGGTTTTGTCCTCTTTGAAGGTGCTTCTGACTGGGTGGTTCATTCTATCTCTGGGGGTGGGATGTCCACCTTGGTGATCTCGTATGAGGAACTCATGAACTCGACATAGCCCGTAATATCGGACACTAAGCCGCGATGGTGTGTCAGGCGAAACACTGCGGACCGGGATGTTCCAGGCTGAATGGTCCCAATCCGTTGCATCCTGAAGCTCCCGGTCTTGAACTCTATGCCCTCTGGAGGGTGTAGGTCTACCACTACCATCTCGATCTGATGGTCGGACTGGTTGGTCACTTCAACATCAAGGACGAGCGATTCTCGTTTCTTTGTCAACTTGGAGCCGACATGAACATCACCGACCTGCTCAGCGTGCGATTGTCTGGGCGCACTGGCACGTCTGGTAGGGGCCGTCGTGCGGGTCCGTGATGTGGTAGGAGTCTGTGTGGAGGGTGCTTTGCTCTTCTGTGATTCTGCTGTCGATATAATCCACTTGTAGATGGCTGGTAGCTCGTATGCGACATAGGTCAAGACGATGAGAAAGACACACACAGTGATCAGGGTATCTAAGATGAAGGCCCGGTTTGCATCGATTTGGAGATAATCGATAGCTGGGTTCACGATGGGAGCAAGAAAAGGGCCAAGAAGATCCCTCAGTTCCTCCCAGAAGAGGGGTCTGAATGCGCTCTGGTCAGCAGACAGGTTCATTTTATTGCCTCAAATCTTCTACCATGTTCTAAGTGACTTGAAGGGTTATTAACTTTCATCAGGTTCGCCAAGCCAGCAAGTTTATTATTGTTAACCCCCATAGGAAAGGTAAGGCGTCTTTCAATGCTGGTGCTCTACATCCTTGGAACAGGATTGGCAATGGCCATCGCGTTTTTCTTTTACAGCGAGGCAATTGATAGACATGGGAGTGGAAGGACGAAGAGCAGGAAAGGAGAGCTTGCAGGTAACATGTGGAGAGCCCCACATCTGGATTGCGATTTCGAGCCTACAAAGAACGCCTTTGGGCCGGGACGGAGCGTCCAGCTCAGGCTGCACGAAAGACAGTCCTGACAGCACAGCCCGGTTCTAACGTTTAGTTCGAGGCGGAAACATGGAATAGAGTTTCTTGCTGATATAGTCGAAGATGTCCTTGACATTCTCACCCGTTTTTGCACTCGACTCGTAGAAGTCCCACCCGATCAGGTCAGCGTAAAGACGGCCTTCCTTCGTAGAAACCTCACGAGTGGCATCAAGGTCGATCTTGTTGCCAACAAGCACACCAGGGAGGGAATCCTTGGATGAACCCTTCACGCCAATATTCTCGATGATCCCAGCATACCACGATGGCAGACACTCGAATGTTCGACGCCTGGTGATATCATACACCAGCACACTGTAATGAGCTCCTTTGTAGTATTGGGTACGGAGCTGACTGAAATCTTCCTGTCCCCCAAGGTCAATCACGGTCAGGATAACGGGTGTGAAAGCATCGATGTTCATCGCCACAGCACTCAGGTCCACCCCTGCTGTGGCCCGATAACTCTCGTCGAAATCTCCGAGTACCAAGTGTCGGATAATAGAGCTCTTGCCCACACCAGGTTCGCCAACCAGTAGGACTTTGTATACAGGAACGCTCAGTGATAGTCCTCCGTCAGGAGATAGTATCAGTCATGTGCTGTTATATACTATTAATGCATGTAATATAAATGGGAACAGGATAGATTGCCTACCAACAACAGCACTTCCGCAAAGTTATAAGAACATGATAGAGGGGATGTTTGTAGACTATTGGTGATAAGTCCATGCTACGGTATGAAGGCTCTATCTGGCGACCACCAAGCGAAGCACGAAGTCTGATCCTACAGGCGACGGTAGGCTGTTCACACAACGCTTGCACCTTCTGTGTTTCCTACAAGCAGAAGAGATACCGTGTCCGCGGGGAGAGCGGCATCAGGGAGGATCTCCTGAATATTCCAGGTCATATCAAGGAGAGAGTGACAAGGGTCTTCCTCGCCGATGGCAATGCACTAGCGATGACAACAGACGAGATGCTTGCTGTCCTCAATGTCCTTCACGAGGACTTGCCCAGCCTCCAAAGAGTGAGTACATATGGCTATGCGAAGGATGTCCGCGACAAGTCAGTGGAGGACTTGGGTGCACTCCATGATGCAGGACTTGGACTCGTTTACTTAGGTCTCGAAACGGGTGATGACGAGCTCCTTCGGTGGTGCAGGAAGGGAGTCACGACCAAAGAGAACATCCACGCATGTGGGAAGATCCGCGAAGGTGGAATTTCCCTCTCACTCACTATCATATTGGGACTTGGCGGAGAGGTCGGGTCTGAAAGACATGCAAAGCTCACAGCGAAAGCACTCAACCAGATCGACCCAGAGTACGTAGGAGCGCTCACTCTGATGATTCCCGAAGGGACTCCTCTCCACGAGTTGCATCAGAGAGGCGAATATGTGCCCATGACACCGATGAGTGTGTTGAACGAGCTGAAGGTGCTAATTGAGAGTCTTACCTTGACGAATTGTATCTTCAGAACGAACCATGCTTCAAACTATCTGCCAATCGGCGGCACACTTCCAGATGATAAGGATAGGATGTTAACCCTTCTAACCGATACGCTTGAGAGGGCTGATGAGAGCAGGCTTCGGCCTGGCTATCTGAGGGGGTTGTAGCATCACCAAGGGACATGTATTCCCTACGGGTAACTACGAACAATGCAGGGAATCTCACGAATGGCTAACCTTTTCAGATGAAAAGCAAATAAAAAAGAATGAAAGAGTGAGCGATTGCGCGGGAACGCAGTCTGTGGGCCCACAGTGGTCGAGCAGACCTTTATCACTCACTCTTTCCCTCGAGTTCCTTGATGGTTTCCTCGATATGTTTGATATGATCCTCTAGCCTAGACTTTGCAGCCTCAAGCTGTTTGACCCGAGTTTCCTTGCTGGGTTCTGGGACACAGCCGCACATGTCCTGCATCATGCCATGTCCGAGAACGAAACCAAATCCATGTCTACGATGTCCTTCACACACGTTCTTCTTTCACCTCCTGTTTTTTGATTTCTTGAGCTCCATCAGCTGCTCATTCACCCAATCCAATTCCTTTTGCAGGTATTCCTTGTAGTGCTTCAGGAAATCCAGTTGGGGTCTTTGCCTACAATAGGAGTCACAATGGCGACGCATAACAACGAAGCCCATGGGACTTCGTGCCTTCATCGCCCACCGTCCGATGCGTTCAATCGAATCTGGTGTTATTGCATCCGAAAGGAACTGCCAGAGGTCGTCTTGGATCTTGAGTTCTGCATCAAGATGATGAAGAGCTTCATGGAGGGTTTCTTTTCCCTTCTGTGTGAGGTTGTATCTGATCGCATCTGGCGAGCTTTCTTGTGGGACATGGGTAGCATCTATCAGTCCGCGTTCGAGAAGCCGATGCAAGACTGGATACACTGTTCCGCTCTTGAGTCGCCACGCACACAGTCGCTCGTTCAGCTTCTGTAGGATCTCGTATCCATGTGCTGGGCTCTCGTTGAGGAGAATAAGAACCAAGAGCTGGACAATGCTCAGCTTCCCGATGCGAGTCTTGACACCACCTCTTCCCATGAAAGCCATATGTTGACACCTACCTATATAGAGCTCTACATATTAGTAGGTAGACATCTACATATAAGTCATTCCTTGCATGTAACAGGCGATGGGCACTTCCAAAGCAAACGTATTAATGCGGGATTGCAGTACATTTACGATTGAATCAACAGATTCACAAGTACGGAGGTTTCGAAAGGAATGGACGGCAAAGGAATGACAACATTGTTCCTCGTCGTTGGATTGGTCATCGGACTTGGGATAGGCTATTCAATCCCGGTATTCTTCTTGGGTCAACCGGAGCCACAGGCGTCGGTCGACCTCTTGGATACGATCATTGAAGAAGGAGTGATTGTTGTAGGGACGAGTTCGGGATGGCCACCATTTGAGATGGTCAACGATACGACGAATGAACTGTATGGGTTCGATATAGAACTTGTTGAATTGATAGTCGATGCAATAAATAAGAAGTACAACGCATCCATTGAGGTACAGTGGAGCGACCTTGCATTTGATTCATTGATCGGGGCATGCCAACAGGGAACAGTAGACTTGCTTGCGGCAGCGCTATTTATCACACCTGAGAGGACTGCGGTTCTCGCTCCCTCGACGTGGTACATCAGAACAAACGAGGTAGTTGTGGTAAAAGCTGATTCGGCTCTCACTGTGAGTTCGCTTGACGACTTGAATGGACTGGATGTAGGTGTCCAAACTGGCACAGCAGAAGACTATGAACTAGAAGACCATAACACCGCAGGGGGGTCAGTAACAATCCATAGATACACTCGACCCGACACACTGTTCGCTGACCTTGAAGCTGGTACTTTAGATGCAGTGTATGTAGACGAGCCGGTCTTGAGCTTGTTCTCTGAACTCTACGACCTTAAAGTAGTATACGAGGTCACAGCACCACCGACGGCACTATTCATGCGATATGGAGACCCCAAGTTCTTGAAGGAAGTCAACGATGCAATCGCAAACTTCTTCGCTGATGGAACCATGGATGCCCTCATCGCAAAATGGTTCGGGTGATTAGTACATGCTACAAGCGTCGCCGGATTTCCTGAGAATTCTCGAGTTTGTCTTGGTCTTTGGACTTCCAGCGACGCTTTTCCTTACTTTTTCGGGACTTGTCATCGGGTTCTTCTTAGGTGTGCTGCTGGCACTCGCTAGGGTGTATGGGAACAAACCACTGCAGGTGATTGCAGAGGGGTATGAGAAGGTTCTCAGAGGGATCCCATTGCTCGTGTTGATGGTTCTTTTTGGGATTGGCCTGGCATTCCTTTTTACGTGGGTAGGAAGAGGATTACCAGCTGCATTTGCAGCAGCAATCTTTGCTTTGGGAATTAGGAGTGCAGCATATCAGTCGCAGATATTCAGAGGTGCAATCTTATCGGTTAGTGAAGGCCAGTTGCTTGCTGCTCGTTCAATTGGAATGTCCCAGCTGCAGGCAACACGACACATTGTTCTACCTCAAGCCTTCCGCCTTTCGCTCCCAAGTTGGGCAAATGAATATGCGGTGGTGATAAAAGACTCCTCACTCGCGCTAGTCTTAGGAATTCCTGAACTGGTAAAAGTAGCCTTCGATTTCACTTCACCGAATCCAGCCCTTTTCTTTCTGACCATGATAGTCCTAACTCTGATATACTTCTGCTTCACCTATCCGGTCACTCGTTTTTTGGGCGAGTTCATGTCAAAACGGTTGAAAAACCTAGGTCTTGGAGGAGGTCAGTTTTGAACAATAATAAAGTGCTTGAAGTCAGGGATATCTGGAAATCTTATGACGCCCTAGAGGTTCTGAAGGGAATAACCTTTGATGTCGGGGAGAATGAAGTAAAGGTGATTTTTGGGCCCAGTGGCTCAGGAAAAAGCACGTTGCTTCGATGCATCAATATGCTAGATCCGCCTCAGAAGGGAGAGGTCTATCTCCGTGGCAAGAATCTGATGAATCCTGATGAGGATCTCAATCATCTTCGGGCTCGAATAGGATTTGTATTCCAACATTTCAATCTCTTCGCACATCTTAAAGCGATTGATAATGTCACAATTGGACCGAAGCTTGTTCTTGGATTAAGCAAAGAGGAGGCGGAGGAGAGAGCATATAGAGCACTTGAGCATGTGAAGATGGAAAGCTGGGCACATCAATACCCAGCACAGCTCTCAGGTGGACAGCAGCAACGGATTGGAATTGCACGAGCTCTTGCCATGGAACCCGATGTTATCCTCTTCGATGAACCAACTTCAGCATTAGACCCTGAGCTGATAGGAGAAGTCCTTCAAGTGATGCTTGACATAGCAAAGGAAGGGACTACAATGGTAGTAGTGACACATGAGATGGGCTTCGCCCGAGCAGTGGCCAGTGAGATGATTTTCATCGACGAGGGGGTTATTGTTGAACGTGGTTCACCTCATCACTTCTTCACAAAGCCAGAATCGAAAAGGGTGCAACAGTTCCTGCATCGTCTCGAGGTGCTATATGGACAGGCGAATGATGAGGAACAATGAACAAGACTTGGAGGATCACGTATGAACATTCCGCTCTCTAGCAATTTCTTTGGGATGATGCAGCTAGAGGAATACTATGATGAGCTCATTGATGGGTTCATGATGACAATGGGGTTGTACATGTTTGCCTTGGTCTTTGGTTTCATTCTTGGCATTGGGCTTGCCATACTCAGACAATATGGAGGGAGGATCTCATCAAGGATAGCTACTGGGTATGTAGAAGTCATTCGTGGAACTCCCCTTCTTACCCAAGTGTTCGTGGTGTATTTCGGACCCCTTGCTCTGAATGCGTTTCTTGAAAGCAATGGTCTTCCGCCGGTTTTTGAGGATTGGCAGGTTCTTGGTCCGGACTGGTGGGGTGGAACAAAGATCATCATCTCTTCTCGCATTCTTTTGGGTGCACTTGCGCTTGCATTGAACAGTGCAGCGTATCAAGCTGAATACTTCAGAGGGTCAATGGGATCCATAAGCAGTGGACAGATCCAGGCTGCGGTCGCATTAGGAATGACGAGGCAACAAAGTATCCGACACATCATTCTTCCTCAAACACTCCGGAGAGTAATACCTGCGTGGTCGAACGAAGCGGCATATTTACCAAAGTACACAACAGTAGTATCCTTTATTGCAATTGAAGAGTTATTCAATGTCGGCTCTTGGATTGTTGGACGGACTTTCTTGGTTTTTGAAGTGTATGCGATAATTGCTGTTGTTTTTCTTGTACTTATCTCAGTCGTTTCATTCATTCTTGATAGGGTCTATGATAAAATCAAGATACCAGGCCTCTAGGTCCTGTCATTCAGACACAAAGACACCACTCATAGGTGTCACCTCAAGTCCTTTCTCACGTAATGCATGGACAAAAGGTGCTATTCCAACAGAGTCAGAGGATATGTGTCCTGTCGCCACCAAGTTGCCAGCCTTATCGTATGATGCTAGCTCTTTCTTATCTGCAGCTCCAAGGTGCATATAGAAGACAGTCGAGTATCCCGCATCAAAATATGCCTTGGCAACACCAGCACCGCCGTTTGTACCTCCAGCCATCGCAACTATCCACTTTCCAAGCAGGTTGTCTGCTGAGCCTATATAGACCAAGGGATCGGTCAACCCGACCTTCAACTCAGGGAACGCTTTGATAGCCTCGATGGCATCTTTGACCCGAGGTCTCTCGGCAGACTCGACGGCCTTCTGGATTGCCCCCGCGAACCGTTTTCTGCACACCATATCCAAGGGCAGGTGGACATTCATGAAGGGCATCCCAAGGAGCTTTGCAGCCGAGATGGTCCTGTCATAGTTACTGACATGTGTCGTAAGGCGGACAGCATCAAGCCGTGGCTGGATCGCTTTCTCAGCGATATGAGGGGGAATGCCAGCCTCGATCATCTGGTTGACCTGAGTCTTGACAACGTCCTCGAAATGGATTCGCGATTCGCCCCCTGGGGGGTGATGGGCGATAACGAGGTCATAGTTTAACTCACGTGCCAGCAGGAGTTCTGCCGTGCCCATATCGATCCCGATTAGAACTCGCTTGATGTCCTCACCGGGGACATGGATTCCGCTGTCCCCAGGGATTTCGTTCAGCCCAGCCATTTGCAGGGCGAGGTTCATTATCTCATCAGTGTTCACTGCGACCAAATTCCCGTATCATTTTAGCAATCTCATACGCTTCGAACTTTTCTGCACAGTCCGCAGCGGTCAACCCATCAGTGTCCCTGATGGAGGTATCCGCTCCGGCTTCAAGCAGGAAACGAACGACATCCGCTTGTCCGTTCTCTGCTGCGCAAATAAGAGCAGTCATATTCACTCCATCGGTCGCATTGATATTTATTCCGTTCTCCAAGCATAGTTTTGCAAAGTCCACAAGACCCCCAGCTGCAGCTGCCATCAACAGCGTGTACCCATCTGGGCGTGCATACTTGATAACGGCACCCTTCTCAATCAGCAGTTTTACCGCACCTTCAAGTCCCCAAGCTGTAGATGCAAGGAGCGCGTTCCAGCCGTTTGCATCAGTCTTATGGATATCAGCTCCTGCCTCAATTAGTTTCATCACCAAGTTCTCGTTCCCAGTCCCTGCCGCCAGCAGCAATGGTGTAGTACCATCACTAAGAAACAGATTCACATCCGCTCCTGATTGGAGCAAGATACTTGAGATCTCATTGTTATTAGCGTCTATCGCCACCAACAACGGGGTCCAGCCATCCTGCCTCTGATAGTCAATGTTAGCTCCACTGTCAAGTAACAGTTTCACAATCTGTGCGGAACCCTTCTGAATTGCCAACATCAAGACAGAGATTCCATTCGAGTTAACGCTATTCGAGTCGGCCCCATTGTCGAGGAGGTACTTCACAATGGCGGGATGCTGAAATTCTATAGCATAAGTCAATGCAGTCCATCCATCAGGGGCCTTGGAAAGTGGATCACACTTGTATTCTTCGACTAACAGCCTGGCCGTTTCGAAGACTCCACCTTGTGCCGCGGCCATCAGTACTGTAAAACCATCTTCTCGTACCAGATGGGGGTCAGCACCACGGTCTAGGAGAACTCCTACAGTGGCTGTGTGCCCAAGGCCTGCGGCTAGGTGCAGCACCGATTGGTTCCGAGTGGTGGTGGTATTCACATCAGCGCCACTGGAGATCAGGTATCCCACTATATCATGCAGTCCGAAATATACCGCGCCCATCAGTGCTGTCCAACCCTTGCTGTCCTGAACATCCAAGTCTGCCCCAGCGTCAACAAGTGCTTCGACGACTTTCAATGAACGGCCACTAGTACACGCATACATCAATGCGGTTCTGCCGTTTGGAGCACGGGCGTTCACGTCTTGACCCATCCTGATATACTTCAGCACATTCTCAAGATGACCCACGGATGCAGCCCCCATCAGATCCGTCAGCTCATACAATTCAACAACTCCAAAATTCGAATAGCTAGCATATCAAAAAGAGAGATATGAATCTTCTTCGACTAGGTTCCAGTGGGATGTCAGTGAGCAAGGGGTGAAATGTAGATTTCTTGTTAGACTATCAGGATGTCATGGTCGATGATTCAGTTTCAATATACAACCAAAGACTTTTCATTATATTTAGTATTGCGGTTGTTTGACTCTATATGGTTACAGAATTACGGAGTGTTGTATATGGGAAAGGTCTATGTCATCAGTTGTAGTCCAGACTTGGCATCTATGGGACTTGATAGGTTAAGGACATCAGTGGATGGCCTGAAAGAGGTCGAGATTTCACTTGACTGGTCCTGCATCCGGCTAGTGCCAATTATCGCCACTGAGAAGGTACACTTCGAAGAAGGAGAAGCCAAGATTGTAAGTATCGAACCGGTCACTATACCTCCATATGCCCTTCCGTTCAATGCGTTCTACGGAATGAATGGAATGGGTTTCATCTCGTGCATCGGGTCATTGGACTTCAAAAGATATGATGAGGAGAGGGCAGCTGATAAGGCAATGTTCCATTCTAGGATAAAAGCCTCGGTCATGCCAGGAGATCTGCTCGGTCAAATCAGTATAGTACAGGGAAAGAAAAAGTAGTAAGGGCAGCGGATGGTTTCCGCTGCATGAGAAACTAAACAGAAACTACCTTGTCATATTGCTCCATGACAAGATCGACAATCTCAGGGTAGTCGACCAGTTTGGCATCCACGACCAAGCGTTTCCCGATGCCTCGCTCTTCGACATGGTTCTTTGAAGCGAATACTGGGACATTAAGGTCAGCCAAGTTCTTGGAATGTTCACATCCCTTGTCCGCCAAGAAGACACCATCCTGTACAAGAAGGATTGCGACCTCATTGTCGCCCGTGCGGATCGCAGATACGACCTCATCAACGTTCGAACAGTCACCTGAAAGCCAAATCAAGAATTTCATGTTCTACCAACTCCTAAAATGTGATTACTAGGTCATTCTCTTCAAATGCCTTCCCAACAGCTACCTCGTCAAGGATCTCAACTTCCTCAATGAGTTCGTCAGGAGAAATGTTCCTCTCTTCCAGTGACCGCTTGCTTGCACATATCTTTCCGTCAAAGCTGAGATACGTAGACTTGAACATGCGGATATGTAGGTCATGCATGTCCTTGAGGAGGGCATAGACACCATCCCCCATGAAGAGCATGGTAGGTTCGTGATCCATCCCAAACATCCCAATAGATGCACGCCAGCCCTCGAAATTGAAGATTGTGCCAAAGGGCCTGCTGTTAATCAGAATCAAAATTGGTCTTTCTTTGAACTCCATTTCATAGTACCTCCTAGAACGTGAAAGTGACGAACCGCTCGCACTCACCCATCATCTCAGCAAGCTCCGTAAGCCCTGTGACCTCGACTCCAGGAGTGTAATCACTTCCTCTTTGATCGAACCCACGTGCGGATGTACACAGTCCACAGGCTTGGAACTCAGCACCCATATCAGCCAGCTCTTGGATGCGCTCGTTCATGGGAACATCAGGATCAGGATCCTGATTGAGCTTGGCGTTGTTAACTCCATCGACAAAGAGAAAGACTTTCACACCATAACCTTTCTCGATGGCAGCCTTGGCGAACTCGTAGAAGGTATGCGAATTCTGGAATGTATAGGGGCTTGTCAAGAGAAGTATTCCAAGGTTTTTCTTTTCCACGACAAATCATCTCCGAGATAATCAGACATGCCCACAAGACTCGGCTTAAAATTGTAGCGAAATAACAACCCATGTTTCTTACAGAATATAACCAAAGTCCGGTGATTATTTTTCAAATACAACGGTCTAGTAGAAATAAACCACCCTTTTAGTCATCAGCTATAAACAGAATATTTGATTTTGTTAGGGAGTGTGCTATTCGTTACTGTTGTTTCTCTAAATTATCACGTTATTCTACAGAGGCGAATACTAGATAACATTGAAAAGCATCATCATCAATATTCAAGAAACGCCAGTTAGGTGAGGTGGAAGATTGTCAGACATTACGCTCAGTTTAGAACTAAAGGATGGAAAGGTCAAAAAGGTAGAGTTCGACGAGGACGAGGACACGCTCCAACTGTCAAGGCAGGGAATCGTGAGGATAGACCTTGACCCCCTCGTGGATTGCACGAACCTTAAGCATCTTGATCTCGGCTCGAACCGAATTGAGTATATCGACCTGACACCATTAGAGACCTGTGAGAACCTGTCCTCGTTGAGCCTCTTCAAGAATCCGCTGATAGAAGTGAATCTCTTACCTCTGGCTGCTTGCTCAAACCTTTCAGAATTGAACCTTGGTTCCACAGGGCTTGAAACGATTGACCTGAGCTTGCTTTCAAAGAGCAAGTTGAAGCGGCTACGGCTTTTTGGGAATGAGCTATCCAGCATCGACCTCGCTCCGCTAAAGGGGCTAACAACACTCGAAAGCTTGGAGATGGAGAACAACAATTTCAGCGAGATCGACCTATCACCATTATCGTCGTGTCATAACCTGACTCAGCTGAACCTGATGTACAACGAACTGCCCTCAATAGACCTGTCACCTCTGAAGGACTGCACCAAAATGAAGTTCCTTTATCTACATCACAATATCCTGCGAGACATCGACCTCACACCGCTTTCTGAATGGAAGGATTTCCGCATATTGAGGCTTGGGGGCAACGACATTGAGTCGATAGATCTAAGGCCACTTGCTGGATGCATCAAATTGAGAAGGCTAGGTCTTGCAATGAACAGGATAGAGGACATTGATCTAGAACCCCTGGCGAATTGTCACGAACTCAGAGCGTTAGATATTGCGGGGAACAGGTTGACCGTAATCGACCTTTCACCGTTGTCCAACTGCAAGTCCCTTGAGGAGTTCTACTTGTATAGTGGACACCCTGAAGAGAACGAGTTTGAAAGTGTAGATATCAGCCCGTTGTTCAACTGTGAGGAACTTGAGGACCTCGCAGTTTCGGAGGGAACCGAACTAGTAGCTACTGCATCGCTGAAGAAACGTAAGGAAATTCCCTATGCTCTAGAGGAACTTATCTCTGAAAGCAGAATACAATGGCGGTAGAGCTCCTGTAGAAACATCGTCAATGATTTTTTAAGTAAACCATTGCTCATATATATAAGAAGGCCTAGCGGACTCTCTGGCGATAGTCGTTAGGTGCAATTTGATGAACGCGCGAAGAAAAGAAATGGAACGCATGGCCAAGCTCTATATGGAATACTTGAACGGGCCTTTTGGTTGGCGAATACTGAACGGGCTCAAGGAGGGAGAGAGCTTCTCAATCCGATCCATCAATGAAGCGATGAAAGTCACAAAGGTTGGCGGAAAGGCGATTGTGAAGGTAGAAGAACGCTACCAGAACAATGTAGACAAGTCCAAACTGGACTCGTACTAATTGTGACCACAGGTTATCCTTTATTAGACACAATATCAAGTGGGCATTGGTGAATGCTTTTGGTAGTGGAGATGGACGAAGCGACCAAGGAACAAGTCCGTGTGATGTTCGCAACACTGGAATCGGATGTTACTATCCATTTGTTCGTGAAGGAACATGAATGCCTTTATTGTGGTGATACTGCAAAGCTTGCCGAGCTTGTGGCAGACCTGTCCAATAAGGTTTCGATAGTGAAACACACCGATGATATTGGAAGCGGCATAGCAGCCGAGATGGGGATACGATTCCATCCGACAATTGTCCTACATGGCAAAGACAAGTATAAAGTGAGATTCATGGGGATTCCAGCAGGTCACGAGTTTGGAGCGCTCATCGCATCAATTGTTTCGGTATCCACAGGGGCGGTACCACTAGAACCAGATGTGATCGAGGACATCAAGGCAATTGACAAGCCACTTCATATCCAAGTTTTCACAACCCCGCAATGCCCCTATTGTCCTAACATGGTAAGGTTGGCACATTACGCTGCAATAATCAACCCACTCATAGAGGCTGATATGGTAGAGGCATTGGAGTTCCAAGAGTTAGCAACAAAGTATCAGGTCTTCGGCGTGCCAAAGACAGTGATCAATGAAACAGTCCACGTTGAAGGTGCTATTTCTGCTGATACATTTGTCGAGCGTCTTTACGATGCGGTCGAAAAATGACCAACACGCTTTTTGAACGCATGAGGGCTGAGAACGCCCTCTTGCACCGCATATTATCCTCTATTTTGCCAACATAGGCTTGGTCAACAAGTGAAGACGAAATCGTGCTCATTCACGTATTTGTATGCCTCGTAGGCTGCATGGACGCCTTCAGCGACACCTGTGATTGCCTGCTTGAACTCCGTGTCCACGACATCGCCGGCAGCAAACACGCCCTCGACATTTGTCCTGCTAGAACGGTCGATCATTATCTCGCCTTTCTCATTGACATTGACGCCGAGTTTCTGAGCAAGTTCGGAATGGGGAATCCCACCTATTGCAATGAAGATGCCGTCCAGTGAAAGGGTGTCGGATCCATTGTAAGGTTTATCCAGCCGGACGGCAGTAACACGGTCATCGCCAAGGATCTCGGTCACATTTGTTTCTGTGATCACCTCTATCTTTGACTCTTTCTCAATCCTTCGCGCGTTAATAGGCTCAGGACGGATCTTCTCTCGCCGATAGATTATGTACACCTTTGAGCAGTACTTTGAAAGAAGGAGTGCTTCCTTCGCTGCACTATCAGAGCCTCCTATCACAGCAACAACCCTGTCTTTGAAAAGCGGTGCATCACATAAGGCGCAATAGCTCACACCACGGTTACGGAGTTCATCATGTCCAGGAACCTCAAGCTCCCGTTCTTTCATGCCAGTCGCGAAAAGGATAGATTTTGCAAGGAAGGTCTTCTTATCTGACACGACATAGAAAAAGCCCTGCTCGTCTCGAAACACATCAGTGACGGTGCCAGTTTCGATGTGTACCGCATAAGCTTCTGCGTGGGATTTCAGGTTGTTCGCTAGTTCCTGACCGGTCAACTGCTTGAAGCCCGGATAGTTCGCTACATCATCTGTCAGCGTGATCGTTCCGCCATCTACGTCTCCGATGACAGCACACGAGAGGTCAAGGCGTGCGGCATACATTGCAGCGCCATACCCTGTCACACCTGAACCAATTACAACTAAGTCATACATCTTTTCAACCTCGCAAAGTCCGTTTCAGTCTGCGTTCTGTCCGCCTATCAAATCCAACAAACACATCACTGCCAACCACTGTGACAGGGATTCCTTTTTGCCCAGTCTTCTCCTGAACCTCGTTCATTGTTTCAAGATTGGTCAACACACATCGTTCCTCAAAATTGACTCCTAGGTCTGAGAGGAAATCCTTGAGTTTCTTAGAGTGCGGACATTTGGGAGCTGTATAGATAATTGCCTTTTCCATGATGACATGCATCCATTTTTAAATCAGGTTGATACAAAACGATAGTAATTACCACAGATATAGATTTTGAGAACGCGAAAGAACAGTAATGTGCTCTTTATTCTTTGAGCTGAATAATGGTTTAGAGGTCTGTGTGGATGACTGAGAAACAGTTTCACAAACCAATGCCCCATATCGAGATTGGACATGGCATGGCACGAGGGAAACCATCAATCGAGCTTGGTATAGAGGTCGCAACCAGTGCGTTCGAAGATATCAAAGAACACCCTCTTGCAGTGGCGATGGTCCATATCAAAGGGACAGATGACACCGCAGACATCTTGCAGGGAATCATCTCTGTCTTTGGAGATGTTCCAATCATAGGGGCCACTTCTGCTGAGAAAAGCGATAACAGTGATGCGGAAGTAAGTGTCATCACCATCGCGTCACCCTTCATCAGTGTCACTATCGCTGTGGAGCCTATTGGCCAAAAGACATTAGGGGATGCAGTCAAACGCATCATCAGCTCAGAGCAGTTCAAACCGTATTTTGGCGAAGACCGAGACGAGAAATGGAAAGAGATTGTAGGCATTGGAAAATCAGTCATTGGGATGTTGCTCTATTCAGGAAAGACAGTAGGAACCGACAGGGAGTTAGAAAGGACATTAGGGATGCTTCGGCTTGTGTGTGACAGGAGAATTCCATTTGTCGGCGGTAAATCAATCTTCATCTCGGGAAAACAGGCAGGTAGTCTCATTGGGGGAGAGAAGACATTCACTGATTCGGTAATGGTGATTATTCTTGAAACGCACCTCCGTGTGGGCATTGGGACATCGGACGGATTGACACCAAGTGGCATTACAACGGTCATTACGAAGGCGGATCAGAAAGAGGTACTAGAGCTTGACGGGGTTTCCGCTGCAGAAAGATTAGTCATGCTAGGTCATCCTAACGCCAAGCTGGGAGTTGTTGATGAATTCAAGAACAGTAAGAACATCATTACAGAGGTGAATCCTGAAAGGGGCTCGTTAATAGTGTCCACTCCTTTGCCAGTGGGGACAATACTCACTGTTCTCTTTGAGGATGGCAACGACGTGCTGGAAGCCGGTCAGAATGCGTTCAGGAAAGCTATGATCAGAGGGAACATCGACAAGCCAGTATTTGGGGTGTTCTTCTCCAGTATATTCAGAACGATGGAATTGGCACATACGACATTTAATGAGATTGCCTCTCTCAGCCAGATTTGGCCCAATGCCGAGTTTGTTGGATTCGATACGGGTACTGAATTAGGGCTGACTGATGAAGGGGGTAATCGCGTGAACAAACGCACAATCTCAGTGCTTATCCTTGGGCAGAACCTCTCTTATGCTTCTGAAGTCGCAATCGAAAACAAGGAGCTTGTTGAAAGGATAAGGAAGGCAGAAGAGAGTCACCGAGCTCTCCTTGACCTGATGCCTGATTCGGTGATAGCGGCAGACACGTCGATGCGAATCACGTATTTTAATCCAAAAGCACAGGAGTTCCTCGGACACAAGAGGGAGGAGGTCATAGGCATAGCAGTTGACCAGATTCTTCAACCACGCCTGCGCTACGAGCTTGCAAATATCGTGAACGAACTCATCGAGTCAGAAAGAGCAGAATCAAGGACTTTCGAAGAGGAGATCCTTCGCAGTGACAAGTCCATGATACCCGTGGAAATCACAGTATCTCATAATCCTGCCCACGACAAGTATCGTTTCGTTATATCCATTCACGATATCACTGAGCACAAGGCGATCCAATCACTACTTGATAAAGAAAGGAGTGCGTACAAGACAATTGCCGAAGCTGCAATTGACGCTTCCTCAATCGAAGAGCTCTGCAATAGGACATTGAAAGGAATCATTGACACATTGGAATACGACATCGGCTCTATCAGGCTGTTCAACTTGGAGGACTCAGGGTCGCACTTGATAACATCCATTGGCATGGGCAAGGAGGAGCTGAAACAGGTATTGCATGGTATCGTGCCTGATCCGGAGAACATGGCACTTTTTGCCCCTGACATCAGGAACATACAGGAGTCTCAAGGGAACATCCCAGAACTCGAAACGTTGGGGGTTCACTCACTTGTCATATCGCCACTGACAGGATCATCTGGTAATCTTCTAGGGATGCTTACTCTTGCATCTTTTACGCCAAAACAGGACACGATTGCATCAAGGTCATTCTTCGAGATTCTTGCAGGAATGTTTGCTACAGTTATCGAACGTCGGATGACGCAAGCAGCACTACTAGAAAGCGAAACACGGGTCCGCACTGTACTAGACTCCATTAGAGACCTAATATTCGTTTACGATGAGAATGACAACTATGTAGAGTACTATTCTGGAAACTCTTCACTTCTTGTCCGACCTCCGGACGGACTTGTTGGGAAACATATCGCTGAGGTATTACCACCTGATGTCGCCTCAAAACTGATACGAGCATTCAAGAAAGTAAGAGAAACGAAAAAGCCTGTTTCTGTAGACTATTCACTTGAGATACAAGGGATGACGAAGTGGTTCTCTTCAAGCATATCCCTGCATGAGGATGGAAGCAGTATCGTATCAGTGGCACGTGATATCACAGCACGCAAAGTGGCTGAGCAGAATCTTGCAGTCCGGATGGAATACGAAAAGGCACTTGCGGATATCTCCCAACTCTTGCTCATGAATGATGACCTTTCCTCAGAGTCATTCAAGGACGCCCTTGCTATCCTCAGATTTGCGACCAAGGCTGATCGAGTCTACATCTTCGAGAATATGACAGATTCAGAAAAAGGGCTTTGTATGCGACTGCTCGCAGAAGACTCGGCGGAGAATATCCCTCAAGAAGGACGCGATTACGACCAGTATGTCACACCATACTCTGCTGGATACAGTAGATGGGAGAGAGAACTCTCCAGAGGGAATGTGATCATGGGACAACCAAAAGAGTTCCCTGATGACGAGCAAAACAGACTTGAGATGCTGCAAATCAAATCCCTGCTGGTCTTTCCTCTATGGGTCAAGTCCAAGTGGCACGGGTTCATTGGCTTTGACGACACGACATCTGAGAGGGTTTGGTCAGAGAACGACGTACGCTTGCTACGAACGGCATCCGAGATCATCTCAACGCACATAGGAAGACTCGCCGTTGATGCTGAGCTACGATCCTCGCTAAGAGACCTCGAACTTTACTCTTCAATCCTCAGACATGACTTTGCAAATGATGTGAATGTCATAATGAACCACATCGAGGCTGGCGAAATCCTTGGGATGACTGAAGAAAGGATCAAGGAGATCATCGAGGTGACCAAGAACTGTACTGAACGTATGGCACAGGTCTTGACAGGGTTTACAGTCGAGAGAAGACAATCCACCTATCTGGTAAGCGAACTGCTAAAATCCATTGTAGAGCACGGAAAACGTACCTATCCTAACATGAAGATCGACCTCCAGATGTCAGCGGAAGTAGAACGAAGCAGAGTGTCAGGAGGAAGACTGCTCCCTATGGTATTCTCCAATCTCCTGAGAAACTCCAATGATTACGCAGGAGAGGACTCGACTGTTACCATAGAGGCGCACACCTTGAAAGATGGCTCCATAGAATTCATTGTGACCGACGATGGACCTGGAGTGTCAAAGGCCATCAAGGACCACTTGTTCCAAGCTGGTACATCCACATCAGGGGGAGGACTGGGGCTGTATCTGTCAAAGAAGGTTGTCGAAGGGTATGGCGGTACAATAGAATATGTGGAGAACAAACAGAGAGGTGCCCGGTTCAGGATAGTGATTCCAACTTCGAGTTGATGGAGGGTATATCAGTCTGTTTCGTCCGTGTCCATGTCTTTATCTTTCTCAGTCCATATATGCCTCGGGGATGCTACCTCTCTGATTAGAAACGGACCGCGTTTCCCGACATGGAGTCCACGTGTACAGACAATCCCTTTCCCCCGATCATTCTTCCCAAGCAGAGATACGACCTGTTCGGTATGTGGCTTGAACGACCCGTATGTGCGATAAGCGTCCCTCATCTCTTCTGAAGTGGCAAGTTTCCCGTGTCCTTTCAGGGAGTGAGAACTCTTTGCAGCTATCTCTAACAGGTCAAACGCTGTAAGATGTTCATGGGAGGTATTACGGACTAAGTACCATTTCATGCGATTATCACGACTCAGCTGACACCAGACTTCATAAGCGATAAAAAGATGTCCGGTGAGGAAACCTATTGGATTCTTACGATGTGATTAGAATTGCCAAGAGTGCCAGTAGTTGCATACCGTGCAAAGAAACCAGAGGTATTCTTGTTTGAAGAATCGATACAAAAGGTATCGCTGAGCGGTCTAGACATCGACTCGATCGACCTTTCAGAAGTGTCGCACATTCCAAGACTACAGCATTTGGACTTGAGCCGGAATGCCCTGACAGAGATTGATCTCAAGCCATTGGAGAGAATCCTCGAGCTTGAGTCACTGGATCTCTCTCATAACAGCATCACCAAGATCAACCTGTCGCCGCTCAAACGCTGTAGGAAGCTCTCATGGTTGAGCCTTTCAGCAAATCGACTCGAAAATATCGACCTGTCGCCCCTTCGAGCATGTAATGAGCTTGAGTACCTCTTTCTTGCTGGGAACAAGTTTGAAACCCTTGACTTGCGTCCAATCTCGATCAGTCAAAAGCTACGAGAGATTAGTCTGACCACTGGGGATGAACCAGGGTTCAGAACCATCGAAACTGCACTGGATCTGAGACCTCTGGCAAGGTTGAAACGGCTCAAGAAGGTACACATAGACAGGCGTACCATTGCCACATTGGGGCTTACTCAGACGGTCGTACGACCCGAGTCAAAGGGGGTCACTGATTTGCTTACCAAGGAGAATATGGTGACCCTAGAAAAATATGTGAGGCATGTACTGGAGAAACATGGCATCGTAGAAGGCATCGAGCTAATTGAGAGAGAGGTAGAACGTCTCCCGACTCCGTATTGGTATGAAATACGAAAGGAAATCTTCCGGTTGCTAGGACTGGAAGCAATTGCAGGGTATGGGGGGAGCATAGCAAAAACCGTCAGAGATGTGTTTAGCCCAGACGAGGACTGGATAGACCTCACCATTGCAAAGGTCGCTGATGAAATTTCGAATGGGGCTACTACAATCCTTTTTGATATTAATGCCATATCTATGGACTTGCCCAGTCACGGAAAGCTCAGGTCTGCGATATTAGAGAGCCGAACTAATGAGATTCGCAAGGGACAGGTGTATGTGTGCGAGACCTGTGCAGACTATAGAGAAATCTGGTATACTGCATGGGGCTTTCAGGTACTCAAAGAGGGCGGATACTGGTTCTTTGGCAACAGTGGCAAACAACTGATAGACCTGCGTGACCGGTTGCGCGAGCTTGGGTTTGGGCTTACGTTCATCTCAGTAAAACTCAGGGACAAGTGGCCGGGACCGAGGAATGAACCGAGCAAGAGAATCAGACAACTGATACTGGGTTATGTCGACCTGACAGCAAAACAGGCCCTGAAGAAGAAGGCCATGCGATGCATCATGAAGTCAACCTTCCATCCGCTTCAGATCGAGTTGGAGAAAATAATGAACGATATCTATGGAGGATAGAAGATGGCACGGAAATTAGGTCTTGAAACCCATACTCGGGAAGTGGCAAAGAGGATCAGGGGATGTTCTGATGTGGACGACCTTGCATTTCTACTCGAAGGGCTTGACCCTATAGATGTCACTGCATCAGAGGACGTCCGCAATGCCCTTATTGAGAAAGCAAAGATGCTGTTCTGCATACTCAGAAGGAGGCGGTTAGAGGGGAGAGCTCCACCACCGATGAGCTGGATAGTCACGTTCCCAGAGTTCCTTTCGGATAACATAGTGCAGAACGAGATGCGGAGGCTTGGACACTTGGAGGAGATATTCTCGGAGTTTGCGAGAGCCTTGGATTCTACAGAGCAAGGCGATGAGACAAGGGAAACCATCAAGACCCTTATCGGAACGCCACATCTTGCAGACTATGCATGGAATGAGATATTCAAATCCTCTCTAGCTGGGGTCGTCAATCTCATCGCCACATCGTCAGAACCTCTCAGGGACATAGCGTTGGTCTTAGAGATTGGTACGGCCTTGAGGAACCCTGCGATTGTGGAAGAGATCAACAGACATACGGACGCCCTAATGACTGCGATAGCAGGCAGGAAAAACCCAGTTCTAGCGCGAGTCCTCCTAGGAGCCACATCGCTGTTGGCAGAAAGTCCGTGGTCTATAGCCACTGAGTCCGAGCGACAAGCTTCTGGATTAGACGAGGCGTTACTCCAGACCATCATTGGTCGTTATTCGAAGAGTATTCCATCCAAGGAGCAGCTACTTGAAAAAGCAGACAAATCATATCAAGAATGCGTCGTGCTGATTGAAGACATGATATTCAGGATGGGGTGGGTGTTTACTCGGCAATACTTGTTTCACATGGCACAGACCCATGATGTAGCAACAGGCATGCTGTTCCCAATCGCTCTTTCACAGGATCCTTTGGGTCGAATTCGTCCAGAGTATGTGCTATACTGTCTAAACAGGGACATTCCACTACCCTATCAAATCCTACAGTCCGCCCTAGGAGTCGCAAGCGAGTATGTCCTCGACATAGATATCATAGAACACGAGATAGGTCTCAGTCAGTTTGAAGCCGATTGTCCCGACATATACCGCCTTCTTAAACCCAACATGTTCAAGGAGCATCACCTCATCAACAGCAGAACGGGATTGAGACTCGACGAAACATATCTGGGCGTGAGAGGGATTGTACGTTTATTGTTGCAGCGGGACGAGGACTCGATCCGGAAAATAGGCTTACAGTTCCTTGAAGGCATGGTTCAGTCCCCCAACATCCCGACCGGTCTGAAAAAGCGTGCGATACATAATTATAGACTAGCTTCTCGCGCTGGCTAAGTGCATCCATTACAATAGTCTTAAGTAATATAGAAACCGAAGTATCACGATTGTCTGGGGTGAAGAATGTTGGACAAAGGCGAAGTATTGGAATTCATCGAGAAGCAAATCGCGCTCGAATTGAGAATCATCAAGGTCGTTGAGGAGAATGTGGCAAAGCTTGGGAACGCTTTCATAAAGGACCTGTTACTTGGGGTCTCTCAGGACTCGAAGAAACATGCCGCTCTGCTCGAGTCACTCAAGAGGGCCGTAGAAGGTCCTACACCGTTCATTAGCACCGAGGAACGAGATAAGATCGCAAAAGGAATCCAGACACATATCGACCTTGAAGCTAAAGCAATCGAGACCTATGGCGAGCTCATAGAAAAGAGTGATAGCGAACAGGTAAAGACAATTGCATCCATGATCCGTGAGGACGAACTCCGACACCACGCACTGTTAAAGGAACTACACAAGACAGTGATTGAACCCGAGGCATTGACTGAAGACATGATATGGGACATGATGTGGAAGGACTCTCCATGGCATGGTAGCCCAGGAGGATGACTGACGACTGGAGAGTATCGGTTCTCTGGAAAGTGACTCAGTCCGTCACACATAATCCTCGCAAATCTTCTTGAACTTGTAGTCCAGTTGTTCTATGCCAATTCCCGTCTTGGCAGAGATCATGACAGACTCAGTGCCGAAACGGTCTACAAAATGCTGCATCTCAGATTCAAGCATTGAAAGGTCACCTCGTAGAAGATCGATCTTGTTTGCGACAAGGATTAATCTCTTGCCATCACCACTTTTGAAGTCGAAGTCCCCATATTCCTCGGCAAGAGGAACCCAATAGTTATACAGGCTATCTAGGGTGGGAAGATATGAAGCATCAAAGAAGAATAGTCCTATCTTGGCGCCCAGTACCATCGATTTGAGAGATTCAATGAACCGTCGCTGACCACCAAAATCCCAGATGCTCAACGTGACCTCTTTTCCATTAGAGAGGACTGTTTGAAGGGTATCAAATGATGCGCCTATCGTGGTCTTCAGCACTTCAGGCTCGGGGAATGTGCCCTGCGTCCACCGTTTCGTGAAACTTGTCTTCCCCACCTCCGAATCACCAAGCACAACCGCCTTCAGGATCGACATATCAACACCACACTCACATGATATTACAACAAGAACACCGCAAATCAACTTTCCGCGAAGGGATTGCGCCTAGGGCTGCTCAGGACTAGGAAAACGCCTGCTGTAGCCAGCAAGGGAACAAGAAAATCGATTGGGATTTGATCTGCAAACATCGCTACAATGCCAAGGTATAATGCTGCGAACATGAAAAGGACAAATCGCACTGCTGCACGACCTGAACCCGCATTCCAGAGCTGATAAGAAATCCTGAAGAACACTAGGAACGCGACGACCAAAAGAGCCATCACACCCAGATAGAGGGGGTCAAGCTCCCATCTCTGGATGAGGACACCGTCCACTTCGAGCCAACGTACATATGGATGACCAAGGGTGAGAAGAATCATAGCGAAGGCAAGAATGACCTCACGGGATGCGTGACGCACGTTTGAAGAAAAGCTGGACGCGATTGCTGCCATTGTGAAGGAGCTGACTGCAAATATACCAAAAACCCAATCGACATACAGGATATTTTCATCCCAATAACCTATTGGGCTGTTAGCGATTGCAAAGTTATTCCCATGGATCAGGGCGAGGATACCGATTGCTATCAATGAGAGAGATATGTACAGCGCCGTGGCAGTTCTCGTTTCCACCGCCTGTTTTAGGAAGAACGAGAGAGGAAGCAATAGACAAAGCAAAGTGAAGGTCAAAGCCACCGTGAATGCAAAGACAATAGTATTGCCAGTAATGAACGCCGGGATGAACAGTGATGGCCCAACAGTGACGACCAATGCGAAAAACGAGTTTGTTATGATATTACGCCAATGACGCAGCATAGATGCAAGTACGCCTGCCGAGATTGTGGCGGGGAGTACCTGAATAGCGAAATACTGAGGCGTTTCTGAAACAAGTCCAAGGCTAGCCGTCATGCTGGCAAAAGTCGTCACAATCAAAACAATCATCATTGAAACGGTAAACGGTGATGGGGATTCCTTGAGTACATATAACCCACCAAGAAGTGACACAACAAGAAATGTTGCCATGATGCCGATTATCAAAGCTGATGGTAAGAAGGCAAACCCAAAGGAAACGCTGAGGATGCCATCAAGAAAGACAGTTGCCACCGTGATCCCGATGAACGCCGTTGCTATCTGAACCTTGCGTATGCTTTCAACGGTAAGGTAAATCTGTGATATGACCATGGATGCCAACAGCGAAACAACGAAAAGACGGCTGAAGGTAGGGATGTTTACCCCTGAAACTGGGACTAGCACTAGAAAAAACGCGGCAAGTCCAAACGCTGCGAGAGACCTGTAGGTCGCAATCGTTAGGTCTGAAGATATTTTTCGGAGTCTTCGGTAATATATGCCAATAGAGAACAGTAGAACCGAAGATGATATGTAACCCGATACGAGTACTGACAGTGCAAAATCCATTCTAACTTACCTCCACAGATCCCCTATCTCTTTGCCCCTTGAGTGAATGATTTTGTGTAGCTTCTTGGCAATCTCTTCATGAGATGCGTCCATAGATGATAGTACTGCCTTCAATGCATCACTTGTTTCAGCCTCGCTATCGCCCTCACATATGATAACCGTCTTCTCCTGCTTGCAGTACCCAATCACGCCACGTTCCGACTTCATAAAGCGAGGGGTTTCTGTATTTGCATCTCCTGAACGATCTAGGGCAGCAGACACACGCTGCACGATTCCTGTTAGTAGCGCGATGCGCTCCTCATCTCCACCACCAAGGGGGTACAGGATAACTGGTTCAAGTGTCGCAAGAGGTACCTTTGCCACTAGTGTCACAGCCATTTACATCCCTCATCCAAAAACATCACGTACCCAATCGAGCTCGCCGGAGAGCTTTTTGGGCTTCTCTTCTTTCCCTGCCGTACCCATTGGAACAGCAACATCTCTAACTCCCAACTCGCCATCACGAAAGTAGAGCGTGACAAGAAGTTCATGTCCGTTATCACAGGTCGTAAGAAGTGTCGGTGATCTCCCACGATCCTTAATCGTCTTCTTCACTGAGTCCATATCTTCGCTGTTCAGGTCGATTATAGCGCTGGAGTTGCATTCAGGACAGGAAATCACTATCTGCATCGTTAGGACATTCCCAGTTGTGGGTTTTAAGGTCAATTGAACAATGTCAATTGAAGCCAACTGGGTTCCGTGTATATATAGACCTTACTGGTTCGGAATGAACTGCTCAATTATCTCAAGGAACCGCATATCGAGGTTTTCGATGCCCATCCCAGTCTTTGCTGATATGAAATGGGTTTCCAGCTTGTAGGTCTGGAGGAAATGGTGTACCTCATTCGCGATGTAATCGATCCGGTCTGCGTCAATGAGGTCCACCTTGTTGGCAACAAGCAAGAACCGTTCGCCATCGCCTTCCTTCAAATTCAAATTGCTGTTTTCCTCGATGGCAGGAATCCAATAGCTCTCAAGGTTGTCAAGTGTGTGAAGGCGAGAAACATCAAAGAACAGCATACCTACTGCGGCTCCTCGAATCATGGTCTTCAGATGATCGATGAACCTCATTTGTCCGCCAAAGTCCCATAGACTCAGCGTCACTTCAGTACCTGATGGTGTCTGGACCTTCTTTGTGTCAAAGCTTGCACCTATCGTAGTACGAAGGTAATTAGGGTCAGGAAAGTTCCCTGTCGTGTAACGCTGTGCAAAGCTGGTCTTTCCACATTCAGTGTCCCCAAGTATAACCGCCTTGAGTATCGCCATCTACTCACACCTCTACCATCTGATGGATCCGTCTTCTTGAACTCCAAGATCACTGAGCTCATCTAGTTTTCTGATTGTCCTAGCAAGTCTTGCTGCCACAGGAGGACTGCTCAGTAATGCCAAGATGCCCGCAATGGACAAAATCAATACCGCAATCGCGATGTGTATTGCAAATGAAAGCATTACCGTTACAGCTATCAGCACAATGGAGAACAGAAATAGGACAAGCCTGATTGCGGCGGGTTTCGCACCTGCACGATAAAGTTTGAGTGCAACACGTGAAAAAATAACCAGACCTATTAGCACGACCATCGCGACAGTAACACGTACGTATGCATTGAAAACCTCATAATCAGAGAAGCCTGTAAAAGGAAGTAAGGCATCCTGTATTGTTGGAAATGTTAGGAGCGCGATTGTGGTCCAATATACAACAAGCCCTTCCCTAGCAAACACATACGACCATTCTCCTAATGCTGAGGATACAGCAGCCAACACGTAGCCTACAAGTGCTGTAATGCCCGCCATGGTTATTATCCAGACCATATAACGGTTCCACACGAAGCCGTTGGTAATGTATCCGGCCCAACCCATTGAGTGAAGAATAAGGAATCCGCTGATGAAGGATACGACAACCGCGAGATACATCGGAGTGCGTGCACCAGTGTCCGAGGCCTGTTGGATGAAGAAATTCAGAGGTGCAATCAAACACAATAGGGTGTACGAATTCATAAAGACGAACACCCAAATCATCCACTCTCCTGATTGTAATGACAGATACATAAGAGGCACATTCACGGTGACCATCAACATTCCGATAAATGACGAGAGAGTAGTTCTCAACGGCCTCCTAACTGATATGAAAATTGCAGCCGCAATCACGAGCGGCACAATTGCAAGGATGTAATATTCTGGGTTATCAACAATCCATCGTGTCACGCCAAGTACCCAAGTCGTCAAGAAAAGAAGAATCATAATGAAGATGGAAACTGTAAAAGTTGATGGAGTTTCTTTGATCAGTATAATTGAGAAGATGAATACACTGAGTAGCAAAATGGCCATAGCAGGCAACAGGAGATAAATGGGAAATCCAGGGTTGAACAGACGGATGATGCTGTCTGCTAGGACTGTTATTATTAGCAAGCCCAGTATTGCTGAGAAAATCCTGGCTCGTTTTGCGGGAAACAAAACCCAGACCTGTGCGAACGCGATGGATCCAAGGAAGAACGCACCTAATGATGTGACAAGTAACGGTATCTCGATGCTCACTCCAAATACAGCGGTCGCTGCCATCCCAATGCCTGAAAAGCCATAACCCCAGAGCGCCTTTCTGGTGCCCTCGGTAACATCGTTATAGATCTCCTTGGTTCGATATGCATAGGTAAGCAGTGCAATGACCAGTAACAAGAAAATGACAAATCCAGATGTGTTCAGCGCTTGACTAAAATCCATCTCAGTTCACCTTTAACCCCACAAGCTGCTTAGTTCTTTACCTCTACTACGTAGTGCTTTCTCAAGGGCCGTAGCAAGCTCTTCATCGTTAGCATCAGGACGTCCTAGTACCAAGTCGAATACTATCTCGGATTCTTTTTCATTGTCTGCCTCACAAATAAGCAAGTGCCCATTAATATGCATATAACCGACAACTCCCTTGTCAGACTTCATGAAATGAGATACTCCCTGCTTTATATCTTCCCCTGCTGACTGGAGCGCTGCTTGAACCAACTGAACAATTCCAGCCAGAAGGGCAACCCTTTCTTCGCTGTCGAGCTTGGGAGGATACAATGCTTTCGAGGCCATTGTGTCAAGGTCTATTTTCGCAACTGTTCGGATTACCATTAGTCTTCACCACCAAATGCTTTCGCTAGCCAGTCAACTTCCTTCGAATCTGAATCATCTTTTCCCGTATCTGTCTGTACAGGCACTACAATATCGCGAACCCCCAAACCTTCGCCGTTTCGCAGGTTGTATAAAGTTACAAGAAGTTCATGCCCACTCTCGCACTTGACGATAACAGTGGGCGATCTGCCCTCTACAGTGATTCGGTTCCTGATGGCAACAACCTCAGTATCGCTCAGTTGTATTGTCGCATTCGCACTACATTTTGGACACTTCATAGTTATATCCATAACTGTTGCACATCCCTGAAATCGAGGCTAGGTCCCATTTCTAGGATTTCGAAGCTATTCTTAAGCTTAATTGTTATGTTGTATAGACCTCCTAATAAACAAAATCATAAAGTGGTTTTTAACAACATTCACTGATATTCAGCAAGCATCTCAAAAACTTACCTATACAAGTCCATTTCTGGCACACCTACTCGCACTTCAGTTATGGATATGCCTGCCCATCCAATTACTGCTATACCCAAGCCTTAAGAAACATCAAATCATCATGTCTGGCATTATAATTCTTGGGTGAGAGAGATGACGGTTGAAGATGTTAAACGGACTGAGAATAGTAAGGCATTGATGCTAGCAAACGAAGCGATGGTCAGAGCTGCACTTGAAGCAGATGTCAAGGTTGTGGCATTCTATCCAGGTTCACCGGTTTCAGAGATCATGGATACGTTTAGCGAGGTCGTTGACCATTTTGGCGACTTCAAGATGGAGATCTCAGCAAACGAGAAGGTTGCCCTTGAAACGGTCGCGGGGGCCTCCATGGCAGGAGTACGCTCATTGACTGCCATGAAATCTGTTGGGATGAATGTGGCAAGCGATGCCATGTTCAGCATAGCATATACTGGACTGAAGGCTGGATGTGTGGTCATAATGGCTGACGACCCCTATGCACACTCATCCCAGTCTGAGCAAGACTCACGATACTTTGGCGAGGCCGCATATGTCCCGTTGATTGAACCAGCGAACTCGCAAGAAGCCTATGAGATGGTGAAATGGGCCTTTGAGGTTTCCGAGAAATACAGGACTCTCGTGCTTTTGCGGACGACAACACGTGTGAATCATGCCCGTTCTATGACTCAGCTTGGCGACATGAACCGTACACCGTTCGAACGCAAGAAATGGAAAGATGTCAAGGACCAATATTTCACGGTTGGAGCGGTGGCCCGAGAATTGAAGATTAAACTGCTCAAGAAACGAGAAGCGATGAAAGAGCAATTCGAGAACTCCCAGTTCAACAAAATCGACGAGGGTGAGGGGGAAACAGGCATTATCACATCAGGCGTCTGTTATCTCCACACGAAAGAGGCAATGAGAAACCTCGGTGTGAGCCTACCAGTCCTGAAGATAGGAACCATCAACCCGCTTCCTGAGAGCAAAATATCGAGGTTCATGAAAGACCTAGATACTGTCATCATTGTCGAGGAACTCTCACCATATCTGGAAACGCGGATTACTGCCCTTGCCAAGGATGTGAATCCGTCACTCAGGATCGTCGGCAAACGAGATGGCTCTTTCTCTGAAGCACTGGAATATAATGTGCCAATCGTAGAGAAGGTAATTGCAACGACCCTCGGAGTCGATACGTCAGTTGATTATAATAGGTATCTAGAACGAGCGGCTGAACTGAAAAGGGATCTTCCCGAAAGAGTGCCGGTGTTCTGTCCGGGGTGCCCCCACAGAGGCACACTCTGGGCATTCAGACAGGCATTGACTAGGCTCCGGATCCGTGATGATATTGTTTTCAACAATGATATCGGGTGCTACTCGATGGCTTTCTTGCCACCAAATGAGTTCAGCGATTCCATGCTTGCTATGGGCGCTAGCTTGGGTATCTCAGCCGGGATGAGTCTGGTTCTAGAGGACAAGGTCATTGCGATGGTCGGGGACTCGACTCTCTATCATGCAGCACTCCCTGGCATCGTCAATCTCATCCATCATAACTCGAACGTGACGTTGTTCGTGCTGGATAACTCAGTCACCGCGATGACAGGGCAGCAATACAATCCGAATACGCCATTTGATGCAGGAGGGAGAAGTGCTCGCAAGATCGACATGGACAAATTGTTCGAGGCACTAGGAGCTGACAGCGTCACAGTGATTGACCCTTACCAGACAAGAGATTGCATTGACCCTATCAAGGAGGCTATCGGACGTGATGGGTTCAACGTCATCATCTCAAGGCGAGAGTGTGCTCTCTATGGTGATAGGCTAAAGAAGAGCAGGGGCGAGAGGATCCCTCGCAGTGAGAATGACAAGGAAACGTGCCGAAACATCTACGCGTGTGTGAAGGAGTTCTATTGTCCAGCCATAACCATTGATGAGTCGGACTACAAGATCATGATCATGGAAACACTTTGCGATGGGTGTCTTGAATGCAGACAGGTGTGCCCAGTGGACGCACCAAGGCACATTGTAGGAAGGTGATCACAATGGAAAAGACATACAACATCCTATTTGCAGGCGTTGGTGGACAAGGACTCATGCTTCTGTCAGCAGTGCTGGGGAAAGCCGCTGTCGATGCAGGTCTTGATGTGATGACTGGAGAAACCCATGGTCTAGCACAACGGAGCGGTTCCATATACGTACACTTCAGGATTGGTAAGCCGATTTCACCTTTGATCCCATACGGAAGTGCAGACATGTTGATTGCGATGGAAGCGACCGAGGCACTACGGTACATCGAGTATCTGAAGGATGACGGGGTGGTCATCATGAGTAAGAACATCATGCATCCTGTCGCAGAAACAAAAGCAGTCGCCCTTGATAAGACCCGTAAGACGAAATACTACACGCTTTCAGCAGTCGAGGAACAGTTGAGGAAAGTGACCAGTAGGGTCATAGCTCTTGACTCGCTGGGACTTGCCATTCAGGCTGGGAACGCTCGCACCGAGAATTCTGTTCTCATTGGTGCTGCTGCCGCATGTCCAGATTTCCCAATCTCATCAGAGGATCTTAAGAACGCAGTTCTTTCATTAGTCCCTCCAAAAACGCGAGATGCAAATGCAAAAGCCTTCGAACTTGGGACTGAAGCTGGCACGGCATGTCTACAATAGACAGGGACTCCGAACGGATATCCTTCACGACCAAAGCTGTGTGGTACTGCCGCTAACACAGTGGGAAACCTCTCTGAAGTATGGCAGCCCACAGGTATCCACAAAGGAGAACCATGCAAGATGACAAATAGAAGTAGGCAAGCTAGATTCAATCTCTATCAAGGGAAGGAATGGGCTTGCCAATTCTTTGTGGTCTAGTCACAAATTAATATTCATGTTGGAGAGTTGCCCACATTCAGGGGACCTGGGCAAGCATGTATTAGTAAGACAAGCGTTCACTCATCCGCACTCTGGTCTTTCTCGCCCCATACACGACCAAATACTGCAAGCGTAAGAACCAATTCGGAACCATGTACTCTCTGTGCGATGTACTCGATGCTTTCTGAAATCGTATCCTCATGGTCCCATGCTTCATATGCTAGTCTGAGAATGTCCTCGAACCTGTTCTCCGGGATCCCGAAGGCGTCCGTAAGCTTCTCCACATCATGATTCACGACAGTTAGGGTGCCAAGATCATATATCGGCATGGTTATCAGCTACGACTCTACATTGCTGAATATATAACTTAGTTTACGACAAATCCCTTCGAGGACTCACAACTCGAACAGAGAAGTTATTAGAAACATGATAGGAATCGCTCAGGGCGAAGATCGAATGCCGGACAAGAAACTCTTTGACACTATCATCATTGGTGGCGGGCCTGCCGGTTGTGCAGCTGCGCTTCACCTTGCATATCACAAAAGAAAGGTGCTCGTGCTTGACCGCGGCACGAGTCCCATGCACTTCCATACTAACACGATAATGAACTTCCCATCCCTAGCTACATATTCGGAAGGTAGAACACTTCTCAGGCAGCTTCAAGGTGTGGCAAAATCTGCTGGTGCCCAGTTCAAAGAGGCGAATGTAGTCAGGGTGTCTGGGGCATATCCGGAATTCAAAGTCGAAACGGCTAGGAGTTATCGCACGAGGGACGAGTCAACCTATCTTGCTAGAACCCTTGTCTTCGCCACGGGCACCTCTAGGAAGCATCCGAGGGTCAAAGGGCAATGGCGGAATTGGCTTCCTGTCGCAAATGTCGGGAATGGGGCATTTTACTGCCCTGACTGCGAAGCCCCGCTGTGTAAAGACAAAGAGGTACTGGTGGTCAATGTGGGGACAGTCGGAAGTGCTCTGCATGTCGCCAATTCACTGACTCGATTCACTGACAAAATCAAGATCCTGATGACCGAGGATGCATACATACCATTCGAAGGTCAAGACCTTTCCAGGCTCGAAAACTCTCCTTTTGAGTGGACTCGTGGGAAGATAAAAGAGGTAGAGTTCCCTGTTCCGGGAAGATTGCAACGTGTTGTCCTTGAGTCAGGGGAAGTCTTACAGGCAGAGGTCTTCTTCGTTGCATTTGTTGCCACACCCCGCTCAGAAGTCGCACAGACTATCGGAGTCGATGTGGACGATAAGGGGAACATTATCACCGACCACAGGGGAAAGACGAATATAGAAGGTGTATGGGCAGCTGGGGATTGTAGACCTATCACGCAGCAGATAGCCATGGCCACAGGTACTGGGAATTATGCTGCGCTTATGATCAATCAGTTCTTGGGCAATGAGTACGAACACGAGGAAACATTTGACCATCCTGAATGCCGTGCGGCCTTGCATACAAAAGACATCCCTTCTGCCGAGTCAGAGGATACAGCATCCAAAGTCGAGTTCTCCTAGAGCGTTCTGGGAGAAACCTCCGGGAGAAGTCACATTAATGGAAACAGTTGACTTGTTCGACTCATGTACTCCTCATAGACCTCTCCGAATATGACAAGCATTGCGGCCTCTTCAGCTGCTATCTGACGACGGACAGCCAGCCATCCGAGAGCGACGACCCCAAGGAGCAAGAATCCGGTCGCAAGGAAAAGGGATACGTTCAAGATTATGTATGCAAAGTACATGGGATGCCTGACAATTCGATACGGACCTCCCGTAGCCAGTACGTATCTGTTTGGGATGGGGAAACTAAGGGGAATATAATTGACATTATAGTACATGACCGAAATCCCCCACACCATCTGTGCCCAGATGCCTACAAGTCCGACCCAGTTCAACCAAGTCGGCAAGCTGATGGCCAAATAAGGCGCGGTTTCACTCCAGAAACCAAGAAGAACCAAGGTGACATACAGTATCCCGACAACGATAGAACCTGACATCGCAAAGACTACACCCACTTTCGCCCATCGGGGACTCGCGAGGTCTATTACAGTACCCTCTCGTTCTTTGACCACAGAACCATTAGGTAGGCGATCCCCTCTGAAACGAAGTACAACAGGGAGCACGAGTCCGAAAACGAACACGGCTCCCACGAAACCAAGTGTGATTGTTTCTGCTTCTAATATGACTCTCACCAACCTGGGAATTACTCATGAATAGAGCTCATAGTGCTGTGTAGAACAACAAACTGACATTCACTTTCCACTTGAAGCCTCTGACGGGGTCTCCGAAATCTCCGGTATTCCTGTACTCACTGAAGACAAACGCATGGCATTCGCAATCACAGCCAGTGTCAGCCCCATGTCACCCAAAGCGACAGCAAGCCAGAGAGTTATGACACCTGGGAATACAAGGACTGCAAGCGAGAGTTTCAGCACAATCGATGTAATAGTGTTCTGCTTGACAATTCGCATCGTCTTCTTGCTCAGCTTGATGAGATATGGGATCTTGGAAACATCATCGTTCATGAGAACGATATCAGCAGTTTCAAGTGCCACATCGCTACCAATCGCACCCATCGCGATGCCCACACTAGCCTTAGCCAGAGCAGGAGCATCATTGACCCCGTCGCCTACCATCGCCACGGATCCACTCGGATTGGACAAAGATTGGATCATGGTCACTTTGTCTTGGGGCAAAAGTTCTGCGCGATACTCGTCCACACCAGTCTGCTCGGCGATTGCCTGTGCAGTCCTCTGGTTATCACCTGTGAGCATGGCTGTCCTGATTCCCATCTTCCTTAGCTCAGAAACCGTATCCCGTGAATCAGGTCGCACTCGGTCACCCAATGCGACAAGTCCTATGACACCAGTTTCGTCGCCCACGAAGATGACAGTATTCCCTTTGTTCTCGAGTTCTTGGGCGCGGTTTTCGATTGATGTGCTTATCGGGAAACGAAGATCCTCAGAGAGAGTCCTGTTGCCTACAAAGAATTGCTTCTCATCAATCGAGCCCACAACTCCTTTACCTCGGACAGCGGAAAAATTGTCAACTTGCTTGAATGTTATTCCTTTCTCTTGTGCCATCGTAACAATAGCCTTTGCGATCGGGTGTTCAGACATCAACTCTAAAGATGCTGCAACCGTCAGCACATCTTCAGGAGATGCATCGATTGGGATCACGTCGGTCACCGCAAGCTTTCCTTCGGTCAGTGTCCCAGTCTTATCAAAAGCGAACATCTTCACTCGGCTGACTTCTTCCACGTAGGTACTCCCTTTGATGAGAACCCCATTCCGAGCACCACTGGTGATTCCAGAAACCATGGCTACGGGAGTCGAGATGACCATGGCACAAGGACAGGACACGACCAATAGGACTAATGCCCTATAGATCCACTCCTCAGCAGGTAAACCGAATACCAGAGTTGGCACAGAGGCCACTATGACCGCCAGCACCAGCACCAAGGGGGTGTAATATCTGGCAAACTTGTCGATGAACTTCTCAGTCGGAGACCTAGCCTTCTGGGATTCTGCTACCAGCTTGACAATCTTTGAGAGGACGGTCTCATCCGACAGTCTGGTCACGATGACCTCCAAGTACCCTTCGTTGTTGATCGTGCCTGCATATACCTCATCCCCGATCGCTTTGTTTACTGGTTTCGACTCTCCAGTGATGGGGGCTTGGTTCAACGTCGATGCCCCACTCATGACAGTCCCATCAAGTGGTACTCGCTCTCCCGGCCTGATGATGATGATATCGTCAATCTTGACATCATGGACATGAAGGGTCATCTCAGTCCCATTCCTACGTACCACTGCCACATCAGGTGCAAGTTTGAGGAGTGCTGCTATGGAATTCTTTGCCCTGTCGCTGGAATGATCTTCGAGGAACTCAGCTACGTAGAAAAGGAAGATCACAGCCGCCCCTTCTTCTCCATGACCAATGAGAAAGCTGCCCACTGACGCGATGGTCACGAGAAAATTGATGTTCAGTTGTCTTCGAAAGAGGAGTGCCTTCAACCCCGCCTTGGCGATACTGAAACCTGCGATGGCTGCTGTGACCATGTACACCATCTCAGCCGCAAGCTGCAAATCGAGGACTAGCTCCAAAACCAACCCGATTACGAGAAGAACCGAGGTGACCCCTATCAGCACAATCCTCCTGTCTTTTCTTACAGGAGTGGCTTCTTCAGAGTAGTCCACCTGACACGAAGAACAGTAGGGTGTCTGGGTCTCACTGTGTTCATGTGATGACTTGTCATTGTTCGTCAATGGTATTCACTGCTAAGAATATCTAATCCATTGTGTTATTATAGTAGTGCTAGGAAAACCACAGTTCTTAGGAATTGTTATTAACAATGTGGCTCTTTCTTAATAATGGTGACTACATGCCGATAGTAAGCATCTCTCTCACAAGCGAGTTACTGAAAAAACTGGATGACATCATGGAAGCGAGAGGGTTCTCAAGTCGGTCGGAGGCAATCCGTGATGCCATCCGGAACTCGATCTCAGAGTTCGAACTAAGCAAATTCGAAGAAGGCAACGTCACATCCACTATAACCATCATCTCGAACAACTCATTGCATAATGTGGACGAGCAACTGATGCGGTTCAGGCATGAGAATGACGACATCGTTTCAGGCAATCTTCACATTCATCTTGGCTCAATATGCTGCCTTGACATCTTCATCACCGAAGGCGAAGCCACTAGAGTGCTTGACTTCATCAGCAAGATCCGTGCGATGCGAGGAATCCAACAGGTGGCCTATACGATCATGCCGTTGACCTCGCCTACTCAGGGATGTAAATGACCAATCCCTAAAACGCGCGTTACATAACTCTTGACCATTCTCTTGTTTCATGGGACCAGCATGAAAAGTCCCAACTAGGTGTCATAAGATTGATGACAACAAAGACCGAGGTGTTGTGATCCTGATACGCAATCGTTCATGCCTCCTTCAAACAAACCAACTCTTCGCACAGAACCAGTCCCCTACTTCTAGTCTGATTCAAACCCAACAATCCGCACGGGTTCGAACTCTGCGAACCCTGGTTTCAACCCTACTTCTAGTCTGATTCAAACTAGTGATTTCGTCACGTTTGACACGTCGAAGAAGGACTGTTTCAACCCTACTTCTAGTCTGATTCAAACCTGGAAAAGTTGGAGGACGTTATACGTCCTACCATAGGTTTCAACCCTACTTCTAGTCTGATTCAAACCTTCGTCATAACAAAACTGGGAACGAACCCGTTCCCGTTTCAACCCTACTTCTAGTCTGATTCAAACGAGAAGTGTTCTGTACAAGACACTTTGGCATGCTATAGTTTCAACCCTACTTCTAGTCTGATTCAAACGGTCGATTACAGATATTACGTATTCTCACTCGTTTGGTTTCAACCCTACTTCTAGTCTGATTCAAACTCATTCACTTGATGAGGGGGTATTCCCATGTCTGCAGTTTCAACCCTACTTCTAGTCTGATTCAAACTTCATTTATTCACCTTCTTCTTTCTCCTCCGCTTAGGGGTTTCAACCCTACTTCTAGTCTGATTCAAACGGGTACTCGGCCTGGGCTATCGTTCAGAGTTTGAACGATGTTTCAACCCTACTTCTAGTCTGATTCAAACAACGAGCTGGGAACGAACCCGTTCCCAGGCTGCACCCGTTTCAACCCTACTTCTAGTCTGATTCAAACGAAAGGAGGTCATCGAATACGCAAATGGGCCTCACGGTTTCAACCCTACTTCTAGTCTGATTCAAACACGTGCTCTGGTAGAGCACTGCTCCCCCATGACGATGTTTCAACCCTACTTCTAGTCTGATTCAAACAACACTAGAAGACAACGAGTCTGTTGTATTCGTCATGTTTCAACCCTACTTCTAGTCTGATTCAAACATTCAACGAGGATTATCTAAGAATTCTTAGATTCTTCGTTTCAACCCTACTTCTAGTCTGATTCAAACGGGGAGAAGGGCAGGGCACGGTGGCTGAGCGAGATCGTTTCAACCCTACTTCTAGTCTGATTCAAACCTGGCTGAAGATAGGTTTGAACCAGGTCCCCCAGAAGGTTTCAACCCTACTTCTAGTCTGATTCAAACTATTCGCTATTGCGTTCAACCCTTATCGAGTACGATAGTTTCAACCCTACTTCTAGTCTGATTCAAACTGGCGGAATCGGTGTATACACCGTCGGTTCTGCTATTGTTTCAACCCTACTTCTAGTCTGATTCAAACTTCTTTCAATGTGTATCACCGTTTGTCCTTTTTTTAGTTTCAACCCTACTTCTAGTCTGATTCAAACCCATACATCGGAAACTCGGGTCTCAATAAACACTGAGTTTCAACCCTACTTCTAGTCTGATTCAAACCGAAACTGTGAAGATGAACAATCCTACGAAGAATTCGGTTTCAACCCTACTTCTAGTCTGATTCAAACAGGGCGCATTTTTACTGTTTTTCTACAAAATAAGTGTTATGGGGGTCGCTTTTTTGACCCATTCCTGGAAACCTCCGGTGATGCAACCCCCATTCAGGATGTAACGAGAATCACGTATTGGCATACAAAACTGGAACTCTTGGTGTCATGAAGGCGGGTGGCCAAGTTGATGGGGAAGGAAGATTGTTGTCGTGCTAGATGATAAACTCAACAACACCAACGGCTTTTCGTTCGATAGGTCAGTGTGATTTGGGATGGTATATTATGACAGAGTTTCTGATCGGAGAGCAGTAGGATATCTATGGGGTTTTCTGTGTGGAACGGATTCGTGTCCAAAGCTTTGCCCCTTGGTCGAAGCTTATGTCAGTCTTCTTACACCGACTCAGAGTTTGCACACAGTGCCTGTTCCCAATCATTCCGAAAGTAAACAAGATGAGAGTGGAGCTGAGAGGGTCTGAGCTTGTTCAAGGAGTACTTGCTGAGAGACTGATGGTCATAGTTTGATCCTGTAGAGCGATTGTCTGAAGAAATTGCAGATATCACAGTGCTGTCAGTTTACATATGTCTAGTGGCACCTCTCAGGAAACTATTCGAAGGAGCATCTGGAGTGTCTTGACCAACCGCCTCCGGATTCGCCCTTCTATTGTCGGTCGTTGGTTTTCCTTTACATTCACCACTGTGTTTGACAGGGCAATCATGACTGCTGGTAGTCTAGGCGCAGTACGTGGCGGGCATGCTGACCTGATGAGTCTGAGGAGGAGGATGAGCAGGATGCTATGGACGTTCTTGAGCATGGGAGCTGGTAAGACGAGTTTGAGGTCTCGGATATCGGTCTCCACTCTCCATCTGTCCCTATAGTTGTCAAAGGAGCCATACTTCCCCACTCCCATCAGGAACCCCTTCCTCCGATCCTTATCCCTCCCCATCAGCAGACAGCACACATCCACTCGTCTGGCATAGACCACCATCTTGCGGGCCTCTCCTTCTCTCCAGTCATCAGCACTCAGCCCGAGCCATGTGGGATTCCCCCGCACTATGAGTCCTTCGATCTCGCCCGCGTCCAGCTTGTCATAGAGGCCTTTGACACACTCTTTGGAGGAGTACTCACCATCTCCCAGTAGCAATCTTGCCGAGGCAAGATACAACAGGCCCACAATCTACTTTCGGAATGATTGACATGTCCCATGGCAAACTTTAAAAGCCGTGGTTAATAACAATAGTTAATTACTGTGATGTAGGCTAAAGTGTAGGTTTGAGATAGACAAGGATTTGGTTTGAATGGGAACGACAGATAGCGAACTAATAGAGATACTCCAAAAGCAGAGTGAAATTGAGAAGAAGACCCTCACAAAGTTATCTATTGCTGAGGAAGAGGCATCAGAGATAGCAGTGAAACTCATCCTGATGGAATTGCGATTGGATTCATGGAAGCACCAGAAGTTCCTTGAGGGTATCGTGGACTTGTTACTGGAGATGCCATGTGATTCGTGGAGTGCCAAGGTGCAGCGGTATGTAGATCGAGTGAAAGTCGAGAAGACATTGAATGAGCTCATCCGAGCAGAAACGGAGATGATGGAATTAGCTGAGAAGGCAATTGCCTTGACTGACGACCCAATTGCTATACGCTTGTTGAACCACCTCAGGGACGACGAAAAATACCACAGAAAAGAGATTGAAGAACTGGTCAGGATAATCCAGACTTCACCATTGCAGTCTAAGAAGGCTGTTAAAGGATCAGATATAGTGTGTGCAACAGAAGATTGATAGATGAAGCTAGGTAGAAGTGATAGTATGCCATCCTTATCCGATGTGACAGAAGAATGCAAGTCCTGTGTGGAATACATCAATGAGATGAACCCGATGTACAAGAGCAGGTGGTTGGACGAGTTTACGAGTTATCGTCCAAATGCAAGCGTACTTGCCGAGTTAAAACCGCTGATGGACGATTACGAGCTAGTTGTAGTCTTTGCAGACTGGTGTGGTGACGCAAGGAGGATGTTACCAGCCCTGGCGCATCTTGAGAGTGAGCTTGGGATAAGGATCCGGGCTCTTGGGGGGATGACAAAACCTGGATTTGGGAGTGATAGACACTGGGCAATTCCGCCAAGTCCTATCGAGGTGGACACATTCGAGATAACAAGCAGTCCAACCGTGATAATATTCGATAAGAAGACAGGGGATGAGATAGCACGCATCAAGACGAGGCCGAAGATGGCTCCTACAGTCGAGGAGGAGATCCTGAGGCTGATAAAGGACAGTCGGTCATGATCAGGCTGGCTGACGACAACCATTACAATGGGAAAAGCCCTGTCCGATACATTTGCCAGCCTTCTCTCCTCCGTGTTTCATTCCCCACTGTTGCATCAGTGTAAGGACACCCCGTAGGTCCTCTCCTTTTCGTGTGAGTTGGTAAGTGACCTTTGGTGGGATCGTAGAGGAGTCCACAGTTCGAGTGATGATCTGTTCATTCCTTAGCTCACCGAGCCGCTGCGAAAGCATTTTGGATGAGATCCAGCTGAGGTCTTTCTGGATCTCGTTGAACCTGAGACCATCCTTGGCACGGGGCGACATCAACGTCTGTAGAATGAGTATCGTCCATTTCTTTCCAAGGATAACAGAAGTGATGTAGACAGGACATCCCTCAACGTCCTCTTTCACACGGGGTGGATACGGCTCTTTGACTTTCGACATAGGACTCGATTACTTTTTGGTAACGTACCTATTTATATTTTGTTACTTTTATATAGTAACTATAGAATTACTGGTGATTGTGTTGACTCTGGTAAAACGATTGATGATCCATATTGATGAAGAGAAATGCAATGGATGCGGTCTGTGTGTTCCAAGTTGTGAAGAGGGAGCACTGGCAATAATCGATGGGAAAGCGAAGGTCGTGTCTGAAAGCTACTGCGACGGGCTAGGTGCTTGTATCGGTCATTGTCCTGAAGGGGCGCTGACACTTGAAGAAGTCGAAACTGTCCCGTTCGATGAGGAGGCAGCCATGGAACATGTGAGAAATCTCAGAGGACAAGAAGAATCGGGTTGCTGCCCGACGGTAGATACCACTGATGTGCAAGAAGGCATACAGGTGAGTGCAGTAGTACATCAAATAAGGTCACGTCTCAACAATTTCCCAGTCAAATTGAAGCTCATGGCACCGAATCATCCGGCACTACGAAATGCTAGTCTATTGATCTCAGCGGACTGCACTACAATCGCATATCCAGCATTACACGAGGACTTCATCAAAGGAAGAACCGTGATTCAGGTATGCCCGAAGTTCGAAGACTATCAGATGAATCTTGAACGACTTACGCAAATCTTCGCTCATAATGAAATTCGTGCTATAACAATACTGATAATGGAGGTGCCATGTTGCAGCGGCCTTGTCCGCATGGTGAAACAGGCATTAGTGACCGCGGAGAAATCACTCCCATTAGAGGTATGTATCATCGGGATAGACGGGGCCATACTAACATCTACCACATTGAGATGAACAGGCTCGCTCCGGAAAAGCATTGTATAACAGACACTGAATCGAAGCCCGAGTTACTTCGTTCCGATTGATGACCACTTAATTCATGAAATGTGCTAGAACAATGGATCAACACCGGGATAGATGAGCAGCCACCTAACAGAGGTAAGATCCCTATTCGGAGAAACTTATAGGACATGTCACGGAATTATCTAAAGATATAAACACTCACTCCTGTAAGACTCTATATGCTTGTGGAATGTGGGGAACACCAAAGATGCCTTCCATCACAGAACCAAGAAAAAAACGGTATATGCAGAAGGTCGAACACTGTAGAAATAGAATCTCGCATCTTGAGGTTTGGTTGGAGGAGATTGATGCTAACGAGCCTGAAACAAAGACGCTTCTAGCGATTAAAAAAGCGTGTCAAGAGGTAGTCGATGTATCAACAGATATGCTGGCAATGATGTTGAAAGATAATTCTATCCCTCCCACTGACGACTATACTAACATTAGGCAGGCATCCGAAAAAGGATTAATCCCGAATACGCTGACAAAATCTCTTCGAGAAGCGAATGGACTAAGAAATCGTTTGATTCATGTTTACAACGACATAGACATACCAATGTTAGTGCAGAGCATCGAAAGAATCATCCCGGGAATTAAAGAACTGCTGTTGGTGGTCGAACATTGGCTGAGCATGTGATATCAAAAATCAAGAACGAGTTGCAATGGATGATGGAAATCGATGATATCATCGGGGTTCTTCTCTTTGGCTCTCAGGTCGAAGGGACTGCCAGTCGAGATAGTGACTTGGATATATGCGTCGTTGCCCCCTCGGTCAAAACCACATCGCAAAAGGCAGAACTGCTTGGGGAGATATGGCAAAACATCACGAAGAGTGGGTATGATGTCTGGCTCTTCGAGGAACTCCCGCTGTACATGCAGATTGAGGTCATACTGAACCATGTCGTGATATTCTGCGATGATATCCCAGCACTGTACGAGTACTTCTACTTCTTCCGAAAGATGTGGAGGTCTCAGTGTCGAAGACAGTCATTGCGTTTCGAATCCACTGCCAAATAGCCCGAAATCTTGTAACGTATGCCTATCAGACCACAGTAAAACAGACCCGACTACGCAGATGGAATCTCGGACATGCTAGGTTTCATCGTAACGTAAACGACATCACTGTTACGAGCGATGGCAACCGGCATATGAGGTGTGTCGAAGGCGAGTCCAACACTGCCTGCGGTATCAAGCATTATGAGACCGGCCTCGCCGCTTGTTTTTTCACGGATAGATCTCATCACGCGCAGGCATGCATCCTCAACAGACAGCCCTTGCTCAACGTACATCACTGCCTCTCGACCCATCACGACCCGCAGTATCTGCTCTCCTTTTCCGGTACAGCTGGCAGAGGCAATCTCATTGGCATAGACGCCCGCTCCTATGATAGGAGAGTCGCCGACCCTGCCGGGAAGTTTGCCGGGCCACCCGCTTGTAGAAGCACCGGCAGCCAGCCTGCCGCTTTCGTCCAATGCCACACAACCAACGGTATCACATCCCACGGCATGAACCCCACGACTGGTCCGCCCGGGCTCATCCTCTTTGCGGTACCCAAAGGAAACCATCTCGTTGTACAAGCGAGTCGCTCCTGCACCTGCCACTTGCATCACAGGAGTACGTTCTAACACGTACCTCGCCAGAGAGATTGGATGGATGATGTCCTTTACAGCCATGACAGCTCCGCTTTCTAGACGCTGTCCATCCATCAGGATGGCATCGACCTCGATCTCGCCGTCGAGGTTCTCGCACGCTCCTCTACCGGCTGTGAATAGCTCTGTTTCCTCCAATTGCCAAATGGCAGACTCGACAGCATCTACCGCAGAGCCTCCCTTTTCAAGAACACAGAGTCCGACATGGGCTGCACGCCTGACGGCCTTCAGGATATCAGTATGAGTTGTTTCGTCAAAGATAGTTGCTCCTCCATGTACAATAATGATTGGTTGGGACATCTGACATCATCCTGATGTGTGACTGTTGACCTAAAGCCTAATATTCCATCCTATGAAGGGTTATATAACGTTGGTTCACAATCATGTTCTGGACCAACCACGCAACGGGACCTTCGAAAATGATACAATTACCGCGCAAGCTAGGTATGGTACTAGTCCGCTTGGCTCTTGGAATGGCTATAGTTCTCTTAATCTACTCAGTCCTGATTGGCTTAAGCGAATCCGCCATGTCATATGTGAGCCTCCATGCCCTACTTGCATTTCTTTCTGTTTTGACTGCTGCAATAATATACTTGGTTGCCCATCGCGAAAGAAACCTCTCGACTTTCATTTTCCTTCTGGCGTTGTTTTGGAGGGGCATGATTCATTTCGCGATTACAGCTCTGTTTTCATTCGTTGAGCCGGATTTCACTCCATCCTTTGCGCCTATTAGAGCATTCATGGAACTTCTATCACTAATGATCCTTAGTATTCTGATATTATTAGCCCTGATTACGGCCAATTTGAAGTGGGAGAATAAACCGCGCTGGGAACTAGGTATGCCGTTTCTGATTTTATTGATCACCTTCAACACATACTTGTACTATGTCGTAGTTCCAACGATGGACATCTCATGGCTTAGAGTCGGCTCGTTCATCCTTGCGATCATTGCCATTGCAGTCCTTGTAATAAGCATCTATTTATCCATCAGGAACCGCGATAGGTTTTATGATGTCAGATACTTCGTGTCAGGGCAATCTGTGTTCATTCTTGTCGTAGTCGTTTTTCTCCTCTATGCACAGGGTGATGCGAACTTGTGGATCTTGGCTGCAATTACAGAGGCTTTCGCTTACATTCTGCTATTCGTCGCTCTTGGGAAATACCTCTATGGTAATGCGAGGATAAGCCGTGATGCTACAAGAGCGATATTGGGATTCTTACTGTCACTTGCAACGATTCCATTTGTCCTAAGCTTAGTGTTTGAAGCATATGCGACAGGAGTTGAAATCATAGACACTGGAGCGTATCTGGTATCTCATGGGGCGGCAGCCCTGTTATCGGGGATGATGACCATCCTACTCTTTGTCTACTTCAGAAAACGGCCCGCGTGGAATTTGCTCCCACTAATTGTGCTGTATCTATCATGGACATACATTTACATCATCATCATGCCCGGATATCAAAGATTTGGAGTTGCAGACCTTGGAGAGTCCCTGCTCCCATACAGTGTCGGGGCACTGGTCTCACTCGTTGTCATATTCAGAGCGGTTCGATACATCCGAAATCCACCTGATGTGAACCCTACTGATATCGAAAGGGATTGGATTATCAGACGGTTCCTGGCTATTGCGGCTGGACTAGTATTGGCGCTCATTTTGGAGAATAAGTACGGGTCACTATCACATTCGGTTGAGAAAATGGTTGTAGAAAGAGTCGTCTTGTTAACGTTGAATCTATTAGCATTATTCGGGTTCTCAATATTGATATTCATTACCGCAAGGGAATATGGTGATTGGAAGTCCATCGATGTCATCGCGATTCTGATCCTCGCATTCTACATCATGCCCGGTATCCTGAAAGGAATATACCCTGATTGGACACCAGGATGGTGGTTTGGTGAGATGTTCCTCATAGTCGGGCTTGGGGTGGGCCCTCCGCTTCTTGGGGCCCTCTATGTGGACTCCATGTCAAAAGCGCAAGAGATACAAAGAAAGGCGACCTTGTATGCGGACCTCCTTGTTCATGACATAACGAACATGCATCAAGCAATTATGGTCGCGTTGTCATTGATGGAAGACGACATGGATAGGAGCCACACTCATTATGATACGATGCAGGATGCGAAGGCCAGTTTACATAGGGCTGCGGAAATAGTCGCCAGTGTCAGACAGATTGGGATAGCTGATGAAACAGCTCCGGTTGATCTAGAACGAAAAGATATTGTTGAGGCGGTACTCAATGCTCATGAGCAAGTAAAATCCGAGTATCCCCATGATACTATAAACTTCACTGTGAACAAGGAGATTGGTCAGTGCTATACCCATGCTAACAGTCTTCTAATAGACCTATTCTATAATCTACTACGGAATTCTGCAAAATACTCTAATGGGGAAATCAAGATAGATGTCCGGATCAGTAAACGAGATGATGAAGAAGGACAGTTCTGGGTTGTCCGAATCGAGGATTATGGAAGGGGCATTGATGATGAGCGCAAGAAGATGCTATTCAGACGATATATGAAAGGAGCTGAAGGTGTCGGGTTAGGGCTTGCTGTTGTATATGCCCTTACGAAATCATACGGCGGGACCATTGCTGTTGAGGATCGGATTCCTGGGAGTTACCGAGCTGGTTCGGCATTCGTCGTGATGTTGCCGGACGCAAGCTCTCCTCTCAACAATTGGACGTGAGAGATACAACTCCCAGTTTTGTGGTCAGAGTCCCATACGGTGGAGTTCACGTTCTAGGAACTGTTTTGTTTCAGTGAGGTTGTGCCAACGCTCTCCAAAGGTAGCAGCATTGATCCTCTGTTCCTTGTATGCATTCTCTAAGTCAGCAATCTCAAGCTCTGTTTCTGCCAAGCGGTCTCTGTACATCTGTACTTTCAACGCAGCATTAGCTTCTTCAGAGTCACTGGGCTTCTGAACCGAGATGATCTTGCCATCCATGATCCGATAGATGCGGTCTGTCTGTCGTGCGATGGCAGGGTCATGGGTGACCATGATGACAGTCTTGCCCATCTCTTTGTTCACTCGATGAAGGAACTGGACAATTTTGGCCCCGGTTTCCTGATCGAGGTCTCCGGTCGGCTCGTCGCAAATCAGGATTGGTGGATCATTAGCTAATGCAGACGCTATGGCGACTCGTTGTTTCTCGCCGCCACTTAACTCATCAGGCTTGTGATTCATCCTAAACTCCAGACCTACAGTCGTGAGGAGTTCCGTCACACGTTTCTTCCGTTGAGATGCTGGCATCTTAATGGCAAGCATTGGAAGCTCGACATTCTCATACGCGGTGAGTGTTGGGATGAGGTTGAGAGTCTGAAAGATATGTCCAACGACACGCTGCCGAAGCATGCCAAGTTGGGCATTGCTGAAGTTGGTTATCTCTTTCCCTGCGATGAACGTCTGGCCAGCCGTAGCCCTAGTGAGACCCCCAATGATGTTAAGGAGTGTTGTCTTACCTGACCCACTGGGCCCGATGACGGCGATCATCTCGCCCTCCTCCACCTGCATAGAAAGCCCTCGAAGGGCCTGGACTTCGACGTTTCCGAGTTTGAAGACCTTGACGAGGTCAATCGTTTCAATGTAACTCATTTTTATTTCACTCCCTAAGGACATTGATCTTGTTCTCGTTGAATCGTGTTGTGAGAAGTATCGGAATGATGGCTGAGACCACGATGACCAGTACGACCAGCGCCATCAACGATAGTACAATTGGGTCAAGGATCATCCTTGGTCGAACCAGTGCAAGAGTGTTCTGACTGTTATTTGCAATATCTCCAAAGAGCTGGATGAATCCTGTGCCCACTCCAAGCAGGAGCGAGAAGAAAATCATGACCATCACCTCGGCCACAAGTACCTTGAGTATCTGCGACCTAGTGAAGCCTCTTACTGCAAGCAAGGTGGTTTCATATTCCTTCTCTCGCAGCGTCAAGGACACTATCAGTCCAGTGCCTGCGATGGCCAACACAACAGCAAATGCAATCCCCAGCCATCTTGCTCTGGTGCCTCCCTGCTCAAAGCTTGCTTCCTCGCGGTTTGCAGCCCTGCTGGTCATGGAATCAGTACTTTTCACTGTGGGAGCTACCTCGGAGAGGTGCTCCTCGATAACTGTACCGTTCGTAGACGGTTCCGTATTGAGAAGAACCACAGGCTCGGCGTAACCAAGGAATCCTGTGGACTCCAAGAAGTCTATGGGGACGTAAGAGGGATAGCTGCCTCCGAAGGCAAATCGACCCATGACCTCCTCGAACGGGCTGACATAGCCTGTCAGTCCAACAATCTCCATCTGATAGGTGGCACCATTGGGCACCCGCAAGGTAAGTGTGTTTCCTATACGGAGTTCAAGCTGTCGTGCCACTGAAACGGAGAGTATGATCTTTTGGTCTGTGAAATTCGATAGCAATGTGTCAATCGACCCCCCGGTGAACCAGTCATCCTCATAGAAGGCTGATTCTAGCCATGTATCGGGGTCTATCGCTCGTGTTTCTAGTTGTCCACGGGTGGTGCTCAAACTGATGTGGTATTCAGTGGTCACAGAGCTGACACCATCAATCGATTCGATGTCTGAAAGGAATTCCGTGACGTTCTCACCAGGGGCGAAAGTCGCGCTGACATCAGCACCTACATTATAAAGATCAGTTCTGTTCCTGAGATCCTGCTCTGAGAAAAGGCTCCCCACGCTGAATATCCCATAGGAAACGATCAGAGCCACAACGAACACTAGTGCGGCATTGCGTGATGGGTTTCTCTGTACATTTCTAGTGGCAAGTGTGCCAAAGGCTCCAAAGAACCGCTTTCCTGCCTGCACAATCGCAGCTTGGAATTTCTGAGAGCCGCGCAGCAGTATCTTCGTGGTTCCGTACAAGAAGGCAATAGGCCCTGCAAAGTTGAGGAATGCGTCAACAGGGCTCCACAACGCGACAGCGATGAGCATGATGAAGTTCGTACTCATTGCTGTTGCCATGAGGGTGTTCATGTTTATCCCAAGGATCCAGACGACCAATTTGTATGTCCCAAGTACGAAAGCGATGAGTGGTAGCAATTTCCTATATTCTCTCTGCTCTTCGATGTAGATGTACTGTTTCAATGAGTCCAGTGGGTCAAGTCGTGCAGCTCGGTCGGAAGGACCTCGAATGGACCAATATGCAAGGATCACGCCAAACACAATGGTGACTACGATGTTCATCGGGTTCGCAATCAATGTTGCGAATGGTGATTCGACGGCCACGCCAACTATATAGTGCGCCAGATACGTGCCAATGAAAATGCCGATGACACTTCCAACGATACCAACGATGATACCCTCGAATTGAAGCATCCGCTTGATCGACTTTGGCCCAAACCCTTTTGTCTGAAGGAGCCCGAATTCTCTTCGTCTCAGGTTATAGCTCACATCACTAAGCATAGTGGACGAGTACCACGCCATGAAAATGACAGGGACAGCCAGTGCAACGAATGCAAGGACAAGGATAGACGCAATGAGGGAGAGGAACCCTAGAGTTGTCCCAATCGTGTTTGAGGTCTGCACATTGTATTGGGCAGTCCTGTCCTCAATCTTTGCTAACGCGTTTTGAACATTAGTCGCCGAACCACCCAAGTCATAAGGATTGATCAAAAGGTCTCGATTCAGCTGCACTAGAAACCCTTGCGTTGCAACTAGCCCAGTAGCATTCTCCTGTTGCGAATACCAGTCCATAATTGGGTCAATCGTGTCCGCCCAGTTTACGAGCATGATGTTATACTCACGCCAGTCCCCAACCTCGATCTCGATGAATCCATAGTTGATGGTACGAGGGGGATTGAGAAGTCGTGCAGTATTCTCTGAGATGTCAACAAACCCTGCGACTGTCAGGTTCACCACAATGGTCTTGGGGAACAGGGAGTCATTGGTGAAATATCGTATTGGTACCGAGATGATCTCACCTACTTCCACGTAGGACGCGTTGGTCGAACTTGCAACAACATAGGTCTCGTTCGCGCCAAGTGATGTGGTGGAGTTCAAGAAGTCAAGAGTTTCCCAGACCGTGCTTGTGTCCTCAAGACCGAACAGGTCGAATGTCTGTCCTGCTGATGCGTTGTAGTCAAAAGAGAACTTGATGTACCTGTCGATATTGGATACTTCAGGTAAGGACTCGGTGATGTTCTCTATCTTTTCGTAATCAGCATTGGTCCAAGTTATATTATTCGCGACCATCCGAGCCCCATAGTCCATCCCTTCAAGCGCCTGCGATATTGCAGCTTGCGATTGAAGGTCAGCAGCCATTACCATGCTCGCAAAGAAGGTCGTTGCGATCAGCACTCCAAGAGTAAGGGCGATGAATAGCCTGTAACCCCTGACGACTCGTTTGAACGCGTACTTGAACATGATTCTCTACTCCTGTAAACGCTGAACCGAGGTCACTTAAATGTTTGGAATTAATCAATCGTTGGGCGTGTATCAAATGTTGTGTGGGGGATGTACGGTCGGTTGTGCAAGCAACCCCAGCCCACGACGTCACAGGGTTCCTTGAGTGTGGAAACTTAAGAGGATTTGCCTCGCAGGGACTCTGAAAATCCACCGCCCATCTCACTCCAAGAAGTCCAGACGGTGGATGTTGTAAAGCAGTACCTTGGTCAACACCTCTCGTCGTTGTTCCTTGTACCTCCGTGGGCTAAAATGGAGATCCGGGATGCCAAGACTTGAACAGAGTGTCTAACCATTGATGGTCTAGCACTAGAAAAAAGAAAGGGATTCCTGGGTTGTCGACCCAGGAACATACTCCACAAGGTGCTTAAGGCTCGACGAGTCTTGCATCTTTTCGCTTATGGTATAGAACAGAGAGTAACACGGCGACCAAAAGTGTAAGGAAGCTTCCTGACACCACATAAGGAAACGTGACTGTAGGGTCAAGAACAGTATCGGATACTTGATGGAGGTCAACCTGTTTCTTGTTACTCAAGGCACGGTTGAGAGCATTGTCATATACCTCGACCCAAATTGAATAAGTCCGGTTCACCACTAGTGAGAATGCCTCGGTATGATAGACGGTGCCATTGAATGACATGAGAAAGCGGTTGGTGGTGACTGTGGGGATTTCCTGTCGAACCACCCCTGATACATTCAGGATACCAGAGTCAGGATCAGTGACGTTAGCCCAGATGATGAAAGACATGGCACTACTGCTTTCATAATCTATACCCCAACCGTATATCTCAGGTCTGAGCGTATCTTGGGCGAGGACCGGAGCTGTGCTCCGGTTTATCGGTATATTGTCATGAGTTGTCACAGGAGGCACGAGGATTGCACTTGTTGTCAAGAATAGTAAGAAGAGGCTCACATGGTGAAACATTGCAACCTTCATAATGACCATTCATCCTTTTGGATAATGAGCATATTATAATCTCTGTAAGCGCATTATGAGCAATGTGAGAGTCAAGGCTTCTTTCTGAGATTCGGGTGGAAGCAGTGTAGGAAGTAGGACTGCTATCGGTCGAAGACATCAAGCAGCTCCTTATGCCTCTCAAAGTACTCCCTGACAGGGTCAAGCAGTTGGTTCAGTGCATCAGCCACACCAATCTTCAGGTCAAGAGGGTGTATACCTTTAGGACCCTTCGGGTTCAAAAAGCCTTCCTCCAACTCGGCATAGCTCTCGAATTGAATGTCGCCGCCGAACTTCGGTTTTCGCTGGATCTCTAACACATCCATGTTCCTGAAAATGATGTACTTCGCAATCTCTAGGATTGGGTTTCCTTCGACCTCGCCAGCAGGACAGTACGCTTTCTTTATCTTCCGAGTGACCTCATCAGGCGAATCATGGATGAATATTGCAGAGTCAGCCTTGCTTTTCGACATCTTCGCGTCGAACTCAATATCATGTCCCGGTACATCCATCCGTGATGGGCCTTGGAGCCCAGGCATGATGTGATGGTGTACTGCTGTGGGTTTCCACCATCCCAACTTCTCGCCAATCTCACGAGCAAGCATGTTTGCCTTACGCTGATCCATGCCAAGCTGCGGGATGTTGACTTCGAGATGGAAAATGTCTGCGACTTGCATCATTGGATAAAAGAGCTGTGCAGTTTCTTGGGATGCTGTTTCTTTGCGCCCCATGATCTGGAGACATCTATTGGTTCGGGCAACCGTGGTGTTTTTTGCTATCCGGATGACCTTCTCCCAGTAGTCAGAGCTCTCGACCAGATCACTTGCCCAGACGATCTCGATCTTGTCCACTGGAACACCGCACGCTTCCCAAGCCTTGATCAAGTACCGGCCGACTGCCTTGATCTTGTCAAGATCACCTCCCAGCTTGTCGTTGATCCATGCATGCCAGTCAGCAACAAGGATCTTGAAATGAACTCCGGCTTCGATCATGTCATTGACCTTGATGGTACGAAGGAGCCCTGTCGCTATGTGAGCCATCCCAGACGGTTCGAACCCATCATATGCTATCAATGGAACACCTGTTTCGATGAGGTTCCTCAATTCCTCCGGCGTCACGATTTCCTCAGTGGGAGGAGCTGCTATCAGTTCGAATCTTCGTTCTGTGTCCATTGATATCACACCATATCGGGGGCTCTGTTCAGTAAAAAACACTATCGTTTCCAAAGAGGGTGTTTCCGACGATAGTTGCTGATAATCTAACACCTATCTGACATTCTGTTGCTGGTAGTCTGAACAGAAGAAAAGGTGGGCGCAATAACGAGGGTAACACTTGGCTGCCGCGCCACCACCTTTAACATTTTTTCGCCAAGTATTCCACTCGACCTGTTTTGAGGTCGGTGCAAGATACATTGCCGCACGCCATAGCAACGTATACGACCCTGCGAAGTTACTGCGCCCTTGATTCCTTGATTTCCATTGGGTCATGAACCAAGATATAGCTTGTGGTCAGGGTCATGAGCCCCAATCAGAAGTGAGGAAAGTGGTTTGGCACGAGGTTCTTTGTGTTTTTTCGTTGCTGTATATACCATGCTTTTTGTCCTTAAAAAGAATGCTGGTTTAGTTTTATGGTTCACAATACAGAATAGAACTGTATCAGAAGAGGAGCCCTGTTTCAAGTATCATTCTGATGAACCATGACCGGTTTCTCGTAGAGAGTTGAATTCTGATGCCTGATAGATATGGAATTGTACCTCAATACCTTTTAGACAGGTCTTGGAATATCTTCAGAAGACGAGCGTAGTCAATCCCAGCACCATCACACAGGACAACACAACTCTTTGGGATTTCGTTCTGTTTCGGGATTTCCCGAGTATAGAATGCTTGGGTGTATTCTAGGAGCTCCTCCACTAAGACGAGCCCCAGATATACTGCTCATACTAGCTAAAAGCCAAGCTTCATACATTTCTTTCGCACATACAATTGCTATGGGAGTTGATGGATTCAATGCCTGGATCTGTCTTGCAAACGAAGGCGCCTTTGTGTAGGGACAATCGCCATCAGCATCAAGAAGAATCAAGATGCAGTCCGCCTCGTGTTCAAAGATGGCTAATTTTATGAGCTTGCGGATTCGCTCGACTCTTGTGATGCCACCTCGTCGTCTAATCGCGTGACTCAAACCATTTGATAGCGCATCGGCAGTAAAGTTGAAAATATCAAGGAAATTGCTCTTGCCTGAGCCATTTAATCCAACAAGGATTGTAATACTTCACAAGGACTGGTTCACTGACCTATAGCTCCTGAAGTTCGAAACGCGGATTCGCGTGATTCTCATCATATCAACCCGGATGGATGCCTTCAAAATGATAGTATCTATTCTTCATTTTATAGGATGAGGTACTAGGCTCCACGAAGGGTTGTTGTTCTTGACGCAGATTCCAAGTATCCGTGAGTTTCCCGGTGCTGTGCAAAGGCTCACTGGAGATTCTCAGGCACATAGCACCAGTGAGGAGGCACACTCAGACTTCTTAAACGAGCACTTCACAATTCTCTCTATGAGTCATGAATATCATGATCAAGATTCGCGTCATCCATGTGACAATCCCTTATAAACACAGCCTGCCCTAAACCTCATTACTCACAACGACCGGTGACATGAATGAAACAAACAGCAACCGAAACTTGGTTGTCAGTTCTACTCGTCCTCGTATTGCTTCTTTCGATGGCAGTAAACACTCGAGATGTTTCTCCTGATTTGAGGATTGAGACAAATCCCCCTCAACCAGAAGAGTCAACAATGGATGGATTAGTCAAACAGGCCACAGCCCCCTCTCTTTGGCTAGAAAACGCCACTGTCAAGGTTTTCCGTGCCACTGATCCCAGCATTTCTTTGCACACCATACCAAGAATTGCCAGCACGATGCAACTGGCTGTTGCCAGAAATGGAGTGGACTTCTTTCAGGCAGTTGTCACAGCTGGGGCATCCTCTCTCACGAGTGTGTCCATATCAGTCAGTGATCTAAAGGGTTCAGGAACGAACCAAATCGGCTCAAATAACGTTCGTATCTTTCTTGAATACTATATCAACGTACGTTCGAATACTTGGTACGAAAGCGTCATCAATTATGAGCTGGGATATTACCCTGACGCGCTAGTTCCCTTGAGTTCGCCATTCGATGTTGCTGCGGGCCAGAATCAACCATTATGGATTGAGATCAAGATCCCTAGTAGCGCCATCTCAGACACCTACACAGGCACACTTACTTTCTCAGGGGGGATCTCAGGTACTCTAACTTTCAGTGTCAAAGTTCTGGATTTCGTTATTCCATCCAAGACAGGGTTATTCAACCCAGCGTATGCAGACTTCTGGGAACTTGACCCTAATGGTGCCATGTCAGAATCAGAATTCGACAGCCTAGTTCAAACCTACACAGAATTCTTCGCAGACCGTGATATCTGCGTAACTGACTCGATTGATTTTGCCGATGCGCCCATGGAAACAGGAGGCACTTGGGAGTTCAGCAGTTGGCTAGATGGTATGCGCCCTCTCTTGGACGGGGGTCTTCGAAATGCCTTTCAACCCCCCGTGCTCAGAGTGCCAGTTGACTTCGTTATTCTTGGTGAAGATGAAACCACGGCACATTCAACAAGTGCTCAAAACAAGTATGTCGATTTTCTCATCGAGTTCAAGACATTCATCACGTCTCAAGCAGTCATCTCACCTGACACGAAATGGTACGTTTGGATTGATGAACTGGACGAACCCGATTCTGACAACATGGCTTCGCTAATAGCACTATACTCAAATCTGACAGAACAGGTCAATGACGAAGACTTCCAGTTTCACTATCGTGTGGATGGATCCATCGATTGGCAGAGTGAGTCAATCGCAATCGACTTGAAGACAGACCCTACAGATTGGACTGACCTTTCTGACAAGTTTACAATTTGGCTGACCCCTATAGAAGATTTCGAGTTTGATTTACAGTATGTTCAGGAGAGGCTAGGTGAGAACAGAAAGATTCTGATTTACCAACAGGCGTGGACTGCTCTAGATGTAGGAGATGAAGATATTCCTCCCGGTTTTCCAAATCGCATCTACGAATTTCCATCGTTGCCAGGAATTGTCAACCCAGCTCTCTTTCATCGAATTCTTCCGTGGTTTGCGTGGAAGTATCATGCTGCAGGTATTGGCTTTTGGGCCACGATGGCTTGGTACAATGCATTGACAGACACAATGGTCGATGTCTGGACGGCTGACCCAGCGTTATGGATCATAGGCGGCGAGAATCCTCTTCAATCACAGAATGGAGATGGGTTCCTAGTCTACCCGGGCGACAAGGTGCAGCAACACACAGGACAAGATGATGTTAAGGGTCCTGTGTCATCTATTCGGCTGGAGTTGTTCCGAAAAGGGTTAGAAGACTACAAGTATCTTAGCCTTCTTACTAACAACCAAGACGCACTTGGGAATCCAGCAGAGCAGCTGATCATAGACACACAAACCGTATTGGCTTCAATAAGCTCCTTTGAGCGCGATTACACGAAGTATGACAATCTGATATACCAAATCAAAGAGTTGCTTCACAAAAACTCGTTGTTATTGGAAACAGCACTGCCACTAATAGACTGGAATCTGCCTAGTGAATCTTCAACACCAGCTTTCACAAGTGGCAACGAAGTGACTCTTGTGTTGTATATCACATTTGGGGCAATCGGAGTGACCACCGTTGTGATCTGGATAATCAGGTACAAGAAAAGATAGAATGTGAATGACATTCATTGGATTCGTCCGTCTGCACTGTGTGACATAGCATAAATCATCAGAGTTTGTTCAACTTGCGATGAACAGTGGAACATGGAAGTTTCGCCGTCCATTGTATGGCGATCTCTCCTTCTCCAATTACACAGATGTCTGCCTTGGTCTTTTCTAATATGATGTCTGGAATAGAAGTTGCATGGGCACCACCAATGATTATTTTGGCATTGTGATTGACATCCTTTAAGATACGACTAAATCATTTCACGCACGTATAACTGGATATTATCCCTCCGATTCCCACAACATCAAAATCGCTTAGACGACATCAGCAGCAAGAAGAATTAGAATGCAATTGGGATTATGCTCCAAGATTGGCAATGTGATTAGCTTGTAGATATTTTTCGATTCGTAGGATATCACCTCTACCTTGTGCTTTTAGAACAGTTTCGGTACTGATTGAATCAAAATTCAAATAATTTATGACCTTTGGGAGAAGAACTCTCATTGTATCGGGCTCTCCATGTCCTTCAACAATTGAAACTAAGTTCATGAGTGCTACTCCTGTGAAGCAATTCGCAATCCTTCAATCTTGAGGAGTCCTCCAGTCGTGAAGAGTTTCGTCCTTACTACTTCAATTTGCTTCCTGTCAGGAGTGCTTATCCTGCTAATCCCATTTGACATTTCTACAATACGTAAATGTTCCACATTGAAGAGAACGATGAGATATGGACTGTGTGTTGTAACGAGTGCCAGTGAATGGTCTGACGCTTCTATCAAAGATTCTGCGATGATTGGAAGTACTTCAGGATGCACAGTCAGTTCTGGCTCTTCAATTCCAATGATTGAGAGGGCAGGACCCGAATGGATTGTAGTAAAAATGGCCAGGAAACGGAGAGATCCATCCGAAACCTGAACCAATTGATATTGTGAGTTTTAGAGTCTGCAGCGTAGTCATTCTACAAGACTGGCGAAATCCCAGAGAATAGAAGATTACCTCATCTTCTCCTCGTAGAAGATGTTAGGGTCGTAGGTCTTTGGCCATTCTGGAGCATTGTCGAGGATTACCTCTATCTCGTCCAGAGTTGATGCTGTGAGGTTCACATCTGACGCCTTCACATTCTCTATCACATGCTCAGGCTTGGTCGCACCAATAAGGACAGCAGATATCTCAGGGCGCCTGAGAATCCAAGCCAGTGCAAGCTGCGTCATGGTGATGTCCATCGACTTTGCAATATCGGTTAATTTCACAATTTTCTGTCGTACCTCTTCGGTGAGGTACTTGAGGAACCCCTCGGACCGGCTACCGCGACTGCCTTCTGGAATCCCATCGTTGTACTTCCCGGTAAGGATTCCCTGATAGAGAGGACTCCAGACTGTGAAGCCCATTCCATGGCTCTGTGCCACAGGCATGATCTCCAGCTCGATGTGACGGAAGAGCATGTTGTACATCGGCTGCTCCACGATGGGTCTCTGAAGACCGTGTTCCTTCGCAATAGCATGGACGCGTTCCAGTTGAGCGGCTGTCCAGACCGATGTTCCCCAATACCTGATCTTACCGGAATGCACGAGGTCGTCCATCGTTTCAACGGTTTCTCGTAACGGCGTGGTGTGGTCGAACCTATGAAGATAGTAGATGTCTAAATGGTCAGTTCCCAGCCGTCCAAGCGTTCCCTCTATCGCATTCATGATATTCTTCCGACTGTTCCCCCAGTCAGTTATTGCATCGCTTGTGGGCCAGAAGACCTTGCTTGATATCACTATGTTCTTGCGGTCAATGGTTTCGTCGCGCAACCACTCGCCGATGACCTGCTCTGCCTTCCCTCGGGCATAGATTTCGGCCGAGTCGATGAAGTTTATTCCTTCGTCAAGAGCTGTAGTCATGCACTGTTTTGCTATCTCGTTCTCTACGGTGCCACCATAGGTCAACCAAGACCCTAGCGATAGCTCAGATATCTTCAATCCGCTTTTTCCAACACGTCGGTATCTCATAGTATCTCCCACTCCAAACCAACCGGTTAACTATATATAACTCATAGCTTGTGGTCTTTGCAGTAAGTGTCGAATGGCTCTTCAAAAATTGTAGATGGATTGAGTGATACAGGTAACCGCATGGTAGGAATTAAGCACATATCTAAGGAGTCTTCTCAAAGAATTTGTGACTGTAATAGAAGGATTGTCAACATGTACACAAAACTAGGCAATCCTAGGTATCCTCTTGCAGTGGCTTGAATATCTTCGAAGGTATCAGCTGATGAGGTTATCGATACGTGAAGCAATACTCTGGAGTCATTCCTACTGCGGTTCATCAAGGAGAAAACGATACTTTGGAACTTGCTGTTAACGGGTACAAAAAGGATAGAGAGAAAGAATCTACTCAATAATAGATTGAATAACTTTTTTTGAAGTTCCTTTTCTCGCAATCCTCTGTTTTGCACCCCACCTAGTGATATTAAGACGTCTTTCGACTAGTTGGACATACTCCTCTTCCAGATCGCATAGGATTACTTTGCGTCCTAGACTCTCACAAACGACACCTGTTGTTCCAGAACCGCACATGGGATCCAAGACGACGTCGCCTTCCTTTGTGGTCATCTTTATTAAAGGTTCAAAAACTCTAGTAGGTTTTTGGGCGGGGTGACCAGTTTGTTCATGCTTGCGAACAAAACCTATTTCCAATGGGGCTTCTAATACAGACGTTGGTCCTGGTATATAACGAAGTTTTCCTTCAGCCTGTTTTCTCAGCTGTTTTTCATTTAGAAAGTGTTCGGGATATATCATTGCATTAGGCTTAGAAAAATGAAGACAAGCATTCTGTGCAGACCGCCACCCTCTTTGGACACTTGGACAGTTCTTATAGTACCATGTCAGCCATGTATTGAATACAAGTCCTTCTGGAATATGATTCAACACTCGGTAGACGATTTCTGGAAATCCCCACAAGAAAATATGGTCGCTTATTCGTGCTGATTCGGTTAGAATAAGCACTAGCCATTCAATGTAATCATTCCGAACGCCTCCTACTCCGGAATTGTACCAAGGATCCAGAATTGTAGTAGTAATGGGCCTGTCAATCATCCTAAGAGTTTCGAGTACATCACCTGGGGGAAGAAGAAGAACGCCCTCATCTTGTAGTGCATCCCAAAATGATTCATCGATGAGTGACATGAAATTATCTCCCATGGTAGTGGCATATTGTCTAGTATTATATAAGTATAATGGTTGGAGGTTCAAATTTGTGCAAAAACTTTGTCGGGCACTGGGTAAAAAAAATGCCATCATATTAATGGAACTCCTAGAGAAAAGACAGGAAATACATTTCAATGAATTGACACGAGTTCTTGAAACTGACCCGAAAACAATTTCCCGTCGGCTGAATGAACAGATGGAGCTAGGTCTTATTCGCAAACGAATAGAGGGAATTAATTCATATTATTCGCTAAGCGAAAAGGGATCAAAGGTTTTATCGATTCTTGAACAGCTTAAATCTCTGGATAGGAGGTTGAAAAGCTGAACAAGCCAGATATCGGAGAGATCAAAGGATCTTATTTGCAAAGTAGTGTGAAAAAAAGGATTGAAGCATTGTTCCTTGATAACATTGGCAAAATTGTGACACGTGAAATGATAATTGAAGTTGCTAGAGATCCTAACTCGGGCGTAAATCCTGAGAATTGGCATCAGCGACTTTCTGAACTTAGAACGAACGATGGCTATGAGATACTTTCCTACAGGGATCGTAACTGGTTAAAAACAGGCCAATATCTAATGGAAACATCTGAGAAAAACGAACGTGCATCGTCACGGGTAATAATTGACCCCGAAACATGGAAAGAAGTGCTGAAACGTGCTGGATATAGTTGTCAATGGAAAGATGGTAATACTGAATGCGGGCTAAAACAAGGGGATACAGATCCTGTTGGTGGTGGAACTGTAAGACTGACACCTGACCATCTTACACCACATTCAGTCGATCCAAAAATCGATCCTAAAGATCCTAACAAATGGCAAGCTTTGTGTGGAAGACATCAAATCATGAAAAAGAATTACTGGGATGACCAGACTGGGAAATTAAATACATATGCAATCGTTCAGTCTGCATCAATAGATGAGAAAAGGGAAATCTACAGGTTTCTGCAGCAGTTTTTTGGCGATGAAAATACTGAATGAATACTTGACTGTGGATGTATCCCGCAACTAAGGTTGCCAACAGTTGCACAAAACCTGTGGAGGAATATCTACCACTTAGTTCACTTGAAAATTGATGTGGATTTTCATATTTCCTAGATTATGAACAGTATTTTGATCGATAATGCATATCCTTGCAATAACCTATTAGCATCAATGCTACATTTACCTCGAATAAATGATAAGACTGAGGCTCCAATAAGACTAAAATAAGTGTATATGAAACTAATAGGCGAAATGGTTTGCAGGGGATTTGTTGTGAAATCTCTCGATGACAGTGCAGAACGACTTGCCGAGTTTGGGCTGACGCAATATGAGGCAAAGGTCTATCTTGCAACGCTCAAGAGCGGACCTTCATCTGCAAGTCAGATCAGCAAGTTAGCTGGGATAAGAAGGGAAGAGGTCTATCGCACACTACCGAAACTAGAGGAGTCCGGACTTGTTGAACGGGTGTTGGGACGCCCTGTGAGGTTCCAGGCTATCCCTCTCAGGGATGCTATCTCATTGCTTTTGAAGCGTAAAGAGGAAGAAACGCTCACAGAGCTACAAGAACTCGTTGGGAAAAAGAACGAACTGATTTCTGACATAGAATCGGAAGTCACGGTTGCCGAAAAAGAGGACGAGGACCAGCTCCTCCTGATTCCGAAAAAGGAGAGCGTTGCCCTTCGGATCGAGTCCCTCATGGAGTCGGCTCAGAACAACGTGGACATCATCGATTCTCCACAGAATGTAGCGAGGCTCCTGTTGGACTTTGAGAGAGTCATAAAGGACGCACTTGACAGGAATGTCTCATTTAGGATCCTGACAGAATATCCTAGTGAAGAGGTCTTGCGACGGGTACTGGAGAACGGTCTTCCAGAGGGAGAGGTGCGACTTCGCTACATAGATGATATTCCTAGCAGGTACATTCATGTTGACGAGACATCGGTCTTGCTTTCAACCTCACCCAAGGGCGATTTCACAGAGGGACAGGCCCTCCTGAGTCGAGATGTGAACCTTATTTCGATAATCAGACGGGACTTTGAAGAGCAGTTCAACAGGGCTGCTGACTGGTTCACATATATATCTAGACCCGAAGAAGACACACTGAGAGCATTAAAGCGTCTGAAACCTCGGGATCATGCCATCTTCTTTTACGATACTCTCGAACTGAAGCATAAGGTGTTGTTCGAGTACATCAAGTCGGTTCTTGACAGAGGGGAAGCAATCGGGTATATCTATTCTGAGGAGAATGAATCAGATATCATCAATACGCTACGGGAAACAGGAGTCAATGTGGATGCCAGTAGAAATAGCTCTGCATTGATGTTGATCCAGTATCAAAAGGTGTACCTGAATGATGGCATGTTCAACGCGCAGAATGTACTGGATTGTTGGAAACAACTCCATTCTGACGCAAGGAGCGCAGGGTTTGAGCGTTTCCAAGTCATCACTGAGATGGCGTATTTCACAACAAAGGATCTCATCGAAGGTCTCCTGACGTTCGAAAGATCGCTGCATCACACCATCGAAACTCCGATTGTATCTGTCTGTGCTTACAATGCCTCGCTCTTGGGACAGATGGGAAATCCCATCAATCTGTTCTACGAATTGGCCAAGGTTCATGGCACGCTCCTGTATGCGGAGGATGCCGAACTGACCGACTTCAAGGCAATCGAAAAGTAGTGTTTCTTTGTACTATGCAGGTATGTAGATCCATTGTCGCATGTCCAACAGGCAGGGTATCCTTCGGATAAGCTTCTTCTTCAGTAGTCGCCTGAGCGCATAACGCACTGTCCTTGGGGCGAAGGGGACTTCCGTAAGCAACTGCTTCGGTGTGACTCCTTTCTGACCACGTTCTCGGAGAATCCCAAGGATTTTCTTCTGACTCTTTGTGAGCCTGTGGTTCTTAAGTTCCAATTCCAACTCTTTCTCATTCATCATCTTAATTCACGGCTGGTGTATATAATATTGTTAATTTATTATATAAAGAAGCGTTACTGTGTCCACACAGATACAATCTCACACATCAATACACAAAATGCACAACTGCACATAGCTAGTAGAATCCAGCATATCAAACTTGGGGCAAAAAAGAATAGAATGCCCCCAAGGGGGCATATTTGATTTATTCTGTGTCTTTTCGTTTTCGATACCAGATCAGACTGACTGGTACGAGTGCGATGAATAGGACAGGTATTCCGACTCCCGCAGCTACAGCTACCATATCACCCAGATTGAGCGAGGCTGCCATTAATGGCACGGCTGGAGCTGGAGGTGTCGGAGTAGGGTTGACTCCAGAAACCGTGTAGACATTGCCCTGCCAGTAGGATACGACATCCGGGGCATTCGTGTTCCCAGTAAATACTCCAACGATAGGCTGGACTACTTGGTGTGGAGCAGCATAGTGCCACAGTAGTACATTGTTAGTGATGTCCACCGCTGCGAGGTATTCATGGTTGGTGAATACCAGGTCAGTCACAGAATCGCCATTCATATCAGCAAACGTAAGGCTGAAGTCAAAGGAGTTAAGGAGTACAGGAGCCTCCCAGTACCAGACTGTGCTACCCGAATAGTCGAATCCATAGATTGCCGTTCGTTCAAAGCTCGTGATTATCTCATCAACTCCATCACCCGTCAGGTCTTCTGTGTAGACATCTCTCGGGAAGACGGTGAAGTCAATAAATCCAGTCTGGATGCTAGTCTGTCCATTGACTATGTAAATGACATAACTGCTATCAAGCCAGGCGAAGTCCTCATACACATCACCCGTCAAGTCACCAACCACAATACCATAGACACTAGACCCACCGGTATTGTAGGTGGTGTGCAATTGTCCGTCTGTACCGCGATAGATCTCCACAGCATTGTTGGAACCACCAATTAGGACATCAGGGTTTCCGTCACCGGTGATATCCCCGACAGCCATGTATCCAACAGTACCGTAGCTAAAAGTGACTGCAGTACTTGACCGATAGTGCTCAGTGCCATCGTGACCGTACCAGACCACATATGCGTGGGAGCTGTTCGCCCAGAGCACAGCAATCTCATCATCCGCTTGAGAAGGATCAAAATCACGGACGTACAGGTCGTTCGCTGTTGTGTCAGTGGGACTAGTGATAGAGCCCATTTCGGAACCGTCAGTTCCTCGAAGGATATGAATGGTAGAATCAGCATCCACAGCTATGATGTCAAGCCAGCCGATCCCATCCATATCACCCACACGGACTTGTGAGATGGTCTTCGAGAAGTCCCGCGTCCATAGGATAGCACCATTGGTTCCGTTTACTAGTGCAACTGTCACATTGTACCAAGCCACGACCTCATCCAGACCATCGGAATTGATATCGACCACCGTGGTTCCTGTGATAGTCGCATTAGTAAGAGTCTGGTTCCAATAGAGTCCATGAACTGGGAACTTCTCCTCCGGTGCTGGCACAACGCGCTCGTAACTGTCAACTGCAACTATGGTGCTGCTAAACAGTTCCCATTGGAGTCCGCTGTCGATTCCTGTGCCATGGAGGTCAGCACTTGATACAGTCCATGGAATCCCGCCGGTGCGGTTGAACCAGAGAGGGATTCCACTCTTTCCGTCAATTGCTACGAGGACTCCACCCGATGTGCCATTGATAAGTCCGATGATGATATCGAGGTTGCCAGAACCGCCAAAGTATCCTATCGAACCATCAAAAGTCTGGAAAACGGGGTCAGGAACATAGAGCCATTGGGTGGTTCCACCTCTGATGTCTTCAAGAAAGACATGTCCTTTAGCAGTAATCCCAGCTATTTCAGGCGCAGAATCACCATCAAAGTCATCTAGCCACACGGCCCATATATCCAGATAGTCGGTCGAATTGTACACAAGAGTTGATGTTGTGATATCAAGGATGTGTACACTATCTCTAGCAAAGACGATATCGTCAATGCCATCTTCGGTATAATCGAAAGCTATTGGTTTCGCTGCGTTTGCAATGGGGCCTGAAGTGGAATAGAATACGGTCCCATTCATGACATCCATGACATGCAGATTTGAGGATGCCATGAACGCCAGTGTCAGATTCTGACCACCAGTGAAATTGCCCAAGGTGAGTTGCAATACATCACCTAATGCTGGGATCCAGTTCTTAAGCAGTCCACCTGTATGGTCGAGCAGAAATATCTGATCCCCACTTGTACCAAGGGCAATCTCAACCCAGCCGTCATTGTCCACATCTGCTACATCGATGGCATCCACATTCCCTGCCGCAGTGTCGTATTTCCACACCAGAGAACCATCAGTGATATCAAGAACCCAGAGATGGTCATCATCAGACCCAAGCAGCACTTCAGGAATAGTATCGTTTGTGATGTCAGCCAGTAGAATCAAGTTAAAGCCACTCGCTGCATCGGTATTGTTCCAGATAATTGTGCCAGACTCGTCGAATGCAATCACTTCACCTCTGCCGGATTGACCTGCAATGACTTCCTCCTTACCATCGCCATCAATATCGTACGCCTGCATGGTGTCCAGATTTCCGAAATTGCCTACACCTGATGTTGACAACGTCAGGTTCTGCATTGAACCAAACAGTCCCGCGAATCCCTCGGACGTATCAGTATATTCGAAGAAGAATACATCCCCACGTTCACATGCGAGAGCAATATCATCCCATCCGTTACCGTTGCTGTCTGATACAGCGATGGCTGTCACAGGATTCTCGAACGGGTCAGAGAGATAGTCCTCAAGATAGTACATGACTTCATTTCCGATATTCGAGGAGTCCAACTCATAGACCCCATACTTGTCATCGAAAGCGACAAGCACCTCACGTCTATTATCGCCATCAGTGTCTCCAACATCTAGATCCACGACATCATGGAGGTGGTTCAGCGCCCAATCAGATTGCGGATTAATGCCATAGACAATATCCACATAAGGTACCCTTATCCATCCGTACTGGTCATTGCCAAGGAACATATACAGAGGAGCATAACGCAAGAAGGTACCTGCATAGATGAAGCCTCCATCATCCATTGCTAGGAATGCAGGTGACAGTATCTCCGGCTGTTCGATGACAGTCGCCCCAATCTTGTACTGGACAGAGCCTCCTGACGTTTCCACTCGTGTCACATAATCTGGAATCGTGTTGAGATACCCCTCGACGTTCCACGTCGCCCCATCATTCTGGCTAGCGATCATACCAAAGCGATCCTCGATCTCAGTGCCAATGCGCTCATAGAGGACAACGAGGCTCTTGTCTTCAGTCCTCATGTAGTCGATATCGACATACATCTCATCGTAGAAGCTTGTTGTTGCTTGGTGAGCATATTGTCCAGTGAAGTTGAGCTTGTCATCATTGCTCACCGCAACCCAGATATCGTGGTCGGCCTTGTACATGCTCGGATTGGTGGCAGACATGGCCATTGCGAACCTTCCATCGTCAAGACGAATGACCTCAGCATCATGAACGACGAGGTCATATTCGTTCTCTAAGGCATGATTCACATACTCGTAGGAACCCGTCAGGTCATTATCTAAGAGCTTGATGTTAACTGTCCGGCTCGTGATGCCAAAGAAGGAGAAGTCAAACACATAAGCAACCCCTATGTGAGTTGTATTATACTGGAAAACACTCGGACTGTGCATATACCCAAAGAAGTCACGTGGTACGGCGAGTCCGGGGCCCCATATTCCTGCTTCATAGTCATAGTAGGTCACAAAGAGATAGGTGCTACCATTAGATGCACGACCATTCCAAGTAATGTAGACACGGTCACCCCAAGCCGAGCAGTGAGGTTCTGATTCCACATTGATGGTGGTACCTCCGGGGTATGGTAGAGGAAGGTTGCCCATAACTTCCCATGCACCTGATGTCGTGTTGTACCACTTGCTCCACAGCTCGTTGTTGTTCTCGAAAATCATTAGCTGGATGTCATCAACTGAAGAATGCCGTAGCTGAGTGATGCTCTTTCTACTTCTATTTGATACCACAAAACTGTCACCGGAAGTGAATGTTGTCTGAAGAGGGACATTAGGATAATTAGGCGAAGCAGTGACATATTCCACCTTGATGTACGAATTGTCAACCCCTGCTTCATGCTCCCACATATCGAATCCGTATGAGTGTCCAATGATTATCTCACGCTCACCGTCATAGTCCTGATCATCCATCTTGATGACACTGATCGGATTCCAATAGGTCACTTCCGTTGGTGCACTCCAAGACTCGTAGAAAGTACCACCTCTGCATTCGTATATTTTCACGAAGCCATTCTGGCGCATCAGTCGTACATCCTCGACCCCACCGATTATCACTTCTCGATACCCATCCTTATCACTATCACCCACTGCGATAGCATGGATGCGAGCGTACTTGTAATCAGCAGCAATAGGATTCCCAATCAGATAGTATCGACCCTCCATCACGGCTGTCGTCACGAAGTAATCGTTGTCTTCCATCCCAATGAAGGAACCGTCATTTACGTTGTAAATGAATAGATAGGGACCAGCAGCGACGATCAAATCACCTCGACCGTCATAATCTATATCGTTTCCAGCAGCCATGGCAGTGATTTCCGTCACTTGCTCGATGAATTGGTTATCATCTCCCCACTCGGTATCGCGCAGGTCGAACGAGTAGACGAACCGCATGGCATCGCCACCGAAAAGACCTACCTCCTCAAAGATGTAGACTTGAAGGTTGGCTGCGACAACTATCTCTTTCAGACCGTCGTGGTCAAGGTCAATATCAGCAACGAGATGCTTTGCATGATCCCAGATACGTCGATTGAAATCACCTGAAATGCCTTCCAGATCCTCATAGGCATAAGGACTGACATCAGTGACCTCGGTATGGTTCAAGTCAAAAGAGCGGAACATGCGTTTGTAGCTGTTATTGACCAAATGTTCAAAGGCATACACATTGTTATCAAAGTCACCTATAATGATCTCATTGTTTCCATCACTATCGCTATCACCTGAGGTAATAGACAAAGTCCATTCATCTAGGTCTGCATCATTGTTCCAATCCTCCATGATATGATAGCCCAAGTTCATGAATTTGGTATTCGACCCCTCCATGAGATTGAAATTGATTCTGGCAACACGAGGATAGCTTGCGACTACATACGAATCGGCACTGCCAAAGATAGGCTCTGCCATCCAGAGTGAATTGTATTCCTGATTAAACCCATAAAGATAGTATTCAGGCCTTTCTCTACCTACTAACTCGAAATGTCGCTCAAGAAGAAGGCCATCGTAGTAAGAGCCCCAGTCTTTCACCATACGAACGTCCGTTATGTTCAGCAGCTTCAGATTCGTATCCTCATTAGAGTTCGACATTATCTTCTTGTGCTCGACCCAAATGGGCTCATCGGCAGTTCCTTCATTGATGAAGACGGTTGAACCAAACTTACTGTCATAACTCAAGACAAGATCTAAATCACCATCTCCGTCGATATCAACAAGATCAGGTTGACCCCAGATAGCACTTGTATCGAGGTTGTTGATATCATCAAAATAGCCAGGAACCAAAGTGAAGTTGAGCTGACCAGTAGCGTCATCACCAAGCTTCAGGTTCTCGGCCATGTACAGATAGCCATTGGACACAACGAAATCTTGGTCGCCGTCACCATCATAATCGGCAAAGGAAACCTTTGGAGTTGTCTTGGCAAGATTCACCTGTGAGGTCAGTCGCCCATCGACGTCCATTCTCCATAATGGTTCCATGCTCACAAAATCGTCCGTGTACGAGTTCCTGTAGTAGAAGAGGAGCTGTGCGCGATATAGAACAGAGAAGGAATCAACGGGGATATCCTCATTGATACCTCCAACCACAAGCATAGGCAATGTCGAAGGGTTCAAGTATGAATCCCAGATGTACGCAGGCTCAACTGAAACCTTTTCAAACTGGAATTCTTGGTCATCAAAGTCATTATTCATGGGTGCAAGAAGTGCACTAGTCAATGAATCTTCGTCCCCATTGGTATTATAAGCGACAATCTTGGGAGCCCCACCACTTTCAGGGTATTGCGCGAGGAACATATTGAAGATCTGTTCTGTATATGGGTCAATGACTCCTGAACTCCACTGGTTTGCGATGTATCCCGTTTGGGGTGCAAAGTTGATGGCGGTCCAGAGATTCCACGCAGGAATGTCGCTCTCTGTGTTCACCTCGACCATATCCCAAACGCCAGCTCCGAATGTGTAGTAGTCATCGTCACCAGACTCCCAGAAGAGGTCATATGCCTCTGTACTCGCGTTGTATTTGACACCAAGGAACTCGCCAATTGATGTTGCGACAAGAATCTTGTCAGCCTCGGTATTCCCAGCGGCCCAGTTATTGCCATCTTCCTTTAGTTGCCCAATTTCCACAGAAAGGGCTTCCACAACAGTATTGAATACTTGAGCAAGTTCAACAGAATTGATCGCGAAGGTTGCACCATTGAAGACGGATATTTTGGCATAACGGAAATAGTCCCACTGTCTTCTCCCTAGAGCGTCATCAACATCTACCTCCAAGTAGTACCCATTATAGGTAAAGTGATCAGGAGCGACCTGTTCGAAATCAGTACCATCACGCGAAATGCTGAAATTGAACGAACCACTGACATCGGCACCAGCAAGGAATAGCACATTGAACTTGATCAGGACATCTGGATCCGCATTGGCACTTCCGGTTCCTTCCTCGTCCAATCCAAAGTCGATGATTGCTGTGGCATTGTCAACGCTCGGGTCAGAGGCATCGAAAGTCGAATAGTTGCCATCCGGTGCTCCAGCCATTCCGGTATTGTACGGGTAGACGCTCGCATCAGGAACGAAGTAGGAACCACCCCAGACGTATTCGATTTGCTCAGGCACATTGATGGATGCATTGACAGGGTCGTGATAGGTCACGTTCCAAGCCTCGACCACCCGGTCAGTGTAGAAATCAAGACCCCAAAGACCGAAGGTTTCCCACTCCTTGTAGGAGCGATAGACCTTCTGATATTCGTAAGTCTTCTTATCAGGGTTCCAGTCGAGTGTGAACACACCCTGACCCTGTGCCACGAGGGCAATCTCATCACCAGGTGTGCCATCAAGTTCGCCGACATCCATCGAGAGGATTGGGCTCCATGTGTAGTTCTCGCTTGTCCAGTTCAGGTAGTAGTGGTTGTCATTGATAAGCGGGAATGGATAGCCATTGATATTCAGGGTGATACCGTCATTCTCGTAAACGTATACAGTGCCATCACGGGTTCCCACAATCACTTCCGGAAGCCCGTTGTTATTGGTGTCACCTGACTCAATCGTATAGACTCGTTCACCGATATCAAGAGTGGCAACCTCATCGTAGGTGATCCAGTGCTCCTCTGAGAACGGATAACCAGAATGGTTGTCATATTCGTAGATGTGCACTTTCCCATCCCATCCGCCAGCAATAATGTCGGCACGATAGTCACGGTCAATGTCATCCACCTTGACAGCGAATGCCTTGAACATATCTGGGCTCTTCCAGACGAGGTCGAACTGATTCTCCGTGTTAGCATAGGGGTCATAGATATGCCGTTGCTCGAAGACATAGACATGCCCATCTGCGCTCGCTGCCACGATTTCTAAGAAGTCGTTCAGGTCAGTATCACCGAAATCGAGGCTCAGGATATCACTCTGAAAGACCCCATCGCCTGTGTCCCATACCTTGTCGAACTGGTTGGTTTCGACGTTGAGTCGGAACAGGTGTACCTCGTTGTCATAGAGATAGCCACCACCAAGAGCCAAGAAGCCTGTGTCCTCATCATATGCCATGGCATGGATAGCAGCCTTGGACTTCCAAGGCTCATAGAACATCTTGTATGTGTTCTCGCGGTCTCCAAGGACATTTCCAATGTCAAAGTCAGACGGCAAGTAGGGGTTATCCTCTGCCAGCGCCTGCTCGATCATAGGATACATGGTTTCTGGGATCTCATCACTGGTATCGACAGGGATGATATCGTTTCCTTGCGAAGGCACCCCAGCCAAAGGTAGGGCGGGAATGACTCCAACTGTTCCGATGACCATCAAGGTCAGGAATATGATGCTCAATACTCTAGTTCTCACTTTATGCACCTCCCTTTTTGCCCTCCTTGGGGCCATCCTTCTTTGCACTAGATTTCGTTTTCGTCTTCTTGCTCGATGACGGCACGTCCTCCGAGGGTGCCGTTCCTTTCTTCTTCTTCGTTTCCTTTGCAGCAGACTCCTCGGCACCTCGTCTGAGGATCTTGCGCTTCACCCATCCACCACCGGACTTCATCTTCGTCCGTACATTTCCTTTGCTCTTGATATCGTAGACAATGAGAATCGACGCAAAGGCAACAATGCCGATGACTGCGCCTATGATATACCACAAAGTCGGGTCATCGCCAGCTCGGACTATGAATCGGATTTCCTGTGCATGGACTTTGCCATCAGGGGCCCTCCCGAACACGTGGAGTGTATACTCTCCTGGCGACCATCGTATAGTGTCGTTATGCCACATACTACCTCCCACATAGGCGAGGGTGATGTTGTTACTCCATCCAGTCCCGTTGTCATAGCGATACCACATCTCTTGGAAAGGCGTCAGGTTATAGACCTGGACAGGTGTGTTCTGCCAGACCTCGGTCGCGTTCTTCGGGTTCGCCATGATCATGCTGGATTCGCCCCGGGCCTTTGCCAAGGCCATCTCGAACTCCTGTTTCGTCGTGAAGGTCAGGGGGTCTAAGCCAAGGGCAACCTCAAGCCCGTCGCCATATGAATCTCCGTCGGTGTCGAACTTGGCAGCATGTGTTCCATAGACGTAGACCTCGGTGCCGTCAAGCAACCCATCTAGGTCAGAGTCAGGCTGGAAGATACCACCGTTCGGCAGGGTCTGGAGACCCATCTTGAACTCTATAGCATCTGGAAGCCCATCGAAGTCCGTATCGAACTCCCATGTGTCCTCATAGCCATCGTTATCACTATCGGTGTCTGTCGGGTCGCTATGGTAGAAGTACACTTCTGCGCCGTCAGGAAGCCAGTCCCCATCGCTGTCCCAGTTGAGACCGTCGGTGCCGTAGACCGAGTCCTGTGCCGGATGGAAGTCAGAGAGTGACTCCTGACCGCCCGCGGGGGTGTACCCTGGATAGACAGGTTCCGGCGGTGGCTCACCATAGGGTGTATCATTTTCAGTCCCCATCCCTATGCTCCAGTTGGTCGGTGGCCATGGACCCCACGGCCAGAGTTCCTCGAACGACTCGAAGGTATCCGTTATGTTGTCGCCATCTGTGTCATTAGAACGCGGGTCAGAACCATATACCCAGACTTCAGTCCAGTCGTCGATGGTGTCGTTATCCGTATCAGCAAGATCAGGTTCGGTATTGAATACCATCACTTCCTGATAGTCTGTCAACGTATCATTATCTGTATCCATGAGTACAGGACTCGTGTTATAGCGAAGGGTAATTGTGAGGGCATTGTACGGATAGATAAGCTCGCTCACGTTCTCGATGAGAAGCTCTGCACCATCAATAAGCCAATCTTGGTCGGTATCATTGCTCAAGGGGTCCAGAGGAATCGGATCCAACCAAGGCACGATGCCAGCACCAAGATAGAGTTCCCAAGCATCTGAAAGACCGTCTTGGTCAGAGTCTGCCATGGTGACGTTTGTTCCGTGGATATACGCCTCATCATAGTCTGACATAGGCCATGTCATCTCACCAAACTCGTTCGGTTCGGTTATCGAATCACCATCAGTATCCCAGTTGAGTGGGTCACTATCCCAGACCCAGATTTCCTCACCGTCTGCCAACTTGTCGTCGTCACTGTCATAATCGAAGGGATCAGTGCCATATACGATAATCTCCTCGAAGTCGGTAAGACCGTCGTTGTCACCGTCCTCGTCCATCGGGTCAGAGCCATATACGAGAACTTCAAGCCCGTCAAGCAATTTGTCCCCATCTGAGTCATCCATCATAGGATTGCTGTGCCAGAAGTAGACCTCCTCGCCATCGCCTAGTCCGTCCATGTCGCTGTCCCAAAGGTTGGGGTTAGTGAAGAAGACGTAGAACTCTTCACCATCTGGAATCATGTCAAGGTCAGTGTCTGGATTCCGAGGATCGGTGCCTAGCAATATCTCTTGCATGTCAAAGAGACCATCATCATCTGTATCAGGATCTGTGGGCGAGGTGTGATTGCTGTACTGGTTAAGGACACCTTCAATCCCATCAATCAATCCATCATCGTCTGTGTCACCGTCTGTCGGGTCTGTGGGTGGGACTTGAGCAAGCTCATACCCATCAGAGTTCAACCACGCACCCGGCTGTGGAGTCCGGTCAGTAACACCAGTGTCCCCATCCGTATCAGGATTACAAGGGTTCGTAAACACCTGTTTTCGCTCGGGTTCACCGTCCTCGTCATAGACGATAATCCAGAAGCCAGCTATCTCGGCTCCGTCGTTCATGTCCATGAGGAAGTATCCAGAGCCGCCTGTAGGTCCAGCCTGTGTATCAATCATCCCGTTGTAAAGCTGGAGATATGAATCATCATCTGTGTCAGCATCAAGCGGATGTGTGTAACCGCCATTGAAAATTATCGGGTTGGGGTCAGATGCAGACTCATTATACAGACTATCGAGTCCGTAGTAGGCACCGGTTTCGCCTTCGTCACCATCGACGATACCATCGCCATCTGTATCTGGATTGAGCGGATCTGTCCGGTCATTATAAGGAACCCCGCCAATGATAACCTCTGTCACGGTGGGTGTGATGTTAGAGATATCCCACTTGTGGAAGACCTCGTAGGCGTCTGTCAGAGCGTCGCCGTCTGTGTCTTGCGACAAGGGATCTGTCAGGTAAATCTTCGCTTCATCATAGTCGCTCAGGTCGTCCCAGTCAGAGTCGGGGAATAGCGGGTTTGTACCAAGTTCATACTCTTCACCATCTAACAGTCCATCATCGTCAGAGTCTGGATCTGCTGGGTCTGAGCCCATTGTCTGAACCTCTAGCTTGTCAGGGGCACCGTCATTGTCAGTGTCCGCCTTGGTCTTGTCCAGTCCAGGGATAGAGTCCTCATAGGAGTCCGCAAGCCCATCGTCGTCTTGGTCGAACCCTACACCTGAGTTCTCATATTCCGCTTCTCCCCGTTTGGGAGACAAATCCCAGGGCCCGCCAGGCTCCCATGTCCATGTCCCTTTCCACGTCACGAAGAGGAACCGGATTTCCAGTTTAAGCGTCATTATGAGACGCAGAGTTATCTTCATCGGAGTACTAGAACCTAGCTCTTGGAAGAAGGTCAAGATAATCTCCAGCGACCCACGTAGTTTCGCAGCCGCGATGATGATATCGATGCCGAGGTTCAGAGCCACGCCGATACACAGCTCTATGGAGAGCGTGGACACCTCAGAAGACGTGGCCGTTGCTGCTTTCTTCACGATGTCCAGTCCGATGCTGAGCCATACGTCGATAGAGATGGAATCCAGTCCGATGTATGAGCCAAGCTTGTTCAGTACACCGCCACCAGCACCACCTGTTATGACATCGAGGAGTGTGATAGTGCGAGAAATACCAATGTCAATGCTGAGACCCCACTCGATAATCTTGAAGAAGTTGTCCCACTCGAACTGCCCCTCACGGAATGTGAAGAGATTGAGGAGGAAATGAGCAGAACCTGAGAAAGTGAGGTCGACGCCCAGCATACTCATGAGGAACTCCATGAACGGATTCTTTGACGAGTCGAACCCGTTCACACCAAGATTGGCATAGAACTGTGGTGATATCTCGAAGAAGCTCAAGAAGACCTTGAACATCTCGGAAACCCCATCCATAGAGAAGGGATTCCTGCCTTCAAAGATGACGGCACGCAGGAACTCGAAGAATGGAGTAGGATTCAGGTCGAAGTTAGCGGAGAGACCTAAATCGAAGGTAAGAGTGAACAAAGACCATTCCCCAAGTCCAATGGGCAGCTCACCATTGTATCCAAGGAGGTCAGAGAGTCCACCAAAAAGCCCGTTTAGGGTCTCTTCCAACTCTTCGAGGAGTGGTGTTATCTGGCCAGTAAGCCAGTCGTAAGCCTTCCCAAGGAGCCATTCCACCCCATCAGTGAATATACCTTTCACATCCATAAGGACAGTGAGGATGCTTTCAAGAAGGGTCGGGTCAAGGACGCCAGACAGAAGTCCGGATGCCATGCTCAGGATCTCGTTGATGATCTCCTTCGAGCTGGGCATGGAGTACTCGTCAAGTCCGAAGACCTTCGGGAAGAATGATTGCAAGAGTTTGAGGAACGAGTCAATCGGGACATCATCCATCCCTGGGAACATACCCACGATGGAACCTACTGCCATGAGGAGTGATTTCATGATGCCCTCGAAGGATTGTCCTCGCACATCGCCGATAAGATTGAAGACACCTCCAACAATCTGACTGAAGGTGTTGAGGGTACTCTCGACATTAGGCAGACCGTCAAGAATATTGCCATCGTCAAGGAAGTTGATGATAGTCGTGATGAGGGTCGGGATGTCTGAGAGTTCTGAAACGAAGCTGCTGACTGTCTGACTGATCATCTTCTTGAGTGCATCAGAGTCAGTCACCATGGCGACCAGACCGAGTATTGGCTTGACAGCACCATTGATGACACTGATGATCTCAGCTGCGTCAGCAAGCGTGTATTGAGGGGTAGAAGGAAGCAGATTGATCAGGTTCTCTACGATATCAAAGATATCGGGGATATCAGAGGGGTCGAACCCATCATTGAAGAAGCCAGCAATTAGAGTAATGGCGTCCTCGACCAGATTAATTACATCTGTCGAAACGCCCGATGTGGCGTTGGCAAGGATGGATTGGATCTGACTTCTAAAGTCAGTCACACTTGACAGTCCATCCTCCTGAAACTTCTTGACAACGTCTAGGAGATTCCGTGAGAGGTCTTCCACTTCGCCAACGATATTAGATACGCCTAGGAAGTCCTCAGCCAGTTGACCGACAAGTGCCACAAGCGATTCTTCGCTGTAATTATCAATAAGGTCTACAACTGACAATGCAGTCTGGATAAGTGTCATTATCTGGTCGATGGTTTCCTGACCGACTGCGTCAGTAAGAAGGTTGAAGCCGGCCTGTAGGAGTTTCTCGCCGACATCCTTCAAGAACTGGGAAAAGTCGAAACTTGAAAGGTAATTGACAACGCTGGACACCACGGTGACAGTCTTATTCACGAGGTCAGTTATCGTGTTAACCGACAGACCAAGTGAGGCGACCAATGTCTTGTTGAGGAGGCCCGTCAAGACATTGTTTGAGATGAAACTCAGGATTGTGTTGAAAGCACCTTTCCCATCCTTGATGACATCTTGGATGAGGTCAAAGAACTCGCCGCCAAAATCCAGCACGGTATCCAGCCAAGACATGATATCCTCAGGGATGATAGCAGGAAGCAATCCCTGAACCAAGTCTGCTATGATACCAACAATGCTACTGGAGTCCCCTCGAAGATTGAACAGTGCCCCAAGGATTGGTTCCAAGAAGACCTTCAGTTCCTCTGGGAATGGGAACTCCTTCAGAAGTGATGTGATTATTGATTTCAGCGGGCTGTCAGAATCGATATCATCGACTATGCCCAGGAAGGGCTTGATCATCTCGAATACTTCGAGGATACTACTGAGAGAGTCCTCTGGAATAGAAATCACAGACTTCCCGGCGCTGAGAAGCACATCCAGCAGCACATCGACAATCTCACCGATAGGGCCATTCAAGCCGGAGAAGAAAGGTAGGTCGCTTAGCTTGAAATCGCTCGATGACATCTCTGATGCGGATGTTAATTGAACAAGAGGGGAGAAGTCCTCGGGAAGCTCGTCCAACGGGATTTCTTCTAGCGTCCCATTTTCTGAAACACGGTATGCCGCTTCCTCAGCATATCCCGGATGACGGTCATACATAGCCTGTTTGCGACGTTCTGCCTCGAGGGGGTCGATCTCGCCGACTGGATCGACTGGCTCAAACCCGCGCTTGAAGAATTCATCAAAGTTGTCCGCGTAGATTTGAAGGACCATCTTCTCAAGGTCATCAGCGACATCTCTGTAATCCTCATTGGTTTCAGCCCTTTGCTTGCAGAGTTCCATGACACCGTAGACGCCATAGAGGATCATCAGTAGACCATCTGTCTGCTCGGACTCGCTGGTGTGGAACATGGTGTCATCTTCAGTGAGATAGGTTTCCAGAGTGAGTGTGTTACCCATGGCAACTAGATGTTGCGTATCACGATGACCGCCAAGAATCTGATAGAACTCCCTCCAAGACATTTCTCTATCAGAGAATTGTACTCCCTCCAGCCCTGAACGAAGCGCGTATATTGTTATCCAAGGGTTGTCCATGAGCCAGTAATTCACATCGGATGACTCATCGATGGGGATCATCAGGACGGAGTTTATCCGGAACGTGAGAATCTCATTGATACCCTCAGCCACTGCACTCATGATCTCATCTTGTGAGTCATAGAAGATGTAGATGCTCTGAAGGTCGTATCCCGTGAAAGGGCGTTCAAATATTTCCTCTTCCTGCTGGATCGCATTCCCAGCCCAAACAGCTTGTGGAAATAGACCCAGAAGCATTAGTGATATGAAAACCAGAGAAAGAATCTGGACTTTATGAATCCTGCTATGCATTAGTTACGCAAGCCTCCTCCTTGGAACCTTCTGAAGAGGCATTTGCAATGGCGCTTTGTCACTTGTTCAAGCAGAACCGAATCTAAAGGGGTTACCGGTAGGCGTGCATTGCCGATACTCCTCATCGGGTGTCCAGCGAACTACCTAAAGCAATGCATGAAGTAAATATAATACTTTCGAATTCAAGATTGAACCTATCCTAATGCCAAGGTTTCACCACGCAAATAACCCTTACTGCAGATGTCTACTTTTGGTCATTTAGGGGTGGCTATACACTTGGATAGGAACCGAGTGTTAGTTGCGCATTGGTTTTTGACGGATATAGAAGCGTTTCAAAATAGGATGTGGAAATAGAAGCTGCCGTGGGATTGTTCAGACTGATGAACTGTGACAAGTCACTCTCTTGTGCCCACAAATCAAATGTGCTTGTTTAGGATTACAGATCGTATCGTTTGTGGATCAGACAGAAATGAGTCCCTCCTCGTGTGATATATCATTGTTAGGAGAACGGATACACCATAATCCAACCGTTCCTTGTAAGTTGGACACTGGAGTTCTGTCCTCCCAAGGACGGCACTGGGAATGACTTTGTGTGGTCAGCATTGCGTGTTATTTGATATTACAGTCCGGTTGGATATAAGCACCATTACGAGATGTCCAGCTTTGCCCAGCTGTTAGCAACCCATATCTTTGTTGATCATTATACACAAAACGAAGACAATATATCATCGAAAAAACAAACACATTCAAGTCCTATGATTCTAATAGTAATAATGGATTTGAATCACACTCATTTCAAAGAGGATATGTAAATGACCACTCAAATAATGTTCATGCCATCCAGTCTGGTGCAAAATTATGAATCTACTGGCAGAATCGAGGCAGACGAGTTTATTAAAGAGATATTAACCAAAGGCATTGAATCGAGTGTGAAACAACTCATTCTTGATGAGTTCATCTCACAGATAGAAACTTTCTTTGATGATATGGAGAAATCTAGACAAGACATAATTGATGCATATTCGTCGCTCCAGAAGATGATGAAGGAGTTGTCTGATAGGAAAATAATATCTGTGATGCGAAATCACTATTCGCCCATCCTGTCTTCTAACTTCACATTCGCCCTCAGGCATTTCTCAGGACTCATTCAGGGTCTACTTGTGGGAATTCAACATACTGAGATACCTGAAAAGAAATTGCCTGATGAACTAGTTCGAAGACTAAAAGAAGATATGAAGCGAATAATTGAGGCAACGGGTTGCGAGATGCCTGATGCAACAAAGGTGTCTGCCGAGGATACAGAGTACGCGTCACTTCTTGCTGGAGCTATAGTTGGCTTTAATATAGCGATGTCCGTGACTTTGATTATAATCTTGGCTGTTATAGTACGGTCAAGAATAGAGATCTCCAAGCGACAGCTTGAGGAGATGGAAGAGAATCTCCGAGATTGGACACAGGAAACAATGGCTCAACTCACACTTGTGACAAGACATAATCAACTGAATGAAGCACTGCTTGATTTACAAGGGATTATAGCTGACGATGATGATGCAATGATAGTTGAAGAAGGTTTGTAAACTGGTATCACTTCATTCTTGACGGGCTTGTGAGCCTTTGCAATATAGTCCCGGACAGTTGGTACAGACAAGGGCACTCCGTCCAATCCCCATTTCCAACACTCTTTGTTCTCATGGGACTCAAATTCGACAACGAGTCGGTACACTTCTCGGGATGTAACAGGAGGTGATTTATTGGAAGGAGCCTATAGAAGCATCAAAGCAATAAGTAAGAAGTGTATAGTACATCAAGCGAAAAATGGAGTGTTGAGATTTGACCGAAGAGCCTGATAGAGGAAACAACGAGCAAGAAGGAAAGCAAGATGTTCCTGAAGCAAAGGAAGAAGATGGGACTCGAAAGCCAGACGAGCAGACCCAGATGCTGGAGATTGCTGATGATGAGCTCGAAATTTATTCGCTGATCATAGCTTATGGCAATGCCACCATTGGAGACCTCCACCTGTTGAGTAAAGGGAAATCCTTGGACGATCTTGAGAACATCATTGAAAAGCTGAAATCAAAGAACATGATCATCGAGCTTCCTGGCATCATCCCGCGATACCATGTTGTACCACCATTCGAAGGACTTGCGAAAGAAGTATCAGAGGTCACAGAACGCATCGACGAACTGAAAAGACAGCTTATAGAGCAAATTCGGACTGCGGCATCCAATGTCCGAAACGAGCTTGTGACAATTGCCAACAACAGCCTGCAATCCATAGAGGAACACCATGCATCAGTCAAGCAGACAAAGACCGCAGCTACTCGTGCGGTAGATTCCTCAGTCGAAACATTGCAGGCCATCAAGGAAGATGCTGAGCAGAAGTTTGTTTCATCTCTGGGAGATATCCAGTCAAACTGGAAGAATAAGACAAGTCAGATCATCCAGACCTCACAGGAGGGTCTCAAAGGAATCCTTGACTCGTCAGGTGAAAAGATGAAGGAACTCATGTCTGAGAACAAGACCGCCTCAGAGAACCTTGCAGCAACGATGAGAACAGACTTGGTGAACTCGCTCTCGAACCTTCAGACCAACACGGTTTCTAAGGTGAAAAATCAGGCATCTTCTATGGACACATTGCTCAATGGAGAACTAGAGTCATTCAAAGGTCGGATGGAGGAAGGAAAGCAGGGGATAATATCGTCATTGAAGCAAGTCGGACAAACCGTTGACAGCTCCCTTGGGAAGATCTCTCAGGACATCCATAACTCCGGATCACAGACGGAATCAGAGGCGATTGCTGCGATGGATACCGCAGTGTCTACAATAAAGGAAGAGGTTTCCTCTGTCGGTTCGAGGCTTAATGAAGCAATAGATGACCATACAAGAAAGTCAGATGGACTACTACAGGAACACTCCAATTCGCTTGATAGTGCGTTGGAACAACTGGATTCAGTGCATTCCTCGACAATTGGCGAATTGAAAGAATCGCATTCCCAAGCACTTGATGGTTTTGCAGCCGAAACAAGGTCGCATATGAGTTCGATGTCACAACGTGTGTCGGAATTCGAAGGGAGTACAAAATCGCTTCTTGATTCCACCTCACAGTCGCTGAGCGCCATCGGAAGAAGGTCGCTTCAAGAGTTCCACAACACCACAAGCGAATACTCGACAGAAGTAGCTCAAGACACACAGTCGATCATCACTATCAGAAAAGAGCATCTAGAGAAGACTTTCAGCGATCTGCTTGTCAAGATTCAAAACACATTGACAGAAGAGATGAAGGGCATCTCCACCTCGCTAGACGAGCTGTCCGTCAAGATAGCGTCCAGTCACAAGGGAATGCTCTCATCCCTAGAATCGACAAGAGCGGATTCAGAGAGGGCACTTGAAGAAAAGCTGGCGGAGGCAAACGAGTCAGCTGCAAACAGCCTCGCGCAGACTCGTAGTACATTGGATAACTCGATAAAGGAAATCGAAGCTGGGCTCGTCCAGACAATTGACAACGCAAAAGCATCGACTGTTTCTGCAACCAACAGGTTGGAACAGGCACTCGGACAAGCATCAAACACAATGAAGGCATCAAGGGATTCATTCATCGAAGCCACAAGGACATCTCAAAACGAGCTGAGCGAGAGCTTCTCAGCAAACGTGTCCAGTATTGTTTCAGAAGGAAACCAGAAGCTAAACAATGTCAAAGAAACCGCTGAGTCGAATCTCAAACAATCATTCAACGAGTCACTAGACCGTTTCAATGCAGACATACAAAATGCAAAGAGTTCGATGGCTGAAACAGTCCAATCCGGTTCTGGTGAGATAAGTTCGGCCTTTGCCTCTTCGGTGGAGTCTTTTGAGGGAACGATTGCTGAACTGAAAAGCAGCGTGTCTACAATGACGCAATCAATCGAATCCGACATGGGGTCGTTTGAGAGGGATGCATCAGCAAAAGTTGAAGAGCTGGTTTCAGCACAGACAGCCGCCAACGACGCATCTCTAGAAAGAGCCGTTCAAAAGGTAGATAACACTATCAATGAGGCGTTCTCAAACATCCAGTCAGCAAATGAAGAACTGTCAAGATCTGCTGAGTCCGCATCTGATGAACTGGGCAAGTCTGCCACTGAGCTATTCTCTCAGTCCATGCAGACCGGAACGGGAGAACTTGAGGGGCTCACGAAGAAAATCAAGGCAAATATCAGCAAGAGCTATAAAGACTTAGAAGGACTTGCTAACTCCATCAAAGACTCGCTTGCGGCTTCTGTAGGCGAATTGGAGTCCAACCCTATGATAGGATTGACGGAGGAAACCCTTGCTACGGCATTCCCATCTGATGGTGAGAGTGCTATCCTGTCAAAGCAGATTGCTGAGAACCTCACCGAAATCTGGCGGAAGGTTCAAGCAAGCGACTTCCCGGGAGCTCGAAAGACATGGACAGTGGTCACACGGAAGGCGGTCAACGCACACATCATAGATATGCTCGAGCGTGCCAAGTCCAAGGTCACCCTCATCATTCCTGAAGCAAGTGATGTGCCAACCGATGTATTAGCCAAACTAAAGACTACCACAGGTGTTGAGCTTGTGGTGACCGAAAGCGGTATGCTCAAACAGGCTGTCAAACCTCTTGTCGGTCGTGGGAACATCAGGATTAGAGGTAGAAGCGAAAAAGATGTCTTTGCCTGTGTGAGGGACAGTGAGGAAGTTCTCATGGCGCCAGCAGCCACACGGGACGAAGATGTGATTGGTGTCGTGTCCGAGGACGATGGCTTCGTCAAATTCGTGATGAGCATCATCGGCCCGATATTCCAAGCTAAGACTAGGCTCCTCAAAGCTACAGATCTAGCATAATAAAAACAAGTCAGTGGTGGCCTGCAATAGCAGTGCTACCACTACAAAAGAAACGGAGGAAATTGCATTCACTCCCAGAGGAGTGCTTGCACTTCCTGCTGGTGTTCGACCTCCAAATCATCGAAACCCTTCAGCCTCTCTCTTGGGATTCCCCAAATCTTGTCAGAGATACAGGTGATGTGATGCCATTTATACGTCAAGTGATCCTGAAAGAACGAAGGCTCACCAGCTCGAAGTACGCCTTTGTCAATTCGTTCATAGCAGGACCTGCAAGTGGATCTGCTTGATTTTGCTGGCTCAATCAACCAGTCCTCTTGGGGGACATATCCGGTTCGGGACGGAGGATCTAATGTTGCCAAGAAATCTTCAACATCTTGACCGACTGCCTGTGGTGTCATTTTGATGGTAAAAATATCATAATCAGAGGGAGAGTATGTCAAGTCCACAGACCCGTTCTTGTACGATTTCTTGAATTCAGTATTGGGCGGATATCGACCGGTTTCGCGCATGAAAAAGAGCATCTTCTTAGCCAAGTAGTTCGAAGCCTCTTTTTTTCCGTCCACAGAATTCAGACCATCATCATGTGCAATACTATATTTCGTGACAACAAAAGTCATTCCGAGATCGTTCGTTTCACGTCCCTTCTCAAGAACCAGTGAGCCGACTGGGACTTTCGTTTTCGCACTGCGAAACGAGAAAGTTTCAGTATCAATGACATATGCCCAGTCCAACTCACATTGAATGAATTCTGTCAATGCAACATGCCTCAGATATGTTTGAGTAGCAATGGTATATAAAAGCCACGAAGACTGGTTGAACCGCACCGATGCAAATCATTTTATGTGACCAAAGAACGGCAGATGTCGATGCCAATGGTGAATCGTAATGAGGTTTCCAGAGCTGCTGGACTGTCCGTCATCGCCGCAATTTTTCTGACTTCGATAAAGCTTGTAGTGGGAATCCTTACTAATTCTCTTGGGATTATTTCAGAGGCATTGCATAGTGGACTTGATCTCATGGCTGCGGGTATCACGTTCATTGCAGTGCATCGGGCTGCAAAGGCTCCAGACCAAGACCATCCATATGGTCACGGAAAAATCGAAAACTTTGCGGCATTGGCAGAAACTGTCATCCTCTGGATAACTGCACTCTGGATCATCTCAGAGGCATGGAATCGTATCATTCATCAGGAGTGGCCAGAAGCAAACATCATCGGCGTAATAGTAATGGTGATTAGCATCATTGTGGATTATGAACGGAGCAAGATACTCTATCGCGTCGCTGAAGAACATTCTAGCCAAGCATTGGAAGCAGATGCACTTCATTTTCATACTGATATGTATTCATCAGCTGTGGTATTGATTGGACTGGGACTTGTCTGGATAGGTTTCCCAATTGGGGATGCTCTGGCTGCGATTGGTGTTGCCATCGTAATATTCATTGCTTCATTCCGTCTGAGCAAGGAGGCTTATAGCGTCCTAATTGACGCAGCGCCAAGGGATATCGAGGTTTCAATAAGAGATATGGTGCAGTCGATTCCTGGAGTTATCACATTACAAAGAGTTCGTGCTCGTTCTTCAGGCCCAAACCTCTTTGTTGACCTAGTAGTACAGGTGAATGCATCGACCTCAGTAGATGATGCTCATAGCATCGCAAGTCTCATCGAAAACAGGATTTCACATCTTGCCAAGAATGTTGATTGTGTAGTTCACATTGAGCCAAAAACCCATTCTGTCCCTCACGAACGAAACGACCGGATCTTCACAAAACTGCTTGAGATTGCTAAGGCACACCCAAAGGTAGACAGTGTCCATAATGTTCGCATTCTCCATCTTCAGAACGGGCTCCATATCCTAGCGGATCTAGAGATGCCCTCAGACATGACCGTCAGGGACGCCCATGAGGTCTCAGAGGAGTTCGAGGAATTGGTAA
>JAJRZD010000083.1 GCA_024275415.1 archaeon
AAACGAAATCATTGCTTACTAGTAGTGTGTCGATGCTAATTGTAGGTATCGTACGACTTGAGGATGATTACTGCTGGGAATCTAAGGGAAATCCATAATTTATTAGGAGAATGAATTAGATGGGTCGAGGGGGAGGCATAAGACTGCCAGTTCCCCATTCAAGACAGCAGCGAGAAGGATGGTGTGTCCCTGCATGTGTCGAAATGACCTTGTTGCATCTTCGCGGCTGCTATGGGCCTGGAATTGAGTGTCTAACTCAGGCTGAGATTGCTAAATTATGCGGAACGACAGAAGGCGGGACTAGGTGGGGTGATACCGAACAGCTTAGCGAATACACGTTGAGATTTATTCCTTCCATTGAGTACAACCTTGAGAAGAACAAGACGATAGAGGACATCAATGTGGAACTCTCCCAAAACAAACCTGTTCTCGCATTTGTCCAGATGGAAGCAGATCATGAAAAGTATGAACATGCATTACTCGTCACAGGACTGGAAATGAGTGGCAACAGAGTGTACTACAATAATCCTATGGGGAAACCTGATGAGAATGTCGATATTGGTTCTTTTCTTGCTATGTGGGCAAAAGATTTCTGTATGTGGACAACAAATATTGGACATCAAAGAATGATTGAAGACTATCTATAGGAATTAGGAGAATACGATGGAAGCTGTGGATATGGCTCGTCAATTCGTGATGAGCAACTATGGGAATCTTATACAACTTGGAGACCCTATTTATGAAGACGAAACACAGCTAGTCAGATTCACCCTCCGATCCAATTATCCATTCATGATCATTGACGATGATGATGGAGATATAAGAGTTCGAATTATTAAAATTGAGAATCTAGGCTCAGTATATCTCGACAAGGATTTGAACCTTCGCAGGGCAATGTGTACAGATAGAAAAACGGTCGATTTGCGAATTAGAGACACTCTCGCTCATTGGAAACGAAGAACTGAGCAAGTTGTGGCCATGAATACAGCATCAAAACTGGCAGAGCTTGACCAATTCCGTCAGTTCTTCATGCCAATCCAGAACATTGTTTATTACATTCTAGAAATGGGAACAATCTCTGAGAATGAGATTGTAAAGTCGGAAAGTAGAACTACAGGAAAACTTCGCAAATATGTAGAATTACTGGAAGGACAAGACCTTCTTCAGAGAACTGACGGAGCTTGGGAACCGACCGTTGCCCTCAGAGAGTTGGAACGTAAATCTGATAGTCGTAACGATTTTGTCAAATCGGTCATTTCACTATTGATCAAAGAAAGATACTTGGCTCTCAGAGAACTGATGCGGTTAAATGTCTTACATAGAGTCATTCGAATTCAAAATATCATATATCTTCCTGAGATAGAAGTGAAGCACAACCTCAGGCGAACCTTAGGGAGCGTTCGTGGCGAGTATTACTATCATTATGGGACAGCGATCGATTCAATCAGCTTGGTTAGTAATCTTGTGAGTCTCTCAGAAGTCGGGATAGTGGATGAAACTAGGGAAAAGAGGCTGTTTAGTGGCGATGAAGAACTACTTGAGGGAATGATTAAGGAAATGGCGACTCTACCTACACTTACTTCGTTGGGCCATAAGCGTACCTAGAAAAAAACGAGCATCCAGTCACATTCCCACAGAAGACATTCGAGATGCATATTTCTGGCCTAGAATCCGATATGCTCACTAGTGTATGATGTCCTCATGTAAAAGATGGGAAGAGTTGGGAAAAGATATTGAGCGGAAAAGTGGTATTATCTTCGGTAGGTCAAATTACTGTTTATAGTCGTCGGTACACGAGAAGACGGGAGTATTCGTAAGGTCAACTCTCATAAGAGAAATCATCGCGTGACTTAATGACAGTGATACTCTTTCGGAGACCTGAATAATGCCAAAGGCCATGTTTGCAATCTGGTGGGATGACGCTCTTGGACCCTTGGTAGGACGAGTATGGCCTGAGGATGTCAGTATCACCAGTGAAGAAGCGATAACTATCTTCATGGGTCATGGTACGAAGATGGAGTCTCAGATAGGGTACACGAAGATTCCACAAGGTCTCATCGTTTCTTATATGAACCCTCCAAATTGTATTGCCGTGCTCCTTGAGGACGAGGAAGACCCTGCGACCATAGAACGGAATCTGCTGAGAATCGTCCCAACAATCGATTTCTCTTCTTCTGAATGGGATTCCGAGATCAAGAAGGCATATACCGGACTCGTAGAGGTCATCAAAGAAACTTCGGGGGACAGACTGCTAAGCACACCCGGTATCCGACAGATGATTCAGGACATGTACGAAGGAAGGCTTCCGGTTATCAAGCCCCGTCACATCCTTGTGTCTGTTGACAGGTACCCTGAAGCAGCAAACTATCTAGGACAAGACCACGCAGAGGTCAAACGCATACTGAAGGATCTCGAATCAGAAGGAATATTAATTCCTAGGACGTTCGGCCGACGAATTGAATGCCGCCAATGCGGTAGCAGTGAAACGAAGATTACTCTTCAATGTCCCAATTGTTCCTCTGAGGATTTGTACAATGTATATGCGGTGTATTGTCCCTTATGTAGTGGACAGTTCCACACTGTAATAGTAGACGAGATATCGGAGGTCACCTGTCAGAAGTGCAAACAGCCTGTCAGTGTTTCCAAGCTAGCAGTCCTGGATGTTGAGCCTCTATGCAATGGATGTGGTACGGCATCTGAGGAGCCCAAGATAGTCCTTACCTGTGCAGTCTGCGGAAAGCACCTGAAAGGAGCAGACCTGCTTGCCGGGACTGGGCTTGCCTATATTCCACTGAAAACAAAAAATAATGGCAACTGACCGAAACGATTTTCTTCTCCAACGGGTATGGCCGCTGGATTACCATGGTAACGAAGATAGGTATTTTGAAACTTGGTTGTATTGGAGCAGCACCTTTGCTGGACTACATTTTTGATGAAAGGGCTGACCGAGAGGACATCGAGGTACGGGCTTTTTCAAGTGGTGCGAAGATGGATGAGGAGTCAGGCAATGTTGCACTGGGATATCTGCTGGATTACAAACCAGATCTGGCCATTGCCATCAGTCCGAACGCAGCACTACCTGGTCCCTCAAAGATGCGAGAGGAACTTCAGAAGGCCGGGATTCCGACCATCACGATTTCCGACGCTCCATCAAAGAAGGCGTTCTATGAGAAGAATGAGAAAGGAAAATCTGTTCCTGCACCACCTGAAGGTCAGGGCTTTATCATTCTCAAGGCCGATTCGATGATTGGGGCACGAAGAGAGTTCTTAGACCCGACAGAGATGATCCTCTTCAACGCAGATATGCTGAAGGTCCTTGCTATCACCGGATACATTAGATATATCCAGACGACCATCGATGGTGTGATACGTGAGATTGCCGCAGGACAGACACCCAAATTGCCTGCAGTCACATTAGGAGCGGAAAAAGCTGTGAAATCTGCTAGCTTTACTAATCCCTATGCGAAGGCCAAGGCAATTGCTGCTGCCGAGATGGCAGAGCATGTTGCAAGTCTCACTACCAGTGGATGCTTCAAGGTACAGGACGCTCAAAGGTACATTCCCCTTGTTGCTGCGGCTCACGAACTCTTGAGAAATGCTGCAAGTCTTGCTGACGAAGCACGAGAACTAGAGAAGGCACAAGATACACTGTTCAGATCCCCACATGCTGCGGATGGAACCGTGTTGAACAAGGATAAACTGATGGACAAACCATCAAAGTAAAGCCGGCATCTATGATTGCTTCCCTTTGACAGTTTCCTTGACCGTTTCTTGTGCTGCTCGGATAAGCTTCTCGGCTCGTTCCTGACTCAGTCCACTGATCTTTGAGGACAGCCGAGAAGCGGACTCTCCGGCCAGTTGTGCTGCGGATGTGTATCCTGCATCCGTGAGCCTCGCTTCTAACTTGGGTCCGACTCCTGGAATCCTCCGCAAGGGCAAGACTTCTTTGAAATCCTCACCGACTATCTCGCCAAACTCGCTGTCACTTAGGTCTTGCACCACATCCATAATCTCTAACTGACTCCTTATTGATGTGAAGTCTTCCTCACCTACAAAGGCATCGACAGTGGCTTTAACTTCCCTGTCATCAAAGTCAAGGGCAAGGTCTTCCATCTGTACCTCCCTCCCTAGGATTTCAGGAGTATCAGAAGAGAGATACAATGTAATCAATGCAAGAAGAATCGAGAAAGGCCCTCCCAGCCTTCCGAGTTCACCACCAAGGACTTTGTCTATCTCAAAGAAGAAATTGTGATCCAGAGCCCAAAAGAGAAGGGCATAGCCTAAGAAAAAGAACCAGACTAGAGCCAACCGCCTTGCCTTTGTCCTTGGAGATCCCAGTTCATTCCATATCAGTAAGGTACCAATGCCAATCAGGTACCCTTCAATAACTCTCTCCATTAGGAGGAGTGGAATGGCTTCGACGCCTGTTGTATCATAGAAGGCTGGACTGAATATGGCAAGTAGTCCCATCAGAAGGATAGCAGTATTGAAGCCGGTCTTCCTTCCTCGAATATCGGCCATCATACCCGCAATAAATGCACCAACACCGAGCAATAGTGGTTCGAACCACGCGGAGCTAAACCCTATGTCTTTCTCGAACTCGCGAGTGATCGACACAAATGATGGGTCATATGTGTTCATAATATCTACTTTTGTGCCAAAGAACCAGAGAAGGTGGCACGCAAGTAGTAACACCATCGGAACGAAGTATTTCATATGATTGCCATGTACCGCGAGGGGGTATTGCTGCCAACGCCAAGGCTTGAACACAGTAGTAGCCATAACTGATACAATTGCTATGACCTCGGGGATGACAGTCGATGGCATTCCTGAACTCCCTTTCACCAAGTCGTAGAAGACGACAAGACCGAACGAGAGGATGAGAAATATCCCTGTTATCCTCCCTCGAAACCGCTCGATGACTGTCCTGTTTAGGAATACCACCCACGACAAGAGCAAGAATGCAATAGAAACAAAGGTAGCAATTATCCATGCCCCAGAGAAAGAGTTGTCAAATCCAGATGGAAGACCTGACATATATCCAAGCAATCCAATGAACGGAGAAATCACTCCTGCTGCAATCAGGAGTATTTCAAGCGGTTTCACTTTGTCAATGATAACACTGTTCAACAGAAGGACAATTGCCGCAATCCCGCTGGCCACACCAAGGTAGTAGACGTTCAACGTGGTTCCAATAGCCGGAAGTGTTCCAAAGACCAGCCCTTTGATTACGAATAGTTGATATGCAAGGACAGGCGAATAGAGAAGGAAATGCAAAAACGTCTTAGTAGGAAAATCGCGATACTCCAGCAAGATATCACACCCAATCGGTATGTGTATGTCCGAGAGCAGACGGATAAATAAGGCATTTTCGCATATCTCCGAGTGTGGCAGTAAAATAACCTTAAATTCATACGAGTTTCCGAAAGCCGTAGGAGCCAGCATCTTTGACGGGTCGACTGCAGATTCAAGAGTTCATGGTAATCAAGGCTGGTGGGATACCCATCTATCACTATTCAGTAGGTAACAGGCGAAAGCTGGACGAGCTGCTATCGGGCTTTCTTTCGGCAATAACAAGCTTTGCATCCGAGTTTGGAGAACGATACGTCCAAAGCCTTTCCTTCGAGGGCTCGGAGATCATGTATGAGCAAGGAGAAGATGGAATCCTCTTCATCGTACTTGTCGATAGTACTGCTCCTCGAAAAGTCCTCCGAATGGTATTGCGTGAACTCAGTCGCAAGTTCCAACTACAATATTCTAAGGAGATCCGTCTTGAGATCTCACTGAGTGACGCATTTGATGGGTTCACCCAAGAAGTCGAAAGAGCGTTCTCCTATTATGAGAACATCCTGCGAGTGACCTCGAACTTGAGCCCCTTTATTGTCCCCAAGATAAAAAGACGGACGCTTGACATTGCCATTCAGTCTAACAGTCTTCTTGATGATTTCCACAGGGACTTTGGAACCGCTGGCACTCGAATTCTTGAGGCAATTGACGGGAAAAGGCCAGTTATCAGACTTAGCAGCGAGTTGGGTCTGGAGTTAGAAGAAACGAACGAGATAATCGAGTATCTGGTGATATGGGGTGTCGTTTCAATATACAGGCTTTGTCCAAAGCTGCAAGAGAATGATTCACGCTTTGATGCATACCTCGATATCATCGGACTTCCAACAAAGGACTATCAGCTACTGAACCGAGCGAAGGCGTTATGCAATGGCCGGCGTTCCATCGTGGAAATCAGTGAACGCTTGAATGTGACCAATGAGACCTTGTACGACCTGTTGCTCAAACTTGGTGATCAGGTCGAGTGGTTGTATGTCCCGATTGAGGAGCTATAAGGCAATCTATCACATCTGCGAAGGTATAAGTGTCTTTGTTTGCATTGAGGAAAATCGAAAGTAATAGGTGGAGCTGGTGTGGTAAAAGAGATCATCATCCTACGAGAAACCGGTATTCCCTTGTTCCATTATAGCGTAAGCGGGGAACGGAAGCTGGACGACTTGGTGGCAGGGTTTCTATCAGCACTAGGTTCCTTTGTAGAGCAGATCAGCGCCCAACAGCTCAAGGTCATGTCATTTGAAACAAACAAGTTCGTGTGGGAGAAGAAAGGCGACCTTTTCTTCATTGCCCTCATTGCAAGAGATGATAGTGCAGAGATATACCGCGCTATCCTTCAAACCCTTTCGGATCAATTCGTGAGCAGGTTCTACGATATCCTGAGGAATGATTTGACCCACCCGCGTGAGTTCATGGAGTTCACTGATATTGTTGAGATGGTTCTGCAGAAGTTTGATGGCATCCCTGGACTCGCAAGAAGGTACAAGACCGGATTGCTTCCGTTACATACCCTTCGCTCTCTAAAGATGGCTCTTGCTGAAGTAGAGTCACGAGATGAGATCCTGCGAGGTGCACTGGTCACCTTTGATGGTCATATATTGACTTCTAATCTGCGAGCTTATGAAATCGAAGCGCTCCTCGACCATCTAGAACATTCTGATTTTCCTGAAG
>JAJRZD010000084.1 GCA_024275415.1 archaeon
AAGCCCAGATAATCCATGACTCGTTTCTGCAATTCAAGGCCTATCGGCCCCAGTGCAGCATGGCTCCCTGTCGCTCCTGCCACTTTTCCTACGATTGACCTCTCCCTCGCAGCCAGTAGCCTCTCTCTATGTCTCAGCATCTCATCCAGCCAGACAGAGAAGCGGATTCCGTATGTGATTGGCACAGCATGTTGTCCGTGCGACCTCCCGATTGCGAGCAGATCCTTTGTTTCTTTAGCACGAGTGGCTAAGGCATTGCAGAGTCGGGCGACCTGAGGCAACAATATATCGAACGCAGTCTTCAATTGGAGTCCTAGTGCTGTATCCTTCACGTCGTTGCTCGTAAGGCCAAAATGCACCCAGCGTGACCCGCTCCCATCACACTTCTCTGCGATGGCCTCGAAGAGAGCTGCCACATCATGCTTTGTTCGTTCCTCGATTTCCATTGTCCTTGCAAGAGTGACCTTCTCTGGAACCGCCGTTTCGATGATGTCTTGGGCTGCATCCATCGGTATCATCTCTAGGCCGGCTTGGGCTCTTGCCACAGCGCTTTCCACTCTCAACCAGAGGGCATGGCGAAAGTCCTCCTCGAAGATTTCTATCATCTCTGGACTTCCATATCTCCCATAGTCGATCGGGTTCACGGGCATCATGGCTCAACTCCTATGTCCTCTTCACGAACCATTGTCTTGATATGGTTTGCTACACTCTATCATGACCGCTCTGGTTATAGGTCAGTGGGCACATTCGAATGTTCAAAGGAAGTGGCATCAATGGAAGTGAATGGGTATAGTAGGAGCGTCCTTGGAGGTATCCTGAACATGGCCCAAGAGATGCTGACTTCTCTGAAGCCCCTCCTGAAGCGAGATGACGGACTACCATTCACAGGTTTGTTGTTTATGGATGCAAAAAACGAGGATGTGCTGACCATCAAAGCCGCATTGGCTCGAAGCAAAGTCCCCTCCTTCGATGGGAGTCTGATGCTGGGATCCCTCTTGAGTGAAATGGAATTCATCACTCAGGCATCCATTGTAGCAGATGCCGTAGACTTGCTCGTGACATCGTTTCACAGCCACGACAATCTCGGGCAGGGGAGCAGGCTTGCTAACGCTGTCGCATCCAACATCGACTTGCCATCCATCAACTTCTCAGATGAGGTGTACTCATCTCTGGGAGCGATTGCAGAACTGTTAGGGTTGGTACAGGCGCTTGGCACGCTGGACGGAAAACGTGTGGCGATATCATGGGGGTTTGGGAATCATTTTCACTCACCGAATGTGGCGCATAGCCTGCATCTCTTCCTCGCCCTATTAGGGATTGATCAGAAGATGGTCGCACCATCGAGGTTCCACTTACAGAACCGGGTACGACATCAAGCATCATCCATCGCCAAATCTTATGGCGCAGAGATAGTACACGCTCAGGACTTTGAGGGTTCCTTTGATGATGTTGATGCTGTCTTCGTGATGAACTGGGGGTCACTGGCGGAGTTTCAGCATCCTGAACGGAATGCCGAACACGCAAGGGAGTTCCGTGATTGGTATTTCACCACAGAGAGGATTCCCACCAAGTGTAAGGTTTGTTTCTATCCACCAGTCCAACTTGACCTGATTGCTGACAACTCCATTGTGACATCCAATGTGAAGCACAATCGAACGTGGCTCACCCGACGAATCGCCGCCATGAACGCGACTATGGCTGAAGTCCTGACCAACTCACGGACGTTTCTCTAATTTCATAGTGCTTTTATCATGTGCCACCAATAGTGATGGTATCATGTGGAAGATGATGAGACCTGATGCCGTAAGGGCGTGGCGGGATCAAGAAACAGTCAGACGGCTATCCAGATACCGCGATATCATCGATGGGAAGCGGATTGCAAAGTATCTTCTTGCAAAGGACATCTCTTGTGAAACCCCACTTGATGACTCGACCGATACGCTGTGGAAAGTCCACTCACAGTTGCATGACGAATTCGTAGGATATGTCCATGCTGTAGATGCAGGCGAACCTCGCCATGAGACGGAGGACGGTAGGTCATTCCTTCATCTTAAGAACGAGCTCGCGTGGCGGATCCTGAGAGAATGCCATTTCTGCGAGCGTAGGTGCGGTTCAGACCGAGCGTCCGGACAGACTGGGTGGTGCAAACTGGGCCCCGAGTCACGAGTGTCATCTGCATTCCTTCATACTGGCGAGGAGGCCCCTCTCGTACCCAGCGGGACAATCTTCTTCTCCTCCTGCTGTCTGTCGTGTGCTTTCTGTCAGAACGAGGACATCTCTACGAACCCGAATGCAGGTATGCCCGTTTCAGCGGAGGATCTTGCGAAGCTTGCAGAAAGGTTGGGTCAGGACGGGGCAATCAACATCAACTACGTAGGTGGTGACCCTGTTCCCAACACGCACACGATTATCGGGTCATTGATCCATCAGATGTCCAACATCACGCAGCTCTGGAACTCCAGTATGTATGGCTCGTCGGAGGCGATGGCACTTATCGCTGACCTCATGGATGTGTGGCTCCCAGACTTCAAGTATGGCAATAACGAATGCGCCAAGCGACTATCGGGCGTAGACGATTACTTTGACATTGTTTCGAGGAATCACCTGACAGCCTACCAGAATGGCGAGGTCATCATCCGGCACTTAGTGTTGCCCAACCATCTCGAATGTTGCACTTTTCCCGTCCTTGAATGGGTTACTGAGAACCTGCCGGACTGCATGGTCAATATCATGGCACAGTACAGACCTGAGCACCGAGTCCGGAGGAACCCTGATGACTACAAGGAGATATCCAGAAGGGTGAGCACTGAGGAGATGAAGTTGGCCTTCAGCAAGGCAGAGGACTTGGGGATCTATTGGAGAACTGTTAGCTGAACTTCTCTCTTTTGAAACGGAAGATTTCCTCAAGACTAAAATGCAGTTTATAATTACGCAGTGAATTGGAGCACATAGAAATGGTCGTTCTTGTAACTGGTGGGTGTGGTTATTTAGGCTCCCATCTTGTCCGAGAGATGGCAACGAGAAGGGAGTTCGAAGGTGAGACTATCCGGCTCTTCGATAACATGCTCAGAGACCGTTATGTGTCACTTTTTGACCTACCTCGAGAAGTCAGGTTCGAGATGATTCATGCTGATATCGGCGACCTAGATAAGATACGACTGGCTATGAAGGATGTTACCACTGTTGTTGCAGCATCAGATATCACGAATGCTCCTATTTCATTTGAGAGAAAAGAGCTGACTTACCAGACAAATTATGTTGGAGCCCTCAATGTTTTCAACACTGCAATCGATGCTGATGTAGAACGCTATATCTATACATCCACAGCATCAGTCTATGGTTTCACACAGGATGTAGTTGACGAAACATCCCCCTGTGCTCCTCAGAGCCCATATGCTGAGTACAAGCTTAAAGCAGAGGTGGAGATGAAACGCATCTCCGAGGATAAATCATTCAGCTGGACATCACTTAGACTCGGCACTGTCGTCGGCCCCTCCATTGGGATGCGGTTTGATACGGTTCTAGACAAGTTCTCCTACTATGCATCAATCGGGCATCCTCTCACCGTCTGGGACACTGCTTTGAATGAAGCACGACCTTATGTCGAGATCCGTGATGTTTCAAGAGCGTATATCTTCGCAGTCCAGAGCAAGAAGATGGACAATGAAATCTACAACGTGGTTGTTGAGAATCTTACAATGAGCGATGTCATTGGAAGGATGAGAATCCATTTTCCAGAAGTGGAAGTACAGGTTTCTCCCTGCCCTGATTTAAATCAAGCAAGTTTTGTGGTTTCATCAGACAAACTCCGGAATTTGGGCTTCGAATACAAATACTCGGTAGATGACGGAATCAAGAGTCTGGCAGAGAGATTCTCAGGAGTCCATAGGTTCCCACAATGACGAGGTGATTCTTGGTCTGGTCATAAGATTATAAAGTCCAAGCAGTGGTGTCATCTTGTGAACTATCATGTGTCTTGCAGTCCCGGGTCTTGTACTATCCATCGAAGATGATTTCGCAGAGGTCGATTTAGGAGGCGTCAAACGTAAGGTGTGTGTCACACTCCTGCCCGATCTCTCTGTTGACGAATATGTCATTGTGCATACAGGCTATGCCATCGAGAAACTGAAACCAGAAGAAGCCAAGAAGACACTTGCATTGTTCGAGGAGATGGCTTCAATGGCAGACAAGATGGAATCTCCAGAGAAGGAATAGGACATGTCCACAAGATGGATAATACGAAGACACACTGTCGAGGCTCTTATTGCAGTCCTTTTCCTATTCCTCGCTTCAGCATGGATTGGCTCACTCCCGACTCAACAATTGAACGAGAGCGGTTATACATGGGTCGCCCCGCATGTGCTTGTTGAGAATCCTGGCCGTTTTGAGGGAATGAACATCAGTACGAAAGTCACAATAAACGGCTCCTTTTCAGATGAAAGCGGTATGTGTTACTCCTCAGAAGAGGGGATAAATCTGGTATGCAGCATCGAAGATCCTCCCCTCTCACTCGGCGACACAGTCATTGTTCGTGGTGTTTCTTATCTCGAAACCAATCAGACCTTCGTGGTCGGCGAGCTGTATGTGCTTGACACATCAAGCAGTATCATTCGATCGATTCCTGGCATTATCCTGTTCGTCATAGTGTTCTTCTCCGTCTTTAGATTGGATGTAAAAAGCCTATCATTCAAGCAGCGGTGATTTGTGTTGCCTGATATACTGACACACCTAATGATTGGAGCAGCAATTGGACTCGTCATCAGAGGAACAATCAATGATGAGAAATCCATACTTGTCCTCACAGGTTCAATCATACCTGATATTGAGCGTCCAGTTGGTTGGGTGCTAGATTTCCTTGGAACTCCGGGTATTGAGCTAACAGAGGGCTTTCACTCTTTTATCGGAGTCATCCTCCTCTCATTCGCCATAGCCTCATTTGTGAACAGCGAAGTAGTGACTCGAACAACAAGATTTCAGTTCGCTCTTATCGGCTCTCTTTCCCATCTGCTGATGGATATGACGATGTGGCCATGGCCTGAGAAAGGTCTCTACCTATTCTATCCTCTCAAGATCCCATTCTCATTGAATCTCTGGTGGCCGGACTTCGTGTTCTATCCATTGCTAGGCCTTTGCATTTTGGGGTTATCCATCCTTATTCTAAAGGTTGGTCATATCAGACCCAAATGAGGAGCGAATGATGCCCTTTGTCCTTTAGTGTGGACACGTGAATTATCTCATGCAGTCAAGCCGATATATTTTCGAAATCTATCCCTTTCTTCCTGCAGACTCCCCGTAGGATCTACAACTATTTTATCTGAAAGGTCATGTTTCAAAAGAGCATCTTTCATCCAAGAATGATTGACTGCAAAAACAATGACATCGCATGAGTCTACTACATCGCCTAGTTCTTTGGACAATTTCAAATCCGAGTTACTTCTTACAAGTGGGTCATAAAGTCTGAGTTCTTTACCATCTCTTCTCAAAAGACTAATCAATTCGAGTGAAGGACTCATCCTCGTATCACTCACATTTGGTTTGTAAGACACGCCCAGAATCGCGAACCGTGTTATCGCCAAGTACTCCGAATCCATTTCCGTCTTTATTCTGTGCAATACATGACTAGGCATGGTATCATTCACAGAACGAGCGGTGGGTATCAGCCTAGCGAGCTTCTTAGTTCCTTCAGTTGAATTCACTAGGATCCAACCGTCTTTCGGAAAACAATATCCTCCAACTCCCAGCCCTGGTTCCAAAATGTCCACCCTTGGATGAAGATTAGCGAAATGAATCACCTCTCGCACGTCGATTCCTATTTCGGTCGAAAGCAATGCGAGTTCATTTGCGAACGCAATACATGTATCTCTATATGCATTCTCTGCGAGTTTCGACGTTTCAGAGATTTTGGATCGAGTTCGATGAATCTTATTTTCTCCGAAAACGCTCCCAAGAAAAAGATGACCCAATTCCGTAGCTCTTTCTGTCACTCCGCCAACCAATCTGTCATTCTCTTCCATCTCACAAACCACGCTCCCTGGTAGAACTCTTTCCGGACTATGAACAAACCAGAATTCCTCATCATGTGTCAGGGAAACAATCTTGCTGAAACGATGAGCCTGTCGTTCAGTAAAACCTACTGGAACTGTGCTTTCGATGATGACTAATACGGGGTGGCGTATAATTGCTGCAATACTGGAGAGCGAGCTTTCAAGATAGTCTGTAATAGGTCGCTTGTTATCATCAATTGGGCTTGGTAGGCACAGCACGAAAATGTCAGTTTCGCCTAATTCATCATATCCTGAATGTATTTTCAGTTTTGGAAGGTATCCTCTAGCAAGTTCTGTGAGTCCCTCTTCTACCATGGGTAGTTTTCCAGTTCTGAGGTTTTCTACTAGGCTCTTGTTTAGGTCGATGCCTTCTACATGATATCCTCCTCTCAGATAGAAAAGTGCAGTTGGAAATCCGATATAACCCAATCCTACTACACATACCTTGCTCTTCTTTTGGATGATCGCATCTCGGAACTTTCGAAAACTACTCATTTTCCAATCCCTCAAGTCGGCATTGCCTTAACGGTTGGATGATAAAGTTATTCATAGGATGAACCGTTGTCAACCCGACATCAAAAAGAAACCGCTGTTCTCCACCTCGAATACTCAGTTTGACCATTTATGCCTCGGAAAACCTTTTCAACTTGATAACTGCTTCTTCATGGGAATAGATGATGAACGACACTCTTGACTCAGTCATGGCCGAGTTGAAATCGCGGATAAACACCGCTGACACCAAAACGACAGTCACAAAGTCGGAAATTGATGAACTCAAACGAAACACTGTTGTGGTTCTTCCAGCAGGGGGAAAGGGAACCCGAATACGAGCAGAAACCCATAGTGAAGAAATCAATAAAGTGATGATACCGGTCGATGGAGTTCGAAGCATGATTGAAAAGACCATTCTCGATTATTCTTCGATTGGCATCAAGGAGTTTGTAGTCCTCACAGGATTCTTGGCTGAGAAGGTCGAGGATCATTTGGGTGATGGTTCTAGGTGGGGTGTGAGCATCAAGTATTCAAGGGATCCTGATGGACGCAAAGTCGGCAATGCAGGGGCTATTCTGCATGCGCTGAATTCTGGGATTTTGGATGAGAATCGAACATCAATCATCCACAATCCCGATGACATGATTATTGGGATGAGCCGCCCGTATGGTGATGTGTTCCTAGAAGGACATCTAAAAGGTCTGAAAAATGGATGTATTGCAACTTTCGTTGTTGTGCCCGAAACACCCTATCAGTATTCCGGGTTGATTATCAAGAGCGGCTTTGTTCGAGATATCACCAAATACCCTCTGATCAGCATTCCTGCTCACACGGGGATTACCGTCTTCGATCCCGAAGTGTACGACTATTTCCGAAGGCTTGTTTCGTTGGATGTGGAATCCTCCTTTGAGTCTGTGGTGTGTCCGACAATTGCAAATGAGAGCCGTCTTTTCGCAATCAATATCCCCTCAAAACACTGGGTTCCAGTGAATGATCTGAAAGGACTTGAGCAGGCGAGAGGTGCCCTATCATCGATGTAGCATCTGATGTCACATAAAGTCCGGCAAAATATAATTGAAACCGCCATTAGTATTGATACCCGATAATGAGAAAATCGAACTCTGGTGAAATCTTTGACAGCATTCCTCAATGAATCCCTCACAAGCTCCTTGTCCCTTTCTGATGTCCTCGAGTCTAAAGGAGTCTTGAAGATTGCAATTGCTGTCCTCGGTATCGGTAATCTCGCCCCAATCATCTTTCTAAGATTCTTCAGTGACCAAATGTATCCTTTCTTTTTCCTGTATTATCTCTGGGTTCCTATCTATGTCCTAACAATTGCCTTGCTAATCTTCTATAACAAAGAAGGTCAGATCAAACCTGTTCTAACCTCCAGTGTGGGTATCATATGTGTGGTTGGTCTTTCACTGATAACACGGCTAATGTTTCTTGGGTCTGCGAATCACATCTCATTGGATACGCTTTGGTATCTTGATTATGGTAAAATGATGCTTCAAGGCAAGATGCCGTATGCAGATTTCTACTTTCTCTACCCCCCTGTTTTTGGATATTTCATATACGTCATCTCTTCTATCAATCCGTTTATCGATAGCTTCAGACTTCTGTCCTCGCTCTTTGATGCAGCGATTGTACTTGCCCTTTGGCGGATTATGAAACAGAGAGAATTTCATTCTCACCAAGAGTTAATTCCATTGGCATACGCGCTCTTACCTATCTCAATCATAGAATCTGGATTGAATGGACACTTTGAGCCTATCGCAAACTTGACACTTCTGATTGGGTTGTGGTGGATGCTCAATCGGAAATATTCTGCCGGCTCCATTATGATCGGGCTGAGTGGCGCAACCAAGGTCTACGCCCTTTTCCTAATGCCTATCCTTTTCTTGATAATTCCAAACAACCAACAGCGAATCAAGTCCTTGCTCCTCGCGGGTTTTACTTTTTTCCTCACATTCATCCCTTTCTCAATTCCCGTGTGGGTTCGTGGTGACATGGTTTTCCCAGGAATGCCGATGCCCGGAAACAATACGGGGTTCCTTGATAGCACTCTTGGTTTCTTGAGCCGCATCAATTCGCTCCAGTTCTCAACATTCTCAATTCTTGTCATTTCTGCAATAGCGATTCTATGTTACAGCCTCTTCAAGTTGATACAGAGAAAGAAACACGGGGATGTTCTTTCATATCACCTGCTGTCATTTGGATTAGGTCTTATTCTGTTCACAATGGCAATGCTAGCCCTGCTATACCCTTTCTTGGCTATTGCTTCCACAGTTCCTTGGCGATTCCCTGGTGATGTTGCATTGCTAAAAGGATCAATCGCGATTGTTGTGAGTTTGTTGATAATCTATTCGTCTATCCTGCAATTCAAGGACAAGACAATCGTAAAGGTCGACTCCAAACAGATTGTCCTTGTTGGATCCACTCTTATGCTGCTGATACTATCTCTTGTGCGTCAGGCCTTTTTTGGATGGTACTTCTTGTGGAGTATTCCGCCACTTATTTTGATACGTGATAAGAGGATGCTACTATCCGTATTCGTATGTATCCTAATTATATATCCCACATATACTCATGATAATTTCCATGCCATTGGATATGACGAGTCAGTACTCTGGCAAGATCCGATGGAGGATGTAGGAGGATGGGACTATACAATCAAGAACGCCCACCTTTTCGGTTCGCCTGTTAATGTAAGCGTGTCTTCGAACGAGGGTATCGGAACTTTCAGTGCTACAATCCCCTCGCCGCAAAACAGATCGTTATCAGTACGACCTTCTATTGTCTGGCACAAGAATGTAAGTATCAATCTTGAAGGAAGAACTACGCTTGTGACTGACATGTCGATTAGCTGGAATCCGTCGTTCGGGAAATGGGCTGATGTCTTCGTCAACTACAGAGGAGTCACTCCAAGTGGCTCTGAGATGAATGGGACAATACTCTCAAATTCCACGATTTACACAAACCATTCATTCTTCTTGTGGCGACACTCATTCCCAGAACTTGTTAACCGAACACCCATCACCATTACTAGCATATCCATCGAACTCTGGCCTCTCCGATCAGGCAATATGTCAATACTTGTCCGAAACATATACACAGTAAGAGGGGACATCCTCTTTTACTATCCCCTAGAAATGTTTGCTATTGCGATTCCCTTACTCATCTCCGTCTATACGCTATGGAGAGCACTGCCTGACACATTGTTCCCGCGAAGAGTCAGAGAATCTCAAATACGAGATGATGAGTCGTAAGTCGATAGGATCTCATAGGCCTTCCTAAGATTGGGGATGTTTTCCTCCCATGTATGGGGCGTCGGAACTGGAGCATGACCATCAATACAATCAAGAATCCCGCGAGTGTAGGATTCAATATCCGTGTCCACCGATATGTAGTCCTTGCCATCCGAATACCCTGCTGCGACTATTGGTTTCTTGAAGAGAGCATATTCGGATAGCTTCAAGCTATCATGGATGTTGTAGAAATGCTTTGGAAAACCCGGTGTCCTCTGAGAAAGGCACAGGTCAGCTGCTGATATCCAAGTCGGGATTTCAGTATGCATGACCCGTCCCACAAAAACAATCCCCTTCTCTCTGAATTTCTCAAGTGTTATTGGATCATATCCCAGCTTATCATAAGGTCCGAGAATGTACAGGAATGCATCCGGTCTTCGCTTACGAACCTCAAACCACGTCTTGAGTAACAAATCGATTCCATATACCTCTCTCAGCCTTGTACCGCCGATGAAAAGCGCACTTGTCTGGTTCTCGGGAATTCCAAGCTTGTATTTTGCCTGTTGCGCCGAGATTCTCTTATAGAACCTTTTGGGAGGGTAGTTTGGAACAATGAAACACTCCGGAATATTCGCGTATTCCATTGCATGATCCAGCATCCTTGAATTTGGGGCTATGACCACCTTGGCATTAGATAGGCTCTCTGGGAGCAGGAAATGTGCGACTTTTGCCAATGGGAGCAGTCGATTCCAAATCAGTTCTGGAACCAAGGGGACATGATAGTCATGCAAATAGGCTCGGTTCCTGATGAATGAGTGGATGAACACATCTATTCCATCAAGATGAAGGGTGTGCTCCCACCCAAAGCCCGCGAGTCCTAGGTTCAACATGTTAGTGCCCGAGCTAAGACTTACTGACAGTGTGCTACTAGCAGTAAATGAGAACTCGGGCACACACACACTATGATGCTTCCGGAGAAATTCCATGAGATACTTGTTCCTAGGGTGTTTGATATGATGCGACAAAAAAAGAATGGAATTCCTAAAGTTCATTGCCAACTCTCCTGACCCCTGACGATTATCTCTTCAAATATGTTCCTGCTGTGTGCAACCTGATTCTCCTATGACCAAAGTCCCTGATTTCTGAAATGCCAAATTATATGTGTTATCATTAATCATTTTTAACACAGCAAAGGTGCTATAAAGCGATTGAATGTGAGTCCGCAGTGAGGTTAACATATGACAGATAGAGTCACCAGATCCCTGAGCCTTATCATCCCTGTGTATGCGGAGGGGTCTGATGTCTATCATATCCTTGAAGAACATCATGGGTACCTTCTAAGCAATTTTGATGAATTTGAGATTATCATTGCACTTGATGGCGATGATCAAGAAACTCGGGATACTATAAGCGAATTCGAGGCGAATCATGAGAATGTGTTGGTACACCACAGCCCCCACAGGCGAGGGAAGGGAGGTGCAATTCTTGATGCTTTTCCACTTGCAAGATACCCTCTCATTGCTATTTCGGACGCGGATACATCAATCACACCTGCCGAGATAGGGAAATTAGTGGAACATCTTCTTCGTGAGCACGCTGATGTTGCTATCGGTTCTCGATACATCAAAGGTTCACGACGAGCTATCCCTTTCAAAAGATTGATTCTTAGCAGGTTCTTCAACATCCTTGTTCGGCTTTTTACTGGTCTCAATGTCAATGACACTCAATGCGGTACTAAGGTCTTCTCAGCAAGATGTATTCCGAGTATAGTCAGGTATTTGAACGAGCCTGGATGGGCGTACGATGTTCAAATACTCTATATTCTCAAATCTATCGGAGCCCGGATAATTGAGGTGCCAATTGACTGGGTCTTTGCTGAAGGATCGAGAATGAGATTAGAAAGTGACATTCCTGAAATGTTTCTTTCTGTTACACGGGCTCGATATCTAAAAAGATCCGATAACTGATCAGCAACGACAGACAAAGTTAATACCGACTAGCAAACTACCATTTTTTTGCAAGGGTGGATGCAGAAGCTGACTAAAGTAAAATCCGTGACTTCGAATTTTCTATCAGTCCTGATGGGTGAGGTGCTTGCCACTGGGATTTCATTACTTACCGCTCTGACCCTAGCAAACGGACTTGGTGCAGCCCTATTCGGACTGGTTTCAATAGCAACCTCTCTTACAGAGGTTTTTTTTTCCGTTTCTGACATGGGCATGCAATCTTGGTCAATCCGCGAGATTGCGAGGCATCCCGACTCAGTCACAGGTATCGCTCGATCCCTCTCAAAAGCAAAAATCTATGTCGCCCTTGCCATTTTCTTCTCCTTCACATCCGTTTCATTCTTTGTATATGGCCCGTCTATATTCTTTGAGCTTTTCATCTTCTTTGCTTTTAGTTTGGTTGCCGATACGTTTACGCTTGTTTTGTATTCTGTATTTCAAGCCATTGAACGAATGTATTTCTATTCAGCGTCTAGAGTTCTAGCAACCTCAGTATTCTTTATTGGATCATTCATAACTGTTCAGGCTGGCTCTGGAATCATCTTTGTTGGCTTTTCATATATGCTTTCGAGATTCTCAGCACTAGGTTTCTCGCTTTTCGTTGCCTTTGCATTTCATTTATTCCAAGGAAACATCCTAGATGTTCCTGTTTCCAGTGTATTCAAATCCAGTGCTCCTTTTGCTGCCCTGGTCATTCTCTCTTCATTGATTCCTCGCTCTGATGTGGTCATGCTTTCCTTTCTCTTTGTAGAACGACCTGAATTGGCTGGTGTCTTTTCCGCGGCTCTAAGAATATTCCTTGTGACAACTATGTTAGCATCATCTCTGTTAATCGGTCTCTACCCTCTACTTTCGAGTTCGTTCGTTAGTGATAATAGCATGTTCAAATATGCAGCACAGAAGACTCAGAAGTACCTCCTGATCGGGGGTGTGCTAATGTCTCTCCTTTTTGTTTTCTCCTCCAATCAAATCATCTCATTCCTTTATAATCCTGAATACACACAAGCAGGTATCTTGTTGATGATTCTCGGAGGTGCGTCATTTCTCACCTTTCTCCGCATGTCTTTCGAATGGATCTTTAATTCCGCCAATATGCAGAACAAGGTCGTACGATGCTCGCTGGTTCGCTTTGTTGCCAATATCATCTTCAATTTTTCAGTGTTCTATATAGGTCTCATTGGAATTGCGTTGGCTTCCGTGGTGGCTGAGGTTCTTGCAATCTTATGTTCTCTTCACTACACCCACCAAAGTGAACTATACGCCCTTCGTCCCATCGCCACAGACCTTCTGAGAGTTGCTATTGTTGCCTCTCTGACCTTGTTCATATCAAGTCTGATTATCCCATTCCTCGGCCTGTCTGGAGGGCTGCTTCAGGAAGTTGTCAAGAGCGGCTTACTAGTTATTGTGTTTGGAGCATTATCACTTATCTTTGTTATTAACAAGGATGATATCCGCCTTCTAAGAGATGCATTGAGTATCTCATGACTAATTCAATTGCTAACAATCTCGAGAATATCTATTGCATTTCGACTGTAGACTACTTCGAACATTTCCGAAGAATAGAACTTCCCAATGCCCGCCCCGAAGTCGGTTCTTTCTAGGTCAGAGATGAAGATGTACCTGACTCCGTGTTCGATGAACATATCCCATACAGGTTCAAGGGTCGAGCTATTATACATCTCGATCACATCCTGATAGAAATCATTTGATGCATCAATTCGATAGCCTGAGCTTATGATTTGTCGTCCAATCAGCGGACATATCTCCCAATTGAGTGGATGGATAAGAACCACATCGCTAGCATTCGAATTATCATATAACCAGCGATAAGCATCAATTTCTTCTGGCGTAGCTTGAGGAACATTACCATATGCTTGCAAATGGAACTCGCCATAGTTTGCAGACCAGAAAATAGACATTGTTAGCATGGAACCAATTACTATTATGAGTAACACTCCTGCCTTTAGACGCTTCTCGTGAAGAACAATCATGCGACTACGACCATACGGAATTTTGAATTTGGGTATCCCCCCCTGTGATACACCAACAATTGATGTAATGATTACGATTGCTTGGAATGCCATTAGAGGGTAGTAGTCTGCTGTAACATATCCTGTGTGAAGCTCTCTGGCTGTATTGAAGAATAGCATCATTACGGCCAACATTTCTGTTCCTACAATAAGAA
>JAJRZD010000085.1 GCA_024275415.1 archaeon
TCAGTAAATCATCATACTGGCTAACTGAAGAGTTCTAGCTGGTTCGGAATATGACAATTCCCTACATGGTGGGGATGGTGACTCTCTCAATCCTTCAGGAAACGCGGTCCGCTCCAAAAGGAGAAAGCACACAACAATAAGGTTGCTATGCCCTGTCCTAAAAGTGCCACTATATGTGTTCCATATTGGACGAGCAACACCCCATAAACGATGAGAGGGGCTGTTCCGATCACTCCTGAGAGAACAATTCCCAATAGCAAAGTTGGAGTGTCGCTTCCCAAGGAAACCGCTACTGCTCTTCCCCTTCCTTTGGTTCTAAAGACTCCCACAATCGTCATTGTTGCCATTGCGTATCCCATGGGGATTTGTAGTATTGGTAGCCAGAGAAGCAATGGAGTGATGGGGTTTGATACATATATCATGAACGTGATTACGACTGTGGTCATGACATGAATGAATAGGAACAGCGTCACCTTTGCCTGCATCGTCTTGGTCGAGCCAATAGGCAACCCTTCCAAAATCGATGAGCCCTGAGTATCAAAAGTGAGCAATGCTATTATAATAATGCCCGAGAATCCTTGTGCATAGCCCAGAGCGACCAGTACGTTCAAGCTTCTGAGATGGAGTGCTGGGATAAACTGTAGCATTGGGAATAGTGCTATAAGCATCAGCAACGGGAACACGAAGATAACTGTAGTTCCTAGGTTCCTAGATGCAAGCCTCAAGTCCTTGAGAATGATAGCACCGACCTGTCCTCGTGTCCGTATATCCACTGATTGTTCTTGACTGGTGGTACCAACCTCTATGCCACCAATTATCGCACTTTTCAAAATTGCACCGCCACGACGATACACAACGTAGGCGAGCCCTGTGTAAAGCACCGATGCAACAGATGATATTAAGACAAGTAGCAACGGGGTCGAAAGTGGGTCGGACACGAAGGTCAGTAATATTCCGTATGAAATAGGAAACAGTGCTCCCAAGAGAAACATTGTATATTCCATTCCAGGTATAGAAAGGATCTGACTTACGAATTCAATAATGACAGGTATGAGTGACATCATACTATAAGCTATTATCATACCTACCGCAATTCCCAACCCTGCGATTATTCTAAGAGCAGCAGACCCCTTGCTTTGACTGGAGCTGTGTGCCTTTCGGTAGAACCACCTCGAGGTAACAATAAGTGCGCCAATCGAGAGCGATGCTGTAGATAGACATCCAACAAACGCTACTGCAGCTGCAAATGGCCCGATAAAGAAGAGTATTGCTATCGGATAGACCAGTACTAGGATAAGAATTGGCCAGAGGAACATACGGATGAATGCCAACATGATAAGTTCTGTGCCTTCTTGTTTGGTTAGAGGCTGAATTGCTGGAAGCGTGTACAAATCCGATGAAAAAAGACCTATTGTCGATAGCAAGTTCAGGAAAAAGATGATTGCGAATCCAAATAAGAGAAACATCGCGAAAGAAAAGGTCAACTGGAGAAGCGAATCACCACCAGGACCAAGAAAAAGTCCGCTGGCCGCCGCAGATAGGGCTGTTATAAGCAGAACAAAGACAAGCAGAAAGTTGTTCACTAGGATATTTGACTTGATTGAACGGATGATTTTTTTTGGATTCTCTTTTATGCTGGTACGATACATAGGATTGGAGTCGAGAAATCCTTGGAATCGAGCTTCGGCGAGGATTATCCCGGCAAGCCGCCAGCGCTCTTGGAATCTCACTCCGAGAGTGCCTCCCTTAGTACATCGACCCCACGAGCAACAGCATCCTCTTGTTCTGTAAGCTGAAGGAAAAGCTGCTCAAGTGTCGCACCTTCTTGTTCAGCCTGCATACGTAGTTCTTCAAGAGTGCCTTCTGCCACCAGTCGTCCATTGTCTAAGATCCCAATCCTATCACATAGTCCCTGTGCTACTTCCATGATATGGGTACTGAGTAACACTGCTCCACCATTCTCTTTCTGGATGCCAATTATGTCTTTCATGATTCGCACGCTTTTGACATCAAGGCCCGAAAACGGTTCATCAAGAATCAGTAGTTTAGGTGAGTGTAACAATGCAGAAACCAGTAACACTTTCTGTTGGTTCCCTTGAGAAAGAGTCAGGATCATTTGATTGAGGTACTCGGAAAGGCCAAGTGCCTTTGACATCTTACGAATTTTATTCCGAGTCTTAATGTCTGGAAGGTCGCGTATCGATGCAATGAACTCAAATAGTTCACGCGGTGTAAGTGATTCATATAAGATGTGTTCCTCGGGAACATAACCGACTTGCTTCTTGACTTCAATAGACTCCTCGCTACAATCTATCCCAAGGATTCTTCCGGTTCCAGAATCGGGTTCTAGCAGCCCCATGAGAAGCTTGAGCGTTGTCGTTTTTCCAGCCCCGTTTGGGCCCAGAATTCCGTACACTTCGCCTTCATGAACCTCAAAGGATATGTCATTAACAGCAACAAGATTTCCAAAACGCTTGATGTAATTGATAACTTCTACTAGGGGCATCTACAGGTCTCCTCTTTCATGCCAATGGACTTCAATACAAGCATTTTCCTGAATGGATATAAGCTTCTCCCACAGACTTTGAGTAAAGGAACAGGAGTAGCATATACAGAAATTCGAAAAAGACGAAAGGAGAACTCTCGTGCTTTAAGCACTCGATTCTCCTAGGACACTACAGGAGTCCCTGAGGTCTTGGATTGAATTTAAGGGAAACATATCTTGCATCGTCAGATTCGTGCAATGATGACGCCTCGCGTCTATAACGCTCATATTCGTCCTTGCACTTGCCTTCGAGCTGGAACTTTGTGTATTTCAGTCTGATGCCATCCTTGTCCAGTTTCTCGATAAACTCCATTGGTATCAAGACATCTAGGTCGGGCAAGACCCCTATGCGTTCCAATAGTTCTGCAAATGGGTTACCACCCGCCACAAGCCATGGTGACCCATCGATATCAAACCAGATGTCAGAAACCTTGCCGGTGTCCATGCCTTCCGAGTCGATTATCTTAAGCTTTGAGAGCTCTGAGAGTCGCATGTCTTTCTCTGTGATGGTTCCTTCATCAAGGGTCGTCTTGAGATTATCCGCATCCTCAATAATGACAGCATCCTGTGTGATCTGAGAAATGCAATCTAGCTGGAACACTGGATCAATGTCTGGGCGGAGACCTATGGATTCCAAGAATTCTTCAATCCTGCCACCACCCAACACTATGGACTTCAGCTTGATTGTATCATCAGCATATGTGATGATGAAATCATTCACAGTGCCTGCTTCTTTGTTCTTTGCATCTATTACTTTCTTTCCCATCAAATGACTAAATCTTATTCCGCAGCATTGAAAAGGCATGAATACCACCTCATTAACAATTGTGAACTCATATATAAGTTCATTCATCTAGCATTGGGACAATAGTCGTCCTAAGATGGGTGGGGCTCATCCACAAGATCAAGTCTTACCTGCCTGGGTTGCCTATACAGCCCCCAGCCCTTCAAACCAGAAAGTTCGTGGGCGAATTCTTCCTTGACCTCAAAACCAAGATGCTCGTACATCTCGACGTTGCGCGAAGCGGCCGTGTCTACGTATATGCCTACTCCTTCAGTGTCGGCCAGATTGAGTACCGGCTTCAATAACTTGCTTGCAATCCCCTTCCTCTGCATCGAGGGGGACACGGCGAGCATCAGCAGATGATAACATGGGTGCTTGGCGTGTTTCCTCTCAAGTTGCCAGAACTTGAACATCACCTTGGTAGCCCTCAACCCCATAACTAGGAATGTGCTCGTGATGAGTCTGTACATGCCAAGCAAGGCACGCACTCTACGCAACAATGGCTGTTTCCTTGTAAGATGTGGTTTCCACATGACGACTCCTTTCAGAGGATGTCCCTCCCCCATCAACCGTCCCTGTGTCCATTCTATCTCTACAAGTGCTCTATATATTTTCAGGCGCATTCCTCTTTGATCGGGAAAGGATGATAGCAGGTATCTCCAAAGAGGGTCATCTTCGAATGCATCTGCCAATATGACCGCAGCATGAGTCAGCTCCCTCTCAGAAATCTTTCTCATCCGGGTATCACCCATTCCGGTAAGTCAAATCGATTATTTCTCATTTGCACAATAGATACTATCTTTTTCTATAAGATAGACTGCCCTAACACGGGAGAACGCTCCGGTATCATAGTCGTAGTCAGAGTCATGTGCCAGCAATAGTAGCATTATGAATCCACGCTCTATGTTGGCAACAGGTGCGCAGTGTTGCAATGCTCACAGACTACTGCTTCCTCCCAGTATTCTGGAAGGGGCAATGGAGCTCCACAATTCTGACATTTTAGCTCCTTGAGGTCTGCTCGTTCTTCGGGTGTGATATCAAGCCTGAATACGTTCTCAGCAACATCACTGATTCCCTTTCCAATCTTGGCTGCTGCACGAGCTATTGCATTGGTTTCTGTATCTGTCAGGTTTCCAAGACCAACAGATTTGAAGAATGTGTCTATCGCTGCGCCCACTTTACTGAGGAACGCCCCAATGGTTCGGCCTCGTTTCCAATCTCGAATCGCAGCAATATGTACTTCGATCAACTCTTCGTCGGGATGTCCAGGTATCTGATATCCCTTCTTCCATGGCGTCTTCTTGTCATGCGTTGGAGAGAGGATTTGACCACAGCTGGGACATTCAAGACGGTATTCTTTAGAGAAGAACCCTTTCTTGTGCTCTTTCTCACCATGCTTGTACCAGCAACGCTTGTGAGCTAACTTACTACAATTCGGGCACGGGAACAGATAGAACCGTTCAGGTTTATGTTTGATTGTCCTGCCCGCGACATTAGGGACATATGCAAGATCCTCAGTCTTGTAAGACAATAGGTCTCGCCCGCAAATGAAGCATGGTCTGTCCTTGAACCTGTCCATTTTGTCTGCTGTGAGCTTCATCGTGAATCCTCAAATAGAGGTGGACGCCGAGTGCTTTTAAGGTATTTTGACGGGGATGCCTGAATCGAGCTATCTACTTTCCAAAACTGCACGAATCGAGTCGGCTGCCTTCTCCAGTGTCTTCCACACTTTCTTGTCGTCAATTCTTTTGAAAAAGAGGAATCTTCCGTTTCGGATTTCGGCCCCAATCCTAAACCATCGGTTCCTAACCTTGAACTCGTGGACTGTGATGGACACACCTGACCCTTTGATTGTCGAGATTCGTGGATGATCATACCCCAGATTCTCATTTACCCTGCGCGATGTATCCGAAAGCAGAGATATCATTGCAGCCAATCTATCCCTCTGGACTAGATCTCTAGCTCTTCCCGCAACAACAAGACCTTGCTCATTGGTCACGACGCAGTTCTTGAATGCGTAGCCAATCTCGCTCTCAAAGTCCTTGAGCACAAGGTCTAGCTTCTCAGATTTTCCCAAGCTCATGATTGTCACACCTATGTCATGGACTCCTCATGTAACCTGACTTCCCAAAGGCGAACGACCTCCCGGATTTCCTGTCTCAAGTTCTCAATCTCGAATGATATCAAACCGAGCTCCAAATCACGTGGGAAGATGCAAGCCAGCATTACATTCTCAGCGAGATGCTTCAAAAGGATCGAAAACGAAACCATGCCTGCATCTTCTGCTTCAATTATTACCTGTCCAAAGCTCTTAGTGTTATTGACAAGTTTGATGAAGTCTTCTGAGATCGTGATAAGTCCAGCTGACATGCTACTGATTACAGTTTCAATGTTCTCAGGCATTGATTCATTGTTGTGTCTATGACCTAATACATATCCATCGACAGTGAAGACTGTAAGGGCCCAGACTGGTAATCTGCGGTTAAATTCCATCAGGAGCTTTCTAATCTCCAATACAGGGGGAATTATGCTCTTCTCTTGATACAACGTATTCACCTATCATATCTGCTGAAATGGGAGTGTGGACTCTTCGGGTGTCCTAGAAGTACGATTCATGAGGACACCCTCTATTTTTCTGAGAAGCAGAATCAATGCATCTTTGCATGACTCTTTATCCTTCGCTGACATCCCTATGGTTTCTCTCACTCCAAGCCATGTAGAGACTTGGAATGGATAAGCACTTTCAGGCAAGTCCTGCTTGTTGGCAATCACCACCATAGGCAGGTTACCAAACGCAGCTAACGTTTCTGCTAGAATGGCAGATGCATCACCTATCATTGCTGGATCCGAAGAATCCACAATTAGCAGTACACCATTGGAGTTAATGCGCATTGTGTCACGAACGAACTTGAAATGCAGCTGCCCTGGTACCCCACGGAGTTCTACCTCCTTTGCGAGCCACGCATAGTACTCGTCTCGTTCTCTCAGGAACTCGTTCTTCGGAATGATCAGACCTGCTGATTCCGCTGACTTCCTTGCCCATATGACTCTGCCAAGGTCAAATCCTGTGGTAGTCGTACTCTCTTCCCCACGATATTGATCTCGCAGCTTCCGTTCGACCGATATCGTATCTGGGTCTAGAGTATGAATCATCGTTGTTTTTCCGGCCTGAAACGGGCCAGTCACATAGACTTTATAGTCATATGATCGGAGGTTATGCACTGCCATCCTACATTCTTCCTATTCTACTGTTTTCAAAGTCAGCCGTCGTCTTGACTTACAGGATATCCTCCACACTCGCTACTGCCTTTTCCATCTCAAAGTCGATGAGACCGATTTTCGCTTCTTTGGGCGCAGTGGCAATCAAAGAGGAATTTGAGAGCTTGCGGACAATGACTGTTTTGGACTCGCCCTCGATCGTGATAGTCTTTGGCTTACCGGATTTCAAGGCTGCACCCACTCTGGTTCCAATGGAAACCAGTGCAGCAGCCATGGCTGAGATAGCCTTGTCATCAACACCTTTATGGAGTGCAGCGACCATCATCTGGCCTCTGTCACTGACCAATGCGCAACCATCGACTTCACTGTCAGCTTCGAGTTGCTTGAGTATCGTTTCGAGTTTCTTGATTTTTGCACTCATCCTTATACCTCCTATTTCTCGTAATGTGGGCAAGTGTCTTTTTCTTCGGCTGGGACATAGAGCTTCTTCTTTTCGCACCAAATCAGCCCTGCAGCGTTAGATTCACCTGCATGTTTACAATCACAACTTGCCATATCTCCCTCACTCCAAAGACACAGTGAAGATTGATGCGTTCAGCTCTGGTCTGTAAAGAGCGGATTCGACGACACAGGTCTTACCGAGTTTCTCATTCAGTGATGCATATAGAATAGCCATCATCGGACAGGGAGGGATTTTTGTGACATCATCACCGCGGATTATCTTCGTGGCTGATGAGTAGATACACTCCCCGATATCGATTTTTATCCTGTCTTCACTCACTTCCAAGATTTCGCAGCGTTGAACAGCACCAGATTTCTTGATTTCCTCTTTAAATGACTCCACGATAGACTGTACATCATTCCCTTTGATGTCTAAGCCGAGAGATCCCAATAGCCCTTTAGCCTCGTTCTGAAAGGCAGATGCTATTTGCGTCCAAATTAAAGGTATGTTAAGTCCCATATTTGTCATAGCTGATGCAACTGCAACCATGACGGCATTGCTAGCGTCCATGAGCTGTCTGTATTCCACCGTAATTTTCTCCTGTTCTGCCCAAGCGGAATGGGCTAGTTATGCATATGTCTGATTATTTCATATATATGATTAATTTGGATATATCTAAAATTATGGAATGATAGTAAATAAAATGCAGTAATAAACTGGTTTGTCTATTATCTCACTGGAGTGATGTGCCTTTTCAGCCCTGTCAGTTTAGTCGCATCTGACATTTAGTGTAATCTGTGTACACGCTTCAGATGGTACACAGCCATTGTGAATTCATTCTAACTCGGATGTCTTAGACAAAGCCTCTGATGCAATTATCTGTCTGAGGTACTTTCGAATATGATCAAGATTCCTTTCTGTTTCTTTTTGAAGCCACGCCAGCGAACTCCTTTCCTCAAATTCGCTGTCATCCATGGATAATCTCATCCCCTCTATCTCTCTCAAGAGGCCCTCTAGTTCTATTGACACTCTACGCACTGCAAACATAACAATTCCAGAAATTCCATCGGTGAGTTCGTACAGAACAGGCCGGCGTCCAGGACCAGAATGACTTGTAATGACTCTACTCTCAATAAACCCAAGGCTTTTGAGCTGGGAAACTGCAACACTTATGCTACCACGAGAGTATCCAGTGAGTTCGACAAGATCGTCGGTTGATAGCGGTTTGTGTGTCCAATAGAATTCAACCAAGAGTGAAGAAAGGATGTCCCTTGCTGCATCAGAAAGCCCAATCCACTGCAGATGTTTCCTGATGATTCTGTGAAGGTTTCTATAGGCCATTGAGTCGTGTTGCACCATATCTTACCACAGCTATTGAATACCAGAAAATCACATTTATATCTTATTATTCTATTACATTAAAAAAATAAAAAATAACAAGTAACAAACAGAACAATTCAAGCTGACACAGTTCAAACCGAATAGGGCTAAATACAGTTCGTACACAATCAAACCGACACTTTAACGATGCAAAATGTTTACCACTGGTGAGAGAAGGCGCATGAGAACAAGCATCTTGATTGTCGATGATGATGAAGACATCCTTTTTCTTGCGAACAAACTTTTCCCGAGAATAGCTAAGGATTTTGACATAATTACTGCATCCAGTGCTCAGGAAGCATTGCGGATATTCTCCTCTGATTCCATAGATGCAATAATCTGCGATTTCCACCTAGGACCAAGAGAGATGAATGGACTCGACCTTCTTGAATGGATTCGAGAAGAGGGTTACAAAATACCGTTCATCATATTCACGGGTAGAGGTCGTGAAGAGATTGCAATACAGGCACTAAACATGGGTGCTGACTATTACCTTGAGAAGACTGACAACTTTGAGGAGATGTTCAAGGAGATTACGCACTACATCCGTGAAGTTGTTGGTACGAAAGGTGCAGGGTCGGGAACACAATCCGATGTGATAGAGGATCATCCATTTCTTAGGAAAGTGATTGATTCGCTCCCTCATCCCTTCTATGTCATAAAAGTTGACGATTATTCAATTGAGATTGCAAATACCAGTACAGGGATTTATGGGAGTGCTGAATCATCCACATGCTATCAGCTCACTCATCGCCGTCAGGCTCCATGCTCAGGAGAAATATGCCCATGTCCTCTTGAGCTGGTGGTCGACTCAAAGGAACCTGTTGTCGTAGAACACCATCATGTCGACTCCCAAGGGAACGTTCGGGATATCAATGTCCACGCATACCCAATACTGGATGAGAAGGGGGATGTTGTGCAGATGATCGAGTATGCCATTGATGTCACCGATCTCAAGGCAACGTTGAAAGCACTAGAGGCGAGTGAGAGCAGGTTCCGCGATTTGTTCATGAAAGCACCTCTAGCATATCAATCAATGGATCCGAGCGGAATTATCCGAGATGTGAACGATGCATGGCTTGAGTGCTTTGGTTACAAGTGGGATGAGGTTATTGGTAAGCCATTCAAAACGTTCCTTTCTCTAGATCAGCGCGAATTATTTCAGAGTCGACTTGACAAGTTCCTGAGAGAAGGCATATCTCGTGACGAAGAATACCATATTCAGAAGCATGATGGGAGTACCCTTATAGTCCGGCTCAGTGGAAACATTGCTTATGGTGACCAAGGCGAAGTAGTTCAGGTTCACTACATCCTTGAAGACATCACAGAGCGGAAAGAGATAGAGAAGCGGGTTCGAATTGAACGGGATCGGGCTCAGACCTATCTCGATTTGGCAGGTGTCGTGATTGTTGCGATGGACATTGAAGGAACCATAACAATGCTCAATCGGAGAGGTTTCGAACTCACTGGGTACATCGAACACGAAATTATAGGACAGAATTTTTTCAAGCTTTTGAGTCCATCAGGACAGTCTGAACATTTGCGAAACCTATACAGACAGGTGATTAATGAGTGTACGGAAAGCATCAGCAACTTTGAGGGCACGATTGTAACAAAAGATGGACGAGAGAAGATATTGAATTGGACGGTTTCGTTACTCAGGAATAATAGTGGCGAGGTCATTGGCACACTGAGTTCGGGGGAGGACATCACCGAAACTCGCATTGCATATGACATGCTCTACAGACAGAAGGAGGAACTCAGTGAGCTTGCCCATATTATGTCACACGACCTTGGGAACAAGATGAAGACGATTATTTCACTGACCCGATTGCTTAGGGACGAATTCGATACAGAGGTTCTTGACCGAATAACTTCTACTGCTGTTCAAAGTGCTCAATTGCTCCAGAGATCCGCTGAACTTGCTGAAGCTGGGGCAGTTATTCAGAAAAAGCAAGCTGTGAATCTAGAATGGGTGATTCATGAGATTGCACAGACGCTATTCCCAGACGACCTTAAGATTCATGTCAGTAAGTTGCAAACTGTATTGGGTAGTCCTGAACGGATTGGACAAATTTTCCAGAACCTCTTCTCAAATGCAATCGAGCATGGAAATGCAACTGAGATATGGGTTGAGGGAAAATTAGAATCTTCAGGTTATTGCATCTACGTCCGCAACAACGGAGTGCCCATTCCAAACAAACATAGAAAGAAAATCTTTGAGAAGGGATTCTCGACCGAAAAAGAGGGTCGTGGTCTGGGATTGTCCATTGTGAGAAAGATGGTTCAGGCACATGGATGGAGTATCCAGCTGGAACCATGCGAGGAAACGACATTCAAGATCTGCACGAGCAACCTAATCAAATGACCAAGCTTCCACAGCACGTGAAGATCTGTCCAGTGACTCACAACTTTCGAGTGTGAGCGTGTTGATATTCTAGTATTTGTTGGTAGCCTCATTATACAACTTGGATATGAATAGAATCTCCCTGACAACCCAGTATTTTGATTTCAGTCCCATTTCGAGGTATGCAAGAGCGATAGTCGATACTCATTGACCGAAACATTGTGACCTTGTACCTTCTACTTGTGACACATTGCCATACAAATACCTCTGTGCCTGATGACTCTTAGACGTAGGGAGCAAGCGTTTCTGGGAGATGGATATCTATTGATGATACCGCAGCACCTGAGTGCCGACAGTCCTAGATCCAACACCGAATCACACGATAATGGACGATGGGAAAAACAGAAAAGAAAAATGCATATCTTTTCTTTTTCTACTATATATTTAAATATTCGATAATAGACAATGCTTGTGAGGTGAATCTAAACATGCGAAAGCATACAATAAGCTTTTTTCTCGCAGTCCTGATGGTTCTCTCAATCATGCCTGTTGGTACAATGGGAGGAACACAGGCACAGCCAGTTGTAAGAATCCAAGTAGATCGTTACACAGCTAATGATGTTCTCCAACTGGTTGAATTGAGTGTTGACATCAACCAACCAATCATAGTTTACACAAACCCGGAAAAGATTGAGTTGGTGAAGAAACAGGAAACTCGCTCCTTGGATATTACGACTCTTGAACTGGCAACTACCGGTATTGCATTAGAGTACATTGATGGATATACACAACAGTTCACTTCAATTCGCCCAGATAATCACATCAGATCCTTTATCTATGTGACTGATGATTCAGACTTATCTGCTTTTGAAGAAGAACTTGAAGCCGAATATAACCTGCTCAAAGAAACCACTACAGCCACAAAAGATAATTCCTTTGTTATTGCATCATACTCCGGCGATTCTGCGGCCTACAACAAACATTGGTTATGGGACGTTGAGCGTCTTCTTAAAATTTCTGCTGTTGACGATGGCAATGGTTGGACCGCTGAAACGACATACGAACAAATGATTTGGCGTTCAAATTACGACTACGACACATCAAGCATCTGGTGGGCAACGGAATGGACCATCAGCTCGAAAATTGATCCTAACGATTACAAGTCTGCAAACATTGACTCATGGACCGGTCCCTGGGTTAGCCAGCGCTATTTGAAAGCCGACATGGATGATGAAGAACTTTCGGATTGGGGCCCGACAACAAGCACTGGTTCCACTTCATATAGTATTGGTGCCACGCTAGACATTGGCACTGATAGTGCTGGTGTAAGTTTCGGCCTGAGTTCGAGCTGGACTGTGGATGATGTAAGCATTACAGACCAAACATCAGATTACAATAACTATGTCCAATGGAACGAGAATTTCAGAGGCCCTGATTATGCATGGTGGCCAATACTTACTAGTCCGTGCTCAGCTGCTCACAACACATTCATTTCATACCGAGGCGCTCTCTGGTATGCTGGCAAATACAACGACCTTGATTTCACATTGAACTATAATACCCATGTGACCTATGATCACGACTACAAATTCTATCTCCTTGTCTTACAATACACGAGAACAACATACTACATCTCTGGAAGCCTTTCGTTCAGCTTTGATTCTGGTTACGAGCCACCGAGCGGTGGAGGTGGAGGGGGTGGTGGTACTCCCGTCATAGTGTAATCGATTTGACTATCTGAAATACAAGTGCCAGCTATTTTTGCTGGCACTCACTTTTCCTAGAAAAGACTTAATTAATTGAGATATAACGCAGCTAATAACTTCGCGAAAAGGTAACCTCTGAACTACAATACAATATACTACTTGCTCTGATTATCCCGAACTTCAACAGGCGGAGAAAAAAAATGATGCCAAGGTTTGTCCTCAAAAGTGTAACCCCACATAGACATCAGGGTCTGAAGATTATCGCGGTCGCTCTGATGGCATCATTTCTTCTTGTCACTTTTACTATTGCTGATAGCCTAACCTATCAAGCCTTCGTTTCCGATACGGACAATTTTGTTCTCCGGACACAACTTGCTCCACCTGATGAAAGCATCTTTGCATCACAAGACCCGTTGCTTGCTGAATTAAATCAGACTGGCTATTCAGACGGTGCAGAGGTCATCTATCTTGACATGATGGAGGAGATGACATATTCGGCATCAGTGAATCTTTCTCGGAATATCTTGGTAGTCGGTCTATCATCGCTAAGTACAATCCCTGAATTAGAGAACACAACAGGTATTGGTATTGAACAAAAGACCGCTCAGCTTTTTGGATTGAGCAAAGGTGAGAACATTACCCTTCACACAGAGAATGCCTCTGTCACGATCACAATTGAAGTGATACTCAATCTCACCAGTTGGATTGCCACACAGACAGCCAGTGCACTTGCAACATGGAGTTTTCCTCCATCCTATATCCCGCTTTTCACGTCAGTTTCGAATGCACGTAATATCACACATGCTCTACCCTTAGCATATCGGAATTCGGATATCACTGACTGGGTGACTGTAACAGTCAACATCACCAAAGCCTCCGCGGCTAGAACCCTCAATCACCTAAGCAGTTATCTAGAAAGCGCAGTTATTCAAGTCTACGATGTTCTTGCAAAATACGGCACAGCAAAGTTAGGGTACACTCCGATAGACCGGATGGATCGATTCATTGTCGATTATTCACAGATTGAGCGTGAAGTGGCAATTATCGTGTATCCGACGATTGTTGTATCTATAATCTATCTCACTTTCATGCTCCGAGTGGGTATCGAAAGGCAGAAGCGTCGATTTGCAATACTCCTCTCCAGAGGTGTGTCTTGGTTTCAAATTCGGTTGGCAAATCTTGTGAATGATATCCTTGTTGGGATTCTTGGAGGTGCATTGAGCATTCCGTTAGCCATCATCATATCTGTTCCACTTCTTCCCGCCGAATCCAGTATTATCATCGGTGCGTTGACCGACGTATCAGAACTGATGCCCCTGATAACAGGAGAAATCCTCATCGGTATTTTACTAATTGCTCTACCTGCAACACTCGTGCATAGGACTTTCAAGGATGTGCATTCACCTGTTCAGTTGGCAAGGATCACAGAAGATGATCAATATGAGAGTCACTGGAAGATGATGGTTGTTTTCTTGATTCTTGCTCTTGTAATGTTCTATGAGATGCTGTCTAACTTTTCGTTCATCCAATGGTTGATACTTAATGCAGGAAATAGCCCGACCATGATCCCAGTGGCCAGATTACTCATGTGGTTGGAGCTAGGACTTGCTGTTGTCGTTCCGGTATTAGTAGTCGTTTCAGTCGCACGATTTGCACCATGGTGGCATACTAGACTTTGGGAGTCCGTAGCAAGAATAACTCGATTCAAGGGTGTTGGTAGCTCCCTTGTTGCAAAGGCTCTTTCATTAAGACCCCGTCGAAGTTATTACCTTGCTGTGCTTTTCCTATCAAGCATTTTCCTTGCAACTTTTATTGGAACGTATCAAGCTACTCAAGACCAGGTGACAACAGTTGATGCACATCTTCAGATTGGAAGTGATATGCAAATATACCTGTACAAGGCTGACGGGGACATTATTACCAGTTTCTTGAATTTCATTGCTGAGCAGCAGGGAGTACAGGAAATCAGTAACTGTTCTGCAGTATACGCCGAGTTGCTGAACACTGATGGATATTACCGCCAAGGGATGATGTACATTGTTGATGACACCTATCGAGCATTATCTAGCTTGGTAGAAGATGAGAAGGCGCTGATGAACAAGACCTCCGATGGGGTTCTGGTGTCTGCGTCACTTGTCGATGAATTTGCTGAAACCACTGCCCTTTCCACAGTAGTGCCTCGTGCCACGGTGAATGTTACAGTTTCTGGTTCTATATCTTTTGCTCCTGGCTTTCACGAAGAGATAGATGACTTCCAAACGTCCTATCTTCGGATAGTAACAAGCAAATCGTATCTCAACAGCTTGGGTTTCTCCCCTGAAACTACTGATGCTTACATCTTTGTCAATACACTGGGCGATGTTATCCAGTTATCTGACACTGTGTCGCAATGGCTACGCTCTGTGAGCTCAGTAGGCGAGTCTCTTTCTTATTCTGTGAAAACTCAGGTGTCTGCTATCCAAAATGTAGATGTTCAGACTAGATTTGCATTCATCAACTCAAGTGCAGGGTATTTAGTCATCGCTGGTCTGGCAGCCGTGATTATGAACGTCATGATTACGCTTGACGAAAAACGATATCAGCTTCAGGTAATCAATGCTCGTGGAACCACAAGACGACAAATTGTGATTGGTCTATCCATGTACTACCTATCGTTGGCTGTGCCAATGGTTTTCTTAGGTGCGGTACTCAGTCTACTCTACGTAAATGCAGTGATGTTTGCTCCGTTAATGCTGACGCATGAACTAAGTACAAGTGGCCAGTTTCAAATGCCGAAAGGCTATGAGGTAGTAATTCCACAGAGTGTTGTCATTGCAAGCATTGCAATAGTTGTGGCAAGTCTTGTTGCCATATATGTTCTTGTTAATAGATATCTCCAGAAGAAACATAGTCAAATGGAGGAGGACTAATTGCTCGAATGTAAAGATGTAGTAAAGATCTACGGAGCTGGGCGGACAAAGGTTCTAGCCCTCCGCGGAATTAATCTGCAGGTCAATGCGGGTGAACTAATTGGAATAAAAGGGCCCTCTGGTAGCGGGAAGACGACCCTTCTCAATATCCTTGGGACAATTGATATGCCTAGCAGTGGTAGTGTCGTCTTTAATGACATCTACTTGGAAGAGATGACTCCAAAAGAGATCATGGACTTTCGCCGTCATCAGGTCGGAGTGGTCTTTCAGTTCTTTAACTTAGTATCCAATCTGACTGCTCAGGAAAATGTGGAACTGCCAATGGCGATTTCAGGCATCGGCGCTAGTGACAGACAGCGTAGAGCCGTTGAACTTCTCGATGAGGTCGGTGTCAAACATCTTGCACGAAGATATCCTAATGAGTTAAGTGGTGGCGAAATGCAACGCACAGCCATAGCTGTTGCCCTTGCTAATGACCCACCACTGATTCTTGCTGACGAGCCTACTGGTGAACTTGACCACGAAAACACTGAGCTGGTCATGGACTTGTTCACCAAGCTCAACAAGGAACACAAAAAGACCGTCATTATTGCTTCGCATAATGAGTATTTGATCTCTAGAATGAAACGTGTCATTGAGCTGCGTGACGGCGCTGTGTTTAGGACTACCGACAGCTCACTCATTAAGGGTTGATTGTAATGCATCCTCTCTTGGCCTTTGCCTTTAGAGGTCGTCACAAGACAATACGTATCCTTCTCATAGCTGTGCTTTTGTCTGTGCCTATAGTGACACTTACGTCATCTGACTATCTGACTCTTTCAACACTTCGAGATATTGAGAATGATATGTTGTTGGTTGTACAAGTTTCACATACCGATTTGAACTTGTTTCTATCGTCGCTAGAGAGTCTACAGCAGAACACCGACCTCCGGAATGTCAGCGCTTTAAGCTTCACATTTCTTCATGACACTTGGCTTGTCGCCCCAGAAGGTGCGACAGGTACAACTATTGCCCTAATCGGGCTGGAGAATTGGATCAGTCCAGATGATGTGGTCGCAACTGACTCGTATACGGCAAGGCAATTGAATCTGAAACTTGGTGACAAGGTGAATCTCACAGATACAGAGAACAAGTTCAACAAAACCTATACATTAACGACTGCTCCTGAACTAACCGAGTATCAAAACGCACTCATTACTGAATTAGAACAATCCTCGCTTTTAACAGGAGAATCTTTTGGATCCCGCTTGTACGGGTCGCTTCCGTTTCTCTATTCTGAATCGCTCGACATTTTGACAAAGATTGAACTTTATCCAATGGTTTCTGTGAATTTGGTAGTCTTTGCTTATCTGCGACAAGGAATCACCACTGGGACGTTCTCACAAATCAGTGATAATGTAAACTCGATTGTTGAATACGTGACTACCTCTTTGTCTGGCGTCGGAAACGTGAAAACTCTCAGGGATCCACGTTCTCGATTGGAGTCGGTTCGCCTTGCTTATGATCAACTAGAATGGAGTCTCCAGACAATAACTCTCCCAAGTATTGCCGGCTGCATGGTGTTTCTTTTCGTCGCTGCATGGATTCACTTTGAGGGGATTGCAACAGAGCGTCATCGTTTGGCTGCACGAGGCGTTTCAAAAGAGCAGTTTGTTGCTGCCAATTTGCTAGAATCAGCAGTTATCGGAGGTTTGGGAGGGCTGCTCAGCATCCCGGCTGGTGCGTTCCTCTCAATGATCGCATTTGGATTCTCTCCCACAGAATGGATCACTTGGTCTGATATTTTGTGGCAGAATCCAAGTTTCACAATAGGAATCACAGTCATCCTATCTGTAACCATCTCCCTGATTGCAGCTTACGAAGCACTCAAGTCATTAGATGTCACACGAAAGGCGGTTTTGAAGACTACCTCGGGAATCATCGGTATTTTAGTCCTGCTTGCTGTGTTTACCGATATAACTCTCGGGTTTCCAAGTTTGCTTTTTGTACGTAGTTTGAGTTCAGGTATTGACAATCTGACGGCTGACTTTGTTATCAACGCACTTGCATTACTCGAACTAGTTATGTTCGTGTTAACACCAGTTCTGGCACCACTTTTCGTTTCTCGTGCTTATCCGAGCTGGAATCGGCCATTTCGAAAAGTTGTGTCCAAGCTTCTAAAAGTGGATGTTCTCGTTACAAAATCCGTAACGGCTAAGAAGACTCGTCGTTTTCGTTTTGTGTTCTTGGCGATGATCATCGCTTTTATTCTAAGTGCACCAATCCTTGCATATTCTGCACATGAGTCAATGAAGAGCGCAGACCAACGTCTTGTTATCGGGGGCGACCTCAAGGTCACACTCTATGGGCTCAATACAACATTCTCTAGCAGGAATTTAACCTCGGCACTATCTTCTATTGAGGGAATCTCAACGGTAGCGTGGGCTGGTGAGCTACAAGTGCTGGCTGGTTTTGCCCGTCCTCTCCTCGAAAGTTCCTCGCTACTCGTTGTGTCGGATGAGTACTTTCAATTGAACATGGTACGAGAATACTTTTCCGAAGTCCCCCCATCTGCAATCTTGAGCGAATCGTTGGCTAAGACAGTCGAGAGTCCTTCAAGTGTTTTTGTTGAGATTTCAAATAATGTTGCAGCTCTCAACGTATCAGGTTTCTTCCAGTTTGCACCAGGTTTTCACCATTCACCACTTCAGTTTCAAAAACTCGACAATGCTGTCCTAATGACCTTAGCCTATTATGAAACTCAGTTGGGCACTCTTAACACCTCTACCTCGCAGTTGGTTGTTGATGTCCAAGATGGCTATCGCTTCAACGAAGTGACTGCCCAAGTATTCAGTCTACTGAACACAACCATAGGCGACCCGAGTAGATTCTCAATCACGACATTTAGTAGTGATGCTCTCCTTGGTGTTGAGTACCGGATTGCAATTGCCGCACAAGCATTTCTAGTTCTTGTGGGAACTATAGCATTAGGTTTCGTGATAAGTCTGGATGTCCGTAATCTTAAGCCTGAAGCCACAACACTTTGGCTTCGCGGAGCCTCACACAGGCAAGTTATCATAGGGATTCTCATCGAAGAGGTCGGAGTTCTCATACCAACTTTCTTCTTTGGACTTCTCACCAGTTTCAGCTACTACTATGGATTGTCCATCGTATTCCTGCTCCTGCTCGATTCCTCAATAACAAGATTGCCACAGGGCTATATCATTCCAATCCCCATGGTTCTTGTTGTGATACTGCTCTTTCTATTCATCACATTGGCAATTACAACATTGATAGAGGTAAAACGCTGGAGTACAGTTCAATATAGTCGGGATGTTGAGGTCTTAGCCTATCGAGATGCTGACAGAACACGGTCATGAAACTGCCGGTGTTCCCTTCACTGATCTCCCTGCTTGGTTTCTGTCCAAAAATGCAGGAATTCAGAGGCAAAGTAACCAAGGCATAATATACAAGCATTATGATTCGTCATACAATGAGATCAAAACGCAACATTAGGATTATCCCGAGGTGTGTTAAGAGGTGATTTATTGGACAGAACTCCTTGCTTGAACCACTTTCTTAAGATTAACAAAGATGACATCGGAATCGATTTCTACTGCCAAAAGGTTGGCGAATCTTATTCAGTTCGGGGCCCACAAAGAATCATCATCACAAATGTGGAAAACGATAGTGGATTAGTGAGTAACAATTAATTAGAGGAGTGGCGACCTAGAGGATAGAGTCCCGTAGATAATCGGAGGCGCAATATTGTTTGAGATGATTCAGGAGCCTGACCGCGGTTCATCAATCTCTAAGGTGCTTGTACATGTACTGGTTCCAGGCGAACCAGATGCTGAAAGCAAAGATGGACTGTCTGAGCGAGGAAGGAGTCAAGTATTTGAGCTTGCCCGATCACGACTACTGGCCGCCCCTGCTAAGATATATTCGTCAAAGTCCAAGGATTGTGTGACTACTGCGGATATACTTGTGAAAGAGCTATTCTCCTCCTTATCCATTCGAGATTGTCTAGATGAAGTCGACCTGGATGCGAAGGCACTCGATGATGCATTCCTTCGAAATGAAATGCCTAAAATCTGGGATGATTTTGACTATTCATATGGTTCAGGCGAGAGTCTTCAAACAGGACGGGCGAGAATCTCATCGTGCATCAACGCTCTTGTGAAACTGCATCCCGACTCGACAATTGGAGTGGTTCTTCCTCCTATCGCTTCAGTACTTTTCTATCGACTCGTTGTAGGTGGCTCTCCTCAAATTGAGGACTGGCTCTACCTTGGTTTTGCCTCTTGTACTACCTATGAATACTCGAAGAACGGCTGGACGCTCGTAATGCCCCCCGAAAATAGTTTTCTTACTGAGCCTTCAACAGTGATAGACATATTGCCATCAGGGATTTTCTAATTCTGAAAAAAAAAGAAAGAGGGAGGGAAGTCCTCCCTTGACATTAAACTACCGTCGCCGTCTGATAAGGACACACGCAATGACAACGACCACAAGTACACCGGCAACCATGACCATTAGACCTGCGTTTCCGCCGCCACCTGTTGGGATGCTGCCGGTACCAGTGTCAGTACCTGTGATGGTGCCAGTTGTGGTCGTATCAGTCGTACCTAATGGTGTCTGCTGGGCACTCGTGTACGACACGAACACTGGGTCAACGCGAACCTCCTGACCACCCCAATGGGTGTAACCTGCTGTCATGAACAGCATGGAGGCGTCCACGTTCCATTGTGTGACAGACTCACCAGACTCAGATTCGTACATGACGCTGAATGCGCCGATGGGAACAGTAGATGATCCAGAGGTATAGTTGGTGGAATATCCGTCGCCCGCCCATGTGTAGGGCATTCCGCCCATCGACACATTAGCGAAGGGACTGTCCTCAGCACCGAATTCATAGTAGTCAGCCGTCAGGCTCTCACCATTGGTGTCAGTGACAGGCTGTTCTCCTGCAGTATATTCTGTCCGAGTTGCAGTGCCCAAGATGCCAAAGAAGTTCACTGCGAGCCCTCGGTCATCAAGAACCGAATCGTCGAACTCCTCTAGATCCCAGTCACCTATCTTCTGGTCAACCTTGAAAGCGACTGCATGGTTCCATGTCTGCTCGTCCTCGGGGTCGTACTGAACCATGTCCACACTAAAGGTGATGTCGAATGCCATCTCAGTGATGTTGGCATGGGTGATCCAGTAGTCGAAGTTGGTCCTGTTCAGTCCCAACGCGCCCTCATAGGACTCGCGGAACGCCCAGGGCCCACGAAGGCCATCGGAGTTCTCGACCTGTAACGGATAGAGGGTCACCGACACGTTGTAGATCGAGATACCAAATGTGACAGTGGTGTTCGCATCTACCGTGACATTGCCTGTGTCGTTGGTCGCACCGAATGGTCGTCGAAGCTCAAGCGATTCGATGTCATCAATCAGGACGACATGAGTGACCTCGTCCGTCTGGATCTCACCTTCCTCGATTTCAAAGTCTGGAGCTTGGTTCGGCTGTAGTGGACCGTTACCATCTGGATCGAGATCATTGAAGATGAGCATGCCAGCATACTCGGCCTGGAATCCTGCGTAGGTAGCACTTGTGGCACTTGTCGCGACATTGAACCACTGGTTTGTGCCCCATGCGAACCATGAGGTCTTCCAGTAGTTGCTGTCGAGACCTGTGATTGCGCTAAGGTCGATGGTACGGTTCTTGGAGAGCCATGCTACCCAGAGGTATCCTGGTGCTGCGATCTCGTTGTCGTAATCCGCCCACATGGTTTCCTGAACATTTGCCATCTCTGACGAGTTCAGCTTGGAGAAGTCAGAGGCATGATACCAGTAGAAGGTCTCATTTGCCTTGAACTCGACCTCGAGTGTGGCGACGCCCATCCAGCTGTTAGAGTGGAACTCATCGCCATCCTCACCTGGGGATGGGTCGAACAGGACTCCTACCCACATACCTTCGACAGTCGTGTTGCCCCAGCTGTCAAAGTAGCCTGTACGCTTGACAAAGTACTGGTCTTCAGTGGTGAACACATTGCCATCAAGATCGATAGCACCGTCCTCAGTGACTGTCCACTTCTGTGGATCCCACATTGAAAGGTTGCCAATGATTAGATGTGCGGGGCTCCATATCATCTGATTTGAATCAAACTCTTGGAATGTTGAGCCAGATACATCTGGATTTGTGAAATTCATTGTATTCGGATACATGACGAAGTTGTTCAGTCCTGCTTGCGAGATGTTTAACTGCCATGCCTGACGAACACCTGAAACCATCCGAACTTCGTCTATCTTCATTGCAGGCGTGTCATTTGCGAATTTGATGTCGAAATTCAATGCCAATTCATTGTTCCCAATTGAGAAGTTGTGATTTAGAATGATAATAAAGTCATCAATCTCATTTAGGGTGTAGCTGATGAATGTGCCATTGAACCAGTACATCCATTCTTCCACACTAGAATTGACGTATGATAGGTCATTCTTCATATCTAAAGTGATGTTCTGTTCGGCACGAACACGCCATCGATGGGTCTCGTTGTTCATAATTCCCTCGGAAGAGAAGGATAAGGTAATGTTGTCTCTGATAGTCGTTACATTGACACCCGCGATGTCATATAACGTGCCATCAACATCAACATTTGTCCAATTCAATGGAATATAGACAGTTCCGTTGATTTCCTCTGTTGGCGCATGGACAATCAAAGACATATTGAGGATATCGCCAGGGTCAGCCCGTCGAACCACCTCGCCATTCATCCGCACAAATCCTTCCATGAAGGCGTCTTTGAATCCAAGCCTCACGGTGTGATGAAGATCAATCTCTGGACGAGCATAAAGGGGTTCACTGTTCGTGTCGTTAACCGCCCATAACCAGGGCTCTCCCTTTATGGTTCCACCGCTCTTCATTTGATCTGGGTTCATATCCGTGAAATTAGTATATTGCCCAGTCCAAGAGATGAGTGCACCTGAATGTTTGACATTGACATCAGTTGAAATATAGAACTTTGTCAAGTCAACTGTTTCATTAACTTGAAAGTCTATCGTAGGAACCCATTGCATGATCTGTGTGTTCCAACTCCAAGATACATCTTGCATGTAACTCACAGTGGCATATGCATTTGTTCCATTGTACACAAACGTTAGCAGCGGCCACGCCTCAGTAACAGGCGTCCAGCCAGTGAGGAATCTTCGATAGTCATTAGGCATCGCATAGGATACACTTTGCTTATACTTCGGGTCAAATGTGATGTATGAGAATGGAACCTTCACTTCACCAAACTCGACGTTGGCAGAGATCTGGAATGTGAAATTATCATAGGCATCCACATAGTGAAGGATGTTACCATCGTTGTCGATCACCTCGGCATAATAGCGTTCTGGCAATGCAAAGTGACCTACATTCACCTCTTTCCCAAGACCTATGGGTGGGGTTTCAAATGTGCCTGACTGAAGCCTTGCTAGCCATGAGGGGGTCACTGGTCGTCCTTCTTGGTCGATGGCTTTCATCCCTGTCCAGAATATCCCTGTTCCAATATCAGCAATGAAAACAATGTTGAATGAAACAAAGTATTCGTCCTCAGTTTCAGTGAACACGGAGTTTGCTTCGTTATGGGACAAGAACTCTCCCGTGCTTGGCTGTTGACTACCGGGTTCGTATCGTACTGAGATTGCTTCCCATTCATCTCCAGTCACGTTATATCCGAGGCCAAAAGCTGAAACGGCATCAACACCTTGCATGTAACCCCAGAAACCAACACTGCTCATGTTATTTCCTACACCCATGAAGGCTTTTGGAACAGTGATGTTCACAAAGAGGCTCGTATTGACCTCGACTCGGAATCCATTCTCCTCGATAGAGGTCATGTTCTCGGCATATCCGACCCACACTGTTGGTTGTGGACCGAATATCCACTGCGAATTCTGATCATGTCTCTCGTGTTCGTTGAACTCATCGACCACCTGCCATGACACCTGAAGCTCGGGATCTGATGATGCTTGGGCAAGTGTAAGACCGTTCATGCTGAACACGCTCACGACCAGAATCGTGATTATTAGTAGCGTATTCTGTTTTTTCATCGTTGTTTACCTCCAACGGATAGACGCAAGGAATTTCGTATACCTTGTTGACTCCTTATTCCTACACGACAAAGTATCTATCATTGGTACAGTCCTCACGTCCGCTGATAGAAGAAACCGATTGACTGCACGAACACCAATGACTATTTCATATTAAAGGGCGATGTATGAATCATCTAGAATAATCATCTGCACTATTTTCGCGCAAAATAGACACCGTTGATGAATTCTAATTTACCTTCTCCGCGCTCTTGAAGGACTTTTACTAGGTCAAGGGTTTCCGCCAGCGCTAGGATAAGCTGGTTCGCATCATACTCGCCATAGAGCATACGAGAAAGATCGTAGATTGAAATCGGGGTTGAAGACAGCACCTGTCTGACATGATGCATCTTCACATCGTAGTCTTTCAACAGGGTATCTATCCGTCCCTCAATGTTGGAGATCAACTTTCTGTGTCCCGGGAATGCCAAATATCCTGAGAGCCCTCTGACCTTCTCCAGCGAATCAAGATAGTTTAGAAGCGATATGCCCATGGCTCCCTCAAAATCGAGGCTTGGGTTTGACGATATGTCACCTAGGATATGGTCGCCTGTGAAGACAACGTGGGGCTCGTCAAGCACGTAACACAGGGAGCCAAGGGAATGTCCCGGGGTCCATATAACCCGCAGATGACCCTGACCTGTTTCGATCTTTTGCTCCTCCGTGGCATATTTGACTTCCTTAACGGACTCGCCGAACTTCATGAAATACTCGGTGAGGGTCTCACGAGGCCCTAACAGTCCATCAACAGGAGCCCCCGATTGAGTTGCGATCCTCTGATATGCTTGCACTCGGTCTACAATATAATCCTCGTACTCGGTGAGTCGTTTGGCATCTCTTTCGTGTATCCAGACATCAACTGTGAAGTCGCTCTGGTCTACAATTGTTCTGACGAGACCTATGTGATCCACATGACCGTGGGTAATACATATCTGTTCTATATCGCTGATGGACTGACCTACCTCTCTAAGCCCATTTTCCAGTTGTTTCAATGCTATTGATGATTTGACACCAGTGTCGATGAGGGTCAAGGGGGTTCCTTCTATCAGATAGCAGTTCACAGCGCCCACAGGGAATGGTGTCGGAACTTTGATCAGATGTATCTCTTGGATGTCCTGCAACCTATGATAGCTCCTGAAAGTACACTCGTAGCATCTCTGCGACATTTCTTGCCCGTGAAACGACCCCTCTGTCACGGTGGGGCTTGGAGCCATCAAACATATCAGATATCGTGCCCAAGCAGCCACTTCGGATTGTGTTCAGGACTGGGCGGAAGAACTTCTTCTCTACATACGTCTTGTTCTCAGGGGTTCTGCCATGTACTGTCAGATAGGCAGATATGAACGGACCTATAAGCCAAGGATGTACAGTTCCTTGGTGTGTTGCACCTGCTCGACTCTTGGGACCACCCGTCAGAGCACGAGCGTAGCGTTTGTCCTTGGGCGAAAGGGTTCGAAGTCCGTAAGGTGTTAGCAGCTCATCTTGAACGACTTTTAGTACGGCTCGTTCCATCTCAGGTTCTAGTATCCGATACGGCAGACTTACCGCGAAGATCTGGTTTGGTCTGAGTGAGTCGTCTTTCTCGTCGTCGTTGATGACGTCATATAGATAACCAGCCTCCTCATTCCAGAATGACTGAGTGAATGCCTCCCGGATCCATGATGCTACAGCTCGGTACTCGTAGGGGTCTCTGCTCATCATTTGGGCCATGTCGCCCATTGCCATAAGGGCATTGTACCAGAGAGCGTTCACCTCGACGCATTTTCCAATCCTCGGTGTCGCGCACCAATTACCTACTCGTTCGTTCATCCATGAAACTTCGACACCCTCGATACCCGAGAATATCAATCCATCATGATCTTCATGGATGTTGAACTTGGTTCCGATACGAAATGCAGTGATGATTGATTCCATGGCTTCCCAAATGATGCCTCTCAGGAACTCCGTGTCATTGGTGACATCGATGTATTTCTTGACCGCCATGATGAACCATAATGAGGCATCAACCGAGTCGTACTCGGGCTGGATGCCCCTGTCTGGGAAGTCGTTAGCTATCAGTCCATAGCGCGAGTACCTAGCGTAGGTCGTAAGTATCTCACGGGCATCTTGGAACCTCCCTATCGCCACAGTCAGCCCGGGATGTGCGATCATAGCATCTAATCCGATATCCACCAGCTCGTGGAATCCTGCTATGATTGACTTCCGTTTCGTTGAAGCACGGTCAACGATGAACGTGTCTGCATTGTATACGAGCCATTCTATGTCCTCATCCCTAGCACGGTTCGTAAGGGCATAAGCCCGGTCGTTCAGGATCTTGCGTCTGCGAAGTTCGTCAAATCGCATCTGAGCAAAATCTTTCCGCTGGGCTTTTACAAGTGATCCTAGGTCATGCATGAGAGTCTTGCGAGTTTGCCCCACGGCAAAGAGGAAACTCAAGAAATGCTCTCCTGGTTTAAGGATAGTATGGAATACCCCTGGGATGTACAGTTCCTCTTGGTATGGCAGTCCTTTCGCCTTATCTTTCCTGTATACCTGAGGTTCCGAAACCTTCAGTTGGGTCTGCATGAACTCGGCATCAGGTGTATAGGCGTACATCCATGGGCTATTATCCCGGTCATCATATGCAAAGTACGAGTGCTCGTCGATGGTTTCTATCTCGGGCGTGAAATCCAGCTTGGGAGGTAACCTTGTGATTGGGCGGCAGGTTTGAAACGGTGTCACAGTAAGGACGGTTTCTTCAGTGTTCTTGAACTCGTAATTGACGATGGTGATGTTCCTTCTGTGTGCCATGAATATAGTCTTGTGCATCGTGATGCAGTCAGTGGAATAGGTCATTTGAGGCAATGGATTCAGAACGAACCTCTTGATATTGCGATATCCTCTTTGTGAAACCCCCGCCGCAGTATGTTCTGTGCCCAAATTGCACGGCTCATCTCCTGTTGCAACTACTTCGTCTAGGCGAGATAATGTGAGCCACCTATCCACAGGTGGATTTAGAGATGAAACTAGGAGCCCGTGATGGCTTCTGGTATTCATCCCAACTATTGTGGATGAGGCATAACCGCCAAGCCCATTTGCAAAGAGGTATTCAAATGTGACCGCGCGATTGAGTCTCAGGTCTGCATCTTTAAGCACTATCACTTTGGGGGTTTCACAACCTTGACTTGCAACCAATCACATTTCCACACTTTAAGCATTGTGTGGTGCTTGCCCGGTGGCACAGATAGTCATGGTATTAAGGGATTCGGGTTCGAAATCAATGTAACAGAACGAGGTGTACAGTATGACGACTCCAGACCGTGCAGTAGAGCCGTTCGTTAGTAGAAGAGGGGGTCTCACTGGGGCCTTGTGGAGGCTTGCGTTGGTCATAGGTGTCGCACAATTCTCGATGAGTGTCTGGACATGGCAATTTGGTATCTTAATTGAAACCATTGTCGAGCCATGGCAGATGGGATTGACCTTCACTGCTGGCTCGTTGGCAAACCTTCTGGGAATCCCTCTTTCGGGGTACATTTCGGACTTCATCGGTAGGAGGAAGACACTGATGATAGCATACCTCCCGATGGCTGTTGGTCTGTTCAGTATGTTCTCGTTCCCGGTCTGGCCGCTATTTCCATTCTTCTATGCTCTCATTCAGTTCGGTTGGGCATTTGTGCTTATGATGGCAAGGGCCGCTCCGGCTGACCAAGTATCACAGGATGGCGGGAAGAATTCAGGGAGGACATTCACTATGATACTTCTTCCAGCCTTTGCAATGGACGGACTTAGTCCCTTGTTGGCATCCTTCCTTCTGCTTTCAGGTCTACCTCAACAGGGCCTACTCGTGTTAGGTGGGACTGGCACTCTATTCGCATTTATCGCCAGTGCGATTTTTGTGAGGGAAACACTGAGCAGTTCGATCCAAAAGAAGGCACGTTCGGGCCCAGTTATCACGCTGCGAGGACTGGGGAGCGATTTTTGGGTTCTTGCCGGTGGACTGGTGGGCATCTACATGACCTTTGGGTTGACCTTTCCGTACCTAGGCAACCTTGTGGTGGAAGAGTGGCATGTGAGTACCTCGACATGGGGAATCATATGGAGTATGTCTTCATTGACCATAGCGACACTCTCCTTCTTTGGAGGTAAGATTGCTGATAGGAACCTGAAGATTTCGTTGCTGTTCGCGGTTCCTTTCACGGCTCTTATCATTCTGGGACATGCATTACTTGAGGGGGTTTTTGTCCTTCTCTTCATCAACCTTCTTTGGGGCTTCGGGATAGTCATATGGATTGCTGCAGAGCGGTCACTCATTGTCCAAGGGGTGAGTGAGGAGAAACAGGGACGCGCTCTTAGCACATTTCAGGCTGTGATGAGCACGTTTCAGATTATGATGATGAATGTAGGTGCATATATCTGGACAGTTTCAGGCAACCTTCGGGTGCTCTTTTTCATCGCAGGAGTCATCGCGTTAGTATCATTCATTCCCCTTGCAATTGCACTACGGCATATTTCGTTGAGGGAACGAGAACAGTCACTGGCGACATCTCAGGATTTATGGGAATGAGCAAGCACCTCTTTCACATCCCTCATGTCCGCCTTATCACCTAGCAAGTGTCCGCTCTTGCGTGCCTTGGTTTCTAGATATGTACGATTGTATTCGGTAGTAGGTATTATCAGAGGAACACGTTCTTTAATCACTACCCCATGGTTTGAAAGCTGCCAAAGTTTGTCTGGATTGTTTGTCAACAGTCTAATCGATTTAATATGCAGGGAACGAAGGATGTGAGCTGCAACCCCATAGTCACGCTCATCAGGTTCCCATCCCAGTAACAGGTTCGCCTCAACAGTGTCATAGCCTTGATCCTGAAGGGCATATGCACGGATTTTTTCAGTGAGCCCAATATTCCTTCCTTCTTGTCTGAGATACAGAAGTACTCCCTCGCCCTCTTTTTGGATCAGCTTTAATGATTCGAGAAGCTGATCCCTACAATCACAACGCTTGCTTCCCATGACATCGCCAGTCAGGCATTCTGAATGGATTCGGGTAAGCACGTTTTCTTTTTCTACTATATCTCCCTTGACAATCGCAGTGTGCTCTTTTCCGTCACAGGGGCTCACAAAGGCACAGATTTGGAATTCCCCGAACTGGCTGGGCAAGTCTGCAATGCCTACTAATTGAACACAGCAGTCATAGGGGTCGCATTGGTGATCCTTGCTTGCTTCAATGAGTTCTTTAATTTTGGAAAGAGCGAGTTTCATCTTAGGCCTCCATCCAAGCCGCTACACTTGGGAGAATGATATAAGTTTGGATACGTGATTTTTCCAAACGTTTAAGTAAGATGGTTAGACGGCAACTTAATCAAGCATCCATTTGACATTTGCATAGAAGGCGCTTTGTAGAAATGTTATCGAAAAAGTTAACCGAGCAAAGGATCAAACTCTACATTCTGGCTGCTTTGGTAGGTGTCGTATCCGGGTTCACAGCAGTGGGATTCAGACTGCTAATTTACGCGATAAGCATACTATTCACTGCTATCCCTAATGTGATCGGTATCTGGGGTTGGGTAATCATCCCTTCAATAGGTGGCATTTTTGTCGCATTCATAGTCACACGATATGCCCCAGAGGCGAAAGGACATGGCGTCCCTGAGATAATGTATGCATACCAATTGCAGAGAGGGCATATCCGAGCCAGAATCCCCCTTCTGAAAAGCCTTGCATCTGCGATAAACATCGGTTCTGGAGGCTCATGCGGTAGAGAGGGGCCCATTGCTCAGATAGGTGGTGGTGCGGGTTCTGCCATTGCAAGCTATCTCAAGCTGAATGCACGCATGACCAAGACCCTTGTGGTGTGTGGTGTCAGTTCAGGGATTGCTGCAACATTCAATGCTCCGCTAGGAGGAACACTCTTTGGTATTGAGGTCATTGCAGGAGGAATTGCTGGATTTTCCATCATACCCGTCATCTTAGCATCAGTCATTGCAACAGCTATTGCTGGATCCATTCTTGGATCGAGCCTGTCATTTGACGCTCCCCAATTTATGATGGGCAATTACTTCGAACTCTTCTTCTATCTCATATTGGGGCTTGCATTCGGCTTGATCAGTGTAGTATGGAGTCGCGGATTCTATAAAGTAGAAGATATCCTTGAACGAGTGAAGATATCACCCTATGTACTGATCGTGATAGGGGGTTTAATGGTAGGAACGTTGGGTGTTCTCTCACTCTTTATCAGTGAGCAGACGGGCTCCTATGGAGTATATAATCATAATGAGATATTTTTCCCACCAACAATGGCAGTCGGGTATCCGATCATAAATGCAACATTCATGGGACTTCTTGTCCTTGGAGCCTTGCTGGCCTTTGGGATTTTGAAGGCACTGGCCACCTCGATCACATTGGGAGCAGGTGGTTCTGGGGGCGTATTTGCACCAACCCTCTATATTGGAGCAACTCTAGGAGGTGCTTTTGGTATTGGCTTCTCCCTTCTCTTTCCTGATATCATCACACAACCAATGGCATTTGCACTGGTTGGAATGGCAGCTCTTTTTGCAGGAGCGGGTAGGGCTCCCATAACATGTATCATCATGACGATGGAGATGACAGGTGACTACAACATGATTCTACCTCTTATGATTGCGGTGTCAACATCATATATAGTGTCGATGAGCATCGAAGAGGAGAGCATCTATAGCTTCAAACTTGCACGTCGCGGGATAAACATCAGTCAGAGTAGGTATATCAGTGCCCTGAAAGAAATCTCCGTGAAAGAGGTCATGACGACCAAGCCGACCATCCTGAAACCAGAGATGACCGTGGACGAGGTTCTAGCAGTCGTTGATGCAACTCAACATACGAAATTCCCTGTTGTGGATGATGATGGACGAATCGTCGGAATCCTTCTCACAGAAGTGCTGTTTCATCCTGACGAGCAGGAAAAGGAAAAGAAGACAGTCAAGGATTTGATGTCCACGGATTTCCTGCACCTCAACCCAAATTGCCCGATGGACAGCGTTGTCACCTCGATGCTTGACCGATTGGAAGGACATGCGGTCATTGTAGACCCCGCGGATCCGAACACAATGATAGGGTTCATAACAAAGGCTGATGTATTGAAAGCATACAAGGCTGCGGTCATCATGCTTCAGGAGGAAGGAGAGCTCTCTGGGGGATTCTCTCCTCCAGCCCTCGTAGACATCGAATAGGTTTTTCCATCTCGGACGAGTCCTCCGTCATCCCTATAAAGAGCTAGCAATGATGTCAGAACCACTAGCTTGAGGAATAAATGATGGTACTCAACATAGAGGAGATTCTTACCGCATCAAAGGATTGGTTGAAGGCGAATACGAAGAGGTATGCTTTCAAGAAGCTGGAACGAGAGATTATCAAGACAGGAGTTTGCGTGGAGTGCGGGACTTGTGTGTCTAATTGCCCTGTCACCGTGATTACCGCCACTAGGACAGATGGCAAATATGTGCCCGAGCTCACAGGGAAGTGCATCTCCTGTGGCATCTGCTATGCAATGTGCCCTAGGACACTGACATTGCCTGAGCATCTTATTGGAGAGTACATCTCAATCTACAAAGCGCAGTCTAAACTTGAAGGTGGGAAAAGGCAAGACGGTGGAGTCGCCACTGCTCTGGTGAGCGCACAACTGAAGGCAGGGGAACTGGACGCTGCGGTTGTGGCAAAGCAAGGCGAGGTGTCTTGGCTTCCCGTTTTTTCGATTGCCACAAGTCCGGATGGGGTTCTTGACAGTGGAGGAACCTTCTACACACATTCACCAGTAGTGGAAGGGATGATGCAAGCGTTCGAGGAGGGTCATTCCAAGTTGGCTGTTGTTGGAACGGCTTGCAACATTGATGGTATCACCAGACTACAGGGACATCCTGCGGGATTCTTGAACCTGTCAAAGGATGCTTCAATCCTGAAAATTGGGTTGTTCTGCATGGAGTCCTTCGATTATGCAGGTCTCAAAGAGTTTCTTGAGCAGAATGGCATCAAGATTGATGATGTCCAGCGGATGGCGATTGCAGGAGGCAAGTTCACCGTGACCTCAAGTTCAGGCGAAACAGAATGGCCCATCGCTGACCTGAATCATATCGCTGCACGATCCTGTTCCTACTGTCATGACTTGACATGCAAGAACTCCGATATCTCATGCGGGAATATCGGGTCTGAGGAAAGATGGACTACTGTGATCGTGAGAACCGAGCTTGGCAAGAAAGCTTTCGAACTCGCTGCGTCTCAAGGGATTATCGAATACGAGGAATTGGACAACAAGGCAATCCAATCTGTCCTCAATGTTTCACGGATGAAGGCGACTCGATATTATAAGATGGAACCTGCACACTAGTTCGTAGGTCTGGGTCTGCTATGAACATCTTGTTGACCGGAAAACCTGGGATTGGTAAAAGCACAGCGATTCAGAGGATTATTGACCTGTTGGGAAAGAACAAAGCGGGAGGCTTTTGGACGCGGGAGATCCGTGACAAGGGACGACGAGTGGGCTTCTTGATTCAGACACTCAACGGGCTGTCAGAGGTCTTGGCACATGTGGAACTGGATACAGGACCTAGAGTGGGAAAATACACAGTTAGCGTTGAAGCGATAAAGAGAATCGCTATTCCTGCGATGCAGCAGGCAAGGGAATCCGACAAGATAATCATCATCGATGAGATTGCTTCAATGGAACTCAAATCGCCTCAATTCGCTCCAGAAGTACGACGATGCTTGAATACTGGGCGCGTGTTAGGCACACTTCAGCAAAAAACAGGCAAGTTCCATGACGAGGTTCGAAACCGACCTGACACTATCCTACTCAATATGACCGTTGAGAACAGGGATGCCATCCCTGCTCATGTATTGAATCTCCTCAAGTAGCACTAACGAGTCTTGGTTCGGAAGTAGATCCATAGAAGGGCAAGTGACGACAGGATGCCCAAAGCCAAGACTGCGCCCCAGAGGAGCGGTGGGGTTGGGTCGTGAGTCATCGGTGCGATTGTGTACTCGAACCATTCGGTGATATACTCATTATGAACAGATGAGTTGTCCACAGCACGGATTCGGTACTTCAAGTTGTCACCGATATTGAACTCGCCAAGATGGACATAGTAGATATCGTTGCCAAATTCGGTCATGTTCATTGTGTGAACTGTTTCGTCCTCATTGACTGTCCATTGGATCTCTACAGTGGTAAGGTTGTTGATGTCCCAGACGTATGCTTGGACAGTCACGTTGTTCGTGGACACTGTGGTGAATGCCTCTAGCACTTTTGTATCACGAATGGTTGGGAGGTGGGCATCTGGGGTCACGGTAACTGTTGTCAAGACAATGGTGGTCTGGTTGAAGTAGTCCACGAGCGTCATATTGTAGATATATTCGCCAACGTCAAGTCCATCGATCGAGATACTCAGGTTCTCGCCACGCCAAGTGCCGTTCATTAAGACCTCACCATCTCGAGTCAGGTTGTAACTCCGTGGGTTGTTCTCTTCTGCTGACCAATTCAGGACGTAGCCTGTATATCCTTCTTCATATTCGAACTCGGTGAGCGCGTCCACTATCGGGGCGCGGACGTCCTCATAGATTGTCACATTGACGCTGTCGCTCGAATTGTACCCAAACTTGTCGAAGAGCGTCAGGGTGAAGGTATAGTTCCCAAGGTACATCCTGTCCACAGAGAACGTGATGTTCTTCCCATCTGGATTTTCAAGAACCCACTCCTCCTGTGTCAGGTTCGAAGGAATCCCGATGATTGCAGATAGATTCCCATAGGTCGTATCGTTATAGTGGATTATCACTTCAAGACTATAATTTGATGGATTGCTGTCGTACGTGAACCATGTTATCTTATTACCGGTATTTCCGAACTCGAAGGACAGGTCATCAGGAGATGAGATTACTGGCGGTGTCAAGTCAACAAAGACCGTGATGTTCACCGAGTTGGTGGCATTATATCCAAGGGTGTCATTCACAAAAAGTGTGTAGACATAGTAGTGCGAGGCATTCAGCCCATCGATGTTGATAGTGATATTGCTTCCGTCCCATACCCCTGCTTCGATGACTGTATCGTTGCTTGTGGTTTCATTGGACTTTCGTGTGATATTGTAGAAGCTTGGATTCGTTTCGGTTATGTTCCACGTTATAGTATGCCCAAAGCTGCCCTCTTCATAGGATGCATTCGTTGCACCATACTCGCCGTCGATTGTGGGAGTAATTATTGGAGCTTTGGTGTCGGCTATGATTTCCACATTGACAGAATCTGATACCGTTTCGTTGTTGGCGTTGAACACCGTGCATGTGTAGGTGAAAGTGATAGGCA
>JAJRZD010000086.1 GCA_024275415.1 archaeon
TGGGCGAGCTGGCAACAGGAGTCGAACACGACTAGTGATGAGTGGACGTGGGAAAGCAAGAATTGGCTGTTTGGACCACAGCCAAGTTTTGAGATATACCATGCAAACGGATCCTTGCTTACACCAGACAGTTACGCTGAGATTGATGAGATCATCAGTTTCGTAGTAACAGTTCCGAAGGATATCCTTCAGGGTGTAGACATCGGTTCTGTAGGATTCAACGGATGGTATATCAGCGCAAACTGGAACTTTTCAGCTGGGTTCGATTTCAGATTCGAGGATTTTGATTACTCGTTCGAACCTTGGAGTGCCTATAGCTGGCAGTACAACCAGTCTGATGAAGGTGGCCCTCCACTTCCAAGCTTTGTCGATATCATTCCAGCAAGCTGTTCGAACACAACCGACGCGAATAACTACTATTTCACGTTCGCTATTCGATTCACATCAGACACACCGCTGGGACTTTATCAACTGAACATGGACATTCAGGACAAGGATGAGAACTGGATAGGTTCCTACAATTATGCATCGGATTGGGACTTCCAAGGCATTGCCGTAGGTATTGTTCCTAGTTTGGCTTGGAAATTCTCCTTCGGGGGAAGTTACACTCTTCAGAAGCTGGATCTAGCTGGTGATATGCTGTACTCGGTAAGCCGAATGACAGATTTTGTCATGCGATTCAATGTGACCGGGGACGATCCTGCGTATGCACTGCTGAGCTTCACTGTTCCCGGTGGAATGGAAGTTCCTGTCAACCGAACTGGTTGGCACACTGAGCTTCAGACCAGCTATGGTGGTTGGGTTTACGATTCCGCCCTCCAGACATACGTCTATGATGCTGCTGTTAAGATAACGAGCCTTGTAGAGGTATACGGCACATACGAAGCCTTCGAGTGGACCGACATGGGGACTTACGAAGAAGTCAATGTCACCGTCCTACATGACTATTGGGATGATATTTCTCAAACATGGGTCCGCGAGTTGGTCAATGAAACCCAATGGGTCGAGAAGAAGATGCTCTACATCTACAATATCTCCACCGGCTCATTCGAGCAGTATTATGGATACGAGTACTACGGATACCCGTACGAAACACTCCAACCAGATACTTGGAATGAGATGATTATGGTCTTTGAACCCATTCCAACCGACTATCCACTTCTTTACGAACTTAATACAACTGCTTCTCAAGCACAAACTATCGGCAATGATCTCGTAATCGACTTTGTCGGTCACTTCACACCTCTTATGCCAAAGACCAAGCAAGACTCATACTTTGCATTTCAAACAAAAGTCATGGGTCAGGAATTCGAATACTGGCCAGACACCTGGGGTGAGCGCTCGCGACAGACCCATCAAGAGTTCGAGCTTGCACGCCAGATTGTTATCGAGAGTCCTGTGACCATTGCGAAGATCCTCAACTCTGATGGCACTCAGCCAACCGGCTGGATGTTCCAGGTAGATAGAGGTGAGCAATTCAAGGTCGAGGGTAGGCTCCAAGGTGGGAGTGACATAGCCGATGATATCGACGGTGTTTCATTCCGGCTCGAAGCATTCGAAAGCTACTGGAGTGAAGACGAATCACGATGGTCAAACCTTCAATTCGTGGTTGACATCTTAATAAATGGCACTCCAGCTTACAAGGCATACAACATGACCCAGAAATACAACTACACCTACGGAACATATTGGGACTATGTACTCCAGAACCAGACCGGATGGCACTACAGCTACAATGAAACCACCAGTTCTTGGGAATGGGTATTTGGTGAATACGAAGAATGGATGTGGGCTGAAGTAGAGGGCTGGCACTGGCAGGACTGGTACTTCAACCAGCTGACTCAGGAATGGCAAAAGGAGTGGATCGAGTATCGATCTGCTGAAACCGTCGTCCCAGCCACCTTTGGTACTGTTACCTCGTTCACAAACTGGACTGATGGAGGTGACTTCTTCGCAAGTTTCTTCTTCACTCCAAGCCTGACAATCCCTGAAACCAACTACTGGTGGGACTTTGCATTCATGAACAACACCTGGTATGAGGATTACTCTTCTGGGTGGGGTGAGCATGAAGTCTATGAATGGGGACTCGAATGGGCATACAGTTTCGACTATGCACCCACTGGCGATCGCGTCTTCGTCGATGAGATAGAATACAATCAGCTTGCCTATCAATTCGTGAATGGATCCCTGATTTACAAGATTGCCAAAGGCGAAGAATCGCCATACATCACTATTGATGGTGATGACTTGCCCATCAAGGTTCGAGAGAACTACGACCCATGGAGTGGTAATACGTGGACCAGCATGTTCCTATATGACCATTACGACTCTGCAACTGAGAAAGATGTCTACTTCTACGAACTCACAAATGGAACCAAGATATCCGTCACATACAACGAGTCCTTTGTGATCTACAATGTGACTACGTTTAGCGGTGACACGTTCCTGACCGCTCAGAACTACCACGAGTATCTGTTCGATGGCGTAGACGAGTATGCGGTGTGGATGGACATATATGGTGTGATTCATGGCGGGCCTGTTCTGGACTATGCCGTGTACAACCTCAAGAGCTTCACTATTGACAGCCAAGTCACAGGTGACAAGAGTGCACCTCAATACGGTTACGTTGTCTATGGTTCAAGCCTGAGCTCCCTGAATATCGTTGATTTCTGGTGGTCCAGTCGTGATAATTCGTACTTCATGACTGATATCGATGGCAATCTGATTCAGATGGTCTACAACACGGCAACCGGTGTGAACGAGATATTCATTGACGGTGCATGGCAACCAGCAACGTGGCCAAGAAACTATTTCGTCTCAGACTACATGGGTTCAGATGGGTACTTCGCTACCTTTGATACAAGCCGGTATTGGTATACTGAAGTTAATGGCATTGCCTATGAAATGCCATATCCGGGTGCAAACGCTCAATGGCAATGGGAACTTGATAACACTGTACTAAACGGTGGCAAGGTTCCTACAACAAACTCGCTCATATGGAACGGAACTGCCTATCCTGTCATGAACACAACGTCCTACGATTACGTAGTGATTGGCGGAGAAACCATGGAATTGACACAGTCTGTGTATCCATACATCCGTGCCAATGGGACCGATATCTGGTTCCCACAGAATAATGGATACGCTGGAGCGGTAGGTAGCTACGATGGTGACTTGGTCTTCACCAAGTATGAAACGATTCGGTACAATAATGGTACCTCACCAGAACCTGAGGGTGTATTCCCAGATACATACATCACCCTTACCAACGGATCGGTATGGGCAGTTGAAGACTCATATGTGTTCACGGTGTACGAGTATGACTTAGGTGGGAAGAGTTTCTTCTCTGCTCAGGATTGGCCCTTCTACAACGAATCGGGAACCGATTGGTGGTACGAGTACACAGCTATCAATGGTACAGTGTACAAGTTCTACGACTGGTACCTACCTCCTGTGTTGAGCACAATGGCTGTCAGTACATACTACAATGATACAGGCCCACAAGGTCCTGGTGACTACTTCGACTTTGATGGACAAACCTATCTGTTCGACTACATGGGGCGATGGATCCAGACCTACAGAATCTTGAATTCCACACAATCCCTATATGGCGATGTGTTCCTCAACTGGGATTCGGTCAAGGAAGCCTTCAAGTTCGACTACAGAGGTGAGCTTGTCGATGCTACCGCCAAATTGGAGTTCGTGAAGCGTACTCGGTTCAGGTGGGGCTTTGATCTAGTCTATGGCCTACAACCGATTGATAGTACCGTCTACAAGAACTTCTTTGATCTTGTGATTGGCACTCCTCAATGGGGCATGTGGGGCATAAAGAACTGGGCAATCAATGAAGACAATGGTGCTCTCGACCTTGACGGCGACCTTGATACTACGGACGACCAGTACTTCATCCAAGAGGAATACAGCTCCAAGGATAGCTGGACACACGAGTTCAACAAGATGTGGGTCAATGTCATGTGGGATCCTAACACCACACAATATGGCGATGACATGAACATCTGGTCATGGATGGGTGTTGACACCTTCACATGGTCATACGAGTGGAACCAGACCTTCTATTGGTATCATGCAAGCAACTTCTCACAGCTCACATCTGCTCAGATGCAAGATGTGCAGGATATGCTGATATCACCCTCGGGTGAGCCGATGCCCGGGTACTGGGACATCGCATGGATGGCCAAGAATGTCACTTGGCAAGACATCGTTGCAGAAGCCATTGCCAATGGATGGGACTGGCTGACCTCTAACGAGCAGACTTGGACTTGGTTGAGCTTTGGCATCAGTCAGGACTATGGTACGAGCTATGTCGATAATGATGTAGAACACTGGCTCAGCATAGGATTGCGCTATGAGTTCAGTGGACTAATGGTCTGGGAGGACGAGAATGAGGACGGTCTCATGCAGGTCGACCTTACCAATCCTGGATCAGCCGAACTTACACATTACCTCATACCAGACTCGATTAGTTCAATTGACTTTGTCACTCCTGGTGCGGCATATGGTGATTTCAACACCTCTGGAAGTATCGTTCGCGGTATTGAGGACGAGATCACTTGGGGCGTCACCTTCTACGATGTCAATGGGACTGTGTATCCGTTCACGACTTACGGGTACTGGGGTTGGTACGATAGTGTGTTCACGGGTTCTGACCTACGGACATTCGATGAGCGTCCGACGGACATCTCCATTGATGAGCTATCATTCCTAGTCCACTTCCAAGGCTACCTCAATACAACGGAAGGCGCAGTGAACAACTACGCAGAGATCAAGGTTGACAACTACGTCGGCAACTGGGACGTTGACATGACCGGTGGCCGTAGCAATCTGGAGAACAGATCGCTAGCTCTCAACTACTTGGCGGACGTTTCACTCAGTGATTTCGCATTCAAGGCGAACGGTAGTTTTGCCGATGGCGAGTCCACAGTGGGTGCAGATGTCTTCGAGTTAGAGACCGCAGGTGCTCAGTTCGCTGAGATGATCATGGGTGGTGTCACCTACGATTGGGGCAAGAACATGACCGCACCTTACGATGTGGTCAGCATGACAACTCCTATGGGAACATTCCGACAAGCCTTCGAGTCCGAGAGCGGTCAGAGTGCGGTCGGGTGGTCATCCAGCTCAAGCATGTACTATGTCACCATTGGCTTCCCACAGTGGGAAGGCTACAGTGTCATGCAGGATCCAGTCTTTGTCAGCTACACTTCTAGCAGCGGGACATCAGCTCCTATCGGCACAGTGACTTTCGGAGCTTTCTCCATCTCACCAACAGTACCACAGGACAACGAGCCCGTGACGGTCAGTGTTGATATATTCTCACAGGAGCCAATCGGAGAAGTCATCCTTGAGTACTCTACTGACTTGGTGAACTGGCAACAGACCGCCATGACGAACACTGGTGGCAACACCTACTCTGGCGAGATTCCAGGCTACCCTGATGGGACAATCGTGTACTTCAGAGTGCTGGTTGAGACCGATGGTCTATGGACTACCTCTCAAGTAGGATCGTATCAGGTGGGTGTTGGACTAGTCACCACTACCACGACACCTACTGGTCCGCCTGACGGTGGCGAAGGAATTCCAGTCGAACTCCTAGTCATGGTCGCTGGAGTCGCCGTGGTCATTGTAATAGTGCTCGTCCTTGTTAAGAAGCGACGCTAAAGTTCAGGGAGGGATTCATTCCCTCCTACTCCCCTCTTTTTTTCAAAACTAGTTTCTGACAATAACAGCCTACTCTTTGGCAACGAGCGGTTTCATTTTCGAGTGAAAGAATTTTAGTCCTGAGATATGTGCCTGATAGATACTGCTGAATGCATCATAGGAGATTCCTATCACGGGGATAGCATTTCGCAAGATGATGAAACTCTTCTTGTCAAGTCCATAGGATATCTCAGCGAACTTCGCGTTTGCTTTCAGGAGATGCTCATACACGTTCCGCTTTTCCTTTGCCGTGTACCCTTCAAGTTTCATTAGTCGTGTGGTGAGTGTGATCCAATTCTCTCCGGGGAACACCTCTATCTCCTCGGTTTCAGGTGGTCCGTATGGAAGCAAACAGAATGTCTTCCTTCCTTTCTCTTCGAAATTGATTTCCAATCTCTTCAGGTATTCTTTGGTGATGTACCATGTGGTACTCATCGTTCAGTATGACTCCTCTGCTCGGCTGTAGACCAATTACCAAAAAGGCCTATCTCTCTCTGTAGAATATATGGAACAATCTGGTAAAAGTCTTCGCCTTCCCTAGATTTAGATTTGCATCAAGCTCGGAAGTACTCTAGAATACGATTTCAGTGATATTCTATCTGGAATCCAGAACAATGTTTGGTTCCCCAGTCATGTTGTCATCAATCATTGATCAGCATATCTTTGACCATTTCCCTGTAACAGATATACACACTCCATTCGAGGACATTTGAAAATTAGATTCAGATGATTGGATCCACCACATGACCTTTTCGAGTCTACGGCTGTCATCTATCCTCGTGGATGTCTAGAACCTCACTCTTCTCTTGATATTTGCTCAGTAGAATAACCCCGATGACCCCAAAAGACAGACCAATGACATAGATTGGTGTATTCATCATGGTCTGGCCATATATCAGCATCCCACCAAAGATGACTGCAAACATGCTAACTGTACCGACTATTGCGTTGAACCTAGCTGCCGGGTTTTTCTGAAGTCCAATTGAAACCGCATAGACTCCCGCTGCGAATGTAAAGACTCCCATAAGAATGAGCGGAATGAAGCCCGTGATGATTCCTTGGAATAGATTCTCCTCACCAAAGATCGAGAGTGTGAACCATTGTGTGAATATAGATGCAAGTGCTTGCAGGAACGATGTGATTGGAGCCCAAAGGATTGGTAGTTTCTTGGATGCGGCAATCATGACTCCGATCCCAACCAAAAGTATCGTGCAATAGATGGTGATGACTGAATATTCGCTAAACAGGACCGGTCTTGTCACGTTTCCAAAAGCAATGAACACTGGTGTGAGTATCAATAATCCGATTCCTATGACCGCCTGAATATCAATTGACTCTCCCAATCTCCGAGATGAAATGATGACAAGGGCGATAAGACCCACGTTCATGAGGGGTTGCACAATTACAATTCCCGCTAACTGTGTGGCGACAAGATAGGTCAGTCCTCCGAGGAGTGACATAACAAAGCCTGTGGACCACTTCTTGTTCGTGAAGAGACGCCGTGTGTGACTTGTGGCACTTGCAGCATCTATCTTCTCCATTCCTTCTAGAGCCTCTTTTTGAATTGCAGGTGCGATATTCCAAAACAGGGAAGTGACGACTGCAAGTAGCAGTCCTAAAAGAACACCTGTTAAAATCAGTTGGAGCATTGGAGTTCTTGTGCGTGGACATAGCTCGGTTAATAAGCTGCTCTATCTGACTACCACTTGCGATCTTATTGGGACTAGGGGAATATGCAACATCCTGTACCACTGATCCTAAGAGTGCTATATTCCCACTAGTTCAATCGTTCCAGAGGACTGTATCCTTATATTCAGATACTTCTCTCAATTCGTTATAGGATGTTAAGAGTCCCAATTCAAGAGTCTTTGTTCACCCTCAAGACTTCGAATCTCAGTCACATCCTGTGAAACCTCCAAGGTTCCCATGAATTCTCCCTTGTCATCCCGTACTGCATAGTAGCCAATGACAATGAATCGACCACCTATTTGGATCCAGAACATTGCCTTGTCCTGTGTTCCCTCCCTGAATGCATCCATGATTGCTTTGACCTTGTCATAGCTCTTTTGCGGATGGCAATTGATGACGCTTCTTCCGATGACCCCCGGACTACGTGGGAATACACGATCATCTGTCGCAGAGTAGTAGACGACCTTTTCATGAGCGTCCACGAATGAGATGTCAATAGGCAGGTGCCTGAGAATCAGGTCGATTTCCTTCAGGGTCAGGTTTCCTGTGTTCAACTTGATCTTGGGTGATTCAGGTGCCTGGTCTGCTTGATGGATGTCAATTGGAGTTATTGGCTCCCACTTGTTTCCTGGAGTCACCCAAGCATACCCGATCTCCTCTTCCCCTATCCTGACTCTTGCCCAATCGTATTCGGATAACGTTTCTAGGGCCATTGGATAGAGTATGTTCTCCTCCTTGTATATCATATCCTCAATGGCCGCAAGCACCTTGTCGAGGCTCGATTCGCCGGCATCGTTCAGCATGTCCTTGATCTCATCTTGTTTTGCCCACATGACAGTAGAGGGACCTGTGATGCCCGCTTTTTCAAGGACTGGGAACAGCTGGTTCTGTAGTCGCTGGTAGTGTATCACTATCTTCTTCAACTCATCAAGGGTATCTGAATCACTGGGATTCTCTTTTAGGATCCCTACCAGTCGCCTTGCCTCGTTGTTCTCGCTCATGTAGGTGTTCACAGGGTGACCCGGAATGGACTCTGGCTTCTCTTGGACATCAAGAGACTCTTTGAACACCTGAATATGCAGGTCGCATAGTGCCGTCACCTGTTGAGCAGTAAGTTCTCCGGATGAGATTAGTGACTGCTCCATCTCTGCTATCTCCGTTGCGCTCACATCACCTAGTATCTCTTTGAACTCCTCTTGCAAAGGCTCTAGATCCTGACCTGCATGCAATTTTAGAACAAGCTCTTTTAGCTTCACTTGTCGCTTCTGAAGTTCCTCCTGCCATTCGCCTTTCTCTTGATCTTCTTTGTCAATGATCACATTTTCGTTCGCGTTCTTTGATATAGATTCAGAAAGTAGGACAAACAGACGGTTCAGGGGCACTTTCGAAATTTTGGATACGTCTGTCAGTGTTGCTCTCTTGCCAATCGTCTTTTGCAGAATCGGGTTCTTCAATCGTTTCAATTTTGGTGAGATATCAACAAGCGTATCGAATAGGAAAGGGAATTTCTTCGCAAGATCCAATATCTTTGTGGACGCTTTCAGTGTGACAGTCATGTTAGACCCTCTGCAACTAATAACTTAGCGATAGTTAATAAACTATCCGGTGAATTCACGCTCGGAAATAGGTTATCAGTATCTGCTTTGATGTACTGTATGGTCGTACGACTGAATGTGGAGATTTTATATATCACGAAGCTAATCGCTAATGAAACTTGCAACATGCCTGTTGAGGATGGTTACAATGAATTTCGATCAAGCAATTGTAGACTCTTGTGGGTCTATGGTGATCACCATTCTTCCACAATCCATGTTTCCTTGCGGACTCGGACAAAAAATAACTGACCGTTGTCGGCATTTCATATTCAAACCACGTGAAGTACGTTAGCATATAATATTTAAGTATAATATTTAATAATATAATCGTATGGGAGAGGTCTGTGGTGAGCAATCCGTCATTCATATTCAAGGTCTGTGTCATTGGCAATGGAGGAGTTGGTAAAAGTAGTGCTGTTCGCAGATACTCAGAGGGCATCTTCTCAGAAGAATACCAAGTAACAGTAGGCGTCAGCCATTCATCCCATACAATCGTCTTTGAAGGGACTGACGGGCCTACTGCAGTGAAGGTCATAATCTGGGATCTGGGCGGGCAAGACAAGTTCCGGTTTGTTCGACCCATGTTCTATAGAGCAGCCCGAGGACTCGTCTTGATGTTTGACATTACTGATAAGAGGTCATTCGAGGATCTCCCACGGTGGCTGAACGAGGCTCGTGAGAACATAGGATATGAAGTTCCAATTGTCCTTGTGGCAAACAAGGTCGATTTGCCGAACCACGAGATCTCAGAAGAAGAAATCATTCGCTATGCTGATTTTCTCGGTGCTGAATACGTCCTGACTTCTGTCAAGACCGGAGAGAATGTAGAGAACATGTTCGCAAAGCTTGCGGAGGTTCTCTATACGAATAGGGAGTCGGGAATACAGACAGGAACAAAAAAAATGGTTGAAATAACAACATCTTCTCAGGCAACTAGCTGATGCAGGTGTATGCGTATTTGCGAAGATGTACGAGCAACTATATGGATATACGTCGTGTTGGATGCCAACTGCAGTCTGCGGGAGGGCTATATGACCCATCATCTAGCCTTTGTTTAGTTCCATTCTTGGTTTCCTTCTACTTCATAGTCTGTGACGAGCCCTGAATCTTGCTATCGCATCTGGTCCGGTTCTACCAAATCGTTTGTCGAGTTCCTCCTTTGAGATACGGATGATAGTCGGACGACCGTGGGCACAGTGATATTTCCCTTCGGTCGCGAACAATTCAGCTATCAGCCTTCGTGCTTCTTCATGTCCTATCTTCTGACCCGAGCGTATCGCAGCATGACATGCCGTGAGCCTTACGAGGTCGTCCATGAACTCGTTCATAGCAAGTCCCTCTCCAAGTTCGAGGATCCTGTCTACTAACGCAAGCATTTCATTCTCAGAGGCTCTTTTTCCCAGAATCTCAGGCAGGGTAGAAATCAGGATTTCATTCCCCCCAAAACTAGCGATGGAATATCCTAGCTTCTCCAGAGTTTCACCAAGCCCGAGAACCCTTTCAGCCTCGCTAACACCTAATCTCAACACAATGGGTTCCAGAAGCTCCTGAACCATGGCATTTCCTTCGCTGACTTGCTTTTTCAATTTCTCATAGAGGATCCGCTCGTGTGCAGCGTGCTGGTCAACAATGACTAGTCCGTTCTCTGTTGCAATGACGATATAGACCATGCTTACCTGACCAAGGATGTTGAGGATCCTGCCAATCTCTTTGATGTCCAATTCTGCAACGTTTGAGGGCACTGGTTCCACAAGCATCGTTTCCTCAAGTAGTAGAGCCCGTCCTTCTGCCCTCGCGCTATCTGCGTCAGGGAATATACTCGTTTCCTCTTGTTCGACCATCTCAGATTCCACAAGATACTCCAAGGACTCTGATCTGACTGCTGGTTTGATATCCAGAAGTACATTCGTGATGACAAATCCTAGAGTTTCTCTTATCAAGTCAAAATCTTGAACCCTGACCTCTTTTTTAGTGGGATGGACATTCGGGTCGACCTTCTCTGGCTCCAGTTCTATATCCAGCACAAAGATTGGATATCTACCTCTCATCAGGAGTGAGGAATAAGCAGTTTCTACCACTCTTTCCAGCGAAGGGTCAGATATAGGGCGTTTCCTGATTGAGAAGAACTCTCTCCCGCGGTTTCCGCGAGATATTATGGGATTCGTAACGAACCCCTTAATGACAATCCTATTGCTGTAATTCACTTCTATCAGATTGTCCGCAACGTCAGGGCCCAACAGTGCGCGGATGCGTTCTTGAGGAGTCTGATTGCTGGGACAGTCAAAGACAGTCTTCTCGTCACGCAGGAATCTGAATCCGACGTCATTCCGGACGATAGCATGTTTCATGATCGCAGCAAGCACTCGTTGGCTTTCCACTCTAGGTTCTGCCAGATGTTTCCTTCTTGCTGGAATAGTACTGAAGAGGTTACGTACGTCTACAGTTGTTCCTTGGGGTCTCGTGGCATCAGTGATATCGGGAATCTGCCCGGCCCTAGATTTGATACATGACCCAATCTCTTCGTCTTTGTGACGGGTTGTCACTTCAAGATCCGCGACTGCTGCAATACTGGCGAGTGCTTCCCCCCTGAAGCCATAGGTCATAATCCTCTCTATATCATCTCGTGATGCAATCTTGCTCGTAGAATGTCTTATGGTCACAACGGGACAGTCTTCTTTGAGGATGCCCTCCCCGTTATCCGATACCGTGATAGAATCGATTCCACCTTTCTCTATCCTTATGTCAATGTTGGTGGCGTTGGCGTCAAGAGAATTCTCGATAAGCTCTTTGACGATTGACGCTGGATTCTCTATGACCTCACCTGCCGAGATCAATGATACCAATGACTCGTCTAAAACTCTAATCTTTCCCATCTTTATGACGCTCGGTTCTTCGTGTAGACGACTTCGCCACCCATCACAGTCATTTCTATCTCAATGTCATTGATTCTTTGAGGTGGTGTTGCAAGGATATCATTGGACAGAACAACAAAGTCTGCCCTGTTCCCGACCCGGATACTTCCGACTGTATGTTCGATGAATGATGCGTAGGCACTTTCCATCGTGTAGCATCGCAACGCCTCTTCGACAGTGATTCGTACTTTCGGGTTTGGATGAGTAGTTGCTGCTTGAATCCCATAGAGTGGACCAAGAGGCATCCCGTCAGATCCAAAGCACATTCTTGCGCCATTATCGAGAGCGAGTCTGAACGTGTTCATGTTCTCGACCCTTTCCTTGTGGAGTCGTTGATAATAGAGACCTCCCTCATGTTGCCATTTTGCCACAAAGTTTGGCTGCATAGAGAGGATGATACCCAATGTGACTGCACGACGTATCTGTTCCTCCGAGATCATCTCTGCATGTTCTAGTCTATGGCGTTGTTCTCTCACCAAGTCCTTCTCAGTATCTGATAGTTCCTCGAAGGCTGAGATGACTGTTTCAATCGCTCTATCTCCAATCGCATGAATTGCCGTCTGGATTCTACCTGCGATGGCTTTCTTGAGAATTTTTACTAGTTGTTTCTTCTCAATAAGAAGCTCGCCAAGATTCTCCTTTTGTCCTTTATATGGGTTGAATACAGCTGCCGTACGCGCTCCAATAGAACCATCCATGAATATCTTCAAGGCCCCTATACGGGTGAGGGGCGTTCCCATACCTGTTGTTATCCCAAGTTTGAGGAGATGGTTCAACTGGTTCAAGGGGATGTTCACTACAATCCTTGATGACATCTCGTTCCTATGTTCGACCTCCCGTATTTCACGAAGATAGCCTTGTGCAACATTATCTATTGCAGTAGTGATACCATATGAAGCCGCAATTCGAGTCCCTGCAACGATAGCATTCTGGATCTCATGTGGAGTGCCTCGGATTTTGTTGCTCACCTCATCAATTTCCTTAAGCACACCAGTCGGGTTTCCTTCATCGTCTTTCTCAACCCCTCTGTGACCCAGATCAACGCCAGTCTTTTCCAGTCCGAGGCTGTTGACTGATGTGAGATGTCCATCAATACGTATTGCTGCAACTGGTTGTCTTGTGCTCACCTTGTCAAGGTCTCTTAGAGTAAGGTATCGTTTCGTCTTCCATCCGCTCTCGTCATATCCCCATCCAATTATCCAGTTCTTGGGTTTCGCTGACTTGGCATACGCCTTGAGGGCTTGGACGGCTTCTTGAGGAGAGGTAGCCTTTGTCAGGTCTGCCTGTGTGGATCTTATGCCAGTAGTTGTGAGATGCGTGTGAGCATCCACAAATCCCGGAACTACAGTCTGCCCGCCGAGATCCATCACTCGCTTCGCGTGGGGAAGAAGATCCATAACCATGTCGTTGCCGCCAACAGCGATGATCTTGAAGCTCTTGGCGGCCAATGCCGATGCCTTGGGTTTCTTTGGATCCATGGTTATTATGTTTGCATTGACCACTATGAGGTCTGCCTTCAGTTTCAACGCAATTCTCTCCCACTCATAGTGGCACAACCTGCATATATTTGGCTTGCTACTAAGGCTGGTAGACTATTTCTTCGTTTTCTCCCAATCTGCAAGGAACCTTTCTATACCAATATCTGTAAGAGGATGGGTCACCATCTTGTCAAGGACTGCTGGGGGAATCGTTGCGATATCTGCCCCGAGCAGGGCAGCCTCGTAGACATGGATTGGGTGTCTGATACTGGCAACGATAATCTCAGTGGCAAAACCATAATTTGTGTATATCTCCGCTGTGTCTGCGATGAGCTGCATCCCAGTGTGACCGATATCATCAAGGCGGCCGATGAATGGAGATACAAAAGTCGCTCCAGCTTTTGCTGCAAGGAGTGCCTGATTGGCACTGAAGCATAGCGTGACGTTGGTTTTGATGCCTTCAGTAGAAAGTGTCTTGACTGCTTTCAGTCCTTCCCAAGTAAGCGGTATCTTGATGGCTGCGTTCTCGATCCAGCCATTAAGTTCTCTCGCTTCTTTTATCATTCCGTCCGCATCTTCAGAGATGACTTCTAGGCTGATGGGCCCTTGCACGAAGGAGGCAATCTCTAAGATGACTTCTTTGAAGTCGCGGCCTTCCTTTGCGACAAGTGATGGATTGGTCGTTACGCCATCCACCATGCCTCTCTCATGTGCTTTTCGTATGGCATCAACATTTGCAGTGTCAATGAAGAATTTCATATGATCCTCTCGTGGTCGGTTCTGATTTTGTCTGAGAGATTCGGAGAGTTATATATTACATTGTCTGTTCATTCACTTGGAGGTCTGACAGGCTGCACGAAGATTCTTTACCGCCTGTCCGATGTCCTTTGCCTTGAATACCGCAGATCCGGCGATGAAGAAGTTCGCCCCAGCCTCATAAAGATATCCGATAGTTGTGGTGTCCACTCCTCCATCAATCGCAATATGCACCTCTGGCTTCAATTCATCTAGTATCTGCCTGAGTTTTCTCGTTTTCTCAAGTGCGTTCGGGATGAACTTCTGTCCTCCAAACCCGGGACAGACACTCATCAGAAGGACTGCATCGAGCTTGTCAATCAGAGGCTCCACCCATTCAACAGGTGTGCCTGGATTGAGGGTTATCCCTGCTTTCGCCCCCAAGTCAGTGATGAGTTGCACGGTGCGATAGACATCATACGGGGCCTCGATGTGTGGGTAGATGAGTCCCACTCCTGCGTCCACGAATTTCGGGATGTATTTGTCAGGATTCGTTATCATGAGATGTGCGTCAAGAGGCTTTTTCGTTATCCTGCGCATGGTTCGGGCAATCATTGGGCCATATGATATATTGGGCACAAAGTGTCCATCCATAATGTCAAGATGGAAGTAGTCGGGATTCCCACTCTCGGCCTTTCTGATATCCTCCTCTAATCGTGCAAAGTTGGCTGAGAGAATCGAAGGGGAAATGATAGGTTCCATGGTATGACTTCCTTGCTCGTTGCAAGTTGAACATTGTTTCCTTGTTTTTTAACATATCCAAATCGTGATGAGCCACAAAGCTAAACCACCACATGAACTCGATATGACTTCGATGGAACCTTGAACACTCCTCTATTTTCTCTTTTTACCGAGTGCGCGTCCGCTAGTCCATTACAATCTCAAAGGCACCTTTGCTCGGACAAAGACCATGCAATGACCATCTGGCGTCATCATTTATCTATTTGTTTGGAAATGGTACCAGAATCTGAAGATTCTCGTTGAACATGTGCTTTAGGAAGCGACGAGAAACGATAAGTGCGTCAATCACACAGGCGAGGAATATCATGATGAAGATGATGACTTGATACAATGCAGCATAGATTGGCGAGGCACCACCCACAATCAGTCCACTCATGAATCCAGGTATCGTCACAATGCCAAGTGCAGCGTATCGATTCAGGTTTGGCAGCAGGCCTGTCCGTATGGCTTCTCTGATGGTCAGTTCGGTTGCCTGATATGCCGTTGCTCCGAGAGCAAGAGCCGATTCAAGCATCCCTCGTTGTTTTTGAGCATTAGACCACATCCTATCGATGACCAAAGCTGAGATGTTCATTGCGTTCCCGATTACCATCCCCCCCATAGGGATCATCATTTCGCCTGATAGCTCCACGACTCCAAGCAACCATGCAATGGTCATGACTGACAGCCCTCCGACGAGTATCCCAGGCAGTGCCGTGGCGAAGACTCCTGGGATTTCGTCTAGGTTCTGTCTTGCAGTATAAGCTGCGAAGAGTGACATTACTGCTAACACAGCAAGAATCAACACGATGTTGTCGAACTCGAATATCTGTGTCAGTATCAGTGCCATTAGAATGATCTGGGCTGTGCCTCGAATGGTTCCAACTACAAGTTTCGAACCTATTCCTAGTCCCTGCCATTTCGATATGATGATCAGCATGGCAAGCAATACTAAAGCTGCAAGATACGAATTGAATGCAGCAATCACCTCATCGGTGACAAGCCCACTAAGATATGCTATCAGGTCGAACTCTGCCTGCATCTGTCACTTTCCCTCCTGTTCTCCAGTTATCTTGACTAACCTGTCAGTGAATCTTTTTGCCTGTGCTGGATTGTGAGTGACTATAAGCACACCGATCTTTCTTTCGGCAATGATTGACCCAATGGCTGATTCGACCATCAAAGTAGATTTCTCATCCAATGCGGACGTTGGCTCGTCAAGGAGAAGAACCTCTGGCTCCAGCAACAATGCCCTAGCAAGAGCTACCCTCTGCTTCTCACCGCCTGATAGATTTCCTGCAATATCATCAAGACAGTCACAGTTCAGGTTCACTTCTTCCAATGCAGATTCCAATTTCCCCTCAGAGGCATGAAGCTTGTGAATTGAGAGACCCCATTGTAGATTATCTCGTACGGTTCCCGGAAACATGGATGCCTCCTGAGGAACCAGTATCATCTTTCGTCTAAGTTCGCGTGGTTCATACTCTGTGATTGAGACCCCTTTGAACAAGACTGTACCTGTCGTAGGCGTGAGAAGATTCACAACGATTCTCAGGATCGTACTCTTTCCAGATCCTGAAGGTCCAGTAATCCCTACAGTTTCGTTGATTTCCAAATCCAAGTCAAAACCAGCGAAAAGGACAGTATCGTTGAACTTCATAGATATGTTCCTTAATTCTAGAAGGTGTGTCATCGCGGTCAGATCCGTTCATATTCTCAAATTTAGTCGCGAGTCACTAGCTTGAGGAATACAAGTCACTCTTATGTGTTGGGAAAATGGTAAAGCCTATGAACCTCTTCTCAAAGGCCTTTCTCCCGGCGAGGCTGATGTAGTGTGTGGACTTTGCGACCATCTCAGCTTCTTTTCTCATATCAGATGATACGAGCATCATCTTGGCCCCTAATCCTGCTGTGTTCCCGACTTGCTTGATATTTTCTTTGGACACTGGAGGTAACAATCCAATGGACAGTGCAGCACTTGGGTCGATGTAGTTCCCAAATGCACCAGCTAAGATGATAGCATCGACCATCTCAAGAGGCACACCTGTTTCTGCCAACAGTACCTCGGCCCCGGCACGTATTGCAGCTTTTGCCAGTTGGATCTGTCGGACATCTTTCTGAGTGAATAGGATTCTCTTCTTTGCGGAGTATTCTCCTTCTTCAACGACAATGAATGCTCGTCCAAAGGAACCACCCTCGATAGTTCGGGGTGAATCCAGTATCCTGCCCTCGGGCGTCAGGACGCGATGATACAACATTTCCGCGACCACATCCACTATCGCAGACCCACACAACCCCCGAGGTATGACATCTCCGCTAATTGACAACTCTGGTGTCCTCATCTCTGCATCAAAGGTCACATGCTCGATGGCTCCGACCTGTCCGCGCATTCCATGAGTGACAGAGGCTCCTTCGAATGCCGAACCCGCGGCAGTGGAACAGGCATAGACATGTCCATCATGGGAAAGCACGATTTCCCCGTTCGTTCCTATGTCTATTGCAAGGTAGGTGTTCTTGGTCTGGTGTAGTCCCTGTGAGAGGATGAGCGCAACAGTGTCGCTACCAATGAACCCTCCAATCAAAGGTGCAGCGTACGCCTCTCCTTTGATCGTTGAGAAACGTAACTCATCCGTATGCAATGTCAGACCCTCTGTCCTGCTCGGAACATAAGGCGCACGGCTTAGCTTGGAGATATCTAGTCCTAACACAAAGTGATGCATCACAGTGTTGCCAACAAAGCAGAGCAGGGTCAATACATCTGGCGTCAGCGAGAATTCCTTCAAGAGATTCAGACACAACGATTCAATGGTATCGACAATTATCTTTTGAAGCATCACTGCATTCTTCGCATCTTTCTCAGAATAGACAAGCCGCGAAATCACATCATCACCATATGCGACCTGAGGATTCAGCACCGAGGTAACACCTAACTGGTCGCCTGTTTCTAGGTCTAATAGATATGCCACGACAGTAGTGGTGCCAACATCGATAGCGATGCCATATTCTCCTTCTCTTCCTTGATCCACAGGTACCGAAACCTTTGAAACATTGGATTCATCCAAGATGGTTGCTGTTTTGAGCACATCGAGAAGTACCACTCTCGTATCTGAATGGACTATATGCTGACAAGCAAGACGGACTCCTTGCTCGATTTCGTCTTCATTCAGGTGGAGTCTGTCTTGAGTTGTGGGCATACGTTCTGGGAATAGCATGACTCTACATTTCCCACAGGTACCCTGGCCTCCACAATCTGATGTGACATAGTAACCGCAGTTTCTGATAGCCTCAAGGATCGATATTCCTTCTCTCACTAGGCTTCGTTGACCGGACGGTAGAACGACCAAATGATGGTATTTCACACACTGTCACCTATCATGTATTGGGATGTGGACTTTCTAATCCCTTTCTGGCCTTTATGAGGATACCCGACAATGCTGTGAGAACACTTCCGGGCGTTCCTTCTATTCTCACACCGCCTATTAGAAGAGTTGACTGTTCTGTTGAGCAATCGAACAAGATAGACACGCTTCGATGTTCTCCACAGGCTGATATTTCTTAAGAGTAGTGGCGTGAAGCAACGAACGTGGGATTTGGTCAACTAACATGCTGTTGCGAACATCTGTAAGAATCCCGGTCACAGCCACCTCTTCCTATGCACATTCCGCTCGTAAGAGTGAACAATTGCTCGGAATGATATTCTTTTCAATTCGGAGCTAAGATATGCCAAAGGTCTTAATATAGTGGGGATAGTCTGTCAATGTGCCGTTGTAGCGAAGAAAGTGGAGATTCGCAACGTGAAGAACGATATGACTGAGAGGCAGGATGATACAGAAGGGAACCGCACAGTGGCAGACACTGTAGGCACATTTGAAAAGTGGGGGTTATGGGGCACAGATAGAAGGCCCCTCTCTTTGGATTATCCGACACTTTCTCTTGGCATTGCGATACTGTCAATTTTGAGTTTCCTAGGGTTCTTTAATCTGACAATTCGCTTGGTCTTGACCGCCCTTATTCAAGACTCAGAGTATGCTAGCACAATCTCTACCGTCCTCGGTCAGTTGCTACGGCTGTCCATTGTAATTGTATTTGTTTTTGTGAACAAAGGAAATCTACACCAATTCTATATTCAACGTAATCCATTCAAATTAAACAAGGATAACCATAATGAACTGAAGATTTTGTTGATTGGAATCGTAGGACTTGTTATCTATTCCCCCCTCTTTGCATTTTACAAGATTGGCACGATTTCCTTTATGCCGGTTGGTGAATATCCATCAACAATAATGTCGGCATTGTATTATGGTATTGTCGAAGAGATTGAGTTTCGAGGAATCCTGTTTGTCTATCTCACGTATTGGCTTAGCAACAGAATAAAAGACGAAACGAAGCTAAGAGCAGTATCAATCATCGTGACCTCATTGATCTTTGGCCCGCTATACCACAACAGGTATTTCCTAACCGATATAGTCTTGCTCATAACCGTATCGATCTTCGGGCTGCTAATGCAATTGATTGTGTTGCGGTTCCAATCCCTTAATGCTGCTTGGATGCTTCATGCTCTGCTTGATATCATCCCATTCATCTTTATTGCAGGTGCTGTGACCACATTGTAGGGTTTTCTGACATTGTTCGACTCCGCGTTTATGCAGGCCATGTCCCGATGTCGTCTAGCTTATCATGTATCTTGGATGCGGTTTCTCTGGTCTCTCTCTGGTTTCCATGTGAATGCCAGACAATGCAGCATCGGCCATGGCAACTATAGGATACACGATAGGTGCGTGTTTTGCAGGCCCCATCAAGACGAAATCTGCTCCGAGTACCACTGGCATCAAGTTAGCCCCGACCAATGCCGGTTCCTTTGCTCTCTGCCCGAATTTTGGAATCAACCCTTTCCATGTGCTGACCGCGTTGTGAGCGCCACTACCAACGGGATATCCATATTTAGTCTTCAGAAGATGCTGCGTCTTGCAAGCGATACCGAGAGTGGGAATATCTAGAACCCCTGCATCTATGAGGATGTTTTTCACTCCCACCGACCTTGATTTGTTAATAAGCTGGTCTGCCAGTTCAACTCTTTTGTTTGAGGACACCAATGCACTTGTGTCGAAAGTGAGAAGCAATGCATTCCTAAGTCCCGTGTCGTGGATGCTGTCATAGAGTATCTGCTCTGTGGAGGGGGTCAACGAGTTGATTATTACCCGGTCTAGTATCCCCGCGTCCTTCGCGGTTTCGATTCCAGCGACATTCACCTCAGTCGAGTCTGAGCCATCTATGAGGAGTGGGAACTCCGTAGCATCAGCAAGATATCGTAGATACCTATCCATTGCCTCTGGCGTAGTCCCTATGATGTCCAACATCGTGGAGAGACCTGTCCTCTCTGTTAGATCTGTCAGCATCGCTAATGTCGCCTCAGTCTGTGTTACGTCCAAGTTCCCCATCTTTGGATCACGTACGTGCTTGTCAGAAGTGTAGAACAGCGAAGGAATTAGGACAGTAGGGATTTTTCCTGGTATCCCTCCGATCCTCACATTCCTGATTCGCAGAGTTGATTGTTCAGTCGAGTACTCGAACACGATAGGCACCTTTTGCAGTTTCCTTTAGAATTGGATTTCTTAAGAGTAGTGGCATGTGCTGGCAGTCACGGATCAAATCCGTTCCAATATGCCATGAGCTCCCTTTAGTATGGTCTTAATCAGTACTAAAGATGCCTTGTTGAGATTGGTTTTAGGTCATTGTGGAATGTTGTGGTTTCGATGGGTACTATCTGTTCTTCTTGCGAAGGGCCTTGGCAAGTGCCATTACAAATTGCTCCATTGGTGGCATCGCTTCGGGCACGAGAACCACAGAAACAAACACATGGGGCTCCTTACGCGCAATTGAGAGACGTGTTAGATAGGGAGCGACACCGTCAAAACTCTCTCGAAATCGGGATGAATTAAAAAGCCTCTCACCAACCTCAGTATCGGATGTGACTATATAGAACCGGTCTCTCAGGTCTTCGATTGTCAGCTCACTGATACTATCCGGATGCGACTTCATTGATGTTTCCAGATTCTGTTGTTCCCTCCGAATTACTAGTTCAAGGTTCAGTGCCGGGCGCTTGGTCAGATTTGCCCGTATTTGGAGCTGGTCCGAGCGATGTCGTGCCTTGCAATAAGCAAGATGAAGGATGTTTGACCTGTCGAGTAGCAGGATTGTAGATTCAAGTTTTGGCAAAGGACTATCAGATTTTTGGTGATACGCGAATTTAGCTCCCGTATTACCTAGAAGTCTAACACTGACCTTTGATGTTGTTGACTGAAACCGATTAGCAACATCCTGAGCAATCTTCCTGCGCAATCTTGAAGTGCCGTAACGTCCTATCATCCATGTCCCGATCAGGAAGAATGCCAGTCCGACGATGATTGCTTGTCCGGTCAGGGGGATGTCTTGCATTTGTTCGAACTCCACTCCATAATGAAAGAGTCAACTCATCCTACGCCTCCTTCCTCCCTATAAGACTTTTCAGAGGCATGGCTCTACTGGTGTGTTATACTTTTGAACACAGACAGGTAATCAAGGTTTCTTGTGAAAGAATCTACCAGTCGTTACTGCTGAGGTATCGTACTATCTTTAGAAATCATTCCAGTCAGACCTTTTGTTTCTCAAGAAACACAATTAATATATCCTCCTTCAGTTGTACCAGGATGGAGTCGGGATACCATGAATTCCAGCAAGCAAGTCGAGGGCACACGTGAGGTCTGTGTCGAAGCATGGAACATGATATTTGGTCGTGCAGTCTTTGTTTATCTTTTCCTCCCTCGCTCATGGATAACTGGCTACCAGCTGAATGATCCATTAGTAACAAATCGTTTTCTTTACAAGGATCGTGTATGGGTTGGCTCTGGCGAGATCGAATGCCTTATTTCTCGTGAACATGGGCAACAGAAGCATCCTGACCTTGATTTCAGAACTAAGATACTAGTTGATCTGAAAAAGGGATTCCCAACCCCTCCGAGTCCACAAAGCCTTCGTAAGCAAGCTGTAAAGAAAGGCAGGGAAGTGGTAGATTGTGGAGAACTGCATACCGGTGGCCATTCGGGAAGCTATATCCTTTGGAAGTCATACCGTCCACGTTTCGGGATTTTTGGATCGCCACGTCTCAATGCGCAATTGCAGGGATTCATACCGTGTGAAGAAACCTCACGACTAATAGAAGTCATCTGGACCTCTCCCACTCCCAGCCTTGTTATTGATCAATCCGAGGTACTCATAGAGGCTCTGAACTCGATTCTTTGTCATGGACATGATATCGAATCGTATGAGGACAACATCCTCTAGAGGCACTAGTTTGTTCTAATTGTTTCTAATGTATCAAATTCGGCAGTCCAAAAGTTTACCGACAGATTTAATGCTAGGATATACTATCGTTTTGTAACCGAGACCGAGAACTACACAAAACAAGTGAATCGGCCTTGGAGGTGGTTAGGTATGCAACAGTTCTCACCTGCGATTTTTATCGGGGTTGGACTTGCGATCTATATTGTTGGCTATTTACTATATGCTAGGTATGTGGATCGCAATGTCTGGAGTCCGAATCCAAATGTAAAAACACCTGCACATATGTACATGGATGGAATAGAATTCTTTCCCACCTCAAAAAGTGTGCTATTTGGATTCCAATTCAAATCCATTGCTGCTCTTGGTCCCATCAGTGGGCCATTTATAGCATTGGTATTTGGCTGGTTGCCAGCATTTCTGTGGATAATATTCGGTACGTTCTTCATCGGGTGGATACATGACTACACATCCGTCATGATCACTGTGCGTAGCGAAGGTGAATCCTTTGGTCCAATTACCTATCGGATGGTTGGATCACGAGCTCGCAAAGGTCTGATGGGTTTCATAATCTTCTACCTGATTCTAGTAATGTCCGTATTCGCGTATATCTGTGGAGCATTCTTCAGGGCATTTACCCAAAGTATTGTTCCGACGATATTCGTAATTGTTGGGGGTGTGTTATCCGGAGTCATGCTGTACAAGCTGAGAATGAACATCGTTGTTTCCACAATTGTGGGTCTGGGACTCATGGTTGTCGGTATTTGGGCTGGGATATGGCTCTATCTACAGGGACTTCTGGATTGGGTTAGTTCTACACCTGTTGAACTGTGGATTGTTGTCGCTTTGATTCTGGTGTACTTCGGTGCCACATTGGCGATAACAGATTGTGCTCAACCTGTAAACTATGTTGCCTTCTGGCCATGTTTCGTTGCAGTGATACTGATCATTGCCGGTGCTTTGCTCAGCCCCTTGACGATGGCACTTTATCCGGCTGATCCTGTCCTAGTCCAGACTGAGCCGATCATAACCTTCTACGATGATAACTATGGTCCGCTTTGGCCTATACTATTTGTGGCAATTGCATGTGGTGCGGTGTCTGGATGGCATAGCTTGGTTGGTAGCAGTGCAACTGGCAAACAGATTGGGTCTGAAATTGATGTTCTTCCAGTTGCTGGTGGTTCTATGTTTCTTGAGGGGCTGTTGGCGATGAGTGCTATGTCAGCATACGTCGTCATTGCACCTGCAAGTGTGAATCCGGCATGGTTCGTCAATTTTCCAACTGGCGCAGCAATCCTTACTCAGGGGATGTTTGGTGGTGCCGCTGTGGCTGGAGTGATACTGGTCGCTTTCTTTGCAATGGTGCTAGAACTCTACGCTATCACTGTATTGCAGCTCATGCCACGGTTCTTCCGTTTGGCAGCAGCAGACCTTGCTGGAACCTCTGCAGTTGCTCCTCTATTTCGGAACAAATGGATTGGTGCTGGAATCGGAATACTCATTGCGTTTGCCTTTGCAGCCACTGGTGCGTGGTATCACCTCTGGATGTTATTCGGCGGTAGTAATCAGTTGCTCGCAGGGCTTGCGTTAATGCTTGCCTCAGTCTATCTGGTGCGTGCAAAGAAACCGTCGTACTATACACTGATACCCGCGGTTTTCATGATACTGACCTGTGAAGCTGCGCTTCTTTGGGAAACATGGATCTTCGTTCGCGCACTATTGACGGTTGGCTATTTCGCTAGACCCGGGAGTCTGATTGGTGATATGGCAGCTGCTGGTAACATATTGCCAGCAGTAGCGCTTACATGGATATTCATAGCTCTCTCTCTGATTCTGTTTGTTCTTGGATTGCTTGTGTTTGCGGACACATGGGCAGCATTGAAACGCAGTTCTAAGGAAGCTAAGGGATCCGTTGAGGTAACTGTATCTGCTTAGTGGAAAAGAGTAGCCTAACGGCTACCCTTCCCTTTTTTAGTCCATGTAGAAACACTAATCTGACACGGTTCGGTGTTCTGCTCACTACGATAATGGCGGAAATTTTTTTGCGGATTCTCAAGGTTATTCGGGACACTTTAGAAGGAATTTGGAAGGCTCAGAAAGCAGGTTTGGCTGGGCCGCTGATCAAAGCAAAAGTGGACAATGACAATGCTCTGATGTTTGTGATTCTTGGTGATATCTTGGGATTTCCATTCCAATCGACTTTCTACTCAAGACTGTTTTTGGTTTCTTTAATAGAACAGATTCCTTCATGGAAAAAGAGAATTCTGAAAGAACGTGACACTTTGGAGTACATGCACGATTAAGACTTGTCCAATCGTTATTTGATAATGTATTGGACAGAGCCCATTTGATAATAAGAGTTATAGGGAACATTGCTATCTATCCTTGCGGGGATTACCTAATGAATGGCAAAGAGAACCCTGACGCTTCTAAAGAGCGTCGAGGCGCAAAAGAGACAGTAAAGGATTTCTTCTATGGTATGGCCATGCAAGGTATGGCAAGGTATGCCCTGAAGACGAGGATGTACCTTGAACAGCTTTTCATGCTCATCACATTGGGTGATATGTTGGGCATTCCTATCCTCCCTCCCTACTATTCTCTCAAGCTCCTACCTTATGCCGTTCCTAATATCAAGACTTGGAAACGTGGGCTATTCAAGGAACGTGACTTCACGGACGCTCTCTTCTAGGATAATTGGTGATTCCTTATCTGCAATGAAACGGATATGGTGAACACTCTTGGTAAAAAACATGAGCAGCTTTTACGAAGATAACCCTGACCTGAAAATTGCGGTGTTTGCCGGGAAAGGAGGCCTTGGCAAGACCACCTGCAGTGCTGCACTGGCGATGTGGCTTTCGAAAAAGAAACAACGTGTTCTATGTTTCAGTACGGATCCTCAGGCGTCTTTATCAGACATTTTCGAAAAAGATGTCTTCGGGAAAGGTTCTGTAACTTTGGATAAGAACCTCTATGTGATGGAAATTGATGCAGACAAGCGAATTGCTGCGTTTCAGGAAGAAGTCCGTCAAAAGATAAGAGACATGTACGGTATTGATGAGCTTCCAAAAGAAATTGATGAATACATAAATGCCGCGGGAGCAGAACCTGCGATGCACGAGTCTGCCACTTATGACGCGATGGCCGGATTGTTGGCCTCCGACGAGTATAACTTCCATGTGTTCGACATGCCGCCCTTTGGGCATGGCATTCGGATTGTTTCAATGGCACGAATCCTCGATGTCTGGGTAGAAAAGATGGAAGAAACCAGAAAGAAAGCACAAGAGTATGGTGAATCTGCTTGGAAGATGCAGCAGAGGACATCTGGTGCAGGTCAGGATGAGATGCTTGCGGAGTTGCTTGAGATTCGGAAGAAGCTCAGTTTCTTTCAGGATATTCTTACCGACAACAAGCGAACCGCATTCTATATGGTCATCACGCCTGAGAAAATGTCAATCTTGGACACTGAACGCGCATTGAAGATGTTCGAGCAGATGGACATCACCCTCACCGGTGTAATCATCAATCAAGTGTATCCCAAAGAGTTGCTCCAAAGGAAAGATTTGGGCGATTTTCTCCGGAAACGAATTGAGATGCAGCAGAAGTATATGAATGAGATCAAAGATAAGTTGGGCAAACATGTATGTGCAGTCATCCCGATGTTCGATCGAGAGCCTAAAGGTCTCGAGATGATCCAGCAGGTAGCAGACATAATGATGAACTGGGATGGGAAGATAACGGAGGAGTAGAAAATGAGTGATTTCAAATTCAAGGACTTCGTCGAGCGACATCCAAACATCAAGTTTTTCTTCACGGGTGGTAAGGGAGGTGTAGGTAAGACTGTTAGTGCCGCTGCTATTGCCCAATATTTTGCTTCTCAGGGACGGAAGGCACTTCTTGCCTCTCTAAATCCAATCCACTCCCTTTCGACGTTGTACGGGCAAGATATGTGGGGGAAAGGAATTCAGAAGATTGAAGGAATCGATAATCTGTGGGGTGTTGAGGTCGATATCAAAGAGAAGATATCGACATATCGTGACCAGCTTAGCGAACGCATCACCTCATTTCTCAAGTGGGCTGATATTCCTGTTGACCCCTCGGCATTCATTGATATCGCAGTCACTAATCCGGCCTTTGAAGAGTCGGCCCAGTTTGACACCATGACTGATATCATGCTTGAGCATGGCGACTCTTATGACGTAATTGTGTTTGATTGTGCTGCTGTTGCCAATGCTATCCGGTTGCTCGGTCTTAGCAAGATTTACGACTTGTGGCTTAGCCGCATGATTGAGAGCCGGAAGGAGGCTTTGTCTTTACGTGTGCAACTATCTTTCAGAAGAGATAGGGTCATGGAAGAGGTCAAACGTGATCCGATGCTTGCGGATCTCTTGAGACAACATGAGAAGAACCGTAAAGCGAAGGAAATACTTAGTGACGCAGAAAGAACGGCATTCGTATTCGTGACAATCCCATTGGCGCTGCCGATTGCTGTCGTGCAGCGGTTCATATCGATGGTCCGCGCTTTTGACATCCCTGTCGGAGGAGTCTTTGTTAATAGGGTCATCCCACAGGAGGCAGCCGAATCAGACTCGACGGACTACATGAAGAATAGCTATCTACAGCAATCACGATACCTAGATATGATACAAGAAAAATTGGGCGATTTGGTATCAGCCTATGTCCCTCTGTATCCCACAGAAGTGGCTGGTGTGGATGGGATTGCAAAGTTCTGTGATGACATGCTGAACTTTAATCCTGAGTAGTCACCCATATGATCTATTCCAGCTCTCTCCAAAGGTTATGTGAGTAGGATGACCAGCTGCTGGCCATGTGAACGAAGCAATCTGTCAGTTCCACTCCATATCGGCGCTGTGTGAAAAGTTAACATGGTTGTTTCTGTTTGAAATCAGCACAATTGATTGCGTGTCAGAACTCCAACGCCTTGACCCTTACCACTATCGATTGTATGATATCCGGTTGGACTTTCCACATAGATCTCTCCATATAAACAACCTCTAAAGCACAGATTCTGCTTTTATCAGAGATAGTTAAGGGTGTGATTCGAAAATGGCAATTACAGTAGAGCCCGAGGATATTATTAGGATTGACATCAAGTATCGTGAAATCGGTGACACAAGTGATGGGTATGCGGTCGTGTATCTTCGTGAGCATATACCAGAAGTACGTACATTTCATTTCACATTCTCGATGCATAACGAGGATTTTCAGAGGCAAGTTGTGGCTTTGACAGAAACAGGCCAACAATCAGGCTATCTGCTCACTTTGAGTCGGAAATCTCGGTTTGTTCTTGCACTGGAGAAGGCAATGGTGGGTGCATTAGCCGGCCTAGAATATCAAAGTCAAGGTTGTCCCTCTTGTCGAATGATTGATACATTTGTGTCCTCCAAACGTTATTCAGAGTAGTCGGCAACCAGTCCCAAACCCGATTCAAATTGTGTATGGCAAAGCCTAAAGGTTAGTACAGCATATCAGAATCTAGGTGATTCCATGCGTATCTCAGGTTCAGATGAAGAGAACAAGTCCGTTATTGATGTTGCTCGACTCATGCTCCTCGCTGCGAGAACCGCTCCCAAAGCTGGAGGTAAGGATGATATCGAAACCATGATTCTCACAGGTGATGACAAAGATGACATTGCTAAGGAGATGCGGAAGATGGCCGAAGTGTATGGAGACATGTTTGTTCGAGATGCGATCAACGTGGAACAGGCATCCGCACTCATGCTTATCGGACTAAAGGGTTTCAAGTCGGTTGGAGTGAATTGCGGCGCTTGTGGATATGAAACATGTGCTGATTTCACCGATGCCGACCAAAAACACGGAGCAGCATTCACCGGGCCTATCTGTGTCATAAAAGCTCTCGATCTTGGTATAGCATTAGGAAGTGCGGTCAAGACCGCACAAATACACAATGTCGATAACCGCGTCTTCTATCGGTCAGGTGCAGCAGCCATCAATCTAAAAGTGATGCCAGACTGCCCAATAATACTATGTATTCCCCTCTCAGCAACCGGCAAGAACGTCTTCTTTGATCGGTAGAATTGAAACACTATTGCCTACCGTTTATTGTAAGTTGTACAAGCTTTGACACCAGAGTGTTGTACTTCCAGAGTACGGCACTGGGTGGACTCTGAGATCCTACGTGTGTCATGGATGCCCTCACTGAGTATGTCTCGTCGAAACTATACAAGCACCACAACAAGATGTCCGGGATCGTCTAGAGTTTGTACAGATATTGACAACCCAAGACTAATCATGCACTTTTTCACTGAGAAGAGGTGGTTAAATCAAATCTGCTCTATAAGTTTCTTTAGAACCGAGTGATGACGGTTTTCATCTTCCAGAACATGTTCAA
>JAJRZD010000087.1 GCA_024275415.1 archaeon
GCATTGGTCATTCACCATTCAACTGATGCTTGAAATATGCGGGTTCTTGGCTCATTTGTACCCGCAATGATGACTACCCTATATCGATGCGGTCCCATTGCATCATGTGGACATATAGTAGTCAATGATAGATCCTTTACGAGATAAGTAGAATGTCCAGTTACTAATAAGAAAATCCTGTGTTGTTTCTGATTGAAAAAAGAAAGTGAGGTATGTATGAGCAACATTAATTTGTAAAAACATCCGATGAGATGAACCTGCCAGATCAATTGAAAACTAATTGTATACGCCATTTTTTTTGTGATTACTAGGAATTCATGTTGGAAAGTTGATGTAGGCGATTGGCTTTTTCAATTGGACATGTTCACACAACTATCATTTCTGAAGGACAGAAGTTATCAAGTTCCTGAATCTATTTGCCAGTAATTAATGGCAAAAAGAAAAAAAGAAAATCTTCATTGTAATAATTGGTGTAATCCTTGTCCAAAATACAAGGAGTGGGTATCTGCATAATTATCCTGCTCGTAACCGGATATGCAGCTGCGATTCCGACTTTTTACGGGGGCACACATCCACCGCTTGGATATACAGATGTTGTTCTCAACGCAAACATCTCACTCTTTCACACTTGGGGGGCATGGACGCAGGATGAGGCCGATGCCCTTCAATACCTCGCAGACCACGGGATCAGAATCAACCTGATATTTCTCCCCGAGGAAGGGCGACCTGACAAGACTGTGCTTGATTATTATTACAATACAACTCTTCTCCAGATGCTAGATGATTCAATAGATGATATGTTCAAACTTAAAGATAAAGAAGCATCAGGGAATGGCATTGACCCAAATAAAGTATGGTCTATTACAATCGGCGACGAAGAACCTGCCGGTATTTATCCATACGACCTGCAACATAATCTGGACGAAAGAGTTTCAAGGCATAATGCGACGTATCATTCAGAAACAGGGTTTTGGCTGAAGCGGCTTCATGACATGAATTGGACCGAGCGGGTCGTGTGGCAAGAATGGCTTGGAGAGAGAATCACATGGTTGTTAAACCATATATATGATAGATGCAAATCAAATTGGCCCACTATCAAGGTGTTCCAATTCCTATTCGCATACCGATACGCATTCCCGTATGAGATTAAAGCAGATGGTTTTGTGTTTGATTGGTACTTGAGCGAAAATGGCGGAATGTATCGCGACAATCCCTGGTCAATTTATTTCATGGTAAGACGATACAAGACTTGGTTTCCAGACAAAGCGTTCTACTTGTGGCTATGGGGACAAGAAAGTCCAACAAGAAACCTAAATGCATCCATGGAACACATGCGAAGGAACGCTTGGGTGGCATCTCTTGCAGGGGTAAGTGCAATCGGATGGTTCAATTGGGACTCTGAAAAAGGCTGGTTGTGGGAAAGAACGGATATTGATGGAAAAAAGCTCCAACTATACACAGCACGACTAAATGCTGAGCTCGCCAAATTCCCGGTCTTGAACACGACCCCCCAAGTACTTTTCATCAATGAGGCGCATACCACCACACCTTGCCCTGAATTGGGTCTACTTATGGAATATGATGTTCTAGACACTCGGTCACTTGCCAGTCTAGATGTGAATCTGTCAAAATACAAGCTTGTTATCACTCACGAGTACAAGTTTCCTCGTGATGCCGTTGAGAAACTTAACGATTATGTGAGGGCAGGAGGGAATCTTATCCATCTCAGAGGAGTAGGGCCTTCTCTAAATATCTATGATAATGCTACTAGGACACCACCACTTGAGATTGAACAATCTGCAACGATATCTACACGCTCAAGGGATCATGTGATGGTGAACTTTACCCTTCCCAATCCGCTGGACATATCCGGCTTGTTTGACATATGGAACTACATGGGGTTTGAGGCACAGGTCGATAATAGTTCTGGGTACTATCATCCGGTTGGCGAGTTCTCATCAATAGACGAGAACGGCACTGCAACTCCAATAGGTGATTACCCACTTCTTCTTTATCACAATGATACTAGCCCAGAGTCTGGATGGATTCTCTATTGGGGGCTCGTTGAAGCCTTTGATACGCAATCGCCCGACCCAGCAGATCCATCGTACAGACAATACCTCTATAGTTTGTATACAAGAGTGGCGAGAGCATTTGCTCATAGTTTCATCTCCATTAATGGTTCGGTTTCAGAAGAGAACAAAGAAAATATCCTTATGACTCAGGGAAAGATCAGCGATGATGTAATACTGGCAGGTGTGTCAAATTTTCGGATAAACTCAAGTATGGTCTATGTGCCCAATGCGATTGATACAAGCTACGTAATCGAGCTGTCCCAATTCGGATGGGCAGACGGGACGTATTGGATCCACTCACTGGATGAAAACAGATCTCTTGGTCAGACTAGCTCAACGGATGGAGTATTGACGATATCCATTTCGATTCTAGAGGATGGGACTCGCTTGCTACTGATTTCACCAAACCCCGTCAGTCCGGATTATTGGATTGACATATTCCCTCCAGTTCCTACTGACATGGATGTAGAAGAAAACACAACTGATACCGCCACAACAATTGTTACAAATACAACGACCACTACTATCATCACAACACCAGTAA
>JAJRZD010000088.1 GCA_024275415.1 archaeon
CTCACTCAACTTCTATGACCTCGACTGTGGTTGTTGTATCTTGAGGGCCGGAGATTCGCTCCGCTATAAAGGGCTCGAAAAAGCAGTTGTTAATATTCGAGAACGCAATCCATCCTTGGCTCACTCGACAGATACAAAATCCTTTCCCCTTATTAGAGCTATGGTCAACTCAGTTCAACTTTGGAAACGAAACAACAAGGATAGACAGCTCATTCATACCAAGCCACATAACAAGCATGTTAATTAATTAGATATAGTTAATTACCGGGGTTGTAAACAACTGCGCCAGACTTGCCCAAACGTAGACATCCTTTAGATGAATATTTGAAGTAATTTATAGAGCTTTATAGACTCGACCACTCCCACAGGAGTATGAGGTTATCCATTGCACACAAACGGCCTCGCAGAGTCCACAGTGCTCTTGATTAGAGGAATCCTTGGATTCTAACAAATCCGCCCATATCAAGAAGAAAGTGCATATTCTGCGAGGTGCTCTTTCACAACTCCTTTAAATCATTCACAAAGTGCGGCATCGCAAACGAGGAATCGTATGTGGACAGCAACAATCGCGATGACTGGATGACCAACGGCCACGGGGTCTTCATTGATATCCATGACACACTTCGTCCCTATGAAGATGTGACTAGGTTCTTCAGAAAGGTTGAGAGGGACTTCGATAGGAGAGCATACTGCAATGGTTCAAACACGAGGGGAAGATGGATATACCAGATATACAGCATCGAGTTCATCAGAAACCTGTCTAACCTAATAGAAAGGGTCTATGTTGCATCTCACTCATCTGGACCAATTCTAGAGGTCATGGCGGGCGATGGGTTGCTGGGCCGGTTCGTTGAGCAGTTCAGTAATCACAGGATCATTTCGACAGATGCAAAGACGAGCCGTGACAATATCGGGTTCCCAAAGTCGGTAATACGCCTCGATGCACTGAGCGCAGTAACAGAGTATGACCCATCTGTGGTCGTGATGTGTTGGGAACCTTTCTATTCAGATGTGAGCCTTGAAATCGTTGCAGGAAGAAAACCTGTCATCTGGATTGGCGACCCACTATCATGTGCTGTTTCCAGCGACATCCACCGAATGGATCATATTGCACACCATTCGCCATATCTACTGGGAAGGCATGATAATTTCACAAACAGAACCTTCAGAACGGTAGTAAAGATATTCAATCAGGAATAAGGCGCTAGTTCGTAGGACTTGCCGATTCTCCAGCCACTCCAGAGCAGACTCAGTACCAGTCCAGTCAGTGCGAGAGGAAACATTAACGGTAGGACGGAGATGAACGCGACTGTGACGGCGGCCGATGCAATCCCTAACGAAAGGATAAAGGTGGGACCACAGCAGGCGAACCCTGTGAGAAGTGCGGGAACAGCCGAGAAGACGCTCTGTGTAGGATTGACTCTGCATTGTCTTCTTGCCCTGTATGTGTACACCGAAACAGCGATATTCGTCCCCACGAGAACGGCAATGATCGAACCAAAAATGATGTTGGGGATAGAGAGGAAAACAGTAAAGAAACCAAGGGATATGAACCCGATGAACTCCCAGTTGAAGGGAGCACGCTCTCTGAGAATCAATGCAGGCCAGTTCTCCAAGATTGTAATTCCAATTGTTCCGGAGCCAGCGAAACTCATTAGCCCAGTGATGCCAAAGTAGAAGAAAAGGTATACCAGTGCTGTGAGCAAGAGGATCCTCCTGCTTGTGCCCGCACGCAATGCATTCCGGATCTCATTGAGTGCCATCCGAAAATTCGATTTTGCGGTGCTTGAGCCGACACTTTCTGACATGTCAAATCGGGTATTAATTCGTAGATCAGGATATAATAGGCCTTACACCGGCACGGGTTTGGTTCCGTATTGGATGGACTTATATTAATAATTGTTAATATATAATAGATTGAAAATGCTTGCTAAACGCAATTTTGTTGCATTGGTTGTCATTTTCGCGATTGTCACGGGATTTGGCATCGCTATTGTGGCACTTAACCAGAACGCAGGAACATCCGATGATGACATTGCTCCCAACATCCCAGATAATCGTGCCTACGGATATCCTGTGAACGAAACACTGTTACACGAATATGAGAAAAACCTCAATGCCGGTGGGCCGCCTCCAGATGGGATACCTCCTATCGACAAGCCTGAATACTGGACGGCATCAGAGGCAGAAGAATATCTCAACGATGCAGACATCGTCTTTGGCTTGGCGCTTGGTGGGGTGATACTTGCATTTCCGCAGAGGGTAATGGTGTGGCATGAGATTGTCAATGAGGTAATCAACGGGACACGGGTCACTATCACTTATTGTCCGTTAACTGGCTCAGCCATCGCGTTCCGTGGGAACCTGCCAGGTAACGACACGACTTTTGGTACAAGCGGGCGTTTAATCAACTCGAATCTCGTGATGTATGACAGAGCCACGAACTCATATTTTCCTCAGATACTCTCGCAGGCAATCAATAAGAATTACCTTGGCTATCGACTGGAGAAGATCCATATGGTATGGACTCAGTGGGGGAAGTGGAAAGATACCTACCCGGATACCATTGTGCTCTCGACTGACACAGGATATGTTCGAGATTACAGCTGGGATCCCTATGGGTCATATTCGGATGCGAACTCATACTACTACAGCGAAGACATCCTCTTCCCCGTAATGAATACCGACGACAGACTATATGAGAAGGATGTAGTGATAGGTGTAGAAACCATTCAGGGACAGTATGCCATCCAAAAACAGGTATTGCGAACAGAGAACCTAGTACAGTTCGATATCGGAAACGAGAGCTTTGTGGCCTTTTACGACTCTGACCTCGACACTGTACGGACTTTCTCGCGCGAGTTCCAGGGAGTTCTGCTGGACTTCATCTTTGAGAACGGGACGTTCGTGGACAGGCAGATGGCATACAACTGGTCGGTGCTTGGGGATTCGACAGCGGGCAATCTTGTGGAGATAGCGAACATGGATGTCATGTGGTACTCGTGGGTCGCATATTTCCCCAGTACCGGGCTTACCTGTACGAATTGCTGATTCCTCCGTAGATGCCTAGTTGTATGCCTCTGTGTTACACCTGTTCATATTCTACTCCTGTAATGTATCTGTAGAAGCGAGAGGAAGACACTATCATGGTGAAGCCAGAAGTAGAAGCGGTGGACATCGATCCCAAGACTGGCACGACCTTGGGTTTCTACCACTATGGCACTGACAGGCCGAATGTATTGGTACTCTCAGCAATGGAAGGTCATTCGGCCACTTGTGTGTACGCGAGCTTCCTGCTGATGAGGTATTTTGAGGGGATTGGTCGCATCGACGGTTCTATCTCAGTCCTTCCAGTTGCGAACCCGTTAGCGTTCAGGCTCGGAGCTCGCGTGTCACCATTGGATTCACAAGCGCTCGATACGGTATTCCCAGGGAGCGAGTTTGGAACCCTCACTGAGCGGATTGCATGGGAGATATGGCGCAAGGTATCACAGGCAGATTATGTCATCCAGCTCAGATCCATACACCATTCGTGCATTAGCCACGTTGAAACCATGCATAGAGAATACATCCATGTGCGGAACTTGGCATCCCAGATAGGACTGCCCTTTGTTGTACAGAGTAGTGCCCTTCGAGGTATGCTATCAACTGAAGCAGCTCACGAGGGCATCCCTGCGGTGACTATCAATCTCAGAGGGTTCAGGGATCAGGTCGACCCACAGGCATCCGTCGAGGTTCGAGAAAGCATCATCAATTTCCTGAAGATTACCGGCATGATTTCAGGGGAAACTATCGAGACCTCCAGCACCTTCACAGGACGCACTCTTCATGTCAACTCGACAGAGGAAGGCTTCTTCATCCCGACTGTTGGGCTCGGTGATAGCGTCAGGATGGACGATGTGATTGGTTCAGTTGAGGGCTGTGGTGATATTCGTAGCCCCTATGAGGGAATAGTCATTTCCCTTAGTCGAATGAACTACGTCTTTGAAGGCGATCATATTGCTGGCATTGCATCAATGATTGCAGACAAGCACCTGCCGCAAGAAGAGAGCCTACAACCTCGCAGGAAGTGGTAGAGGTGTGCGGTAGCTGCGGGACATATCTTATACGTACCAATGTCGGAGACCCTAAACTCAGAGAGAAGGATGACCTGCTTCTCATCGGGAGCTGCATGAAAGATAGGTTTCCCGATGTGGTGTCGGAGATCGAAGAGAGAGGAGATGGGATGGTGGTCCTGGATGTCTGCATGGAGGAGATCCATATGAACCACGCAGGGTTCAAAATCGCATCAATTGTCAGGTATGCGAATATTAAACGGCTCACCGCACTGACCATCGATGGTAGTCCACACTGCGTTCAACTTCATTATGTGATAGAAGACATACAACGACATTTTGCTCCTGATGTCGAGGTCAGCCATTATGTTGTAGAGAAGGGGAAAGTGTGCAAGGTGTCATCTCAGGCTGTGAAACGATCCCGACACCTTTCGAAGATCGAGGTCGGGATGACCGAATAGTGTCCTTATGGGAACACCAGTGTTCCAGCTTGACAGGTGACTCCCACTTCATGTACTATCTACGCAGTTTCGGCAGGATGAAGCCTACCTCTTTCCGATACTGTAGATACAGTTCACCGTAATGCAAGATCAGCTTTCGTTCCTCAAGATATGCGCCAATGAGCGTGTATGCTATTAGGGATAATGCGAAGACGATGACCTTCGGGAATGGGTATATGAGCGTCAACGCTCCGAAGAATAAGATTGTTGCGAGGTAGAGAGGATGTCGGATTCTCCCGTAGAGACCTTCTGTGACCAACTCAGGCATCCTGTCGCTTCGCATATCGGCCACAGTGCTCACGGAGATGACGGCTGATGCCTTTGCTGCTACCACAGCACCGGCGAGGAACAAGACAATACCACCTATGAACAGGATCGGGTTCACGAGTTCAGGAAAGAACAGAAAGTATAGCCAATCCCAGTACCACATTGCAATGAATGGTATCATTATGGTGATGATACTTGTTACTGTGTAAATCCGTGAATAACCTTCTTTCCCCCATTTGTCAATGATGCGCTCCTTGACTGAGAGAGCTGAGAGTCCGCTGTGCTGCAACCCAAAAATGATCGTTCCTAAGACTATGAGAATATACTCTATCATGTGAGACCTCACAAATATCTGATGATTAGTAGTACGAACAAACTTATAAGAAACTATGGTTAATTGACAATAGTTAATTATTTATCGCATAAGGTGTGCGCTATGCAGGAAATACCGGCGAACAAATTCAAAGTAATAGAGATGTGGAAAGACACGATGGTGACCATCAAAGATGGTGACGAGAAGAAACGGATTGATGCAGTCCGATACCAAATAGGTTACAAGGTGGGAGAAGGACGCGCAACTCGTTTTGTGGATCACGGGAATGGCATGCATGAGATTACGGAAAGGACGTTCTACTTTGCTCCTTCAATCCATAAGATGATGGAAGAGCCATTCCATTATGATGGTAGCAGTGTCGAGCAGATCATTGGTGAAGCACAGACAGAGAACACGAAAGAGCTAGGTCGAGTCGATTTCTGTGGGGATCACGAGCTAGTGGAGATATCCTTCGAGAGCCCAGGCGTTGAATGTTGCGCTATGACGAAGGAAGAAGCAGACAAACACGGCGTGCCATTACAGTTCCTCTCAGGATACCTACTAGGAAAGAGTGATAACATGTTGAAGGTCGCCCTCACAAAGACGGTCGTTGACAACGGCGTAGTGTACTACGAGAACATCCATGTGGTGCCAGAAAGCTCGGTAAAGACTCTACAGTGCCTGGAATAAATCATCCTTCCGTAAGACGGGTGTTTCGGTTCATCTCCCTGTCACAGCTGCTCCTACACGGCTGGATTTCCTTTCGCTGGCAACACCCGTCTTACAACTAGGGGTAGGTCGGGCGTCCCACGAAACGACTGGACTTAACAATTGTTCCAAGATAGCCGTCTAAAAACAAACAATTATATACTCAAAAAATACCGCTTGCGGTCGCGATACCTCTCGATTTGCACTTTTGTGGCAGCATTTGGCAGAACATACGGACAGCCAAAGGTCGAGTGGTCGCGATAGGTGATCAGAAAATGGCGAAACCAGTCCGTGCGCTAAGTGACAGACAAGGCGCTTTTGTTTGCTCCTCTTGTGGAGGCACCGAATTTTATGAAGACATGACGCGCGGGGAAAGCATCTGCACATCTTGCGGATGTGTTCTTTCCGACCGGATTGTAGATACGGGACCTGAATGGAGAGCCTTTACATCCGAGGAAAGGAATTCTAGGGCTCGAACAGGGTCTCCAATGACCTTGACCATGGCTGACAAGGGACTCGCGACCACGATTGGTTGGAGCGACAAAGACGCCAATGGTAGGTCGATTGCAGCAAGCAATCGTGCAGCAATCTACAGGATGCGGAAATGGCAGATCAGGACATTGGTGCACAGCTCCCAACATAGGAACCTTAGTATCGCAATGAGCGAGATGGATAGACTATGCTCTCAGCTGGGTGTGCCAAGTGAGAGCAAGGAAACGTCCGCACTCATCTACAGGAAAGCCCTCGGAAAGAGATTGGTTCGAGGCCGAAGCATAGAAGGTATGGTCGCGGCTGCAATCTATTTGTCCTGTAGGATCCACAAGATACCAAGACAGTTGGATGAGATCGTTACCGAGGCAAAGGTGAACAGGAAAGAACTCGGTCAGTGTGTTAGACTTGTACTACGTAATGTACCCATCAAGGTACCAATCCCCTCAGCCAACGACCTCATGCCCAGAATATCAGCCGACCTGTCATTAGATGGACGCACTGTGCAGACTGCAATGTCCATCATTAATGACGCCAGAGAGCGTGGTATCACTGCTGGGAAGGATCCTGGTGGCCTTGCAGCAGCTGCACTCTATATAGCTGGTATCATCGAGAATGACAGAAGAACTCAGCGTGAGATAGCAGAAGCAGCCAATGTGACAGAAGTCACAGTTCGAAATCGATACAAGGATCTTGCAACAAGTCTGAAGATCACAATCAGGCCATAGTAGGATCTGTTCGAATTGCAATGATTCGCCGCCTTTATGTGACAAAAACATAGAGGTGGCACTAAATCACGCCAGAAGATGAGAGATAGATTCGCCTAGGTTGGTGAATTTATGAGTGTGCCTGCAAGCCTAATCAGGTTGATACGGATTTCGAATGGAAATCCTTTATTGTTTTGCCGCCGTATGCGGTATGTGGTCATTACATGAATCTTCAGATCATGGCTCCGGCTTACACTGATCGAGCCCATTTCTTCCTATTTGAACTTTCTAAGGGAGAAGAGGGATTTTCCATCCAGGAGATTCTAAAGAGTTTGGCGTTCTCAATGGTCGACTCGAGCGAGTGGGTCGATAAGGAGATAGGAACTCGAATCCGACTATTTTCTTCTTCATCTATGCCTGAATACTTTGGGGGATGTATTCTGCCATCTCACGAGATTACCAAACAGATGTGCCGCCTTGCAAGGGCATTCACATGGACATCTCGGGCATTTGATGTATTGTTCCTGCTATTCATCGCAGAATGGCTTATCGGGCTTCTTGTATTCGTTGGTGGACTGTCAGTCTTTTTGTCATATATTGGAATACTCATTGCCGTGACATTCTTGTGCTTCCTCATCAATGCGATATTTGCGATCTTGTTATTTTTCTATCTTGACCGAAAATCGACTCACCACAACATAGAGATTGCACACAATGTCATCAGATTGTTACTGGAGGGACTGGCAGAGCGGTACAGGGATGGATCTATAACTGCAATCAACATTTGCACAAAGCTCGGAAATCGATCTATTGCACATCATCTTCCGAGGGAATTCATAGAAAAGATGAAACCTCTTGGAGTAAACCACTTGGAAATGGACGCTCGCATCTGGGAGAGTTTTCACTCCAATGGCGCGCTCCAATAACGAAGAATCACCAGACACATTACAGAAAATCATTGTGAAACGACATCCCACTTTTTCAGCTATTTAGTTGGTGAATATCAAATGCTTTTAGAGGAAACACCTTAAAGTGTCACACTATGGGGCCATTTCTTCTGGCACTCTGTGGCATCCCAGCCAGTGGTAAGACGACATTCGCTAGCAGGATTCAGGAACGTTTCTCCTCTGAGGAATGCGAAACAATGCTCGTGAGTACAGATGAGTGGAGAAACGACTCGTACTATTCCAACTTCATACCTGAGAAGGAGAATGCAGTGCGGAAAAATGCATTGGAGAAGACAAGACAGGCTCTCTTGCAGAGAATAAACGTCATTCATGACGACACCAACTATTATGCCAGTATGCGTCATGATCTATATAATCTCGCAATTGAGCACGCGTACGCCTTCGGGGTCGTCTTTATTCGAACGCCGTTAGATATTGCACTAGAGTGGAATAGGGACAGAGAGAGACCCTTACCGGACAGCGTCATCGAAAAGATCAACGATAGATTAGATGTGCCTGGTTCCAAATACACTTGGGATACACCCATAGCCACGGTCGATATGGCGAAAGACGACATTGATGGCTGTATAGATACCATCAAGAAGAAGCTTGGTATCCTCAGACCGTCCAGACCATTGGGCAAGCCAGTTCCCGGTGATGCTGAGTTTTATGATGGACTTACACGTAGGATAGTCCACGAATTCCTTAAGGAACGAAAAGAACTACGGAGGACTCGTGAAATCAGTAGGATCAGAAAACAGGTTCTGAAAGAGGCAATCACGCATAGAATGGACTCTGAGGAGGTAAGGTGGACGTTGTTATCAAGATTGGCGAAAGTGGAATGATGGCGGCTCCTCAAGAGAATCGAACTCTAATCGCTTGCACGATCATGGGTTTGAAGCCCACGGCCCGGGACCACCCGTGCTATGAGGAGCCTCAACTGACATAGAGGGGAAACAAGAACGGATGTGATATACGGGACGTTCTGTTTAGATGTATCGCTTTATGACCTCGATGGTTTCCTGTTTCCATTCGACGCTTTTCTTGGCCAAAGCGGTAGCAATGTCTCCTGGCAACGGTTCCTCGCGTGGCAATGGTTCGATTTTTGAAAGCCAGCCACTAGTATGGAGGGTGATAGGATGAAGGCCTTCACCTTCTGTCGCCTTGATTATCATCTCCCTACCGTGTGCTACCTGATAATAGACCTCGGAAAGGGGGCGTTTTTCGAGGATTTGATGTACCAGCCTGTCCCAACATGCCTTGGCCAGTAGCGCCCGTCGCACACGACTCTTCTGTGGTGTGCCCAAAACGCGGTATTTGTCTAGAGCTGCATTGATGTCAGCGGAAACCGATTCGATGTATGCTGTGATTTCCTGCTCGTTGTCACCTCGGACTTCCAGTTCGATGCTGGCATTGTTCCCTTTGACAGAGAAAGTGACGTGCATCGAGTTCTTCTCGGAACGCAATGTAAATCTTGCAGTCCCATGGAATTCTTGGCTCTCGGGTTCGGAATAGTTTGACAGATATACTCCTGGCGCGGATGCAATCACATACCAGGCAACTCGGAATACCACTGAGGGGTCATCCACATAAGGGATGGTTGCAGTGGCACTATAAGGCAACGCGTCATCGTTCAATGGCGGACTCTCCATTCTTCAAGCAAGTCCATATTACTTGCTGATTTCCTTATAGAGTTTGGTTGTAGCAGCCTCTATATCATTCTTTGTTGCACCTATTGCTGCGTTCATGACCAGATAGGACACTGGATAGTGGTAGATGCAGGATCCATACTGCCCAGACCCCACCGCCCTTGGTCCTGTGACACGCCTATTGTAGAGGCGTCCACCCAATGACTGTGCGTCAATGCCCTCCAAAGTCATGGCGCAGGCAATCGGGTTTGTTGTGCTCAGGATGCGCTGGCCTATCCTTTCAGCCAGCTCTGTCAGCCGTTCCTCAAGCAGAGTACGGCATTCCACCTGCTGAGACCTCAGGGTTTCATATCTCCGCAGCCCCAAAGATAGGAGCGATGCAAGGGTCTGAACGAGTGGGGCAGCACTAGCCCTGCCTGCATAGGACTCGGCAGTTTTCTCAATAATCTCCTCATTTGGTGATACAAGGATTGATGAGCCAACAGGAGTCAGGAAGTTCTTGTCACCGCTTTGTATGATCATATCAACCCTTCCAGCGTCAATGGCGCTGCGAATCGTCTGCATGATCTCAAGGGACTGAACGCCATATGCATTGTTGACGAACAATGGGACGTCGTGGCTCTGACAGAGCTTGGCAATCTCTTTTATCGGGTCAGGTGTCCGTGGTGGAAAGAAGGTGGTCGTGGCAAGGACGGCGGTGTTGTCTTCTCTGGAAATGGCATTCTCCAAATAGCCCAGATCGGCGTCCACTGCATCATCGTTCAAGACGGTCGGAGTAATTTCCAAATCGACACCAGCGATGGCAATCGCCCGTTTAGGCGAAGTGTGGTCTATGCGGGGGAACAGTATCTTCTTGACGTTGTAATGTTGTCGGAGAGCTGCTGCTACCAAGGCCAATGACATGCCTGTAGAAAGTGGTAGGACGATACCATACCGGACATTGGGAACCCCTAGTCGCTTCATCGCATCGAGAGCGACTTGATTCACGATTTGCTGCATTATTGATGCGCCTGGCGCCTTGGGTTGCGGGGCAGTAACATGACCACTTCGGCCTATCCCATGATTGAAACCTGCTGCTAGCTCAGAAACCAATGGTGATGCTATCCGGGCCTCTCGCTCGCCCACTCTAGCTGCCTCGGGATCTTTGTCCGTGTCAAGGGATGCAAGTACTTTCAGGATCAGGTCAATTTGGAAATCGCTCAACGACTCATCCAAGAACCTTCGCTGATGGAGAACCTTACGGAGAGGCCCCAAAAGAGCCCCTAGTGTGGTTTCACTACGCCGAAGCATATTCTTGGGTATCAAATCCTCAATCATCTTCTCAATGTCCAAATGAGAACTCCTCCTCTCTCAAAGTTTCATAGAATACCTTGTCATTCACATCGACTGACCGGGTAAAGGTCGCTGAAATGACCCCACGAGTGCCAAAGGTGCCAGTCACTTTGCCAGAATGACCAGAAGCAGTGGACAAACTATGCCCCTGCAAACGCTCTGCAATCTCTTTCGTTGAAGCCAGTCCTTCGACAAGTACATCGTTCTCTCGGATACGAAACACCGTACCCTTACGAACTCGTTGCTTGAATAGGATAATCCTGTCGGGCACTTCAGTAACGGTGCCGGTTCCAACAATCCTCATGGCAGTGGGACGCAGGTCGGTTCGCATCAGTAAGACACGCATTCCAGGTTCCACTCCAATCTTCTTCTGAAGGAGGACAGCTGCCAAGAACAGCGAGTCCTGAGCCTCGTCCAGTACGACTCGGATACCATCAGAACGGGTTATGAAAGGGACAATTTCGGCAGTCACTGTAGGCATTCCAATAGTGGCACTCAACACCATACGTTTGGTTACTTTCCCTCGATAGAGTGGATTCAGTGAGATTGTAGCGTAGACCTTGTCGCTTGCGGGGAGTGAGCTGGGAGCACAGAGATAGTCGCCCCTATGAATGGACTCACTCTTGACATCCGGGATGTTAACACCGACACGGTTTCCGGCCTGTGCTTTCTCCTGTTGTTCACCGAAGACTTGAATGGAACGTACCCGAACGCGGTCGCTGTGTGGGACGAGTTGAACAGTGCCTCCTGTGCTGATGGATCCCCTAAGAATCGTCCCAGTCACGACCGTGCCATGTCCCTTCTTCGGGAAAGCATGGTCGATTGGCATGAGGAACGGGTTCTGCGTGTCCCGAATATGTGGCTTGACAATTCGATAGATAAGAGACTTGAGATCGTCAATTCCTTTGCCGGTCTTGGCGGACACATTGACGATATCATAGTTCTTGATGCCTGAGCCATCAAGAATTGAGCGTATGCGACCGGCCATTCGCTCAAGTTCTAGTTCACCAACTAAGTCGCTCTTCGTGACTGCGACAATGACGGGGTCGATGTCGAAAGCGCCAAGGATGATAATGTGCTCGCCAGTCTGAATCTTTGGTCCCTCGTCAGCCGCGACACAGACTATGGCAGCATCGATGATACTCGCACCTGCGACCACACTTCGGATGAGATCGGCATGACCGGGAGCGTCTACGAGCGTGACGAGATATTCATGGAGCTTGAACATAGTGAAGCCAAGGTCAATGGTTATCCCACGCTCTTCTGATTGGGGATGCTTGTCCAGACCAGCCGTGGAAACTTTTTCACTCATAGCCCGTGCGAGTTCTGTTTTCCCGTGATCGATATGACCAACAAGCCCAATATGAACCGGGATGTCTTTTGCCATAGTGCTCGTATGAAGTAGGAACGAGTCGCATGTTAAACCTTCGCAGGAGTCCTATCAGTGTACCTTATTTGTGGCGGTGTGTAACAGGGAGGTATGGTTTCTCGGTCAATGGAAAAGATGATGCTTATCGCAATAGGACTTACCACTGTGGTTATTGTTGGAGTGCCGATACTCGCATACACTATAGAGACCTTTTCCAACATATCATCCTTCGAGTCTGCTCAGACATTTGCAGAACGTGTCCATAATCTCACTGCTACCGTAGATGGAGGGAACGAAACGGAGTTGTCAGTCGAGATAAGGGTTCCAAAATATGTGGAGATAACCTCCTCGAATAACATACTAAGCATTGCATATGTAAAGGAGGGCATCCAAGATGGATTTTGGAGCGATTCATACTTGCACGAGATTGTCCTTATTCCCCCCAGCGATTCGGGAATCTACACTCTGACAGTCGAATTAGTTGCAGACCAGATACTCGTCACATTCACTTCGATTTAGCAGTCGGAGGCTCACGCTCAGCACAATCTTTTTAATGCACCCACAAGTTCCCGCCTCGAAGCACACCGAAGACGAGGACTGAATAACATGGCCGAGGATTCAGATAAGTCGGACACAGAAGAGCTGGACGAGCAGTCCACGTCATCGGATGAAACCAAACTGGAGAAAGAACCCAAGGAAAAGAAGGCCAAAGGCAAGAAGAGAGGTAACCCACTTGGCTTGATATTCAACATCAGGATGCTCAGAAGGATTGTCCAGATTGTCTTTTTCCTCGGGATAAATGCATACATCCTGACTGCATGGTGGGGACAGGAAGCTATCACACAGTTCTGGACTGGTTTTCGAGACATCCTCCCGACCCTGCCAATCATTTCACCCTTAGAAGCAGAATATGCAGTAATAGGCGGGTCATTTGATGTCATGCAGCGAGAGTTCACAAGTGGGCTCTTCCCATTCTTCACATTGGGAGCAATGGTCATCATCGTCACAATCCTTGGGAGGTCAGCGTGCGGCTGGGTCTGTCCCATCGGGACGATTCAGGATTTCGCGACACTTCCGAACAGGGAGAAAATCCGACCATCACCAGGAACCGAGAAGGAACTTGGGAGGATGAAGGCATACATCTTCTTCATCGTTATGTTCTTCACTGTCTGGATTGGTGTGAGCGTTGTCCTTGGTACCGCAGATGCTCTGAAGGATGCCCTTGGCATCTTTGCCGATGCTGTGTTCGACCAGTTCAATCCAGCATACATTCTCTTTGTTATTGTACCAAGCCAGAACTGGCCAACAGGATTTGATAACATGTGGCTCCTTGGGACATGGGGAGCAGTTGTATGGCTACAGATCATTTTCGTTGCGCTCGTGGTAATCGTGTCATACTGGTTCCCACGCTGGTTCTGCAGATGGTTGTGTCCAGCAGGCTGGCTCTATGGGGTATTCTCAAGAGACGCTCTTGTGGGCATTGGCAGGAATCCTGCACGATGCACCCCTGATGTCTGCAACACATGTGAGGTTGTATGTCCGATGAACATCAGGATTCGGAGATACCCGTACCAGCGCGTCCATTCACCAGAATGCATCATGTGTCTTGAATGCAAGAGTCACTGCCCGAACAAGGCAATAGAAATCAAGTTCCTCTAGGCTCATTCAAGTGTCGCAATGAAATCGGAGAATTGCCGATTCACATGGTCATATAGTTCCATCAACGAGAGACCATAGTCTGTAATAGTTGCCCCTCCACCACCATGATGTCCCCCCTTGTAGGACTGGACGAGCTTGGCATTCAGCTTGGCCTCGATTTTCCTGATTACGCCCCACGCATAGCGATAAGACATCTCAAGATCCTTTGCTGCTTGCGAAATAGAGCCAGTCGTGTGTATGCTTCTGAGAAGCGCATAGGCACCAGGACCAAGAACATACTCTCCTGCATGTTCCAGCCAGAGCTTGTAATTCGGTTGTAAGCGAGGGAGAGTCTTGTTCTTTTTTCCGGTCATCGTTAAAAGGCAACCAAACGTGTTTGCTCGATTCGAAGCTAGCGCATCCTGAAGAATCTAGTGACCCCATCTCATACGTTCGGGCTTCGTTTCCTTCTTGAATGCCTTCTTCACTTTCTTCCAATGGTCTTGACAGAGATAGGTCTTCCTCTTACGCGCGTCTTTGACCTTCAATCCTGAAGATGTGATGCTTTGTCCGATACGCTCTGTAGAGAATGATCTTTTCGAGGGTTTTTCGCACCCTACTATGCTGCAGGTTTTTTCTTTGGATCGTTCCACGGCTCACACTTCAGGAATCTTGATGGATGTGAGCAATTTAACTATAACGACAAGGGAATTCAATGCCCTCGAGGAGTCAGAACCGGACCCTGTGAGAAATCAAAGAGAACCATCTCATCGGTTCCCAATCGCAGGGAGAGTTGTTTTGAGTCATTCACGACCCCAATCTTGACTGCGGTCATCTTGTGGGCATTGGCAATGCTTGTGATTTTATCAAGTTCTTCACGGGATGCACTGACAAGAAAGCCTGACGATATGAACATCCGAATCCAATCAGTAAGTGGGATTGATGGTGGACATGACGCATTGACTACATCGAGGTCAATCGTACCTCCTTTCCAAGAATACTCGACGAGCATCCCAGCTGTCCCGACAAGTCCGGCGACAGAAACATCCTTTGAAGCATGAAGGAGACCTTTTTCGGCTAAATCGAGCATGGTTGTGAAACGCAGGATGACAGACTCTGAGTCCTTGTGTGTAACAGTGTCCCATCCTAGAGGATAACTGGAACCCCTCTTCCCTATCGAATCGAATAGAAGGATTAGGACATCATCATCCTCAGCCCCTCCAGCCGTTAGCATGTGATTCCTTTTTACGGTCCCAGTCGCCGACCCCACGACATAGGTAGAGCTGGAGCTAGGGTTAGTGTGTCCTCGTACAATGGGTACTTGGAATCTCTGGGAGCCCTGTATCAGCCCTTCGAGAATAGCATCACCAATCTTTTGATCGGAGTACGACAATGCAACGGCAAAGGAGGTCGGACGCCCCCCAGCTGCATAGATGTCCATGGTGTTAGCTAGGACCACATTGAAACCTGCTGAAAAGGGATGGTTCAGACAAAGCTCCTCAACGATAGAATCTGTTGTAAGAAGAATCACCTCATCGGAGTCAGTGCCTATGGCAGCCGAATCCTCTCCGAGAGAGTGAGGAGTATTGCCATTGTAAGACTGCTCACGCAACTTGCGAAGGATATCGGGAAGGACGAACTTTCGAGAGATCCCATCAAAGGTGTGCAAGAGATGAATAATCTCTTTCAGTTCTGTCAAGGATAAGCCCCTGATAGGTCTTAAAGCACTATGGCATTGTCAGATAGCCAATGGCAAACGCTGCCTGGCCCAGCAGGAGCCCAATCGCCAGCATTGACATTCCTACCATGAAATAGATGAGAGCTCTCATCTCAGATTTCACTTCTTCGAACAAGTCTTGTCACCTTCTATACAGGCTGCACTAGTGTTGCTTATAGAGATTGTGGGAAGGCTTGAAACGTCGTGTTCTAGAATTCTAGCTTCCCACGTAGCTTCTTCGCATACTTGTCGGGGATAGCAGAAGGATCTTCTATAAGATCATGCTCTGGAACTGTGACAACTCTTTTGGGGATTTTTTCCCGTTTACATCTTCCGTTGTCAGTCATTTTTCTAATGGTGCACTTGCTATACTGGCACCAAGCTCCATCACACACATCATCAAAAGATGTGCACCATGCAACCTTTTTGCCGCTTTTCTTACGGAATTTCAGGGTTCCACGGTCTTGTATGCATCTAAAAGATTCACAAAAAGGGGTACATTCTTTGAACCCGTCCATCATGAAATCTACTCCTATCATCGTTCATTTCGATTTCTTTGCCAACGTGATTGTTTCTTCTAGCGATCTCTTTCCACCTTCAATGATACTGATTGCCTTGGAAAGCTCTCTGTTCATGGAGTCATAGGCAGTCTGAGATACATCACCAATCTTGAGTTTCGCGTCAAGCCTGCTGATCTCCCTTCGCAACCGTTTGATCTCATTGTCCATGGACTTGAGCCACTGCTTAGAGGTCTTGAGTGCTGAAACGAGATCCTTTTGCAAATACTTGATTTTCATTTGCAATCGTTTCTTCTCCTCCTGAAATACTACTGGATCCAGTGTCTTCTCAGCAGACTTCAGCTTCTCCAGCTTGGCAGTTTGGATCATGAGTTGAGAGAGCGTGTTCTTTAGAGGTATCTCACCCTCCACAGACCGAAGCTTTGCCCTACGGGATTTGGCTTCATCAAGTTCATGGCGAAGGTCACGCGCCCGAGAGATGAGGAGATCCTTGTCTGCATGTTCGAGGTCTAACGCATGACGTGTCGAGCTTATCTCTGCAATGATACGATCCAACTCCTCATCAAGTACCTTCATTTCTGCTCTTGCAAAGATGATGGCCATTGTTTGAGAGTCCATCCCATCAATTGAGAACTGGAACTCGGGGTAAGAGAGATGCTCTGAAATATGGGGTTCCTCTATTTCTTCGTAGATCTTGTCAAGCTCAGCTCGATGTGCTTCCAGCACCGCTTCAGGTTCATCGTCCACTGCTTTATTTAGTGGCTTTCCACATTCACTGCAGAATCGTCCTGAAGGAACCTTGGCACTACAGTGCGGACAGTCTACGAGATTATCGGGCAATCTTTCCCCCACCATATAAAGCACAAATCGAGCGTTAGAAACGCTCGTCTGAGTCGGGAACACATCAACTTACTAAGGTAGCAAGCCGACCAGCCACCTGATCCAGTTTGTCTTTCGAGGTAACTATCGAATCAGCACCATAAGTCGGCAAGACCTTGAGCTCCTCAATCAGTAGTGCGATGGCTTGGCTTGCATCGATGTCTTTCTGATCGAGAGATCCATCAGGGAATGTCAGGGATGCCTCATGCCATTTTTCCTTGCTGTCATCAACAGGATAGAGACAGTAAATATAGTCATCATTACTACAGATGAAGGATGGGGTGTTCTCCCAAGCCTGGGCGAGGAGTGCACCAAAAGCCTTTGCGTTTTCAGCCTTGTCAGCCATTCAGTATCACCATCGTTGGCTAGATGAGATATGAGGCAATCTGTCAACCAGCCTTATGACCTTTTCTGACATATAGGTAGATGGAGCCATTCATTATGGCTTGTGCCAAATAAAGGAATAGTAAAATACATCCCCGTCCTCTTTGACAGTGGCAATGATGAACCTCTTCCTGACGCTGGTCGCAAGCCGTCCCGCTCGTACAATGTCAAGGGGGATGACTCCCTTCCGTTGAGGAATGACGTGGACAAGGAATGGAGCATGATCCTTTCCCGGACCATGTTCATAGACAGCGAAATCGGTCCCGAATTTCAGGCCAGGGCGTAGGATATAGCCCAGAGAACGTAGGTTCGAGTATACCATAAATCGGTCTACAAACTCATCGGATTGCTGTCTTCCAATCTTCAAGAGGTCATCAAGGGACAACGGTTCTCCTGAAACAGGATCCCTGACCTGCAATCGACCCTCACTAATGAGATATGCACATTCCACTAGCGACAGCTCAAGAGGCTTGTCGAATTCAGGACTCTTTGGTTTCCGTATGCCTACTGGTTGCCCGAAATAGCCGTTGGCATAGAGTTTCATCCCATCCTGGGGGTTCCACACGATGCCTCGATCGCCAACAAAGTCTGCTGATGCCGGTTTCGAGGACTCGGACAAACTTGCCACCTTACGTGTTCAATGTCAATGAAAGAGAACGAATCGTGATAGCGACATCCTCGCCAAAGTTTGCGATGTCTTCCATCATGTTCATGAAGTCCCTGAAGCGTAAGAGTATCCCTATGTCTAGTCCTGAAGGATAGAGGATGGTCACAATCTCCCGAATCAGGATATCGATCTCTTTCTCCAGCGAGCATATCTCATCTACTTTCTTCATCGAATTCTCCATGTTTATTGACAGGAATCGTACAGCTTCCCGCGCCTCTTTGATCTCATCAATGACTAGCTTACCAAGCCTTTCAATCAGATCCTTGAGTTCTCCAGTGGGAGTCCAGGAGGACTTTATTACGGCGTCTAGGTGATTGCAAGCAATCTCTGCGCCGTCCACAAGTTTGTCGGTGTAGTGTACAAGTCGCAATAGATCCTCACGTTGCATCAGTGTATGTGCTTTTGCTAGCTCAAGTGTGATGTGACGTTTCACTTCATCGGCCTTTTCCTCAAGTTCGGTGACTTTCTTCAAGTCCTCCGTGGACATCGGCTTATTATCACAAAGCCAATCAGGGAGCGCTTTTGCGATGATCTTGTTCGCTGCAAGAGCGATTCGGAAATGCTCTTCAAGCATCTGAGTGATGTTCCCGAGCTCGGAGGTGAGGAAACGACTGTTATCAATGACCATCTCGAAGTTTCTCTCCGACCGCACTTCGGTTTTGGAGTAGATTTAAGTCTATGGTAGGCGCTGAAAACGTCGAGGAAATACAAGTGGAACTCTGGCACATCATAGTTGGGTTGATTCAAGGATTCGTCGAGTGGCTCCCTATATCCTCAGAAGGGCAGGCAGTGCTGTTCGTCTATAACTTTGGCTCGGTTCCTCCCAGTGAGCTAATTACTCTAGTAGTATGGCTTCATTTGGGAACGGCACTTGCGGTGATTGCAAGATATCCACGAACCATAGTTGAAGTGCTATCATTGAAAGACAGAGAACTATTTCGCAACTTGCTCGTCGCAACAGTATGTACTGCGATAACAGCCATTCCACTCTATTTCCTCCTGAAAGATGCAGTGCTACTGTTCCAAGGGGAGATTCTCAATGTCATTGTGGGAGTGCTTCTTGTAGTTACTGCGGGCGTGTTGTATCTCCCTAAGTTAAGGGCCGATGGGGAGGGCATGGATGAAATCGAGCCAGATGTCCGTGTTTCTGCAATAACGGGATTAGTACAGGGTTTCTCAGTATTGCCAGGTCTAAGCAGGTCAGGGTTAACAGTGTCTGCGCTTCTGATGCAGAAAGTGGACAAAGAAACAGCATTGCGATTCAGTTTCCTAATGAGTGTCCCGGCAGTGCTCGGGATACTTGCAGTCGAATTCATGACTGGCTCTGCCGTCCTGCCGTCCATCGCTCCTCTAGATTTGCTGTTCGTAGAGATCATTGTATTCGTTTCAGGATTGGCATCCATGGAGTTCCTCCTCCGCGTCGCAAAAAGGGTCAGCTTCTGGAAATTGTGCTTGCTCTTGGGAGCAATTGCCATCATCTTTGGACTACCGGCATTAATCTGATCTTTTCTGAAACATGATTGCAATGGGAGCGTTCGCCTTTCTCCATTCGGCCAGTTTTCCTTCGTAATTGAGCGGAATTGGATGCCGTCCATGGTTCCCGATTATGATGAACAGCGTGTCCTTTCGAGCCTGACGCATCAGGACTTTAATCCAGTTGTCAGTACGCCTGACTATCTTCTCTAAGAGAGTCTTGGGAGGGGTTCGATGTCCGTATTGGGCATATAGGCTTTCAAAGTCGAGGAAATGGAGCACCAATAGCTCGCTCTTGAAGACATGCTTGGTAGACTCGATGTAAGTATTCATGTCATCGCGTGCGATGATGGAGTAGGAAGAATCGAAGCCAAAGTCGGAGGTGTCCTCAGCGCGGCATACCACTCGGACAAACTTGCCATATGACTTGACATGTTCGATAAGATGGAATCCTCCTACTGTGGATCCGGAAAGAAGCCGTTGGGTCAGTGGGACAGCATATGGATCATCAGTGTCGATAAGGACGAGGGCCTCCAAGTTTTTGATTAGTGCTTCGGGCTTGTATACCACTGCCTCGAAGAGACCAAAATTATCGAGAATGACCATTACGATAGCCCTGGGGGTAAACTTCTCGAGGATTTCTGCATTTGGCTCAGGAAGACCAACCGGCACCTCAATTCCTAAAAGTTTCAGTATTGTAGAGGGAATCTCCAATGCAGACGAGCGTATCTGGGGGAAAGACATAGGTTAACCTTCTGCGTGATTCTAGGTGGATGAATGATGTTCGTTCTATCATAAGCTAGAGTCTAATCCTTTGAATGTTTCTTAGGTCAATAACACCTTATTTTCCTATGTAGTAGTACTCGTTTGCTGCTTTTTGCTGCTGGTCGAGCTGCGAACCGTCCTTATTCACACGAGGGCGCCCTGTTTGAGGGTCGCGCCTAAAGGTGACTCCCATCTGTTTCAAGAAGGCATTCATCCCAGCTCGTAGTGTCGTGACCGAAGAAGCAATTCCTTTCTTGCCAGGAATCCCATCAAAGACGACCATACTATCGCTCAGGTAGTCTGCCATGAGAATTGAGTGTTCGACCACGAATGCAGTCTTCTGATTGTTCTGTATCGTCTTGCGGATGGCATCCGAGCTCGCAAGGCGCTGTTCGATATCTAGGAAAGCCGAGGGTTCGTCAAACAGGTAGATGTCAGCCTCTTTTGCAAGACATGCAGCAATGGCGGCGCGTTGGAGTTCGCCACCACTAAGATCCACGATAGCATGCTCCATGAGATGCTCCAAGCCCAGCTTCCTGATGACCGACGTTCTAAAGTCAGAAGAATCCACGGTACTGCCACCGGCTTCACGGAGGTACATCCGAACCGTGCCAGGATAGTCTTGGCTGATATATTGCGGCTTGTAGCTTACTCTCAAGTCAAACCCTGCTGTCGTCTTCTTTGGTGCCTCTCCCTCATCAGGATCCAACTCCCCAGCAAGTATCTTTACGAAGGTGGTCTTTCCAATACCGTTAGGACCCAAGATGCCGATGATCTGCCCCTTTGTAATACGTCCTCCACGAACGGTCAGTTCGAAGTCATCGAACTTCTTTTTCATATCCCCATACTCGACAAGGGTCTCAAACGACTTGAATTCCTCGTCTTGA
>JAJRZD010000007.1 GCA_024275415.1 archaeon
AAAAGGCGAGCCCGTTGTGGAGATATTTGGCGAGAAGAACGAGTTCGAATTGGAATCTCCTGCTGATGGGGTACTCCTCAAGATACTCTGTGAGGAGAATGATGAGATCCCAATCAGTGAGCCTATCGCCATAATTGGTGAGAAAGGGGAGAAGATACCTGACATTAAGCCACGCAAACTGGGCGAATCCACCACAGCAACAACGACAGTACCAGCACAGACCACAACAACCCCGACGAAACCCGATGCTCCTGCAAAGAAAGCTGTGTCAGTCATGGCTGGAGGTCGTATCAAAGCATCTCCGCGTGCAAAGAAGAAGGCAAAGGAGCTAGGAGTGGACTTGGCATATGTCACAGGCACAGGGCCTGAGGGGCGCATTGTCGAGAAAGATGTCATCGCGGCTCAAGGTGTGTCAGTTTCACCTGTAATACCCATCGCTGATGGCCGCAAGGTTCGACGTGTAGAAACCCTCACCCCATTAAGAAGAACCATCGCTCGCAGGATGACTCAGAGCGCCCAGAACCCACACATCACCATGATCACCGAGATTGACATGACCGAGGCTGTGGCGCTTAGAAAGGAACTCAACAATACGGTTGAGAAGACCCTTGGGATTCGTATCTCCTTCAATGACATCATTCTCAAAGCGGTAGCGGATGTCCTTGAGCGGTTCCCGAAGTTCAACGCGATGCTCACGGGCAACGAGTTACATATGTTCGATGAGGTTCATCTGGGCGTTGCTATGGCTACAAGCGATGGACTCATTGTCCCCGTGGTCAGACATGCAAACTCGAAATCCATCACAGAGATTGCTCAAGAAACCAAGGCATTGGGTAAGAAGGCTAGGGAGAACAAGCTTGCCCCGGAGGAACTAACGGGAAGTACTTTCACGGTTTCCAACCTCGGACCGTTCAAGGTTGACCTGTTCATTCCTGTAATCAACCCTCCAGAAACCGCAATCCTTGCTCTCGGGCAGATCAAGAAGAAGCCCATCGTAATCGACGACATGATTGCCATCAGGTATATGATGATGGCGAGCTGTGCGGTTGACCACAGAGTCCTAGATGGTGCTCCTGCAGGAGAGTTCCTTCAGGCTCTGAAGGAAACCCTAGAGAATCCATTCATGATGAAATACTAGAGCTGCACGGCACCGAATCATATAATCAGTCTTCGAAGCAAAAAAGAACGAGAAGAATCTACAACTATGTGGTTTCGATCTCCCCGTACCTTGTGCATTAGTACCAACACATCAGGTCTGGTAATGACTACTCTCTAAGCATGGAGGCTATGGTACCCTTGCTTACATTCTTCCCAAGTTCCTGAAGTGGATAAATTGCTCCACATCCTTGGCATTTCAAGGCGGTATAGACAATTGATTGTCCCATTACACGCATCTCGAATATCTTCACTTTCCAGTTCATATTTTCACACGAGTCGCATCGTATTTCCATGGAGAATCGCCTCATTGTCTAATTAGCTCGCTAACTTGTAGGGCTTTAAATTCTCGCACAAAAGTTAGTGTATGTGACACATGATCCCCATGCGGTCATACCTCGTAACATGACATCTGCTCTGGGCCTTCTCTCTCTACCACTCTCTCCACTGAGGGCCCACCGCCGGCAGGAAAATGATAGAACGAACCTGCCGGCATACCCCTTCACTTATGGGGATTGGCACGTTTTACGCTCTTCTCATACTATGAGGTAATAGATTATACGTCCATTACATATCAGGCAGATATAGCGATTAGAAGAACAGGATGTAGAATGGCTGTGTTCTAAAGGTCATCTGGACACAATTATA
>JAJRZD010000089.1 GCA_024275415.1 archaeon
AAGGTCTGTGACTCTTTCTGAAAGTATTGTAATGCTCTCTCCAAGACTGCTCACCTCAGCCCGTTTTGCAGCTTGATCCCTCTCGGCAGTTTGCAGGTTGCTCTCGACCTCAGCAAGCTGTTCCCTCAGTTCCCTGTACCTCATACGTATTGCTGATTGCTCTGCGACGAGCCTGCTTCGTTCAGGAGGCTGTGAGGCATCTAGTTTCTTCAACTCCCTTTCAGCCCTGGCTATTTTAGACTGGAATTCCTTTATCTCATCATCGAGCGCAACGATGCGCTCCTGTTGCTCAGGTATCATATCTCGAAGTTTCTTTCGTCTCTCCCAAGTACCACTCCATCTGGTAATCCGGCTGATGAGATCCATCACTTCTTCTCTCTCACGAGCATTCTTCTCAATTTGGCTCATGATATCTGAAACCTGTTTCTGGGCGCCTTTCAACTCCTTCTCTGACTCTTCAAGGCGTGTTTGAAGCGGAGCAGTAGCGATTACCCCTGTGGGTTCTTGTCTAGGATAGCTGACCAGTCGGGATGAAGATGGCTCTACCCTTTGGCCCACGAGTGAAACTGACAAGATGCCATCTTTCAGAGACGTTCGTTCGGAGTCCTGATATTTGGAAGTGACTAGATAGTGTCCGAAGGCCCGTCCCAGTTTATCTACGATTTCAGTATCAAGTTCAATGAGATCCCAAAGCCATCCGATAGTACCCTTTCGTTTTGGCACATCAGGTTTTTCTACCACATCCACTTCGTCTTTCAGCAGGATGATAGGTGCTTCTGCGCCGAGTTCGTTCCTTATCTTCGTAAGCAGAACATATTCTCTTTCGTCCTCAACAATGAATGAGAACGCCATATGATAGGGGATGACAGCTTCAACGGCGCGGGCATACTCCTCTTTGACTGATATCACTTCAATGATTGGGCCTAATACGGATTCGAGGTTGTGTTCCTTGACAGCCTTCTTCAGTTCCAGTACATTGTCCGGTATCCTTTTCGTGCTCTCAGAGAGTTTGATTCTGATATCATCAATTTCCTTCTGGAGCTGTGCTGTCTGACTCACCAACCTGAACCGTTTCTCATTCAGGGACGCCATTTCTCGTTCGAGGTGTGCCTTCCTTGCCACGAGTTCCTTTTCATCGGTTTTTTCCATGGCACTCCAGACATGTTTCCATTTGTTCTCGATGGAATGGAGTTCTGCCTCGTCAAGTTGCAGTTTCTCTTGCAGACTCCTGTAGAGAAGATCCTTTCCTCGCAAGTCAGCTTGGAGAGCTCGAAACGTGCTTAGCACCTCAGACCTCTGGGCGTTCCATTCTGCAAATGCAGCAAGTGAGTTCTCTATCCTTGTCCGCTCTTCGTCTATCTCATCGATACTCTGGGAGAGGTTATGTTGCTCCTCCATCATCATCTCCTTTGTTGCACTAATCCGACGCAGGTCTTCTTTTGCCCGTTCTCTCTTTTTCTTGTCAGCAGATACCCTCTTCTCCAGCTCTTTGATCTCATCCAACGTGGACTTTGTTTCTGCCTCTATCTTTGCGAGCCTTCGTTCTTCTTCCTCAATGCGTGTCGTGATACTGCCCATCTCTCTTTGTAGTTGAGAAACCTCGGTATCCAATACGTTCTGCCGTTCCTCTTCATTGACTATCTCGGACTCTAACTTGGAGATCTCCTCAAGAATCTCGCCGAGTCCTTTCTCTTTCTCTTCAATCTCGTCTTTGATGGTATTAATCTTAGATGACAGATCATCCACGGTGGCCCATTTCACTTCTATGTCAAGAGTCCTTTCTTCTTTCAGTAGTTCACGTTTTCGTTTGAGTCGTTCTATATCCCCCTGAAGCAGCTCGATTTCCCTTTGGACCATCTCAGCCTCTGCTGAAGTAGCATCAAGCCGTTCACGAGCGAACTGAACCTTTGTTTCTTCCATGATGATCCTGTCGCGAAGGGAACTCAAACCAGTTCCTTCTTCGATAAGCTTCCTGACTTCCACCGGATCCATATCCCGCAGAGCATTGATTCGTTCCTGTGGCATGAACACAAGCGGGTTGTCGATATCAAAACCAAGAGTATCCACCAGTGTCTGCAGCTCGGCAGCCTTTACCCTTTTACCATCGACATAGGATCTTGGTACTCCGTCCCTTGATATTTTTCTCACAAGACTACGATGTTGTCCATTGACGCGTACTCGTATTTCTACTTCTGCAAGGTTAGCCCCATGACGAATGAAATCACTCCATTTTGAGTATCGGTTCTCGCGTTGGTTCGAACCTAATGCGAACTTTAGTGCATGGAAGATGGATGTCTTGCCTGAGCCATTGGGTCCAACGATCACAGTCAAACCTGAATCGAACTGTACCTCTCCCTCGTAAAAGGAGAGGAAATTCTTTAGTCTGACCGACTCCACACTCACGTTGAACTGCTTCACATACTTACCTTCCCATCAGTCTGCTCAATCTGTCCCTTGTGCGCTTGGCTCTCATCAATCGTGTCAACCTGTCTTCGGGATTTCCAGTAAGGAGAAATGGATACCTGCTCAGGAATTCGCTATCTCCCCGAGTGAGTGGGAGGCTCCCGTTGAGGGTTTCGATGACCCTCTGGGTCTGTTGAAAGTCGTCCCCCACGGCCAACAGGTACAGCTGGTCCAAAAAATCATCGGGAAACTGCGCGTCAACTGTCGGATATGCGGGGATGTGACTCCCTTTTGCGGTGATGTTGATGTACTCGCGGGTTTCTTTCCTTGTAAGGGCAACGATGCCTATAGACTGAAGCATCTTCTCAAGTTCTGTCCTCGAGTACGGCTTTGTTTCCTGTGGGACATCTGTCAGGAATGCCGTTGCCAGATGAAGGATGTCCGAGAAACCCCATCCCTCTGTCAGCTCTGAAACCAGCGCTGGATCGAGGTCTTTCCTCTCGCCTAGTAATTGTTCAATGATAGTCTTCCGTTCTTCGTAAGTGGGGGGCTCAAATAGGTATACGCGGTCAAAGATGGACAGCACTCCCTCTTCGATTCTTTCAGGGTGCAATGTAGCTCCCACAATCAGAATCTCGTCATTGTCCCATAAGGATTCTTTCAGGATGTCCATGAATGAAGATGCATGTTCCGTATCTTTCCGTGCAATCACATCGACCTTATCGAGATAGATTATGGCTGGAGAGTTGCGTTTTGCCACCTCTATCAAGGTTCTGAGAGAGTTGGTCATCTGTTGGGTATCACCCAGCGACTGTTCGATTCTTAGCCTGATGAGATTCATTGGCATCTCATATGCAACATGGTGAGCAAATGCTTCAAAGTCGGTTCCCGGGTTCCCGATAAGCAGTACTCTGCCACCGAACACAAGTCCCTTTGAGTGTACTTTCTCCTTAGTCGTCCCAAACTGGGTTAATGCCGAATGGAATGCCTTTGCCCTTGATATGACAGTAGGTTGCCCTACTCTGTTTGGATCGAGTTCCTCCGGCTCCTGTATGAGTATGTTCTCAGTCATGTCATGTGAATCACTCACTATTGCACCCCTCGGCAGTTAATCTATTGAAACCTGAATACATATTATCTCTTCGAAGTAACCTTTTTTCAGCGCCATTTAGAATATCCATTTCGCGCCTGATGGTATCAATCTTAAGAGGAAGTTCCTAATCTTGAATATGTTGTGAGGTCATGACCAAAACGAGCGAACCCCTGCGTGAGAGCATCTGGAACGCGATTGCTACAGTCGAAAGTAGGGGACTCTTTGTTCACAGTGAAGAGCTTCCCCTCAAGTTCAAGCAAAGTTCTCGTTCGAGTTCAAAGACCCGTACAGTCAAGTTGCCTTTAATCGTTGGTGCTTGCATCCTGAACTCGTTGGTTCCTCGCTCAGCGATGCTTCTTGTTGGGGGACACGGTGGTGGGAAGACAACCCTGATCAAGTTACTTGGGAGAATGCTCACAGGCAAGACCCTCGATGAGATTGACGGCGGTGTACTCAGGGGACACCCGCAGCTCACCGAAGAGAAGATGGTAGCAACGCTCCGTCCTGGTCCTCTAATGAAGGACGGGCTCGAAGTAGTGGTGTGGCGTCAATTCATCACGAATTTCTGGAAGATAATCGATGAGGTCAATCGACTTACCCCCCACGCCCAGAACATCCTCCTCTCAATGCTTGCCGAGGGTGAGTTGAAGTATTATGATGAAGTCATGCATTGCGATGACTATTGTCTGTACGCCACGATGAATCCAACAGATAGCGGGACATTTGACTTGGCGCCCCCATTTCTGGATCGATTCGGTATCGCTGTCCCCATTACCATGCCCACTGTGAACGACCTCGAGCTGATACTTGCATCTCGCGACGAACGGCTTTTTGGGTACGACGAGTTATGGCAAGTACCTGCGATTACGACTGAGGAAGACCTGCTCACCATATGGAATCTGGCGGACAAGGTCGCTGTTTCCCCTGATGCCTCCGAATTCATGCGTTCTCTGGTCCGTGAGTTTGGTGCCTGTATACGAGTCGATAAGAGCCAGAGTCACAGTCTGACTGTCGAAACTGGCCTTTGTGATGGCTGTCACTATAACACTGCAAAGAGCGTGTGCAACAAGGTCATCATTCCTCTAAGTGTGCGTGCGGTGAAAGATCTCAACAGGTACTGCAAGGCTGCTGCTTGGCTGGTCGGAGCTTCTGAAGTGGGCATCGAACTGGTAAAATCCATTGCACCTCTTGTCTTCTGGCATAGAACCAAGTACGTTTCTGAAGGGGTCGAGAAGTCTCCGTATTTCGGGAATACCTACGAGTACACAAAACATCTGGTTGAATTAGCCACACAGCGATTTGCCCAGCGCAAGTCTGCAATTCAGTTGATGGACCGATTGAAACAGGGCGATGGTGGCAAGGAACTGCTCAAAGAGCTGGCGGAGATGGGAAAGAGTGACCTGCTTGTACGACTCGATTACTTGAGGCTGGCAAAGGATCTGAAGCGTCCGGTATATGCTACTATGGTGAAGAACATCGAGAAGGCAATCAAGTCAACCAATGTGAAGAACCTGACAAGACTCCAGCAAGACTTGCTTGGGAAACCTGACTTCCCGAACCGAAGCATGTTACTTGGTCGGATCTCTGAAGAGTTACATCGGTTGACGCTCTCGCAGTTCACGTTGACCTTTGAACAATGGCAGGAACTCTGGACAGATATCAGCCTGAGAATTCCGAGAGCAACGAGCATCCTGAAGGATACCCTGAACCCTCCGCGAAGAAAGGTCGTACGAACTGATGGTATCACCCTTGTTATCTACGTGACTGGCAGTTCTCCGGAATCTCCAGTATTCATCGAGGTTTCTGGGAGTGCTCAAGCATTGGAGATAAAGAAGCAAATCGAGAAACACCTGAATGAGGGATGATATACATTGGACGCGTCTGGAGATTTTGAATCGGCTGCAAGACAGGCATGGTCGCAGGCTATCTCGGATTTCTATCACCCACCACTACCCGAGCCTGTCATCGAGCATGATGAGAAGGCATCTTCATTCTTCTACATTGACTCTGGGTCTTGGACAGTCCACCTGAATACGGCTGGAGTCCCCCAGAGTATGGATGCCGAGACCGCAGAGCCATTCCTTCGTTCCATCAGCCACCATGAGATCCAACATTACCTTCTCTGCCCCTTCGATGGCGTGACCAATGGGATGATGTTCTCGGCAGCAAGGAAACATCTGCCTGATGACCTTGCCATGTTCGTGTGCAATGTCTTTGCCGATCTGGTGGTGGATTCGTTTCTTCTCAAGAGATACCAAAATATCACATGGTCACGAATAACAGAGTCAATCCGTGACTCAGCGATTCGTACGCAGGATCATAGCCCTCTTTGGATTCTTGTAATTGCAGTGTATCATCATATGTGGGGTTTTCCACTACCAGATATTCGCATAGATGATGAAACACTTCATCGGGTCGCTAAGGACATAGTAATAATCGCTTCAAAGCACATCGACACAGAACGCAAGTGGCCAAAGGCAACTGATGAGATAGCGAAAGTGATTGCAGAATGGCTACCTGACCCCGAGGACGAATTGGGAGGCACTGGGTTAAAGGAATCACCAGGGGACGGTTCGTTGTTAGTCCCTTCAGACCTCGATGGTGTGATGGGCAGTCCTGTTGAGAATAGGAACGGTGACCGTGCAAGGAAGTGTCTTCATCCAGAAGAAATGTCGATATCTGAGGATGAGTTGGAACGTCTGGCGCGAGAAGTAGAGGCTCGTGGAGGTTCGTTCAAGGATCTTGAGGCTGTCTATATGATCTCGGGCGGAGGCACAATGACTAAGGACTGGATACGGTTCTGGTATAGGGCAAAATCCCGAGGACTGTTGCGATTCCATGTCACATCACTACGTCCCAGTGGGGAAGTTCCTCTGACACCTAGCGCATGGCGATTGGGAGACCCTATTGAAGAACTGGATATCGTGCAATCCCTTCAGGCGTTCCCTGTGCTTGTCCCGAATATGTCTACCCGACGATGGATACGCACGGTTTCATACGGAGAGTCAAGCCACAAGTCATTGCCTGATCTCCTACTAGTATTGGACTCAAGCGGTTCGATGCAATGGTCGATGGGGGCAAAGGATCTTCGAGGTGAATATCACGTCGCTCTAGTTTCTGCATTTGCTGCGATGGACACCTCTCTCAGAAGAGGCTGCAAGGTCGCAGCCATAAACTTCTCAGGAAGCATCCTGAAGTCGGGATGGACTCGGGAGCGTTCTGAGCTGGAACGAGTTCTCATGGCATACCAAGGTGGGGGCACAGTCATGCCAGTCAAGGACATCAAAACACTCTGCAATGAATCCGTTTCGCCAGTAATGAGCATCATTATCACTGATGCTGGTGTCTCGAATTGGAACCCCTTTGTCAAGACAATAGCCAGTCTTGCCAAGAATGGCCATAAGATGTTTATCTTCCATATAGGGGGGAATGCAAAACCTTCAAAGTCCATTCAAGAACTTGAACGCGCTGGAGCAACTATCATTCCAGTTTCTTCGGCGAAGGAATTGCCCGGATTGGTGGTGTCTGAAGTCCGTCGTGTGTATTCTAAAGACACCTAAACCTTTATCTAAGCCACTGAGGGGCGTCGGCGACGTGTCTCAATTCCCATTCATGGACACCTCCGACACGAGGCAGTGTTACAATGTACGAGATTACAAAAAAGAAGGTGCTAGCCAATGTTGGCGGTGCACGTACAACACTAATGGTCGTGAAGGCCCCCGATGTGGCGCGAGTATGTCTACCCGGACAATTCGTTATGATTCGCGTCAATGAAACCGGGGAACGAATTCCTCTTACTGTGGCTGATTTTGATAGGGATCGAGGAGAGGTGACAATCGTCTTTCAGGAAGTAGGAAAGACGACCAAGCTTCTTGGAACGCTTGAAGAAGGCGAATTCATCCAAGACTTCGTTGGACCGCTCGGAAAGGCCACTCCAGCCGATAAGAAGTATGGTACAGTCGTCGCTATCGGTGGTGGTTGCGGAAGTGCGATAGCATATCCTGTCGCCAGAGCTTTCAAGGATGCTGGCAACTATCTCATTACAATCAACGGCGCACGTAGCATGGACTTCCTTATCTATCGTGATGAGATGAAGTCCATCAGCGATGAGTGGTACGAGACCACTGACGATGGTTCCTGTGGCGTCCATGGATTTGTTACTACTGTGCTGGCTGACCTTATTGAAAAGGGACGCGACATTGACTTGGTCTTTGCAGTGGGCCCGGTTCCAATGATGAAGTTCGTAGCGAAGACGACCGAGTCTAAGGGGATTCACACGATTGTGAGCCTGAACAGTATCATGGTCGATGGTACAGGGATGTGTGGTGCTTGTCGTGTGTCAGTAGGAGGTCAGATGAAATTCTCATGTGTTGACGGACCCGAGTTTGACGGTCATCAAGTCGATTTTGATGAACTCATGAGACGATTGGAAGCCTACAAGGAAAAGGAAGCTATCTCCTTGGAAGAATGGGAGAAGCAGGCTGGAGGTAGATAAGGATGGCAGATGAGAAGCCGAAACGCAAACGAAAGCCTCCCACAAAGAAGGTTCCTATGCCCGAGCAAGATCCTGATGTTAGAAGACGAAACTTTGAGGAAGTAGCATTGGGCTACACCGCCGAGCAGGCAATCGAGGAAGCAATGAAATGCTTACAATGTCGGAACCCGAAATGCATCAGTGGGTGTCCTGTTGAAGTGCCAATCAAGCAATTCGTTGAGTTGGTACAAGAAGGCAAATTCGTCGAGGCTGCAATGAAGATCAAGGAAACAAACAGCCTTCCTGCTGTCTGTGGTCGAGTCTGTCCACAGGAAACCCAGTGTGAGGCATCATGCATCTATGGGATCAGGAACGAGCCAATCGCTATTGGCAGACTTGAACGCTTTGTCGCAGATTTTGCCCGGCAGAAGGGTGAGGATCTCCCCGAGCTTCCGCCAAAGATTGGCAAGAAAGTGGCTGTGATAGGGTGTGGTCCCGCAGGCTTGACCTGCGCTGGAGACCTCATTCTGCTCGGCTATGATGTGACTATCTTCGAAGCCTTCCACAAGGGCGGTGGTGTACTCCAGTATGGTATTCCCGAGTTCCGGTTGCCAAAGGATATTGTCGATGCTGAGATAGAGTATCTACAGAGGCTCGGTGTCGATATCAAATACAACTTCGTTATCGGGAAGATTCGTACCATCAAAGAGCTGATGGAAGTTGATGGATACGAGGCTGTGTTCATTGGTTCAGGCGCTGGTGCTCCAAACTTCATGCACATTGAAGGGATGAATCTCGTGGATGTCTTCTCAGCCAACGAGTTCTTGACCCGTGTGAACCTCATGAAGGGCTATCGGTTCCCTGAATATGACACGCCCGTTAACATCGGGAATAAAGTTGCAGTCATCGGTGGTGGCAATGTCGCCATGGACGCAGCTAGAACCTCATTGAGACTGGGTGCCGAGGAAGTCTACATAGTGTACCGCCGTGCTCGTGAACAAATGCCTGCACGAGCAGAGGAGATCCATCATGCTGAGGAGGAAGGTGTTCAGTTCAAGCTCCTCATGAATCCTGTAGAGGTTCTCGGTGACGGTGCCAAGCATGTGATTGGCATGAAGTGTATCCGGATGGAACTCGGAGAACCCGACGCTTCCGGACGACGCAGACCTGTGCCCATTCCCAATTCCGAGTTTGTGCTGGACGTTGACATGGTGATTGTAGCGATTGGAAACTCTCCAAACCCCATCATCCCCTCGACGACCCCGGGTCTGTCTGTAAGCAAATGGGGCACGATTGAGATTGACGAAGAAACAGGGATGACAACCGTTCCTGGTGTGTTCGCCGGTGGTGATATCGTCACTGGTGCAGCTACTGTGATTAGCGCGATGGGCGCTGGCAAGAGAGCTGCAAGAGGGATACATGAGTATCTGTCAAAGAATTAAGTCAAGAGATGAGTTAGCAGGACAATGTCGTCTTGCTAACCTCTTCCTCTTTTTGAGTACGCTGTTTTTGAAAGGTTCATTAGACACAATGTCATATCTCCGTTCGGTGATCCTGTGCAAGAAGTTCCATTATCCACCCTTGAGATGCGAGTCCTTGAACTGAATGCAGAACACCTTGGGATTAGATTGGGAACCCTGATGGAGAATGCTGGTAGAGAGGTCGCAAGGACAATTGCATCCCATCTTGATATTTCAAAGAAAAAGATTGCAATCTTTTGCGGTATTGGAGGCAACGGCGGTGATGGGTTTGTTGCTGCTCGTCATCTCAGCGAGGCTGGAGCTTCTGTGGAGGTTTTTCTAGTCGGAAACCCGCACAGGATATCGGCTGAGCATACCCGCACGAATTGGGACATCCTTCAGAACATGATATCCATTCCCATTCACATCTTTAGTACAGAATCTGATGTGAAGCGCATCGACATCAAACAGTTCGATATCCTAGTCGATGGTCTGTTGGGATTCGGACTGACCTCGAAGGTGCGTGAGCCCATTGCCACCGCAATAAAGGTGGTTAACAAGGCCCCTGGAATCAAGTACTCCATAGACATCCCCAGTGGACTTGATAGTGACACCGGAAAGATTCTCGGCACCGCAGTAAGAGCGGATCACACGATAACGATGCATGCACCAAAGCCCGGACTGTTGAAGAACCCAGAGGTTGTAGGAACATTACATGTGGTAGCCATTGGGATTCCAGAGGACGCATACCATATCTGCGGGAAAGGAGACCTATGGCTCTTCAACCGACCTCGACCAAAGACGGCGCACAAAGGGGAGTTCGGACGTATCCTGATAGTCGGTGGTAGCGATACATACTCGGGCGCTCCGGCATTGGCTGGGATGGCCGCCCTGAGAACTGGGGCTGACCTTGTAACGGTGATCGCACCAGAATCAGTTGCGTCATCGATTCGAAGCTACAGCCCGAATCTGATGGTCAAGGTTGTAGACTCTCCTAATCTGGATAGAAGTTGTTTGGATATCGTGCTTGATGAAGCATTGCGAAATGATATCATCGCTCTGGGGCCAGGGATGGGTACAGCATCCGATACTCAAACGTTCTTCAAGGAGCTGGCTGAGAGTCTTGCATCTCTCGGTAAGCCTCTGGTGATTGATGCTGATGGCCTGAGGGCTCTTGCTGAAACAGGGCAGGTATTCGAGCCCAACAAGGCAATCCTTACACCACATTGGGGTGAGATGAAGGCACTCTTGAAGAAGAAGATCAAGACTACCTTTTCGCTCGATGAGCGACTCGACTATGCAAAGGAAACAGCGTTGCGTTATGGTGCCGTGGTGCTTCTCAAGGGGCCAGTCGATGTGGTCGCAGCACCAGACGGGCGATACAAATTCAATCACACCGGAGACCCTGCCATGACAGTCGGTGGGACTGGTGATGTACTGACCGGTATCACTGCGGCATTGTTTGCTCACAAGCATGATGCATTCTATACCGCTTCCGCTGCTGCTTTTATCTCAGGATTGGCTGGCGAAAGAGCAGCAGATGAGCTTGGGGGTAGGATAGTCGCAACCGACTGCATCGAGAAGATTCCAAAAGTCATGGCATAATATCTGCTACTCTATGATGGGCATCATCTGAAGGAACTCGTTCGCAATCCTCTGGTTATCCTCTGTCACGGGAACCCAGACAATCCCCTCATCCGGTTGTCCATAAAGCATCACTGACCCCTCTTTTGCCAACAGCACAGCTGGAAAGCCCATCAAGTCCTCTTCTCCCTCGACGGTAATGATCGACCTGTAACCGTCTTCGAGGGCTGTTGCCATTGTGGACCATGCTTCAGGATATAGCATTGCCGGAGGGTTGTAGATGACATATTCCTTCTCCCCAACGAGCTGCGCGTCATAGGAGCCTCGTTTCGTTATACCGTCCACGACACAGACATCAGGAGTGAATCCTTCACGGATCAAGGTGACACTGGTGACATCACCAACTGCAATTACACACGGAGGTTCCTCTTTTTCGAGTTTCTTTACCACAGCGACCTCTGGTCTTCCATCTCGCACTGAGAAGAGCTCCCCTTTTGGTGACTTCAATCCATCACGATTGGATTCGGGCAATTTCCTCGCAGGTTCGGTCGTTCCTCTTAATGGGTTGCCCTCCCTATCAATCTCTCCTTTTCTGATTCGTGCTGAGGATATCTTACCACCATCCAGCGCACGAACAGGTGTCAGTTTAACCAATTCATCTTTGATTCCCATCTGCTTAAAACGTATCGCCAGAGCCCTAATTTCAATCTCCTTACAGCAAGGGCCATCGAATAGGACGAACGTGCATTTGTCTTCTATGTTCAGCAAATCCTTGTATGAAGAGAATTCTGCTACTGAGATATGCTCTAAATGATTCGCTGTCGCGAGGTAGTCCCTAAGATTTCTTTCTCTGAAATCAACTGGTTGTATGATCTCTCTCAGTTCAAGGTTTTTCGATATCAAATCTCCATCTGTAATACCTACAACAGGGTTTGGCATGTTTCGTAGTTTCTCGATCAGGAAGCGATGACCGTGATGCAGTCTATCAAATATATTCAAACCGATGGTAAGCGCCATTGTCCTCTTTCCTTTTTGTGTATTAGTCCTACAATGTGAAAGTCAGTTTTAAATTAACATTCAGTTGATTTGGCAATATGGGGTTTAGACTCCTCCTGGCTATTGGATTTTCGTTGTTCACTATGAATTCTTTGGTTCTTGGGGGTCTGTCCTACAGCTTTCAGAAACTGGTGATGGAAGATCAGTTCCAGATGTCAATAGCATTACAATATCCTATTAGGATTTCAAGAATCAGGGGGATCTCTGAAGAATCCTCCTGCCCAGCAACTTTATGAATCTAGTAGTATCCTTTGGATTGTGGTAAGATATGGGATTGCCGATAATTCAGATACAAAACCTCTCTAAATCCTTTGGGAGTATTGATGCCCTAAAAGGAATATCAATGAATGTTGACAAAGGTATTTTTGGATTAATTGGACCAAATGGGGCAGGAAAGACCACTTTGTTCAGAATATTGCTCAACCTGATCACCCCAAATACCGGGAGCGCACGTATATTCGGGCTGGACATCGTGAAAGATTCTCTTCAGATTAGAAAACGGGTTGGTGTTTTGCACGAACGTCCAATCTATCTTCCATCCTTGACTCCTTTAGAATATCTATCGCAGGTAAGTAAGATTTACGATAAGCAAAGAGATCCCCATGAATTACTAGAAATGGTTGGTCTTGAGAATGCAAAAAAAAGACCGATTGGACACCTTTCAGCTGGAATGCGTCAGAGGCTAGGAATTGCACAGAGCTTGATGGGATGCCCTGAATTGATACTACTGGATGAACCAACATCGAATCTGGACGTTAGTGGAAAGTCACAAGTACTTGATTTGATAATCCGGATTCATGAGGAACTTGGGACAAGTTTTCTCATCTCATCTCATGTTCTTTCTGAACTTCAGAAGATATGTACAGGACTCGCATTCCTTGGAAACGGCAAATTACTTGAACAAGGGAATATTGCAGAGATTATGGAGCGTTACTCAAAGGATCGAATTAGGATCATCACATCAGATGCGTCAAAGCTGGCGGATATTCTTAGGGATGTATCATGGGCTGAGAATGTCCGTGTTACAGGAATAAGCACAGTTATTGTTACATCATCTTTGGATCTGGAATCTGTGCGATCTAGTGTCATAGACATTTCAAATCATCAGTCTATCGACGTTTTCAATGTCGGTATGGCAACGGATCTTGTGGATATCTATACGGAGGTTTTCGGAGATGAAGGAACGTCTCTTTAGGACGAGTCGGTATTTGAAAAAACTGCTGTTCCTGGAAATAACCACCTCATACTCCTTCCCAATGATCATTGGTTTTTTTGGAATCATTTGTATTCTGACTGGATTAAGTGCTATGAACATAGGTTTTGTTCCTTTGCTCTTTGGATGGGATTCTGAGGAGCCCTTCAATGGGGTTGAAGATGTGCAAAGATATCTTGGAGACTTCTCATTTAGGCGGGGGCTTATTCTCAGCGAGTCGTTCACTTATAGTCTTCTGGCGCTGTCGTTTTTGATACCTTTGATCATTGCATTCAATCTTTCTAGGATGCTTGAGGATGGAACTATGCGAACAATTCTCTCATATCCAGTCGAAAGGACTCGCTATCTTACAATAAAAATCAGTCTTGTTACCACTCTCTTATACATCCTAGTGCTATCCTCCACCATCTTTTGGATGTATTTCTGGTATCCACTTGGAATTGGCGTTGACAATATGACACTACTCTTAGCCTCATCATTTGTCACTTTATTGATGATCGTTTCTAGTACTACATTCTTGGCTGTTCTCACGAAGAATATGTTCAGGACAGCAATCATCGGAGCATCCTTTTGGGGTTCCATTTCATATCTTATTGAAACAACGACGGATGCTGTCCCATTTGTAATTGTTCAACTCGTTAGTCCATTTAGAGTTCTGAAAATTTACCTTGCTGGATACATCATGGATATCAACTTGATCGATGTATATCTATCATTGGCTGGTTCGGTATTCATTAGTCTGGTCTTTATGCTTCTTGCAGTAATCATATTCAGGAGAACCGAGGTCTGAACTTGAAGATTGGAAACATACTTTTGGTTGTTATGACGCTAGGTCTTGTATTAATTGTCTTAGGGATGAATCCGTATTCAAGCGGAATCTATTTAGATGAACGACTTGGATCTGGTGAAACGACGGGCATGATGTATGCGTTTTCGGGGGACGCTTACTACACTCTTGAAGTAAATGACCCCAATAAGTCAATATCCTTCTATGTTTTAGACATAAGGGATACGCTTTCATTTATTGAACATCACAACATTAGCAGTACTAATCCAGTTTTTTCTCTGAGGAACGTCAGTAAGGACGAAGGACTAATCCATCTAGATATTCCAGGAGTCTATTCCTTTGTAGTAATGAACCCCACAAACACTTCTGTGGGTTACTACTTGCTTATCGACAGGTTATATCCTCAAGCAGGTCTATTTACATTTGGAGTTGTACTATTTGCTTTCGGAGGTGGAGGAATGTGTCTTCTCAAAGTGGCACCGCGTACTAGGAACTGGTCTTCATGAAAGACCATCTGAATTGACTCGAATATATCGTTTCTCAGGTTGCTAGTTGCTATACAGAGACTACACATATAATTCTCATTAGGCCAAGACTTCAATATTGCTGAATCAAATCATCTGATCGCACTTGTGTGCTGATTGATATTGAACTTGTGGGCATGGATTAACGCCTGGGTTATACTCAATTGTGGCTGAAAATCCGACCAACAAGACACTCATTTTCGAATTGGTTTTATACAGAGAGCGTCCTCTTATGGGCATCTTTCTTCCTGGTTTCGTGCTATCGGCAATCAGAGCTGCTGGAATAGCGGGATTATCACTGTCTTTGGTCATGAGGAGGAGCATAGCTAGATGACAATGCTAATTCCATGCTGAACTTGGGAGGGAAATCATCTCCTTCCAATTTCGTTCTATCCTTTTCATCAACTGCCAATGCAAAAGGTTCAATATCCTTGATTCACTTCACATACTCTGACCAGTTGGTACTGCGATATGAAGCTCTACGCGATTGCTGATGTGCATTATCCGAGATTTTCGGAAGAGTTTGCAGAGGCCCTGGCCAATCTTCCCCCACCTGATTTGTTCCTATTGGCGGGTGACATGGTGAATAGAGGCAGTGCAGAGGAGTTCCCAAATGTCTTGGATATCATCACTGATACCTTAGGCTGCGATTTCCCGGTTGTTTCTTGTTTTGGGAATGAGGAGTACACAGAAGTCCGCAAGCATATTCAGAAACTGGTAAGAGGACGAGCTATCATCCTTGATGAGCAATCCACGATAATGGAAATTGATAACACCAAGGTTGGAATTGTGGGGACACAAGGATCGCTCGATAAACCCACCACATGGCAGAGAAAGAACATGCCCGGAATCAAGGACGAGTTTGGGCGTAGAGCTGATAGGGCTGAGATGCTCTTGAAGCGAATTCTGACCAAGACAGATATTCGCATTCTCCTTATGCACTATAGTCCATGCATAGAAACTTGTGAGGGAGAGAATCGTCGCGCATTTGCATGGCTTGGCAGTAGGAAGTTCTACACAGTGATCGCAAATACGCAGCCTGATCTGGCAATTCACGGTCATGTACACAACTCGGTGATACATGAGACAAAAATAGGAGCGACGCTCGTCAAGAACGTCGCTCTTCCTGCTGTAGGCAAGGTCACGGAAGTCGAGCTAGACTTTGCTAGTCGTGCCCGGTGACTTCCATCGTTGGTTCGAACTTGTACCCATAAACGATGATTCCTTCATGACCCTGTTCGGATATCTTCCTGAAGCACGCCCTCACCCGCATACCTATCTCGACTTTATCCACATCTACGTTGACGATTTGCGCGGTGAGCCGTGGCCCTTCGTCAAGTTCCACCTGAGCTATGACATAAGGCATCTGTCGTTTGAAATGGTCAGGGGCTTGTCGAACGATGGCGAACGAATAGATCTTGCCGAGACCCTTGAACTTGTGTATCTCAAGCTGACCCTTTCGTCTACATGTAGGACACACGAGCCTTGGAGGGAAGTAATAGTTCCCACAGGTCTTGCACTGGTTGCCTTGAATGTTGTAGATGGCCCTGATCTTTCTCCAGACGCCTGCTACTCCTTTCTCTGCCATTTTAGTCCCTCCCAAGAATGTGGACGATAGATGTCGCACCCGTGCCGCCTGTATTGACAGCCATTCCTTTCTCTGCGCCGTCCACCTGACGTTTCTCACATTCTCCTCGCAGCTGAAGGGCGATCTCCACTACCTGCGCTACTCCAGTTGCACCTACTGGGTGTCCTCTCGCCTTGAGCCCACCGCTCGGGTTCACTGGGAACTTTCCTCCAAGCTCGGTCAGTCCTTCTTCAACTGCTTTTCCACCTTGTCCTTTCTCGACAATCCCAACATCCTCAGTCAACATGATCTCACTGATGGTGAATGAATCATGTAACTCGAAGACATCGATATCGTTGATGCTCAACTTGGCTTTTTCAAGTGCCTGTCGGGCTGAGATCTTTACTGCCTTCATCTCAGTGATGCTTTCTCTGTCATGTAATGCAAGCGTGTCGCTTCCTTGGGTTGAAGCATCGATGTATATCGGGGTGTCCGAATATTTCTTCGCCACATCCTCATTGCACATAACCAACGCTGCAGCTCCGTCAGTCACAGGAGACGAATGAAGGATTCTGATCGGGTCAGCAAGTAATCCTGAGCCCATGACCACTTTGAGTGGGACCGGACGCTGGAACTGGGCGAATGGGTTGTGGGCAGCATTCGCATGGTTCTTTACCGTGACCAAACTCAACTGTTCCTCAGTTGTTCCGTATTCCATCATATGACGACGAGCCATCATTCCAAACAGGGCTGGAAATGTCGCACCAAAGAGACCTTCCCATTCCCAGTCGCTGGCAACGCTGATTGTATTCATCGCTTCGGTCTGGTTGACATCGCTCATCTTCTCGCAGCCAAAGACCAGCATGGCATCATGTTCGCCTGACTTGATTGACATGTATGCCTGTCTTACGGCCGCACCACCACTGGCACATGCCGCCTCGACACTATAGGCTGGTAGGTTCCCAAGTCCTCCGACATCGGCAGCAAGTGCACCAAGATGTTCTTGTCCTGTAAATCTCCCAGCACTCATATTTCCTACACAGATAGCGTCAATATCCTTCCCGCTAATCTGTGAGTCAAATATCGCCATCATCCCGGCTTCCAATGTTATCTCACGCAGGTTCTTTTCCCACAGTTCTCCGAACTTGCTCATTCCTACACCGATTATCGCTACTCGATTTCCCATTGCTTCAACCTCCTTATCCCAATGCCTTAATCTTGCGTCGATATTTCGCATAGGTGGCATATTCGACGTATGTCTTCCGTGCGATATAATCGTCCACAGTGGGCACTTCTCCTCGATGCTTAGTTATCTCATCTTCAACCGTTATTGCAAAGGCATCACTTCCAGCACCAGACCCGTACGAAACCATGAATATCTTGGATCCTGGCTCAGCGATATCAAGAATTCTTGCGAGTCCCATCATAGCAGACCCTGAATAGGTATTCCCAATCTGTCTGACCACCAGACTGTCCTCAAGCTTCTCGTTTGGCACTTTGAGTTGTCTCCCCATCGCAAGGGGGAATTTACCATTGGGCATGTGGAATACGAAATAGTCCCAATCATCCACGGTTGTACCCGTCTTCCTGAACAGCAGATTGGCTGCCGCCCCGACATGTCTGAAGTATGCAGGCTCACCAGTAAATCGAGCCCCGTGGCTTGGAAAGTCCTCTCCTTCACGACGCCAGAAGTCAGGAGTGTCTGTTGTGAACGAAACAGTGGTTTCAATCGTAGCAACAGGTTTGCCTTTCCCGACCAGTATCGCTACGCCTCCGGCAGCAGCCGAATACTCTAGGGCATCGCCTGGTCTTCCCTGGGCCGTATCCGACCCGATTGCCAGTCCGATTTTTATCATGTCTGATGACACAAGACCCATGCATGTTTGAATGGCTGCTGTTCCTGCCTTGCAGGCGAACTCAAAATCCGCACATGTCATCTCAGAGGTGCATTCTATTGCCTCGGCAACAATCGTTCCTGTTGGTTTAACTGCATAGGGATGTGATTCAGAGCCTACATATATTGCACCAATATCTTTTGGATCTATGCGCGCATACTTGACAGCGTTGCGTGCCGCCTCGACTGATATTGTTGCCACATCCTCATCCGGCCCGGGAACGGATTTTTCAAAGACACCCAGACCCTTAGCAAGCTTCTCGCCTGGTTCGCCCCAGACGCGAGCTATTTCTTCGGTCTTTATCCGATATCGGGGAATGTAGACCCCATATCCTATAATTCCGACCATAATATTCTCTCCTTGTATAATACGTTAAATGTCGAATCGGTTTACGTCACTTTCCCTGACCCGTTGCTCTGCCCTATATAGAGGTTGTCATTTGTTTCTAGCGTGTCCAACGACTTTCACCGAACCTTACCTTCTTTCTTGTAGAGGTGTCGTTGCATCATATTTAACCCTCTCTTCCTATTTATGATTGGTGTCGTGTTGGGGTTCTGGTTTTGTCGATGCACCCGAAAAGGTCATTTGAAGTAAGGCTATAAGGAGAAATAATGTAATACTACACGGTGGAACGAATGGCTAGCATCTCCCAAAAGACAAGAATACGTGAACTGAATCTAACCGAATCCAAGACGGTCGCCCAACTCCTTGATGAACTAGACTTATCTCATGACCATATCGTGCTTGTCGATGGTAAACGACTATCACTAGACAACGTTGTAGACGAGAACGAAACAGTGGTTGTTCTTCCGCTTATCGCTGGTGGCTAATATCTTGGATATTCTTTGATCTTGGATGCCGGTGTCAAGTCTATCCCCAATGGATTTTCTTTATCATATGCTACTGGCAAACCAAGTACTCCTCCAATCGTATCAAGTACTTGTTGAGCGATACTATCTACCTCTCTTTTTGACATGTTTGCACATGCCTCAACATTCCCTGAGATTGCTGATGTGAGACCTCTGGATGACCCAGAGCTGAACTGAGTCGCTTTCTTTGGTGTTGTAGCCAGGTCTGGAGGTAGTCCTAGACCCATTGCGAGTTTCCTGAAAATGAGTTTTCTTTGTGGCACACTATTCAGTTGTATCTTCCATGACACTGGTAGTGATTGCGCTAAATCTGTGAACTGTGGGTCAAGGTATGGGAATGCTACAGGTAATCCTATCGAGGCAATAACTCTCTCGTCACGAGAGATATTGGCTTCGTGTGTGATTGCAAGCTCCTCTTGCAAACACCTTACGACAGCTTCTTCTCCTTGAGATTCTAGGATCCTAACATGCCGAGCGTATCCCGCAAATTGCTCGTCGGGCCCCTGACCTGAAACCATTATCTCTACACCCGCGTTCTTTGCGGCCGTTGCTGAAAAAAAGAATGGCAATGCGATTTCCACATCCATCCTGTTCGTTGTTTCTATGGCAAGGATAACTCGGGGGATAGCCTTCCAGATATCAGTCGGTGTGAGTGTTTCAATTACCACAGGTAGTCCAAGTCGTTCAGCTGCACTCTTGACATGTTTATGGTCTCGTGATCCAATCATACTTGCTGAGAAAAGACAAGTGCTACCAGCAATCTGCCTGATGATGTGTGCAAGCAGAGAACTATCCACTCCTCCAGAGAACAGGATACCGCATGACCGTCCCCGCAGATTCTCGATAGATGCTCGAAGATATCGTTCCAGAAGACCCAGCGCCTGATATTTTGTGTCTGACCATAGATCCCTTCTGGGCTCTGAATTATGTAAAACTGTGGTATTTCCAGTTTGGTCTACACCGAGGATACATCCCGGTTTCACAGGACTGGCATCTTTACATCCCACGTTCCAGAGAACTTTCTTCTCAGTGGCGAACACCGTTCTCTGAGAAACACGACCGTAGTATATAGCTCGCTGTCCGTCAGAAGATCTCCAGACTTTTGCATCAGTGGGACTCACTTGGATGACAACAAGTCCCTGTGTTCTCCGTAGCCCATTGGCTATTGCACCGTACAGCATTGACCTATTTGAAATGACTTTCAGTATTTCTTCAGTTAGACCATAAAGACTGTCAATTATGATGATGCCATTATCACGCTCGATAATCGCCCTCTCGTTCTCTGTATGTACCACAGCGCATCTGAACTGGGATCTATTGAATGTCATCTCTTTTTTTGATATATAATCCCCTCGATGATCCATCAGTTCTATAAGATGGTCTATCTCACCAGAGGCCTCTCCGAAAGAACAGAAAATCCCTGCCATCGCCCATCAATTTCTCTATGAGCATTATGCTACCTATACAACAACCGTTTAGCATCAAAAGAGGTCTCTATGTTGGCACGTTGACCAATTTTGCCTCTTGGACACCAGTCATGTTCCCTAGACGTTCATGCAACTCATCAATGGACATCTTGAGCTGTTCAGGAGTGAAATAGCATTCGTAATAGCACTGATTCGCTGACTGGCATATTCCGCTCGTGAACAGGATATCGTCAAGCCCGGCTTCCTCAAAAATAGTAGTCAGCTCCTCAAGAAAGCTCTTGCTCAGCTTCTCAATGCTCAACCGAAGGTAGTACACGTTCTCAGAATTGACCGGATATATCTTCACATTCTTGTCCTTGACGACCATAATCGCAAGACCAAATGATTCCGATATTCCGTCGACAAATTCGCTGGGTAAAGTGATTGCATCACCCCTCGTGATCTTCAGAACTCGCGCACGAGTCATATCGTTTTTACTCATTGAAATTCCTCCGGGCTTGTGAAGTTCTAAGTCATCTAATGCGATATATCTGTTACGGGAGGATACTTAATAAATCGGCTGATATACCATCTTACTTGCCAAACCATGAACGGATTCGTCGAACTGCGCTGCTGTCTGGCTTTTTGACGATTCGCAGCGTCCAAGGCTGTCGCTTCATATGAGCATAATACTCCAGGAAAGCGACTTTTCCGTCTGTTCTGACTCGATCCATCTCTTGCAGTCTGACCTGAAGCCATGCCTTTTTTGATACTGGCATTCTTGCTGTTACCAGATCAAATAGCATAGGATGGAGGTCAAATACAAGTGCACGCTCTCGCATGTACTCCAGCACGCCCTCCTCGAACGTGTCAGTGATTTTCTCGCGATTGGTGAAGAACGAGGCTGCAACAGACACGTTAGGATAGCGATCAGGAATACCCAGCGCGAACTTGAAGGATCGTCTGAACTTGGAGAGATGTGTTGCGGCATCAAGGAACAACAGAGTTTCGGGCTTCCCTTCGAACTCGTCGTCGGAAATCTCGATCTTTGAAACCATCTCTTCTTGATGCTTCTCGATGAACGATTGGATTAACTGGTCTGTCACAGGAGGCAAGCCTTCCTCAGTCGGTTCCTCGAACTCCATCTCTGCGCTCTCGGATACGTCCTCTGGCTCCTTCTTTTTCTGTTCGTCAGACTTTGGCTTTTTCCTCCTGCGAAACTTGGGTGCGAGATATCCGATGTCTGACACCAAATGTTGAAGGACTAGCGGTAGGAATAGATCGTAAAGGCTCCCACGGGTTTCTGTGATGAGCAATACTGGCCTGTATTGGCCGATAGCTTCAGTAATTCCTGAATCATAATCAGGGTCGTCGTCAAAGAACTTCTTCAGATTCTCTATAGAGTACCCCTCAGTCACGCGCTCTTCCCACTCTCGATATACCTCCTTGACCTCCTGTCGCCGTCTATCTCTGACAAGGCTAGCGAATTTGCTGAGGTACTTGACTCCTCGGGACACAGCCGTAGTCGGGCTGATGAACACAGTCATCAAGCCAACGGCTTCACCTGCATAGTCGCTTGCCTCTGCACTCCGTATCTTGCTGAGCACTTCCTCTGTGAGAGATGGAGGTCCAAGTTTCTCCACAAGAACCTCGTGCATCCCCTCATAGTTCTCGAAGGATGCGTCGCCTGGGCCTATCTCTTCTCCTACTGGGGATGCATCAGATAGCACCTCCGCGAAGACATTGGGGCGTTTTATGAGCCAATCAAGAGGTATTTTCAATTGCGTGAAGCCGTGCAAGAACGTCCTGTCCGATTCCTTGGGTCCCATGTAGTACTTTACAGCATTTGGGAAAAGACCATCGAAGAGTTCCATGAACTGATTGAAACCCTGCTCTGTGCTAAGCCCCATTTCTGCCTTTTCAAGAGCGTCTGCCACGAAGACCAACGCTTTTTCGCCTTTCTTTGCTTGGTGTGCCATGACCGCCATGACCTGTTTCGGTGATAGATATAGCAGGTCACTAGCAGCGAATGGGGCGTCGTAGAATGAGAAGATTCCTAATCGTTTCCAGGGCCTGTTTGACATCTCACTTATAGCCAAATGTGAGAACCATTCAAAGCCTCGCTGATATCGTGGGATATTCTCTTCATCACTGTATCCTGAGGAATCAATCATCATCACTAAAACCCCCTATCATGAAAATAGGTCGGATGAGGTATCTCGTTCGCTGACGAGATAAACCTATTCATCCCCTAGTCTATCCGAAGAGCCACCAACCCAATCATTGCAGCACCGATAATCAATGCAGCAATGAACAGGAGCCTCCAGTCTACAAGTGGTTCGGTGGGGTTGCTTGTATCGACGGTATTGATGAGTTCGAGATACGAGTGATTGACTGGATCGAGCATATTCAACATCTTCAATGCCAAACCCGCATAGAACAGAGCACCCTCTTCCATCCCCGGAACATTGCCCCATGTCCCATCGGCCGCCTGACTATCAATGATGAACTGAGCAGCTGCGTCAGCATCAATTGATTCAATCCCTCCAATCAAATCGAGCACTTCCAAGGCATGGAAGGTCGATTCTAGATTCGTATCGTTGGTCAAGATAGATTCCGTGAAGCCGCCGGTTGGCTCCCCTGCAATACTCTCGGTGACTTGTCGCTGTATAACCCAGTTTCTGATATTTTGTTGTTCAGTGGCCGTTAGAGCAGACAACTGGTTTAACTCTTTTAATGCCAATAGCCCAGCAGCCGTAGCTGACAAGCTTGGAATATACGATTCTGGCGTGAGTTTGAATGCTGATCCCTCAGTGCAATTCAGTATCCATTGAGTCGTGCGAGTGGCGTTCCAAAGCCAGTCTTCGACAGAGTCGCCAGTTATATCCACCATCTTGTTCAGGATATAGAGAGCGTAATAGGTCGAGATGAGGTCTGGGGGTGTACCATCCTCTGCTCCAAACCCTCCCTTTTCGGACTGTGTCTTATTGATGTACACCAGGGCCGCTGTTGCATTGATAGAGGTGATATCATCCATGCCCGGAATATCACTTTGCGCATCGAGGATGTCCCACAACTTGATTGCCCAATATGAGTTCTCGATGCTTACTGGTCCTGCAATGTACAATGAGAAGCCTCCCCAGCGTTCGTAGTCTTCTCCTCCGCTCTTCCATTGGAGCTTTTGAGTGAAGTTCTTCGTCTTGACCAGATCTATGACCGGCGGTCGGATACTCAACATGTCCATTTCCTGATATGCCATTATGGCACCGACAGTCGGGTATAGTCGTGCCGTATCAGAGTCTGGGAATGTATACCCGCCTTCTCCATTGTTCACTGGGTCATCGTAGTTCTCTTTCATGTAATTCTCCAGATTCTGCCATCGTGTATTCTGTACTGGCATTGATAATACTACGAAGGATGTTGCAATTAAGGAGAGTATGACTACAATACTCACAGCTTGGACCTTATTCATTTGATCATCCCGGTCAGTTATGATATCATCTAGAGCTTTTGCTCTGTGAGAGAGCCAACCCTTGAATTGGAGTTATTAACGTTTCCCCCGTTTTAGAAATGTACTGCATCTCGTCCAGAGAAGAAGAAAACTCTAAGGTCGCACATTGCCGATCTCCATCGGGCCTGTATTGTAGTGTGCTTTCGAGCTTGTGCAGCATTATGGAAAAAAGCGGTATGAATGACAAACCTCGATCTCATCAACTATCCGCCGTAGCCTCGTACATCTGTTCTCTGAAGCTCTCTGACATAAAGGTACGCAGAGTCAGCAGCTATCGCCCCATGACCCACAGCAACAACGATTTGTTTCATAGATTCGACAACATCACCAGCAGCATAAAATCCAGGAATGTTGGTCGTTTGGTTTGCCTTTACAAGGATTTCTCCATTCTTATTGACATTGACTCCAAGGTCAATTGCCAGTTTACTGTTGGGAGACGAACCAAGCGCAATGAATGCCCCATCAACCTCCAAGACCTTCTCTTCTCCGGTCTTGAGATTTTCAACGACAACCTCTCGGAGAAGGTCTTCCCCTCGAAACTCCTTGACGACATGACTCCACATGATATCGACGTTGGAGTCAAACAACATGTCCTGCATCGCCTTTTCTGCTCGCAGCTCATCTCTTCTATGGATGAGTGTCGTGCTCTCTGTCAGTTCTTAAAGGTATACTGCTTCCACTGCGGCAGTGTTCCCTCCCCCAATGACTACGACTTTCTTGTTCCTGAAAAGCGGGCCATCACATGTGGCACAGTACGAAATTCCTCTCCCCGTATATTCTTCCTCTCCGGGGGCATTCAGTCGTCTGTGTCCTCCTCCTGTGGCAAAGATGACCGCTTTGGCTGTGTAGTTGCCTCTTCGTGTTTCCAGAATGAAGTCACCTGAGTTTCCGTTAGCTCTTGTGATACTCTTAACTTCTGTAATCTCCCTGATTTTTGCTCCAGTGGCCTGCACCTGCTCTTTCATTCGTGATGCAAGATCAATACCTGTTATGAATTTGAAACCTGGATAGTTCTCGATTGCAGGACTCGTCGCCTGTGCACCACCAAGAACGGCTGATTCCAAAAGCAAGGTCTTCAGCCCATACCGCGCTGTGTATATCGCCGCGGTCATCCCAGCTGGACCTCCACCAACAATCACTACTTCCCAGTCAAGGTCTTCGTCTGCCTTAGTTGCTGTTGATATCCCCGTGATTTTCATATCCAACATCTCGCTTAGGTGTCAATGTCTAATCATTCTTTCTAGGAGTAATCCTACTCCTTGCGATTCAATGCCTACTGTCTTATACTCTGGAGTAACATGTATTCTTTCTATCGATTTGACCATCTCAATCACTCTTGATACTGTTGTTTCTCTGATCGGCTGACTACGATAGCGTGTGAGATCCACTGCTTTCCTGAACCGCTCAGGGTCGTATGCGAACACATGTCCAGGTCCTACTACCAGTACATGATCCACATCAATCAGTCCTTCCCATGGCCATGCAGAATCGTTGAAGCCCTCAATGATAACAACATCAGACTGTCCATCAATATATTGCAACGTATCGTCGAGGATGGATTCCACTACCTGCTCTGAGTACGAATAGATTTCCTGTTCATTTACAACCGGGACGATTTCTGTGTTTCTGGTGAAACACTCGACTTCTTCCTTTGTAATCAGCAGTTTTCTGTCATTAATCAACTGCTTGGCAAGCAGGATTACAGATTGGATCACTCCCTCTGAGATATGCGAGAACCGCTGCATTGCAAAGACCGAGTCCCATCCTCCAAACACCAAGTTTGCCCTGTATTTCTCCTCTGGAGCATGAAGACGCGCTGGAACGAATAGCGTGTGAATTGGATTCATGACCTCGACAGGAATGTCTGTATCAATACCCTGTCTGACCTCACGGACATCACTGGAAAAAATAATCCCTTCTTCCATGCACATCCGCGTGTGCGTATATTTCTGCCAGTAGTTGTGACCGCTTATTGGTTTGAAATACTCGACTCTTTGACCTTCGGAAATCATATGTCGTATCAGGCTCTTACTGAGCAACGTCTTTCCAGAGTCGAACGAGTTCAGTCCCAGAACCAAGATGTGCTGTGTCATGGAATCCCACCTGAAAAAAGAAAATGAAAGGAGCCTTTTAGGCTCCATTGTACTACTTCTGTCATTACATCATGCCGGGCATTCCGCCCATGCCACCCATGCCGCCCATACCGCCGCCCATGCCGCCACCTTCACCCATATCGGATGGTGAGCTAGCCTTGGCTGCGATGACATCATCGATTCTTAGGATCATCTGGGCTGCTTCAGCTGCGGAGCGAATCGCCTGGTGCTTGACACGCACGGGCTCGATGACTCCCTCTTTCATCATATCGACAGTCTTACCCTTGATGACATCAACACCGACCCAGAGTCCCTGCTCTCCAGCATGCTCCTTGTTCAAGTCCGTGATGATATCGATGGGGTCATGACCGCCATTCTCTGTGAGAGTCTTTGGTACGATTCTTAGTGCCTCAGCGAATGCCTCAATGGCAAGCTGCTCGCGTCCCTTCACTGTGCCGGCGTATTCTTCAAGCCGTCGTGCGACTTCGATCTCAGTTGCACCGCCTCCAGCGACATAGACACCGTCTTCCACAACATTCCTTACCACACAGAGTGCGTCGTGGAGTGCTCTATCTGCTTCATCAACGACATGCTCGGTGCCACCGCGTATCACGATGGATACGGCCTTGGGGTCTTTGCAGTTCTTGACGTAGACCAACTTGTCGTCGCCAATCTTGACTTCCTCGACAATACCTGCTTCGCCGATGTAGTCTGAAGAGATCTCGTCAAGGCTTGACGCGACCTTGGCACCGGTAGCTTTTGCCAGCTTCTCTAGTGTGCTTTTCTTGGCTCTGCGGATTGCCATTACTCCTGCCTTGGCAAGGTAGTGCTGTGCCACATCATCGATGCCTTTCTGACAGATGAGCACGTTGGCTCCAGAGTTGACGATTTTGTCTACCATGTCCTTAAGCATCTTCTCCTCTTGGTCGAGGAATGCCTTGATCTGGTCTGGACTCTCGATCTTGATCTCCGCATCGAATTCTGTCTTCTCGACCTCGATGGCTGCGTTCACTAGGGCAATCTTTGCACCCTCTACCTTTCTGGGCATGGATGCGTGGACGACCTCCTTGTCAATGACCATCCCGTTCACGAGCTCAGTTTCGTCAAGGCTCTTGCCCTGCTTCTTGATAATCTCGATCATATCGATGTCTGCCTTTGTCTTGCCGTTGACTTCCTCCTTTACTTGGAGTACTGCGTCCACAGCAATCTTCCCAAACAGATCCTTTGAGCCCATGACGGACTTGCTGTTCATCGAGGTCTCTGCAATCTTGAGCAAGACCTTCTTGTCCATCCCTTCCATGGACACACCGATTTCTTTCAAGATGTCAGATGCTTTCTCAGCAGCCTTCTGATATCCTCCCACTATGATGGTCGGATGGATCTTCTTCTCTAAGAGATCCTGTGCTCTCTTGAGCAACTCGCCAGCAATGACTACGCTTGTTGTAGTACCATCGCCTGTTTCCTGATCTTGGCTCTTAGCAACCTCGACAAGCATCTTGGCCGCTGGATGCTGGACATCGATTTCTTTGAGGATGCTAGCACCGTCGTTGGTGATAGTGACATCACCAAGACTGTCCACGAGCATCTTGTCCATGCCGCGTGGTCCGAGTGTGGACTTCACGGCGTCCGAGATCACGATACCGGCCATGATGTTATTGGATTGAGCTGACCTTCCACGGGTCCTGCTCGTTCCTTCTTTCAGTATGAGTACAGGTGTACCTGATAACTGTGCCATTTGTAACGCCTCTTGTTCCTTTCTTTTCAGATCCGTCCACTTCCCACAGTGGACTGACCTCTTACGTTTTGTTAAAACTGTACATGCACTTCAACATGTACTTCTAAGAAAACTGTGCATGGACTTCGTATAAAAACCTTATCTTACAACACAAAAGGTAGTGTACGACAATGTTGTGCAAGATGTGGGCATATGTTGGATTGTGTAACGTCCGTGCAGTTACATTTTCATTTACAATTCGTCGTGTTGGGATTACAGCGAGATACGCGGCTGCTTGAACGCATGACTAGACAATTTTTGAAACGTGCGGGGAATATGGAATGACCTACAACAATGCATCCATCACGGATGCAATATGGCGGCCTACGGCAGAGTGTGGTCAGACTCGGAAGAACATACGTTTCTTACAGGCGAGGGGTCCAGCATGCAGGATTTCCATCCCGACTTTCTCCCCCATTATCTCCTCTAGCATACCGCAGAGATACCCGTTGCTCAGGAAACAGAGCGGGCCACATTGCTTTAGGTTCTTCTGAGTGATTGCAGCACGAACCGGGCAGTCCCGTACTATGATATCAAAGGATGCACGTCCGAGTTCATCTTCATAGAAGTAAGCATCGGTACTATCGTGTTTTCTCAACTCGATGTGCCAGACACCTTCGTATGCTTTGTTGAGCAGATCCACAGCTGGTTTGAGAGAGTTGGTCTTATGGAGATTCTCTGCAAGACGCCGTCCTTCTTTGACGCCTGTGCCCATGATGAGACCCTTGGATGCAGGCCCCAATAGGTCTTCAATGCCGTTGTTGATTGTCGCTAGGAGCGAGAGATACGCATCAACTCGCCTAGACTCACTATCTCTCGATGGTTCCATGATGGTTTTCGAGCTTTTGTGAATGGATATAATACATTCGGATATTCATCCACTCATTTATACAATTGAGATGATAAAAAAATCAATTGAGGGATGGCTGTACGAAGCGGAGAAGTGAGGATTGGGACTTGCATTCCGAACCATTTAGTAAAACACATATTCCCCCAGTGCGAGATGGCACAATAGTTTCAATAGAGGAGAGGCAAGTCATTGGATATTTCTTTCAACATCGGCGGAGAAGCTGGTCAGGGTATTGACACCATTGGTGACCTGCTGGCACAGATTTTCGTCAAACAGGGATTCTACACGTTCACACACAAGGATTTCATGTCTCGGATACGAGGCGGTTACAATTTCAATGTGATACGGGTGTCAGACCGACCAGTTCATGCACCCTCCCACAAATACGATGTGATAATAGCCCTCACAGAGGATGCTATACGGAGGCCAAGGGATTCTCTTGTGGAGGACGGTGTCATCATATTTGAGGACTCCATCGAGTTCTCCGACCTTGAGCCGTGCCATTTTCCTGCACCACTGCTAAAGACTGCACGAAAAGTTGGCGGCAACATCAGAATGATGAACGCAGCAGCGCTTGGTGCCATTCTATCTGTCCTGAAATTTCCGTTCCATCTTGCACAGGATACGCTTGCTGAGATATTTGGCAGGAAAGGTCAGAAGATTGTCGAGGGAAATATCGCAGTTGCAAAGGCGTTGTTCGACTTGACCGCTAAGGAGTTCTCACGTTCATGCAGTGAAAACCTCAGTACTATCAAAAAAGGCCCCTGCAGTGATCGGATGATGATCACTGGCAATCGGGCAGTCGCTCTGGGAGCAATGGCTGCGAATGTCAAGTGGGTATCATCTTACCCCATGAGTCCCTCAACATCAGTCTTTCAGGATATTGTATCAAATGCTGAGAAGCTACGGATAGGTACCATACAGACTGAAGATGAGATCGCTGCTCTTCTTATGGCGATAGGTGCATCTTTTGGCGGAGTACGATCGTTGACAACCACATCAGGCGGGGGCTTCTCACTTATGGTGGAGGCACTTGGATTTGCTGCTATGACCGAAACGCCTGTTGTGATATATAACGCTCAGCGCCCTGGCCCTAGCACAGGGCTACCCACTCGCACTGAGCAGTCAGACCTTCTGTTTTCGGTGTTTGCGAGCCAAGGCGAGTTCCCAAGAATCATTCTTGCACCGAAAGACCCCTTAGACGGGTTTGATGTCACGGTTCGCGCTTTCAACCTTGCAGAGAAATACCAAGTTCCTGTGATTATTTTGGGCGACCAATACTTTGCTGACTCGGTGATGAACTTGCCTCGAATAGACGTATCCACTGTATCGATTGACAGAGGTAAATTGGCTAAAGATGATGACGGGGAGTACAAAAGACACAGGCTGACGGATGATGGGGTTTCACCGAGGGCTTTTCCCGGAGACCCTGGCAAGATAGTCGTTTCGACAGGGAATGTCCATCTTGAGGATGGGCATATTACAGAAGACCCCGAGATACGGAATGCGATGGTTCATAAATTCATGAACAAGATTCCATTCATCCTAGAGGATTTGAACCACCCGACACTTGATGGAACCAGCGATGCTGAAATGACCCTGTTATCGTGGGGTTCATCATGGGGTGCGACGAACGAGGCTATGAGTATCCTGAGCGAGGATGGCGTGTCCATCAACCACCTCCACTTCACTGATGTCTATCCCTTACGGGATGAGGTACTCAAAGAGGTCTTCGCACGAGCCTCGAAGGTCATCGCTGTGGAACAGAACACTCTTTCCCAATTTGCCAAGCTCGTGCGTATGGAGGTCGGTCTGAGTGTCACTCATCATGTGAACAGATACGATGGGAGGCCTCTTACTGCAAGATGGATCATTGACAAGCTTGAGGAGGTTGGCGCATTATGATTACGGCAGAGCAACTAGAAGGAAAACAGAAGATTACTTGGTGTACAGGTTGTGGAAACTTCGGCATCCTTGCATCCTTGAAGAAGGCGGTAATTGGGCTGGATATCCCCCACGAGAACATCGTGTTGGTATCGGGCATCGGTTGTTCCAGTAAGACCCCGCACTACATCAATCTGAACGCGATGCACACTATCCATGGCAGACCCATACCCGTCGCAACTGGTGTACATATGGCTAACAATGATCTTACTGTGATTGTCAACACAGGCGATGGCGATTGCCTTGGTGAAGGTCTCGGACATTTCATCCATGCTGCACGGCGTAATGTGAACATTGCCGTCTTCATACACAACAACGGTGTCAATGGACTGACAAAGGGACAGTTCTCTCCCGCAGCGCGAAGGGGTTATGTATCAAACACATCCCCACCTCCCCCTGGAGCTCCGATGGATCCAGTCAATCCCGTCGCATTAGCACTCGCTTCTGGCGCAAGCTTTGCAGCACGCGGGTTCTCAGGCGATCAGAAGAACCTTGTTGATATCATGATTCGCGCTATCAGGCATAGGGGATTTGCGGTCGTTGATATACTGCAACCTTGTGTCACATGGAACAAGTCCCTCACATGGGGCTTCTACAACAAACGCATTTACAATCTTCAAGAGGAAGGCCATGACACGGCAGACCGGATAAAGGCACTCGAAGCGTCTCGTGAATGGGGCGACCGAATCCCGACTGGGATCTTCTTTGACACGGAATGTGCTGACCTTGCACAGGACATTTTCCTTCCCGAAGATGGGAATCTGAAGGATCATATCAACGATCTCTCATTGGTGCAGCAGTTAATTGATGACCATATCCTATAGCCAAGAGTGGGAGTGTTGAACCTCCCCTCCTTGTGCCATAGATAAAGCGATATGTACGAGATTGCAGAGGGGAACACGAATACTCGGAGGGTTTGCCAATGGTGAAGATGAGAAAGGAGCGAGACCTTCTTGGTGAGATCGAAGTCCCCGAAGATGCTTATTATGGCATCAACACCGAACGCGCGATTCGCAACTTCTCAATAAGTGGCCACAAGATGCCTACGGCGTTCATCATTGCATTGGCAAAGGTGAAGAAGGCATGTCTGCTTGCCAACTTGGAAAGTGGTGATATTGACGATGTGATTGGGAACGCACTCAAGACTGCAATAGATGACATCCTTATTCATGATAGACTGCTTGACCAGTTCCCTGTGGACATCTACCAGACCGGATCCGGCACTCAGACCAACATGAACATGAACGAGGTTCTTGCAAACCGGGCCAATGAAATCCTGGGTCATCCGAAGGGCAAGAAGAGCCCTGTCCATCCGAATGACCATGTGAACTTGGGTCAGTCAAGCAATGATGTGATTCCTACGGCAATGCATATCGCCGCACTTGAGGCGCTGTCGAAGGATCTTTTCCCTGCAGTGGAGAAGCTCATGCAGACATTGGACAACAAGATATCCGAGTTCGAGGAGATTGTCAAGATAGGCAGGACACATCTTCAAGATGCAGTTCCGATTCCCCTCTCCTTGGAGTTCAAAGTCTATCGTTCACAGGTGATTTCAAGCTTTGGTGACCTGCAATCTGCTAGGAACGATCTTGTCAAATTGCCGATTGGTGGCACTGCTCTAGGAACGGGGTTGAATGCGCCCGTTGGCTTCTCAGAAAGAGTAGTAAAGCACCTGTCCAAATTGACCAGACTCCCACTTGAAGTGAATCCGGTACTTGCAGAAGGGATTGCATCCCATCGGGTATTTGTCAAGCTAAGCAGTACTTTGAAGGTTCTTGCATTGGCCTGTCTTAAGATGGCTAACGATATTCGCTGGATGGCTTCTGGCCCTAGAGCGGGACTTGGCGAGTTGTCCCTTCCTGAGAACGAGCCTGGCTCCTCGATCATGCCGGGTAAAGTGAACCCGACGCAATCAGAGGCATTGATACAGGTAGCAATCCAGGTGGTTGGATACGACACAGCGATATCGATGGCCGAAGCATACGGTAGCATCCTTGACCTGAATATGGCAAAGCCTCTCATTATTGTAGATACCCTTGACGCAATGAAAATCCTGTCCAAGGGCATCATGTCCTTCGTGAACAAATGCCTCGCCGGCATAAAGCCCAATCGTGAAAGAATCAGGGCGGATTTGGATCGAAGCCTGATGGTGGTAACCCGATTGGCACCCATTATTGGCTATGACAAGGCTGGTGAGATTGCAAAGGTGGCACTTGAGAGCGGAAAGACCGTACGAGAAGTCGTTGAAGATATGGATTTGAGAATAGACGACATTGATGAAATCCTCGATCCCACAACGATGGTCTGACCATGGTTAATCCGGATGAGAATAATTCATATGCTCAATTCCATAGGGGCTGAATGTATATTTACTCCGAGGAGGAAAAGAACAGGGTGATATATGACCATGATGCCTTGATCATAGGAGCTGGTCTTTCGGGACTTCGGGTTGCCATTGAGCTGGCACAAAAACATGATGTCGCAATTCTTACTAAAGTTCAAGCATTGCGGTCACACTCGGTCGCAGCTCAAGGGGGTATCAATGCAGCCCTTAGAGAGGACGATTCATGGGAGATGCACGCCTTCGATACTGTGAAGGGCTCTGACTATCTCGCTGACCAAGACGCCGTAGAAATCCTGACACAAGAGGCTCCCCGAGCGGTAATCGAGAACGAGCTATGGGGTACTGCATTCTCAAGGACCCCTACTGGGAATATTGCTCAGAGACCCTTTGGTGGTGCTGGTTATCCGCGAACCTGCTACGCAGCTGACAGAACCGGTCATAACCTTCTACATACGACATTCGAGCAAGCCATGCGTCTTGGCATCAAGTTCTATGACGAATTCTTTGCAACATCCTTGGTTCGTGATGACAACCGGATAGTGGGCGTGACAGCACTTGAGATATCCTCTGGAGCGGTTCATGGGTTTACTGCGAAAGCTGTTGTGGTTGCCACTGGCGGTTTCGGCAGGGTCTATGCGCGGTCGACGAATGCCCTCATAAACACGGGCGATGGATGTGCTCTTGCCCTCCGGGTTGGGGTACCCCTGAAAGATATGGAATTCGTACAATTCCATCCAACAACACTCTATGGGTCTAGCATCCTGATCACTGAGGGGGCTCGCGGCGAAGGAGGCCATCTTCTGAACGCGAAAGGTAAACGGTTTATGGGCAAATACGCTCCTGACAAGATGGAACTTGCCCCACGTGACATCGTTGCGAGGGCCATCAGGACAGAGGTTCTTGAGGGACGAGGCTTCGAAGGGAGGTACGTGCATCTTGACCTGACCCACCTTGGAAAGGATCGCATCATGGAACGGCTCCCTGGGATTCGTGAGATATGCGTCCATTTTGCAGGTATCGATCCTATTGATGAGCCGATACCCGTCCTCCCCGGTCAGCACTATTCAATGGGCGGAATTGATTGCGACAAATATGGTAATACCACCCTTCCCGGACTATTCGCCGTAGGTGAGGCAGCGTGTATGAGTGTTCATGGTGCGAACAGGCTTGGTGGAAACTCCCTGTTGGAAACTCTGGTCTTTGGACGCGTAGTCGGACAGAAGGTCATAGAATATCTGGGATCCGCAAAGTCTCCCTCGAAGCAGGTTGTCGATGATGAGGCATACCGCATTCGAGAGAAGCTCCAGACAATGACGATCAAGGAGCAAGGAGAGTCACTTCACGAATTGAGAACCAAACTGACTGAGGCGATGGATGACTATGTTGGTGTGTTCAGGAATGCAAACGATATCAAAAAGGCACTCAAAGTCATCAGAGAGGTTCGTATCGGATTCGAGAACCTCGCATTGGGTGAGATGGATCAGCGGTTCAACTACTCTCTCATCAGGGCATTAGAACTTGAGAACATGATCGACCTTGCCGAATCTATTGCACAGGGAGCATTGATGCGAAAAGAAAGCAGAGGTGCCCACTGGCGAGTGGACTATCCAAATCGGAATGACGAGAAGTTCCTCAAACACTCCCTTGCAACACTGACACCCGAAGGCATCAAGATAAGCTACAAAGATGTCAATCTTGGCAGATTTGAAGTAAAGGAGAGGATGTACTAAATGTTGTTCAGGGTCGCACGAAGTCGAGAAGGAGGCAAAATCACTCATTATGACCTCTACAAGATCCAAGAGAAGAAAGGCATGACAATACTGGATGGTCTGTTCCAGATACAGGACCGGATGGATCCTTCACTCGCATTCAGATACTCATGCCGTGGTGCTGTCTGTGGCAGCTGTGCTATGCTGATTGACAAGGAACCAAGACTCGCTTGCAGGACTCAGATACTGGCAGTGAAGGATGAAGCACTTAAACTGAAACCATTTCCCCCTCTGACTGATGCCCCTCCTGGATGGGATAAGAAAACAGAGATTCTTATTGAGCCCCTACCAAATCTGCCAATCCTGAAAGACCTTGTTGTCGATATGACCAAGTTCTACAAGTCATTGGAAGACCTGAAGCTTTGGATGGAACCCCTCGAGAGCAAGCATCCTCGGCTACAATCGCCTGACGAACGCGAGGTCATACGTCGGTATGTGAATTGTATAATGTGTGCTATCTGCTATGGCTCTTGCCCTGTGAACTTCGAGAATGAGGAATATGTTGGGCCTGCTGCACTTGCGAAGGCTTTCCGGTTCGAGCAGGACTCTAGAACCACTGATCCCGAAAGATACGGCGAGGCTGCAAGGAAGTCAAATGGAGCCCCTCTCTGTGACCTTGTGATGAACTGCGTCAAGGCATGTCCGAAGGGTGTTGCTCCTGGTGGTGCTATCCGCAAGTTGAAGCAATAGACTGGTCAGCCGTCCCTTCCTGCTTGGTTGATCAACATGGCTATCTGTCCTCCATGATGGATTGCATGATAGCCTGCAACGATTCGCAGGATGGTTTCGACCGAGCCTTCACGCAATTTGGCCGGAGGCGGTAATGTTGACCACCTGTCCAATGATTTCTCACTCATCTTGTAGAGCATTTCTTTGAAAATGCGATAACTGTGACGGATTGTTGCCTCTATCCCAGTCTCATTAGTGCTCTGTTTAGTGCTTTCTATCTCAATTCCGAGTTCCTCAGCAATATGAGCACATACTGCACCCAATGCCCAAGCCACATGGTCTGCAATTTCGTTTGCTGACCTTGAATCTTCTGATATCTTCCAATCCATCAGATTTGATTCTTCCACCAATTGGGACAGGAGCCAGTTCCGTGCTGCAAGTCCTAGCCTCAAGAGACTTCCTCTTCTACCTGTAAGCTTCTTATCCACCTTCATTGTCCTTCTCACCAATCTATCATTTCTTTGACACCACTGTACAAAGGAACTTCAAAGTCTTAAGAGTTCATAGGAATCGCATCCGATTTCTGCCAATCTTTGCTGGGTCATCCCGATTGCAGTATCGGAGATATCACAGAGGATCCATCTGCGGTTCGCTTGATGTGCAGCAACGGCGAGTGTACCAGACCCTCCAAAGAAATCCGCAACAATATCACCTTTAGAAGACGCAGCCTTAATGACCCGATCGAGCAGTGTCACCGGTTTTTGAGTGATGAATCCCGCATACTCTTTTGATGATCCCTGAATCGGGGGGATATCAAACCAAAGATCCGAAACAGGTATCCCCCGCACATCTTTCAGGTATTGTTTCTTGGAGTAGCGCCCATTCTTGCTCGTGTAAATCAAGCCTTGATCCCACCACTCATCCAGTTTCTTTCTGCTGTAAAGGTAAGGTGCGTCACGTCCTTTCCATTCGAACCGTCTTCGACCCTGAGTCTTTTGGATTACCTGTGCTTCGATCTCTATCAGGCGGAATCTGCCTTTCTCATCCTGATAGCTATATGGCTTCATGGCTTTTCGGTCGATTGGTCTGTATACTGGATTCAATTCAAAGGATGAACTGTCTTTCGCATAGAGCAGTATCACATCATGCTGGCTCCCAAACCCTCTGCTCTGCACCTTTGGACTGTTCGTCCTCTTCCAGATTATTTCGTTCACGAAATTATGGTATCCATAGATGGCATCAAGCATGACTTTGACGTAGTGAGAAACATGATAGTCTAGGTGTATCCATACACTTCCATTATTCGACAGCAGGCTCTTGCATTTTTCTAGTCTATCTTTCATGAACCGTAGGTACTCTTCTAGACCTCCTTCCCACCTATCACTATAGGAATGCTCGTCTGTCACCATCGAGGCGTGTCTGTCGGAAGATTGTCCTTTCCTCTTTATAGTGTAATCTGTGTTCGAGAAGAATGGCGGATCCATGTAGATTAAACGGACTTGCTCACGCAATGTTTCTGTAACATGATCTATCGCATCGGTGCAATCGCCGTGGATGAGTAGGTTTCGCCAAGAATTCAATGTCGCTCCTCATCCCTATGTTGTTTCTTCCTTTTGAGTCTTGATAAATTCCGACATTGATATTAGTCGGAAGTACTTCAGTCATTTTCGATTAGGGAGGCCTTCTGTAGCATGGATAGTTCCCGAACTCTTTTGACGACCATGATCGTATCACTTCTCCTTTTCCCTGGGGTTATCGTAGGTCTTGTTGTTGCTGGACCCCTTACTCCTGCACAGGCACCAACCACCACGACCGTTGCCGTGGTCGGTGCTGAGAACGCACCTGCGGTCATTGATGCTCTAGGATTAGATCAGGATTCTATCCATATCTCTACCTATCCATCTATCGCGATGGCTCTCTCGAACGATGTAGATGTCCTACTCCTCATAGACTCACCCATCAGTCTTGCAGACTTTGGTTTCCTGAATGGACATTTAGTGAACGGTGGTGGAATCTTCATCCTGCCTGGCCCTGCCATGATCGAAGATGGCACTGGTTTCAAATTTCTGAACATCACCACTTCTGACGCATTACTTGCCAGTAAGCCTGATGCTGCTATTGTGACACGGATGATAGACACCACTCACCCGATAATGAGTTTTGATTGGTCTTCCGCGCCCACCGCTGAGCGCATCACAGTCCTCCCTGACCTATCTCCTTCAAGCACAGTCCTCCTTGCCAATGATACAGGGTTCGGCACTGGAGGCGCGCCATTACTTGTTCATACTCGGTCTAGGTCAGGTAACATCCTTGTGTACACGCCTTGGCTGACGTATAATTCATCTGCGGACTCGTCCCAGACGAACTACGAGTTGGTTCTTTGGCCATATTTCAATTATTTCCTCTATTCATCGTGTGTCTACCTCTCTAATCAATCCCCCCTTACCTATGCCGAGTGGAGCTATTCCCCCGTGCCTCATCTCGAACAGCAGCTCATCATCGGTGTAATGGTCGCCATCATCGGCATCGTTACATTCTCATCTTATCGGAGCATGAAGAAGCGCTCTCTCAAAGAGAAGGAGATTCTCTCAGAGATTGAACGTGCAGAGTTGCTCGTCGAAGTGACAGAAGAGATTGATGAATGGGAGGAGATAGGGATGCATAGGCAGATTGGTGGCTTCCTCATCCAGCTGTTCATCACCCTGCTTCTTGTCATCCCACGTGTTGTCCTTACCATCATGATATACCCTCGTTTCATCATGCCTTTCCCGATGGCCGCAGGATGGTACTCTTTCAGCGTGAATCTCTTTCTCGGACTATGGACGCTCTTCGATCTCGGCACGAGTGTTGCACTGGCAAAGTACTTTGCTGAATATAGGGTTGATCAACCTGAAGAGGCTGTGAAATACGCTCAGATATTCGTGTGGTTCCAGTGTATCACAGGGGTTGTCCAGATAACCATAGTAGCCTTTCTAGGTTCAATCATTTTTCCCCACACCTACCTTGCCCATCTATCATATGTCTTCATAGCTCACTCACTGTTTCAGTTCCCAGGATTCACGTTGCTATTCATCCATGTCTTTAGAGGCATGAACCGGATTGACTATCAGCAACTGACGAACATCCTCAAGTATGTCGTGTTCGATGCTCTGGCTCCTTATATCCTGATTCTTGTTTTCCGATGGTGGGGTGCTCAGAACCCAATCTTCGGCGAAGCTCTTGGTGGCGCGATTGGGCAGGCTATAGGAACCTACCTGTCGGAGTGGCTTGTGTTCGGTGTATCCATCTGGCTCTTCAAGAAGCTGGGGTTCAACGTGTCCACACTGTTCAGGATCGACTTTGACCGGAAACAGGTCATGAAGGCGTTGAAGTTCGGAGCAAAATGGACGGTTGGTGCTGCGACCGTACCACTGGTATGGTTCTATCAGATGCTCATTGTCAGCACGAACCTGCTGAACTGGTCAGCTCTCCAAGGGCAGTACCAACTGGCATGGGATCTTGCTATCATGGTGTCGGTCGTGGGTCTATTCATGGAAAGCATGCTGGGGGGCATCTCAGAGTCATACTCTCATGGCAAGAAGAATCTCACCGAACTCTATACCGCTCAAGGCCTGAAATACGGTGCATTCTTTGTCTTCTGGTTCATCTCTGTCCTAGCTGCCACGGGTGCGAGAGCAATCCTTGGCGCAGCGGGTCAGGACTGGGCATACGCTGCTGAACTCCTCCAGTTCTTCCTACTGTTCCAGCTGCTGGGCTTCTTTAGCTGGCTTGGTGATTGGATGTTCGCGGGTGCTGAACGAACTGGACTTGCTGCCGCTGTATGGATACTTGAACAGGCATCTCGGGCGATT
>JAJRZD010000090.1 GCA_024275415.1 archaeon
AAACCAGTTGGAGGATGGCAATTCGAGGGCATCTCCCCATAACGCATTTTGTGAGAACGTTCATAGGGCAAGGCTTATGTCGTATCTATTAACAATGGTTATCTATGGAATATGTACAACTGGGAGCGTCTGGCTTGCGTATCTCCAGATTTGTTCTGGGTACCATGCAGATGGGCTGGATCATTGATGAGAAAACGAGTCACAGAGTGCTTGATGCAGCCCTTGAAGCAGGGATAATGACTATCGATACGGCAGACATCTATAGCAAGTGGGGCGAGGGATCACACTCTGGTAAATCTGAGGAGATTATAGGCAGATGGCTTAGCGGTCGCGGAACGCGAGAGGAGATAGTGTTGGCGACAAAAGTAAGAGGGGACATGAGTGAACGACCGAATGATGTTGGACTTTCTCGGAAGCATATCATCGCGTCGATAGCAAAGAGTTGTGACAGGTTGCAAACTGAATTCATAGATCTTTACTGGAGCCATTGGCCTGATGAGGAAGTCAGTCAAGAAGAAACGCTCAGGGCATTCAACAAACTTGTTGATGACGGAATAGTACATTACATCGGCGCATCGAATCATACGGCTGCCGAACTGGTCGAATCATTGTGGATGAGTGATAGATACGGGCTGGGACGATATGTTGCAATCCAGATACCATATAGTCTTGCAAGGCGAAGGGACTATGAGAAGCATCTCCTACCAGTTGTGAAAAAGTACAAGTTTGGCGTGACGAGTTATAGTCCACTTGGAGGGGGATTTCTTACTGGGAAATATACGGAGGACAAGCTTCCAGACTCGAAGAGAGCAGAAACGACCAAGGCAAGGTATTTCAAGAATCGGAACTTCAAGATTGTCGATGTTCTAAAGGAAGTGGCGTCGCGAAATGATTGCACTCTCCCACAAGCAGCACTGGCATGGGTCCTTTCGAAAGAAACAATCACAGCACCGATAATCGGAGTGAATTCCGTGGAGCAGCTTGAGCAGAATCTACTTGCACTGGAACTAAATCTGCCAGATGATGACCTGAAGATGCTTGACGAGGTATCGGATTGGGAGGATATGGACTTCATCGCTCGATAGACACTGTTTTCGAAAATTCGAACAGTTTGTCTAATCAAGAAAGCTTCTTTAATCTCTCGCAGGGTGTATGGTACAGACATACTGACAGGGGACGCAATATGCGCACGGTGCTGAAGCTTGGTGGGTCACTCCTTTACGATGCTGCTGACGAAGTGATGATTGATCGTATCAAAGAGTATGCGGATACGATTGCAGACCTTACAAAACACGGCCATCAGTTTGCTATCGTTGTGGGGGGAGGAAGACCTGCAAGGAAGTTCATTGCTGCAGCTAGGGAGCTGGGAGCAAGTGAGGCACAGTGTGATTGGCTCGGGATTAAGATTGCACGCCATAATGCCGAGCTATTGTCCGCAGCGCTAGGGAACGTTGCGTATCCGAGAATCGCAGAAACACTGGATGAGCTCGAAATCGCTTCATGCACAGGAAGGGTCGTCCTGATGGGAGGCCTGACTCCTGGGCAGTCCACAAATGCCGTTGCTGCATTGGCTGCGGAATCGATTCACGCAGAATTGCTTCTCAATGCAACCAATGTGGACGGTGTCTACGATCGTGATCCTAAGGAGTCCGGTGCGAAACGGTTCGATTCAATACACATCTCGGATCTCAAGGAGGTTCTTTCAGGAGGGGGCACTAAAGCGGGCGAGTATAAGCTCTTTGATCCAGTTGCACTCAGGGTGGTCGAACGTTCCAAGCTCAAAACCGTCATATTCGATGGAAGGAAACCCGATAACATTCGGAAATTGATGGACGGGGAACAGATTGGGACAATAATCACACATGAGATGTCTTGACGACGGGGGTTGCTTGAATGGAAGAATTGCTAGAACAGATTTTCTCATCGCGTGCACAAACAAGAGTCATACAACACTTTCTTGACAGACCAAAAGAGTTCTTCAACTTGAGCAGGATAGCAAAAGAAACCAAGCTTGCTCATTCAACTATCCATAGGGTGATGCAACCTCTTGTCGACATGAGATTGATAAAAGAAATCAAAGTGGGACAGCAGATCAGGTTGTTCATCCTAGAAACCGAGGATGACAAGTCAAAAGTCCTTGCCGAGTTCTACGAGAAAATCAAACCTCTTCTAAGGGAGATGCGAGCCCATCAATAGCGACCACTAATCATCTTGGAAAAACTCAACCAGCAGTCGGTTCAGACGCTCGGGCATCTGAACACCTGGACTATGACCACAATCTGGAAGTGTAACCAGTTTTGAGTTTGGGATTAGACCGGCTGCCTCTCTGGCCAGAGAAACATCGAAAATCCGGTCCTTTTCGCCATGAATAATCAGAGTTGGGACATTGATTTCATGTAAACGTTCCTCAGCATTGAACATCGATAAGCCTAGTCCTGCAGCTAAAACGCCTTCTGCATTGAGAAGGTTCTCCTTGTTCATCAAATGGTCTATGACCTCCTTGTTCTGGTCGATGAAATCCTCCGGGTAGCAGCTCTTTATTGACGCCCAGAAATATGCCTCATCGCCGCCTTCAACTTGAGCTTCCCTCCAACCATAGACCTCATCGACTACCTCCTCTGTGATCTTTGGCCCAGTGGATATCAGAACCAGCTTCTTGACCCGCTCAGAGAAGTCAAGAACGAATTGCTGTGCTATGATACCGCCCATAGAGGTGCCAGCTACCGAAACCTCATCAATCCCTATGTGATCAAGAAAGGCATTCAAATCGCGGGCGAATATTTCTGCCGTGACTACATCCATCCCAGGTCCGGTGGAATGGCCGTGACCACGTTGGTCAAGCAAGATGACCTTGAAGTGTTCAGAGAGAGAACCTTCCTGAAACTCCCAGCCGCTCATATCACTTCCCAGTCCATGAATAAGTAACACAGAGTCCCCCTCACCCAGAATTTTGTATTTGAGAGTGATGTCATCCAGCGCGACTTCGTTCATGTTCAAACACCAAAAAACGACATGATTCCGTACCAACTTAAAGATACTCGGGACGTAAACGATAGACGGGCAACAGAGCCAAAACGGCTATATTGGATTTGAATAGAAATCAGATAGTAAAAGTGCCGAGATAGCCAAGCGGTCAACGGCGGTGGACTCAAGATCGCGTATCAACTACATCGCTAGACCTGCGAGGAGGTATCCACTCTCGTAGGAGTTCATGGGTTCGAACAGCTATGCATTTCGCATAACTGGAGCAAATCCCATTCTCGGCACCAACCTCTTTTTCTAAAGCGTAAATGCAAGAGTACGAAACCTGATAACATTCGGAAATTGATCTACATCACACGCGCATTAGAGTGGCAGATACCGGATATGTGTGGAAAGTCCAACCGGAGGTCATAAAATCGATGGTGGTCGAGGTGTTGGAGTTCTGACACGCAATCATTCGTGCTGATTTCAAACAGAAACCACAAGTTTACTTTTCACACAACGCCGCAGATACCAGAGAGATAATAAACGGATACTATATTTCAAAGAGAGAGATACGATGAACAAAAGAGCAGTTTCAGGTATTGTACTTTCAATTGTCATCTTCACAATCTGGATAGTGATTGACATAGTCTTCTTCCCTTCGATTATAGGATCATTAGGATATCCAGTCTTCGAGATTGTAGCCTATGGCTCATGGTTTATGATAATGTTGATACTATTGGCCATACTGTCGGTGACAAGAGCCATCCCTACTCGGTTCTTATCTGAGCGATGACATGACAGAATCCTGTGATCAATCATGTTCTTGGCATTGCAATGTGAGATGACCCATCATACGCGTGGTAAGGAACTATTTATATCGGAGTTGCACAATAGCACAGACTGAGAGATATTGCCGTTCACACCATTCCACTTCGGTCCTGCATTGCTTACCGGAGTTCTGCTTTTCCCATTCATTGATCTTGTAGCAATCATGGTTTCCAGTGTGATTCTTGACATCGAACCATTCCTTGTGTTGTTCCTCAGACTACAGGCGCCACTACATGGACTCTCACACACCTATCTTGTCGCAACAATTGTTGCCATCCTTACTGCTGGTGTCCTTTGGCTATTACGAACGCCAATCACTGACATCGCGTCCATGTTTGGTGTGACACAGGAACCGAGCAAACAGGGCATTTTTCTCGCCTGTCTTTTTGGAACCTATTCGCATGTCCTCATGGACTCGTTCATCTACGCCGAGATGAATCCTTTCTTCCCCATCGTAGGAAATCCATTTCTTGGGCTTGTTGCAGTTGCAGTGATCTATCAGTTCTGTTTGTACAGTGGCATCGTCGGGTTCCTGCTCTATTTCATCAGGTTCTACATCATAGGGAAAAGGCCCGGTTCAGATGTCGTGGATCCATTCCAATAATGAACGTACTCTATTCGAAAGGATTTCGGACTCTCACACTATCAACCATTTCTTGCACACCTAGTAATACTTATAAGTGTATGTCATACTATACTATGTAATGCATAGTGCAGTATATCACATGATGAGGTGTATTACAAGATGAAAACTATTCGAGAAAACTACAATTTTACAGGTGACGGGTCATGACACCGAAGTCAAGCAAGGCTCTTGAAGAATTCGAACGTTGGAGCAAGGAAGTGAAGCGGGGTGCAGCCTCGCTGGCAATCCTAGCTGTGCTTGATGAGCGGGAAGCGTATGGCTACGAAATTGTGCAGCAGCTGAGCTTCAAGGTATCATTTCTACAGCTTGAGCAGGGGACAGTGTACCCATTGCTTCGAAGACTAGAACAGCGCGGGCTCTTGAACAGTAGATGGGATCAAGCAGATCCTGCAAAGCCCAAGAAATACTACCATCTCACACAGGATGGGAAGAATGCCTTGGGCATGATGATGGAAACATGGTCTGTACTATCAGAGGAGATGAAAAAACTAAGCAAAGGAGTTGAATACTAGATGACTGACAAACCTATCGATTTGATTGAGAAATACTTGGAACGAGTGCGGGTATATCTGCCGTTGGGAAGCGAGGAAATCCTTACAGAAATCAGGACACACCTCATTGAAGAAGCTGAGAATCTTGGACAGGGACAGGTTACCCATGGTTCTGCAATGCTAGCAGTTGAACGATTTGGCGATCCGAAAGATGCAGCTAATGAGTGGGCGGGAACTGGGAAAAAGGTCGGCCCAGTGCCTGCAGAATATGCTATACCACTGGTCAAGATAACACTGACACTGATTGCACTGGGAGCCGTATTCATTGTGGGTGCATCTATCGTGAATTATGCGGCGCCAGAGATATGGGGGATAATTAACTTTCCATTGAGCATCGGAATAATGGTAGTGATATCGCTCATCTATGCATTCATGATTATTGGAGGCCTGTCTTACATAGATAGCAGAGGAAAACCTCCTACTGAGATGACAACATTAGAAAGTGTGCTTGGTGTTGCAAGTGGTGCGTTCAAGCCGAAACCAAGAGTGGATGCCGCAGGAGGCTTCTTCTTCGGGTTGGTATTTGCGATAGTGATTGCATCCCCATTTGTTCGAAATGCTCTAACGGCTGAAGCTCTCCTTTTCGTCAACGTCTTTGTCGGTCTTATGGTGGTAGAAGCATTTGTGAACTTGATGTTCTATCTGTTCGGTGAGAATAATGTGAACCTCTTGTTGCAGGCAATAATGAGTGGCGCATGGATTGTGCTGTCCATGTTCCTGATCAATCTGGCGTTCCCGTTAAATGGCTTCTACAAGTACTCAAGCTCTGTAGGTTGGACTTTCATGACCTTTGAAGAACTGTTTCAAACGTTCCCCGAACTTGGAACCTACTTGCCTCTGAACTTGGTTTGGGTCTTCATAGTCTTCGTGATTGTCATAACCAATCTCTGGAATGCATTGGTTGCATCCATGAAGATCCCCATGTACTTGCAGGCTGGAAAAGGTTGGTGGTGGAAAGGAGGATGGGGCGAGAAGAGATGGAAGCGATACCGAAGCCCAGACAGGAAGAAATCTAGAGAAAGAAACATTGCAAGTAATTACTAGATGATACAGGAGCGGATACCGCTCCTTGCATTCTTTTTAATTATCACGACCTGCCCGGATGACACTTGTATTGGTGGCTGAAAACTGTAAATGAAGAGTAATGAAGCTTCATAAAACGTCTAGAGTTATTTTACGGATTATGAAAGCCTTCTTGGGCCGGAGTTCAACAATCTTCTTAACGCTTGTTATATATAACTTGACGGAGAGCATCATAGGTGATTCAATGCAGAAGCGTGCTATGATCAACAAAGCGCTCCTTGTGATGTTGCTATTCTTACTGGTGTCGTCGATGGCGACTGTCAACGCTCAAACTACGGGCGATGACGACGATGACAATGAAGGCGATGATACGACAACAACCGAGGACGATAGTGGAAACGACGATGAAGACGACGACCCGAACGAACGACAAGTAGAAGTCGAAGTGACAGCGACGAGTGCACTGATAAAGTCAAAGCTGGAATCAGGTGCGAACGAACATGTCTTCAAAGTGGAAGTCCAAGTTGGATTGAATGGGCTCGAGTTCAAGGTTTCCTATGAAGAGGAAAATGCAACGACAGAAACTGAACGCGAGTTCGAAGTTCGGTTCTCCAAGCTTGTCGAGTTCGCTGATTCCAATGGTGATGGCGTCTATGATAATGAAGTTGATTCTGCAATCCAGACGATAGATCTTTCAAGTTTTGAACCAATTCAATATACGGTCAAGAATGGAACCAACGGTCAGTTACACATCTTTGATGTTTCAACGACTGATGGGGTGTTCCTCTCAAGGTTGTATGCGAGTGGACAGTTCACAGATGTTAACGGCTCGGTTGTCGCTCCAAATGAGGTCAAGATCGATGTGATAATTCGTGACTTCAATTTTACAGAGAGTGATTCTTATCTTGCGCTGAAAGTCAAGCTCGAATCCTCAACCGAAACCGAGTTCGAGCATGAAACCGAAGACGAGCAGGAAGGGAGAGCTGAGAACGAAGCAGGAGTCGAAGTGATGACAAGTGACTACCCAGGCTTCTTCTCGTGGAAAGAAACGGCAAAGATTGATGGTGTGACCTATCCGGTGAATGCTAGCATTGACGAAATCAGTGCGAATGAACAGGAGATTTACCTGAACTATCGTCAGGGAAGTGAAATCATCCATGACCCCAAGCTTGGCTTCGAAAATGTCCTGATAGACCCATCTGCACTGCCAATCTTGAACCTCCTAGGCGGTAACAATTTCCTCCTCATCGCAGTCGCGGCTGTTGTCATCGTAGGATTGGTGGTAGTGGTAAAGAGAAGGACATGAGCAATCGGTTTCTAGTACTTGGGAGCCCTCGCTCCCAAGTGCTTCTTTTTTTCAACGGATTATCCAAGAAGGTTGTTGTACAGTCGTTCAAGATTGTCTGCTTTTTCATAGAACCCGTACTTCCGCCATCCAGCAGCGCTGACCTGTAGAATCTTCTTTGCCTGCTCAAGATATTTTGGATCCCTCAGACGAGCCCACCCTTTCGATAGAACTCCTATTAATGAGGAGCCTGTCACAGCCACCTCGTAGTCATACTTTTCAGGATCCTGTACAGCCACTCTGTTCAACGCATTTACAATCTTGATGACTTGTTGCAACTGTGCGTCATCCAGCATGTCAGCTGCAAATGAAGCATGATAAGTTGTGGACATTATGTCGTCCCTACAGACTATGCCATTGGATATGAACCATTCCTGCACCTCTAAGGACTTGAGTACGCACTTTGAGAAAATCGAATCCCTTGTCGAGCCGGATAACAGACTGTAAGAAACTGAGGCAAGTGATGTGAGAATGTTGCCAGCATTTGTCGCATAGGCACTGAGAGATGACTCGCGATAGCGTTCAATCGCATCAAGGTCTATTGATTTCATGGCGAGATAATGCAAGAGAACAGCCTCTTTCCGAAACAGACCTGTGCGGGTCAGTACTGTGCCTAGTGCATTGAGAATGACATGGATCGAGAAGCGAATCGCACTTTTTGCCCATTCGCGCTCGGAAACGCGGATGATGTCCTGAAGAAAGGTTCCAACTCGTGACAGGTGAGCCTTGCGTTCATTTCCGGTCGTAAGATAATAGTATTCAGCATGTGCCACACCCATGCTCTGAAAGACGCTATCGATGGTATGTGCAAAGAGGGGTAATTCGTCCAGTAGCAAGCGGCGGAAATATGTCCAATACAGGTCAATGACCTCTGCAAGAA
>JAJRZD010000091.1 GCA_024275415.1 archaeon
CACTGAACGATACTGTGTGCCAATGTCATTGCCTTGGCGGTTCATTGTTGTTGGATCATGAACCTCGAAGAAAATCTCCAAGATTTCATCATAGGTCATCGTTTCTGGGTCGAAGGTGATCTGACACACCTCTGCGTGTCCAGTCCTTCCGGTGCAGACCTCATCATATGTGGGATTTTCACTATGTCCTCCGGCATATCCCGAAACAACCGATTCTACTCCTTCTATGTCTTGGAAGATTGCTTCTATGCACCAAAAGCAACCTCCACCTAGAGTTGCGACTTCCATGTTCAGGAATATGTTTCGTTCCATTTCAATTATTGTCTAGCGGAATTGACCTCGATGGACAGTTCTCACTGGTCTACTCTAATAAATCCCTGATTTTCCTCACACCTTCCATTGCGTCTGCCCCATAGTCATCTGCACCGAACTCCTTTGCCAACTCAAGAGATAATGGAGCTCCTCCTACTATGAGCTTTACATTGTTCCTGATGTTTTCCTTCGTGAGGGATTCATGAACAGTTGCTATCTCATTCATGGTCGTTGTTAGAAGGCTGCTTAGTCCTATGACCTTGGCACCGTGATCCTTTGCTGAACCGACTATCTTCTCCGCAGGACAATCAACCCCTAGATCAATCACATCGATTCCAGCAGAAACTAGCATGGAATTGAGTATATTCTTGCCTATATCATGGTTATCGCCCTTAACTGTAGCCAGTATCACAGGACCCTTCCTACCGCCCCCAGTGGCAGTCAGATGGGGCTTCAGTATCTCGAAGGCATCTTTCATCGTTTCCCCTGCAAGGACGAGTTCTGTCAAGAAATACTCGCCACTCTCATATCGCTTTCCAATCAGATCCATCCCTCTTGTCAGTGCGTCTAATACGTCCTGAGGATCCACATGCGATTCTAAGGATGATCGTACTTGACCGACAAGATTATCGCTGTCCAACTCAAGGAGTAACTGTGTGATTCTCTCGAGTGCCATCGTAAGTCCTCATCTTCCTAATGAAACACCATGACATATTATTCTTCTTTATCACCACATGGCTTTCACTCGGCATTGGAGAGCCATGAGGTCTTTAGGTTCTGCGAGAATGGTGATGTGAGGACACTTTCATGGCATCCAAATATGAATACGAGCGCCGTCTACAAATCAAGCATTTCTTTGACGACCGAGAAACTGGAGCGAAGAGAAGAACCTGGTTGGAGGTTCAGCTGAGCAATCCCAAGAAATCCCCAGAAGGCTGGGTCAATGATGGGAAAATACGGATCACTCTTGGTGAGAACCGCGACATCAAGGGCTCGTTTCTTCTGAATATCGAAGAGGCATCCCGGCTGATCAAATCCTTGGAGATAGCGATTGAGGATCATGAACGAGAGAAAGCTGGACTTTGGAGAAACTGACCTTATCTTCTTTTCTTTCTTATAATGGCACAGCATAATGTGCCTTTTTTTTGTCAGTGCTGTCTTGACATTGACGCAAGACAACAACTGGAAGTGAAATAGTCTAGATTTTGGTCTTTGCCTCGTCTATCCATGTTTTCACTTTTTCAAGTGTGAACTCATAACCTGCAGGGACTTCTACATCGCCCTTCTCGACACTCTTCTGAATCCGTGCTAAAAGGTCTGCTGGATTGAACTCTGCAAGTTTCCTCAACTCCCTTATTCCCGTTGCAAAAACAATCGCTTCGGCATCTTCTTCAGAAACTGAATCGAGCCATGCGAACTGGCTCATAGCTATCCATCTTTCTGCCTGCCTTGTTGTCACTCCACACACTTCTTTCACCTTGGAGGGAAGTGCGCCCCTCAAGTCCGATACAGTGCTTATCCCTGCGTCACGTAGCATCTTTCCATAGGATGGACCGATTCCCTCGATTGTTTCTACTGGAAGAGTACTTAGGGGTGCCTCAGGAACTTCGACTTCTGGTACATATTCTTCCTCATGGGTTTCTGGCGTTTCGTCCAGCAGATCCTCGAGATCGATGAAGTCCTCATACATCAGATAGACAATGATAGGAATAGCCATAGCGATACCAAGCAGTATCAAGGAAATGGTTTGGTCGATTCGCCAAGAGATGAGAGATACGATTCCAACTATTGCACCTATAACGATTGCGATTAGGAATTTCCGGTTTGCGGTCATTTCGAAGCTCATATTGTACCACCTTTCTCTCAGATGATTATCATCTCTACAGTGTACCTATTCATTGTTATTACTTGTTTGTTCCAATATGCCTAGACTAGTATTATCACGTCGTACTTCATAATACGCGCCAAATCTCATTGGATATTTGATTTTCAGATAGTCAAAGACTTCCCGGTATTTCATCGTTAGGCATTTGCTGAGGCTCTGATAGAGATGATTCATCGTCCCCTACAAGTGAAATGTTCTTTTTCTCTGAATCATCTTGGTGAATTCGGATCATCGAGGTCCATCCAATGGGGATGATACTTGAGTGGATGGGACGCCTCGGCCCCACGATAAAGAAGTCTTCGCCAACATAGATGATCCGTACACCTTGTGTTTCAGCACGCATTTGTTCATTGTCATTGATATTCCCGTATGCATTTGAACAGAGGAATACGTCTACGATTACCTCTGAGTCTGCAAGGAATTTCAGCATCTGATGCCAGTCCTTGCCATATTGTAGCACATCAATTGTAGCAGTCATCGATGCTTCCTCGGCGCCAATTGGTTTCCATTGATGATTTAGAAGTGAACTAATAAAAACCAAATAAACTAGGATATCCCTGCCCACGTCGCGCTCACACGGCAGGACTTGCCTATTTGGTGCATTGGACAAAGACTTATTGAACGATTCCTGCATTGCATACTGACCGAAGGTTCGGTCATCGAGTGGGATCTAATGCCAAAACCAGTTGCTGACAACGACGAGAATATGGCTATCTGCCGTCAATTCTGTGGCCCGTGTCCATCTTTCAAGCCAAACGAGCTTAACAAAGTCCCGCCACATGCACTATTTTGCGCACGTGGCCCGTCCACTAAGCCCGCTGAGGAAATCACCGATAAGGGGTGTAGTTGCTTTAGCTGCCCTGTATATCGAGATCATGAGCTTCAAGGTGGTTGGTTCTGTATTCATGGGATTGAAGGTAGAAAGTAGTGCAACAACGATGAAGTGCCACATCAGTGGATTGGACAATACATCCGTCTGTGTAGCACTCTTCCCTTTCTTTTTTGCAGACTATCTATAGAACAAGACCATCAATAAGAGAAGGAGTGGCCCAATCACCCAAAGAAGGAACAATAGCAGATTCCCTGTCATAGTCCCTTGATACTTGCAGAACGGACACAGGTACTCAGGCTGACCTTGCTGTATCGACACGACAATCGGTTCCTCGTCTCTCATATTCACCTATCCTTCCTCTCCATCGAACGATATTATCTTTCGGATATGTCCGTGTCGATGGACTGGTGGACTAATTTCATCTTTTTTCGTGCATTTGGTGACGTACCCAATCAAGAGGAGCTCGAAGCAGTAGCCGTGGTCCTGAAAAGCGCATCACCCTTTTGATGTGGTCACGCATCTCTGGACGATAGCAATGCTTCGCACATTTCCTGCAAGTAGGTTTTTTTTCCCCATATTCGCAGTGATCAAGCCTATGATGCGAATATCTGAGCAAGTCTGCACAGCTCAGGCATAAGGTGCCCGGTTCTGATTTGTGTTTTTTTTCACAATAGAGCTGAATCATGTTGTGGATGACTTTCTTCTCTTTCGCGATCACTGGTCCGTCCTTGGGCTCGAGATTTTCGCTCATCAGTACCAAGGATAAGAGTGAATTCACAACGATATTAACCCGTGTCTGCTGGCAAAAAGTAAGTTTCACAGCAAGCCGGTGGGAGCCAGCAGAGAGTCATTAGGTGTGGTACATTGGTAGGTGCGTACCATGACAATCCCCGCAAGCGGGCCCACCAAGACATACCAGTATGGTGTATTTGCTAAATGTTTTCTTCCCGAAATCCCTTATCCGTCCATTCATATTATCTTACTACGGCCAATGGCTGGTTGAGCAGATAGTCACTATCAGCTCTCCACTCATCATCTACGAAGTTCTCATGATAGAAGAAATATGTTCTTGATGCATCGAGTTGGAGTTGGAACACGCTGATTTCTTGGGCATGATTCCAGATTAACTCTGAAAGATCTGGGGCAACTGACGGTGGGGTTGTGCTATAAATCAGAAATGTTCTTGTATCAGAAAAGACAGCGGTTTCGAATGGTAGCATTCCAGATTGAATGAAATGATGCAATGTGGTCGGCGTTAGTCCAGATTTCTTTTTGAACACACCATAAATCAGCTGAGGGTATGTGAGGTCGAATACCTGTCTATCGTAGTATAGGCGGTTTCTAGTGACGATATGTTCTCTGAGTCGTGAAACTCTCCGCGACAATGTAGTGGCGTCCTTCTTGAAGTCTTCCGGCAACCGTGGGTTCTTGGCATACATCTCGCTTATCTTTGTCAGAACAGGTTTTGAGTTGATTGTAAGTTCCCTTAGGAGTTGCATGTCCAATTTATCGAACTGATATCTTTTCTTCGGCTGGATTTCGTGGATTTCGAAGTCGCCACTCGTGTCTACAGACATTGTCCAGCTATCCTCAAGGTCGCTGGATTCCCTGACCGTTTTCAATTCTTCCCGTGGTCCCACTTGCCAGAGGTCTCTTTTCAGATCCCATCGTGTGAAGTTGGCATTACAGAGCGAAAAGTGGCGTTCATCAATAACGATGCTGTCGGTGCAAAGTCCCTGCATCTCAATTTCATCATAGAGCTTTCTCATGGGTGCACTTGCTTCCGGGGGGAGGTCGAACTGGATGTAGAGTGACGCTGATTGCCCATAGGCAGGAACTCGATAATGGGTATAGGGGTGTCTATCACATATCGACCGGATCGTATCCAATGCATTCCTATCTGGAATCCCCTTCAAGACGACGTGTTGCCTAACAAGTCCGAGTGAGGTCTGTTGATATACGCCGTTTGCTTCTGTCTGCAGACGGGCTCCAAGGATCGGATCTTCAATGGTTCGATTGGCCCTGAGAAACCCTTTCTCTTTCATTGCCATTATCCTTGAACGAACTGCCTCTGATGATAGATTGACCTTGCGACCGATGGACGCATTGCTTTGGAGGGGGTTTTCTTTCAGATTCAAGAATATCTCATAGTCTTTCAGGTCTAGCCCATATGCCCTCCAATTTACCATTCTTTTCACTATTCCTCGCATTTATTCCCTGATGCTTTCCCAGAATAGGGTGTTGTTTTATGCTACTCTAAAGACTGGATCGCCTCCACCATCTCCTCCGGGTGGATCGAATACAAGGCTTGCACTGTCCAGAATGACGCTTGGAAATACCATCAATGCCACAACTTCAACTTTGTAGTCACCAGCTTCTGTAGCATGATTGAGGAATTCATTATCAATCCGGATATGCTCATACCACGCCAAAACATGGACTCTATAGGTATAAGTCAGTCCCGAAGGTAAGGTCAGTGAAATGTCATAATAGATTTCGTAATATGCGTAGTAACCCAAATCAAATAACAGAGTCACATGGATGTCATTATCCACGCCTCCTTGATCAAGGTCACCGTAGTACGCATCATAGATTATGACATTTATATAATCTGAATTCTGAGTGTAGGCACTGGCTGTTGGCACATTTGAAAATGCAACCAATACAAGCGCAGTGATGCAAATGAGAAGAACTCGCATATACACTTTCTTACTCGAGTTCTCCGGCCTCCTTTTGACAGCGAGCATTACAACCAACTCTATGCCAATATTCCAAGAAGCTATATATATTCCTTGTGGGAAGTCATGCATGCAAGAATGACTGGAAGGACTTATATACCATATTGTAATAAATGCAACCTCGATTCCTAGGCATTTTCTAGGAATCTAGCCCGGTATTCGCGTGGACCGGGTACGTGGTGAATCGAAAATGAAAAGACGAGAGAGATTGATGCTCGTTAGTGCAATGATATTGCCCTTGTTATGTCTTGGAGCCTTCACAGCTCCCGCAAGTGCAGTACCATTGAGCGGGCAAAATTACTTAGATGTAATCATCTTCTTCAATCCTGGCATCACTGTCAATTTACAGGATGTTACAGTAACTCACGAATACACGGCATTGAATGGTATAGCAGCCAGAATCCCTGAATCCATGTACAGCGTTCTTGAAAACTCGTGGTTTGTAGATTCAATATCACTTGACTCTGTACATACCATGTCACAGGACACACTTGATTGGGGTGTCGATGATGTGAACGCAGAACGTGTCTGGGGCGGTGCTGAGGATGCCGTAGATGTTGTGGCAGGCAATGTTGCAGGCAATGGTGTCAAAGTGGCTATTATTGACACTGGTATTGACTATACGCACCCAGAGTTGGATGGGGTATATGCGGGTGGTTATGACTTTGTAAACGGTGACAATGATCCAAAGGATGACAATGGACATGGAACCCATGTTGCTGGAATCGTTGCCGCTGAGGACAATGGTGTAGGTGTGATTGGTGTCGCACCACAGGCATCGATATATGCCCTCAAAGTTCTCAACGCACAGGGTTCTGGTTACACTAGTGACATTATTGCAGCTGTTGATTGGTCTGTTAACAATAACATGGATGTCATATCCATGAGCCTTGGTGGTGGAGGTTATGACTCTGCCTTCGACGCAGCTATTGATCGTGCTTACAATGCTGGTATCGTTGTCGTTGCCGCATCTGGAAACGATGGCACTGGAACAATATCCTACCCAGCAGCATATACCAATGCAATTGCTGTAGGTGCGATTGATGCCAATCACAACCTTGCAAGTTTCAGCAATTGGGGTCCTGAACAAGAGGTCGTGGCTCCAGGCGTGAACATTTACAGCACGATGCCCACCTATACTGTGACACTCAACACACTGTATGGATACAGCCAAAACTACGATCAGATGAGTGGCACATCAATGGCAACTCCGATTGTCAGTGGAACCGTTGCATTGATTCTGTCAGCCAATCCTTCGCTAACCCCTGCAGAAGTCCGTGACATTCTACACACAACCTCACGAGACCTTGGCGCAGCTGGTTGGGATCAGTCATATGGCTGGGGTGCTGTTGAAGCTGAAGCTGCTGTAGCAGCAGCTGGTGGAACTCCTGGTGATAATCCTCCATCATGCACCATCGCAGATCCAGCGGCAGGTGCTACTGTTTCAGGCACCTATCGAGTGCTTGTTTCAGCAAGTGATGACAACTCAGTTTCCAAGGTAGAGGTCAACATTGATGGAGCTGCATGGATTGACATCACAGCTAATTTCGATGGTACATACTACTTCTACGACTGGGACACAACAGCCTACACTGATGGCTCCCACACAGTGAATGCCCGAGCTACTGATTCGGCCGGTCAGACTGCCACTGACAGCAATGGAGTCACTGTTAACAATGGTGGTGGCGCAGCAGATACCATGCATGTCGCCTCGATTGATATGTGGTATGAAACTGTTCGATGGTGGTTCTGGGTCATTGGCTATGATGTCTACATCAAGGTCACTGTACATGATGGACTTAGTACCGCTCTAGCTGGCGTCACTGTCAGCATAGATCTGGCATTACCAAGTGGTGGCATTGCGAGTGGCACAGCAGATACTGGAGCTGATGGTACAGTCACATTTGTCTATGAGGCAGCCTCGTACGAAACAGGTACATATGTTGCCACAGTCACGAATTTGGCGAAAACAGGTTATACCTACGTACCATCTGACAACATAGAAACCTCTGAATCACTTGTAGTTCCTTAGTTCAATCAACCCAATAAAGGGAGTGCGGGAATCTTCCTTTGCTCCCTTCCTCCTTCTTTTTTTCCTCTTTTGTTCCTACAACAATCATTATAGAGCGTAAGAAGTGTGCTCGTATCATGCATCACGAATCAAGAGCAAAAGGCTACTACTGCACTATGGTACGAGGTCCATGCAGAGGTGCATTGTGCGACTTTTGGGCGAGAGCAAAGATTAGGAACGCCACAGTCAATGAATTGGTTGCAAAGGCAGAAGAGAGCATAACCGAATGCATGGCATCCGATGGAGGGATTGCCCTTAAAGAGGCATTAAGGATGTTCTGGAAAGATTTCGGGCTGAAGAACCCCGAACTGCTCAGCAACGAAGAGCCTGCCCTCTACAGGAAGATAGAGTTAGTCGAACAAGCAATTCTCTCACAATGAATCTTGTAAAAAAGATGATTTGGAAGTGACAGGAGTTCCTGTCGCCTTCCATCTATCAATGTTCCTATCTGTCTGCAGGAACGGGAACCACATTTCCTCGGTTCAATAGCCACTTGGGGTCGAGTGCACGTTTGACTGCCTGCATCTGCTCGATACCCTTCTCCCCGTACATGATTTTCAGAAAATCACGCTTGAGTTTTCCGATACCATGTTCTGCAGCTACAGTACCTCCCAATTCTACTGCCTTCTTTGCGAAGGTCATGTAGTTGTCCATGCCCTGATCCACCTCTTCATCATTACGGGGTATCATGTTGCAATGAAGATGGTTGTTTCCGATATGCCCAAAGATGACATATTCCATTCCCTGTCCATCCAAGACTGTCCGATAATACTTGAGGTAGTCGCGTAGGGATTCATCAGGAACTGCCATGTCGGTGCCGATTTTGTGGACCTTGGGAAATTGTGCCTTCCGCTGGGCAATAAGCCCGTTCACTGTTTCAGGAACGAAATGCCTCACAATTTTCATTTTTTCGAGTTCAGAGCGTTCCATTCCGGCCCAACTTGACTCTGAGGAGCTGTTATGTTTGTTCAGAACTGTTTCGAGGCCCATGATTTTATCTTCCATATCCGCATCTGTGTACTCGAACTCAAAGAAGACAATCGCCTTTGTCTGGTCTGACAATGCCGGGATTTTGATTCCTGCAGAAGAGGCTTTTTCCTTGATCATCTCAATGGCATTAGGGCCGTAGTATTCCAAGAAGTCCATTTTCACAGGAGAGTCCGAAGACCTGATGTCGTATACAAATCCTACAGCATCATCCTCACTTGGGAAGAACGCTTTTACTGGCATGATATTCTCTGGGAGTGGGACAAGCCCGAGTTCGACAAGGGTAATGGCTCCCAGAATCCCTTCAGATCCGATGAAGAGGTCTATTAGATCCATGTCTGGTTTTGCATAGAGTCCTGCCGCATTCTTTGTACGGGGCATCACGTATGTTGGAATATTGACAGTCACCTTCTCTCCATCAGAGTGTTCTATCTCGAACACACCGTTATCTGCATTGCATTGTCCTCTACGAATGTCCAAGATATCCCCATTGGCTAACACGACGCGGATTCTTTTCACCCATTCTCGTGTAGCTCCATACTTGAAGGTGCGGGCACCCGAAGCATTGCAGGCTGTGATTCCACCTATCCATGCGCTTGTTTCAGTGGGATCTACGGGGAACGTGTATGCCTTTTTCTCGTTCAGGAACCTCTCGAGTGCTTTCTCCTCATCCGGCCCACCTTGTCCCTTTATCATGTCCAATCTCTTGCTTTGTACTGCATTGACAAGATCCTCGAGAAGAACCCCTGCCTCAGTTGTGATAGTATATAGGTTCTCGTCTTCATAGTATTGCATGTGAAGAAGGTTATTCATCCTTTCAAGGTTCACCGTCAGCCCACCTAATGGCACAGCAGCACCAGTCAATCCTGTGCGTGCACCTTGGATTGTGACAGGAATCTCCCTCTCATAGGCATCTTTCAGGACTGCCGCGACCTGTGCTTCATTTGCTGGGAACACAATTTTCTCTGTTTCTCCCTCAAATGAATGGCTCTCGTCATCAAGATATAGTGCGTATGTTTCAGTGATATCCGCCTGATATTCAACCACCTTCATATCCGAAAGATCGGCTTCATCTGGAGCCAGTGCTTTGATCTTATTTGTCATTATTCGTTCATTCCTTGAGCAATTATTATCATGGTGTGACCGCCACAGTATCAATCTTTGCCATATGACATTTACTGATGACATGTACATTTTGAAGTCAGACCAATCGGATTAAAACCGATTTGGGAATAACAGGTTTCATTAGGAGGACGAAGGATGCGGATTGTTGCAATATCCGATATACATGCCCGAAGAAACGGACTTGATGACGATCTTGTCTGCGCTATCAGATCTAAAGTGGAAGAGTATTCTCCAGACGTATTCATAGTCGCAGGTGATGTCAGTGAGAATGCAGAGATTCTTCGTCGAACCTTAAGATTGTTGGCAGTACCTGATGCAGCCAATCTCTATGTTGCTGGCAACCATGATATATGGTTTGAAGAACGGTCTGGACTAGGATCGTTCGAGAAATACTCGTCTGTGATTGGCGATATCTGCCGTGATGCAGGTTTCGTCCACATCCCCGATGAGCCCTATATCCAAGGTTCTGTCGCTTTTGTCGGTAGCATGGGATGGTATGATTACTCGTTCAGGCGCGTCGACCTTGACATATCTGAAAAGCACTACTTGCAAAAACAATGGCGAGGTTACGTGTGGAGGGATTATTATGCCATTGATTGGCCATATACCGACCAAGAGTTCACGACTTTGCTAAACGGCAAGTTGAACTATGACCTTGAAACCCTGCCCGAACATATCGAACAAGTCGTGTACGTTTCCCATCACCTTCCATTCCGAGACCTCACATTCTACAAGGATAGCCTTCCGTGGGACTTTTTCTCTGCATTCATGGGCTCGGTGAAGACAGGCGAGATATTGAAACAAGATGGGAGGGTGCTTCTATCAATCTCGGGGCACAGCCACATCCGACGACGGGTTGAGGTCGATGGATTGACAGCAATTACAGTTCCTTTAGGCTATGGGCGGCCTCCTGATAATGTGTATGAATCGCTGGTGCAAGATGCCATTGCAATCTTGAAGTTAGGGGATACAGGTCTTTTTATTGAGCATTTTGTCGAAGGCGACATATGCGAAGGTCTTCCATATATCTTCTGAAGAATGAATTACGACAGATTAATGAGTGGGTACTGTTCCCTTTGCAAGTTGTGTATCATTTCGAGCCCGTGTTCCAAATGATTCGGTATATTTCATAAACTTACGTCAGGTGAAATGAGTGTGGCATTGGACGCCTTTGGAGTATCGGTACTGCTTGTCTTTATTGGCACCTACATCGTAATCTCGTCTGAGAAAGTGAACAGGACTGGAACCGCGCTCCTTGGGATGGGACTTGTGGGGTTCGTATTTTGGATATTCTACGAACTTGGTCACCCTATCACGGAGGGATGGGAGGAACACGGCCCGTTCGTCGAGCTTGTGTCGCATATCGAATGGGACACCATCCTCTTCGTCACAAGCATGATGATCATTGTTGCAGTCGCGGGGGGTTCTGGGATGTTCCAGTATCTTGCCCTTCGTCTCGTTCGACCTACTAAAGGTGACCACCGAGCACTCTTCATTACCTTCCTTCTGTTCGTATTTGGGATTAGTCTATTCTTTGACACCGTTTCTACCATGCTGATAATGTCCCCCCTAACTATCGAGGTCTGTCGTGCTCTAGATATCGATTTCAAACCCTTTCTCGTAGCAGAGTCTATAACCTGTAATTATGCTTCTATCCCTTCGATAGTAGGGGCTGTCCCAAATCTGGTCATTGCGAACAAGGTCGGGCTTGATGCTGGGTTCCTTTTTACATCCTTCTTTCCCCTTTCTGCCATACTCTTCTTCGTTAGTCTACCAATCCTCCTCAAATGGTACTCGAAGGTGTTTGGAGAAACTGACCCTCACCGTGTTGAAGCTGTATTTAGCATTGACCCAGATCATATGATAAAGTCAAAGCGTGATTTCTACGCCTCGGTGATTGCCATAGCCGTCTTAATAATAGGATTCATGTTTGGACCGACAAGTGATCTTGCTCCAGCCATGTTTGCTCTTGTTATTGCTGCCTTCATGTTGATCCTCTCACATGACCGCGCGAATGATTTCCTCTCAAAGGTTGGTTGGGATACTGTCTTCTTTCTTGTAGGTCTCTTCGGGCTTGTCGTAGCGCTCGATATAGTTGGTCTTATCGATGATTTGGCTGCATGGATTGCAATCGTGATTGGTGATAACGCCGTTATTGCAACTGCATTCATGGTATGGGTGCCTGCTATGCTTTCTGCCTTTCTAGACAACCTCCCCGTTTCGATAGTCCTTGCACCCATCGCAGAGCAATTCTCAACGGTCAGCCCTGTCCTCCCACTGGCACTCGTCTTTGCAGTCAATATCGGTGGCTACATATTCACCCCTCTTGGTTCGCCAGCAAATATGGTCGCGATCGGCTTTTCAGAGAAAGAACATGACCCAATCCCCTTTATAGAATTCATAAAGATCGGGACAATCCTAGGTCTTATCCATCTGACAATTGGAACAGTGTGGCTTTTACTACTTGGATATATGATCGGTCTGGGGCTTTGGATTGGCATCCTGTTCATCTTTGGTGTGGCAGTCTTTGTGCTTGGAATCGTTTATGTCGTCAAAAAGTATTTTCCCTATTAGAGTCGCCAGTGATATCGGGAAATTCACAATCGAAAGGTCATGGAGGAACAACAAATGGACGTTGTAGGTGGCTTCGTTTTAGCAATCTTCATCGGAACCTATTTGGCCATTTCCACCGAGAAAGTGAATAGGACTGCAACAGCATTATTGGGTCTGGGACTAGTTGGCATTGTTCTCTGGTCTGCGTCTACAGAGTTCAACGTGCTAGTAGAGCACATCGAATGGCAGATAGTCTTATTCGTGACCGCCATGATGATCATAGTCACAGTGGCCTCCGGATCCGGCATGTTCCAATTCCTCGCCATTGAAATTGCAAAACCAACTCATGCCGACACAAAACAGCTCTATATTGCATTCCTGTCTTTTGTGTTCGTGATTTCCCTTGTCCTCGATACGACTTCCACGATGCTTATCATGGCACCTTTGACGATCGAGCTGTGCAAATCTCTTGACATCGATTTCAAGCCCTTTCTGATATCAGAGGCCGTGGTGTGCAATTTTGCCTCGATCCCATCGATTGTTGGTGCAGTTCCCAATCTTGTCATTGCAGAAGAAACAGTCATTGATCAAGGGCTTCTATTCATAACTCTGATGCCTCTTTCTATTATTCTATTCTTGATATCACTTCCAATCTTGCTCAGATATTTTGATGCAGTCCTGAGCGTTCCAAGTGCAGAAGAGGTTGTTGATGAGATCCTTCTACTTGATCCCCATCACATGATCCGGTCAAAACGTGATTTTTACGCCTCTATTATCGCAATACTCGTCTTAGTGGTCAGCTTCACTATTGGTCATTCCATTGGATTCGCTCCCTCTATGGTCGCAATCATTGTAGCCTCGTTCCTTCTTTTAATAAGCCGAGAGTGGGTCGATGACATTCTGAAAAAAGTCAACTGGGGGACAATCTTCTTTCTGATAGGTCTCTTTGGACTCGTTGCTGCATTAGGCATTACTGGGATTATTGACGAGATTGGCATTGCTATCGGGGCCCTGATAGGTGATGACAAACTTGTAGCAATTGTGTTTATGATATGGGTTCCCGGACTGCTTTCAGCTGTAATAGATAACATTCCCATATCAGCTGTTGTCGCCCCTATCGCAAATCTGTTCGCTCCGATTAGCCCCCTATTGCCTATCGCATTGATATTCGGTGTCAACGTCGGAGGTTTCATATTGCCAATAGGTTCGCCTGCCAATATCCTTGCGATGGCGTTTGCAGAGAAAGAACATGACCGGATAAGCATGAGCGAGTTTGCTAAGATTGCTACCCCTCTCGGTTTTCTCATGCTGGGAGTTGGAACTATATGGCTCATGCTCATGTCATTGATTTTCTGAGTGTTACAAGATAGAAGGCGGCGTCCGTTCCTGTCCATAGCCGCCGGGAGGACGAACAAGAACGAGACCGGACGCCTCTTTTACCACACCAAGCTTATAGTCAAGTTCCCTTTTGAAACTTATGAAGCACACATATTTGTTTGAACAATAAGAAAGTGTAGGAATGCCATGTAAAAACTATCAAAAGGGGTGCATGGCCGGAATCTCAGAGGTTCACTAGTTGCCAAAACGTGCTCGTTGTCCTCGTTGTGACAGACTTTTCGATAGGCGGGTCTTGGACGACCACATCAGGAAGTGCAGGTTTCAGAAACAAGTGCCATTTACTCGTCAGCCGACTCCTACTAGCAAGGTGTTAGTAGTGGACGGGAACAATGTCGCATACCATCTGGCCCCGATGGGAGTACCTCACGCAGCTAACCTCTTGAATGCCATCAATAGCCTTGTTATGGCCGGGTATAGACCCCTCGTTGTCATTTCAGCAGCTCTCAAACACAAGATTGACCGACCTATGGTTTTGATGGACTTGATTTCAAAAGGCTATGTTATTGAAGCTCCTTCTGGTACTGATGATGACCTGTTGATAATCAAGCAGTCCCGACAGAGAGGTGCGGATATTGTCAGCAATGACCGGTTTCTTAACTGGCTGAATCGTTTTCCTTGGCTTGTGTCTAGACTGAGAAGGTATCGCCTTACCCCTTCCGGGCTCATCCTAACCTAACACAATTGTTTTAATGACTTGGGGGTTGGCGTTTCTGAAACATCTCAGCACAAGGAGTGGTCTTCATGAACGCGAAAGAACTTAGAAAGATGTATCTGGACTTCTTCAAGGAGAAGGGTCATGCTGTGATACCCTCCGCATCACTCATGCCTGAGAATGATCCAACGGTTCTTTTCACCTCTGCTGGCATGCATCCGTTGGTTCCTTATCTCCTGGGTGAGCCACATCCTGAAGGTACCCGCCTTGCAAGCTGTCAGAAGTGTGTTCGGACGACTGATATTGATGAGGTCGGGGATACCACCCACCTGACATTCTTTGAGATGCTGGGGAACTGGAGCCTGAATGATTACTGGAAGAAGGAGGCCATTTCTTGGAGCTACGAGTTTCTCACTTCCAAGAAGTATCTCGGGTTCGATCCAGAGAAACTCTGGGTCACAGTGTTCGCTGGTGATGACGATGCCGAAAGAGACGAGGAATCTGCGGAGGTTTGGAAAAGCCTTGGAATTCCCGAAGAACGCATCTACTATCTAGGGAAGAAGGATAACTGGTGGGGGCCGGCTGGAAGCACCGGGCCCTGCGGTCCTGATACTGAGATGTTCATAGAAGTTGATGAGATACCCCGATGTAGTGATGGCTGTCGGCCCGGATGCAGTTGTGGACATTTCGTCGAGGTGTGGAATGATGTCTTCATGTACTACAACAAGCAGGAAGATGGAAAGTACGTGAAGATGGAACGAAGGAACATCGATACAGGCATGGGGGTTGAACGCACCCTAGCAATGCTCCAAGGAGTACAGACCGTCTTTGATACTGATCTTTTCCTCCCTCTTATCGACAAGATAAAAGAGATGGCAGGAATTGAAAATCCTGATGCACACCAGACCCGTCTGATACGCGTAGTGGCTGACCATGTGAAATCAGCCGTCATGATTATGGCAGACGACCGTAAAGTTTCACCGTCAAATGTAGAAGCGGGCTATATTGTCCGTAGACTCATCAGAAAGGCAATTCATAGTGCCGACATCTTGGGAATAGAGAAAGGCTTCATGAAGAATCTCGCAGACATAGTCATCCAGATGTATGGGGACGTATATGATGAGGTCGAGCGAAACAAGGATTTCATCCATCAGAACCTGGAGCTTGAAGAGAACAAGTTCAGGAAGACTCTACGCAAAGCATTGAACAAGTTGCATAGGATTCTCAATGAAACTGGCTCGATTACGGGTGCGGACGCATTCCTCCTTTTTACCAGCTTCGGACTTCCTGTAGAGATGACCCGAGAAATTGCCATAGAGAACGGAATCCAAGTCGATATGAAGGAATTCCAGAGGCAGTTCGAGGAACACAGAGAGAAGTCCCGTACTGCCACACAAGGTAAGTTCAAGGGTGGTCTCGCTGACCATAGCGAGGAGATTACAAAGCTCCATACGGCCACACACCTGTTACAGGCTGCGCTCCGTAAGGTTCTGGGCGACTCGGTGACCCAGAATGGTAGTAACATAACTAAGGAGCGTCTACGGTTTGATTTCACATTTGACCGCAAGCTGACTCCTGAGGAAGTCAAGGCTGTAGAAGACATTGTCAATGAGGTAATTCAGGCTAACTTGGAAGTGAAACGAGAGTTTATGCCCTATGAGGATGCGATCAATTCAGGAGCGTTAGCATTCTTTAAGGAGAATTATGGTGATACAGTATCTGTCTATGCTGTTGGCGATTTTAGCAGGGAACTCTGTGGTGGGCCTCATGTGGAGCGAACCGGAATCCTTGGCAAGTTCAAGATTGCTAAGCAAAAGAAGATTGGTGCTGGTATCATGCGTATTCGGGCCGTGTTAGAGTAGGCTATTCCAGCCTTCATGGCATGATTTAACCCGCACATCTACATCATAGCCTTTTTATGATGTACCCCGTAAATGCCGAGTCCACGATAGGAGATTACTAGAATGGGAACCTTCTCTCGCATATTCGGCACCGAAGATAAGAAGTTGCAGAAGAGGGCTGATGAGCTCCTACTCAGGCTCAGCAAGGGACTTCAATCTGCAAGTGCCAAGCTTTGTGTGGCATCAAAGGTCTGGGAGGAACAGAAACTCGATGTTCTTAGGGAAATAGAACACGAGGTCATTGAACTTGAAAGAGAGATGGATGAGGTCAAGGAGGAGCTGATCGAGAACATCCTCACCAAATCAGCATTCCTACCCCAAGCATCTCTGGAACGGCATACTCTTGCCAAAGCAATGGATCGGGTCGTTGATGCTGCTGAGAATGCTATCCGTATAATGGCTATGGGGTGTGGTATGAAACCTCCATCTGAGATTCGGAAACTTGGGAAGAAAGTATGGATGTGCACTGACTTGCTTCAAGATGCTGTCAAATATCTGTACAAGGACTTCAATAAAGCCATAGACATAACCAGAGAGCTGGATCATCTCAGGGAAGAAGCCCGTGATATCCAATTCTTGCTGCTTGGAAATCTGTATAACACTCCCGAATTTCGTCCTAATGAGATTATCCTGTTCCAGACCGTTTCCGAAAGGATGGTTTTGGTAGCACAACGGGCCGAGGATGCCGCGGACTACATTCGTGAGCTTGCTGTCAAGTACAGCTGATTCAGAGGAATGAGCAGTGGAACTCTATCTGTTACTTGTCTTGCTCATTATCTGTTTTATAGTGGCCTTTGCCATTGGAAGCAATGACGAAACCATGAGCCCTGCTGTAGGTGCGAGAATCTTCTCAATCCGACTTGCAGTCATAATTGGTGGCATCATAAACATAATTGGAGCTATATCTCTTGGAGGTGGCGTTTCAGAGAAGGTAGGCTCTGACTTGGTCAGCGGTATCTCGCTTACCACGAGCATGGTATTCGCAATTTTGATATCAATGGCAATCTGGTTGCTCTTGGCATCGGCTACCAAGGGACTCCCCATCAGCACAACACAGTGTATAGTTGGCTCTGTGTTAGGTGTTGCAATAGGTGCTCCACTTCTTGGCATCGATGGTTGGGGCATCTCGGTCATTGACTGGTTTATTGTCATAGAGATATTCGCAGGCTGGATTATTTCTCCTATCATCGGATTCCTCATAGCTGGGTTTGTCTTTGCCACAGTCCGACGAATTCAGAAGCGGGCTTCTGGCCTTGAGGCCCGCGAGAAACAAGAGCGAATTGCGGCATATGGTCTAGCACTTTTCCTTATCTTTACAGGACTGAGTCGTGGAGGCAATGATGTAGCTAATGCGGTATCTCCACTTATTGCAATGGAGGACTTCCAAGGCACTTTTTCGATTGGCAGTGTGACCGTTGGGACATTTATCATCCCTCTCTTCGTTGGTGGTCTGGGTATGGCTATCGGGCTCGCAGTCGTGGGCCGAAAAGTAATCAAGACCCTGTCTACAGAGGTTGTCACACTTTCCCCATCATCGGCTCTTTCAGCCAGTGTTTCAGTCTCATTGGTCATGTTCGTGGGCACGTACTTTGGTCTTCCTCTCAGCGGGACGCATGTTCTTGTGGCAGCTTTGATTGCAGTCGGATGGGTTTCTCAGGAACCAGTTCATAAAAAGCAAGTAAAGTCTATCATCATATCTTGGATAGCCACAGTTCCAATATCGGCGCTATTTGGTTTCTTCATTTTATTGTTCACGAACATGGTCGTATAGGTCAACGAGATATCACGGACTTTCCAACTTCTGGCTTACGGTGGATGATAAGGGACTCTTTGGCCTTTTTTCCTAATTATCTTGCTTCAAGTTCGAGGAGATGCACCTTTCTTGACGGATTAGGATGCTGTTCATGGGTAGCCTCGATGACCGCGAGATCCGCCCCACTGACTAGATCAATAAGGCTTTGACACATCCTGCTATCGCCTGTATATGAAATAACAGACTCTCCAATTTGCACCCTATATCCTACTGCTGGCATGAGGATGTCTCTATCTGTATCATTCTCCATGCCATAATGTTCCACACCCATCGCCTTGACCTTAAAGAAATCGGTATCGAATCCCGAGCCGTGCTGCAGTTCGAAGACATTGATTTGGAACGGTATTGTATCCAGATAGCTTTCCTTGAACCCCCTGACGATATTCATCACTTCAATGCAACCTCTTGGGACTAGGATGTTCAGTGGATCCTTTCTCTCAAGCATCCTAAGAAAACCGAGCAGTGTCCATAGTCCTCCGACGTGGTCAAAATGTCCATGTGTTATGATTACAAGGTCAATCTCGTTCACAAAGTCAAGAGACCCTGTGCTTAATAGGTCTCGAACAGCACCATCTCCCACATCCATGAGCAAGATACGTCCCGTGAATTTTGACACCACAATGACAGTCGTTCCGACACCCGCTGCACTGTACGGAATGGCTACACTAACTTCGTCATTTTCCCAGTTCGCGGTGTGCCTCGCTGGTGCTAGCATCTTCTGTTAGTCTCCTATGAGTTCACCATCACAGTGTTTCAATTTGTCAAAAAGGTGTCGATGACATATGCTTCAACCGTTGGGGAAATAAATAGGAGGAGTTGATGCGGGATGCACTCCCACATCAGTAGTTTCAATCGTATCCCAGTTTTGGCACCCTTGCCATCCATGCCATGAAATACCCTACAAGAACCGAAATGATTAATCCCGCGACCACCGAGAACATGACTGTGAGGATATCCGGCGTAGTATTGTACATGAGCTGCATAATGCTCCAATATGTGAAGGCGAGTGACATACCCGAGAAAGCGACCTTTTTCAAGGGGGTTTTTACGCTCTTCGTCTGGAATATGCCTAGATGAGTCATCGCAGCTGCAAGGATCCCTCCTTGTTCTCGCTTCAGGTGGAGCGACTTGGCGAGCTTCCCTACTGGCACTTTCGATTTTGGACGAACCACGTTCAACGCTTTTGGTGCATATTGTGCGACCTCCTCGGCACCAGGGAATGCCTGTTTCACCCTCCCAATCAGTTCCTCTTTGCCAATCTTCTCCTTTTTCTTGGGGCGTCGTCTGAGTACCACTGGAGCTGGGAATATGCCGATGTCCTTGGCAGTCTTTCCTTTTCTCATCTTGCGAGCTGCAAAGATGCCCTTCTGGAACTCGTCAAGAGACAATAACAGGCTGAATACCGCCATGACTGCGAATCCCACGGTGATCATCCCAGTAACTGAGCTTAGGGCTCCGGCACCCGTGGCACCAATTGCAAGGGCGAAATTCTCTGTGACCGTGACATTATCAGATGACCCGAACAATGTATAGGTGAGTGAAAACGTCCCCTCTATTGTGCCTGAAACAAGATCGACACCACCAGGGGTTAGTGTGCTCAGGTCTAATGATGTGTTAAGAATGGTTTCTGAAACTCCATTAATCAATGGCACATTTAGGTCAAATGGCTGGTTGAAAATGGGGATGCTCAGGTAAAACATAGAGAATGAACCTGATTTCAATGTGAGGTTCGCACCGACATCGATTGTCACAACAAACTCCACGGGTTCTGTTAGGACTATCGGAATCGGATTATTTGCATCGGAATCAGTTGCTGAAGTATCATTGATCTCAAGCAAGAATGCAAGATTGTCGTCACCACTCCATCCAACAGGCTGTGCCTGAAGTGGCATGATTATGAACGAACCTGTCAAACAGAGTATAATGAACACACTAAGAATACGAGGTGCCGCACGCATCACATCTCTCTCCTCTATCGGATGATTGTCTATATCAGATACGAGTTCGTGCTTATATCTTTAGAGCGTACGAGCTATCTCGTCCTTCCAAATGCCTCCTCGATTTCCCTATCAAATTCCTCATCGTCCTCTGGCTCAAAATAAACACGTCGTTTCGGTTGCTCTCTCGTCGGCAGAGCCCAATTCAATGTTTCACCAAATAATAACCTGCAAGACAAGCGATTACTGCTATTATCAACTTCGACTCGCTCAAGGGAATGTTGAATCCTATGATAATCCCCACAAGAATCCCTCCAACGAATCCTACAACCACACCTAACAGTATTCGTTCTACTGCTTTTAGATCCCCTTGTCCCCCTATCAGATATCCCATTCCTATCCCCGCCATGATGGCAGTCCCACCATATATGAGAGTTGGAATATCGAAGAGCGACTGCAGTAGTGATACCTCCTTGCAAGTCGATCACTCAGAGATACATCACATAATCTTTTGCATTGACCATCACCATTTGTCATGGTGGACTATCTCGCCAATCTCCTTGCGATCTCTGGGTGCTCGCTCTTTTCCCTGAGTTCGCTCATCAAGCAATGTAATATCGCCAGCGTATCCGATGAAGATTACAGTTCCAATTCGACGATCTTCTGGGATTCCAGTAACATCCTTCAATTTTCGTTCATCCCAGCCTGCTGTGGGATGGGCTATCAACCCGAGATGGAATGACTGCAGAAGAATATTCTGAGTTGCCAGCCCTACGTCCATCATCCAGTAGGGGAGCCCATGAGCCCCACATCCTCCGTTCTCTTTTGTGACAACAATAAGCATGACTGGCGCACGTTTTCCCCACGCATTTCCCCTGCTTATTCCCTCGTGTGCTTGTTGTAATAATTCAGGGCCAGTGATGATCACGAACTCCCATTCTTGAGTGTTGGCGCAGGACGGAGCCAGCCTTCCCGCCTCAAGTATCGTGTCAAGCATCTCTCTTGGAACTGGTCGTGTGTCGAATGCACGTTTGCTTGTTCTTACCTTGATTTCTTCAAGTAGTCCTTTCATAACAGTCCTCCTGTGATAGGGGTGTAATGCATTGGAAGGTATTTCACTCCTTGAGTTCCATATACTCGTCACAGTGCTTTGGTATCTCCTGAGCACCACATCCGGCTCCCATCCAGCAGACAAGCTGGTTCCCTTCTACATGCATATCCTGCCCACAGTGAGTGGGTACTGCAGCCTCTTCGCCACATTTTGTACATACTAATCGCGACATAAAATAGCACCAGTAACTCCTATGTGTTAACTATATTTATTCGTTATCATATGGTGTCGTTTTGGTGATTCCTGCTTGAACTTGAAAGACTGGGATGAATCCCTGAGAGTCGGTTATGATTTCTCTTGAAGGCATAAAGTAGACCGCTGTCACTTTGGATAGTATTTTCTCAGATCCTCAGCGTAGACTTTCTCTACAGTCTTGTGTGCTCCTGGTGTGTCAAGTTCGACATCACGTTTTAGAGACTTATCCTCAGATAGGATCTCCTTGAATACCTCGTTCTGGATGATAAGTCGTTGCACCTCGTTACTTCCAGTCCAGATTGTTGCAAGACGGGCATCCCTGTATAATCGTTCGATGGGGTAGACATCAGTATACCCAATCCCGCCGAGAATCTGCATTGATTCGTGCACAGCTTTGAATCCCGCCTCGGTAGCGTATGCCTTTGCCATCGAAATCTCTTTCCGGCACCATGCTCCTGTATCTGCGACTTTAGCTGCACGATAAATTAGGCCTCTTGCTGCATCAAGTTCCATCGCACAATCCGCGACTTTGAAACTGATTGCCTCAAACCTACGGATTGTCCTACCAAACGCCTCTCGTTTGTCAGCGTACCTGGCGGCTATCTCAAGTGCGGCTCTACCCATCCCTATTGAGCCTGCTGCTGATGTCAGACGTTCTGGGCGCATCATGCTGTTGAACACACTATTGCCATCATGCAGTTCTCCGACAATGTTCGTTTCAGGCACCTCGACATCCTTCATGACAATTCGAGCCGCTCCCATTCCCCTGCAACCCATCAACTCGTACTCTTCCTCGACCTTGACGCCTGCATCTCTGTCCACCAGGAATGCACTAAGTGACTTGTGAGGCGGAGCTTCGAAATCAGTCTTCGCATAGATGATGAAATAGTCCGCGCCGATGCCCCCTGCGACGAAACGTTTCTCACCATTAATGATGTAGATGTCCCCCTTTCTGATGGCAGTGGTATTGGTTCCAAAGAAGTCAGAGCCACCACGAGGTTCTGTCAGCCCCTCTCCACAGATTTTTTTACCTTTCAATGTGGGCTGGAGATAATTCCTCTTCAACTCCTCACTGCCATGGAAAAAGATACCTTCTCCAATGATGCTTGGTAATGAATAGGCACATCCCAGTGCTATGCCTAGGACACCTACCTCCTCAATTGCAACCATCTCGGAAACCCATCCTAGTCCTCTTCCACCGTACTCTTTTGGGAATCGCAGTCCCAAGAGGTTCTCTTTGGCCGCAGCCTTTACGAACTCGTACGGATACTCCTTCTCCTTCGAATCCATGGCAATGAGAAGCTCTCTATCAACTTTATCTCGAACAAAAGCGCGAACCTCATCTCTGAGTGATCTTTCTTCATCAGTCAAAAGCACATCGAACATCGTTTCCAATCTCACGCGGTAGTTATACATTTCCAAGTAAAGAGTCTAGCGTATCATCAGAGCCCACATGCTTGTCAACGCAGATAGCCTCTGTTGGACACACCATCTCACAAATCATACAGAAAATACAATCCCTTTCGTTGGTGGGGACGACCACCATATCCTCTCTGAGAATGGTGAACACACTGGTTGGACACGCATTTACGCACTTCATGCATCCAATACACGATTCGAGATGAATTCCTACTATGGATCCATGTATTTCGCCTTCGGCATGCTTAGCGATCCAGATGTCATAGGATTTTGTCTTTACATCCACATTCCACGTATCTCGATACGTCCGATCGATTGGCAAACGCTTTGACCTTCTCTAAAGCATATCATCAAACTACTGTGCACTTACTACTCAAGGTCTCCCAGTCTTTTCTCTCCCTCTATTGCTTGCAACGGGGTGAGATTGATGGTTGCCTCAAGAGTGCCGAGGTATTCTCCTTCTTCGCTTCTAATGGCTCGGTAGCGGATGAGCACTTTGCTCAGAACCCCATCCACTTGCATATCCAACCAGAAATCAATCTGGTCACGCTCACCACTCTTAAGATACTGGAGGACTTTCTCTACATTATGGATGCTCGCAGGGGGATGACACATTCGCACGTTCCGTCCAATCACGGCAGGCCCTCTCTTGAAGATCCTGACGCCATGCCTATTCCAATAAAGGACGTTATCGTCTGCATCAATCACTGAGAAGTCCACTGGAAGGACATCATGCACCATTGAAAGAAAATCTGGAGTCATCGCCTCTAATGCCTTGAGTAAAGGTTCAATTCTCATGGTAAATGATGACATCTGAGATCTTCCTAAAAAATTATGTTTATGGTCCGAAGGAGTTCAGTTATCATCTTGGACAGTCATGGGAGAATCAAAGCCCATTTCTGAGCATTTCAGTACCAATGTGCCTAACTCTTAAGAAGCTTTAACATAATGTGACAGCAGGATTCCAGTAGTCAAAGACCATAGCATGGAGGTTCTCCTGTGGAGGAAGTCATCATCAGATTCCGGACGACAAACGGGCTTGAGCAAAGCCGTGTTCTATCCGTCCATGAGAGCGCGTTGAACTTAGACCTTCGGAATATAGCAGAGATTGACTTGCTCCCACTCGTCTGGTGCAGCAAACTTGAACGACTGTCTATTCGCTATAATCATCTTGTTGAGATAGATCTCTCCCCACTCAGTAAATGTGTGAGTCTTGAAGTACTGCATCTCAATCATAATGAACTAGTAAAAGTGGATCTCCACCCTCTAAGTGACTGTCCCCATCTTCGAGAGGTGGATTTGAGAAACAACCACCTATCGAGTGTTGACATCTCACCTTTGTTCCACTGCTCAGAACTGGAAACTTTGCTTTTGGATGATGATGTGACCTTGACTGCTGACCTCCTACTCCGCTCGATTGGTAGTTGGCCCGATGTCCTAGTAGGCTTGTTTCATCGGATTCTCTGGAAATCATCTCATATGTAGCGCATTGATCTATGGCCAATATGGAGGAACGAAATACCATGGAACTCGGATTGCATGACAAACACGCATTAGTGACCGGTGCCTCAAGTGGTATCGGTCTTGAGATTGTAAAGGGCTTCCTCAAAGAAGGGGTAAGAGTGACTGCATCGTACAATACACAACGGCGCGAATTGGCAGACCTATTGGAAAGACACAAGCCCCATCTGAGTGTCATTCAGGCTGACGTTTCTAACGAGTCTGATGTAAGGGATCTTTTCACTGATGCTGTTTCCAACAATGGCCGTGTGGACATAGCAGTTGCAAACGCAGGGATTGCCAATCATGAAGGAGTCGGTGTACACAAGATGCCCGTCGAGCAATGGAATCGGATAGTGAGCGTCAATTTGACCGGAGCATTCCTCACTGCAAAGTACTTCTTTGCCAATCTTGAATCTAATCCGGGATCCGATGCATCCCTTGTTCTTATCGGGTCTACAGCGGGTGTGTTCGGTGAGGCATGGTACAGTGACTACTCTACCTCGAAAGCAGGTATGTATGGGCTACTGCGTAGCCTGAAGAATGAGATAGTGCATCTAGCAGATCGGGGCCGGGTCAACATAGTGAACCCTGGCTGGACAAGAACACCCTTAGCCAAAGAGGCACTATCTGACACATTCACTCTGTCCCGCGTGTTCCAGACACTCCCTCTCAGAAAGGTCGCCACTCCAATCGATATCGCAAATGCAGTCTTGTTCCTCTCCTCGGATTGTGTTGCAGGACATATCAGTGGACAAGCGCTTACTGTTGCGGGTGGGATGGAGGGCCGAGTCCTTTTCGCACCAGATGAAGTGGAAGAGCATGCAAAGATACAGGCATCAGAATAGGGGTTTCTCCGATGAACGTATTTGACGATTTGGCTGTAGCCTATGACAACACAATAGACTGGAAATCACGACTGGAGCGAGAGATGCCTCTCATCCTCTCGTCTTTTTCCCAAAAGGAAGGTCGTAGGGCGTTGGACATCGCATGTGGGAGTGGAAGGCATGCAGTAGCACTCGCCAAGGAGGGATTCGAGGTGTCTGCTTTCGATAGTAGCCCATCCATGATTGCCGCAGCCAAGGATCTAGCCAAAGAACAGGATGTCGGAGTGAGTTTTCGGGTGGGCGATATGCTGAGCCTGCATGAACTCTATAATTCCTCTTTTGACTTGGCCATTTGCTTGGGCAACTCGCTTGCATTATTGCCCTCATTCTCCAAGTTCGAAACCATGGTGTCATATGTCCATGACCTGCTTTATCCAGAGGGAACCTTCATCTTTCAGGTTCTGAATTTCGAGGCCATCGAGTCACAGGGCATCAGGTTCATGCCTGTACGGACGGGACATCTACACACTGGTGAAGAGGTGACTTTCAGCAGGTTCCTTGACCACACACAGGGTGACCCCGAGAAGGCAAATCTGGTCTTGTCAGCCATCATAGAGTCAGAAGACGCCAAACCCATCGTTAAAACGCAAGAAGTGCTTCGGTTGACCTACGATATTGTACAGGGTGCTATCAAGAAGGCGGGTTTTTCCATGTTCGATGTATTCTCCGACTACTTTAGCAAGCCATTCCAGAAGGAATATGACCGCAATATTGTTGTCCGAGCACGAAAATGATTATCCAATCCAAATGCGTTCCCATCTTGATTCATTGGTTCTTATGATGATCAGTGCCAATGCACTGCCCATGATGATGTTGATGGCCACATTGGCAACAAGGAAGCCGGTCAAGATATCCCCGCCAAGAAAAGTCGAGAAATAGATGTCCAACGGACCGATAATGGAGTATGGATTAACCCACGGCCATAGTATAGGATTGAATGGATGATACAGTAAATCCACTGCAAGATGGGATACGATTCCCAGAGCCACCGACATTGTCAGTGTTGGAGTGATATCACACTCGGCTCTCAGTCTTTCCAGATTCAATCCAAAAAGCCTACCAATCAAAGGTGGATAGATGTACTTTGTCACGAATATTGCCAGAAACAGTCCCACTGTGAAGGCACCAATCAAACTATGAAGGACAAGGTGATCTGGAAGAATATTTTGAAAAAAGATTACCAAGATTGGAACCTCAATATCTGGGAAGACCGTCCCTACGACCAACCCCGAGAGATTGAGTTTCTTATTAACCTTTGAGATTCCGAAAGCAAAGGGATAATGTAGCGGTGTAACTGGCAATGAGTGACCAACCTCCACCATAGCCTCGTTTATTCCATTGCAATACTCTAAAAAGCCGACTGGTCAGTACATCCCATAGGTGTAGTGATAATGGGACTTTTCGAATTCGATGGGAAGAAACCAAAAGTGCATCCTGATGCCTACGTATCCCCAAGAGCCTCACTCATCGGTGATGTTGAAATCGGTGAGGATAGCAGCGTTTGGGAGTTCGCAGTACTTCGAGGGGACATGAACTCTATCAAGGTAGGAAAGGGCTCATCGATACAGGATAATGCAACTGTGCACTGCGAGTTCATGAATCCAACTATCATCGGCGACAATGTCACTGCTGGACACAATTGCGTCATACATGGCGCTGTTATTGGTGATAATGTCGTGATAGGTATTGGTGCCATCGTCTTGTCAGGTGCGAAGATCGGTGAGAACAGTGTTATTGGTGCAGGATCCGTCGTGACTGAGCGCACCGAGATTCCGCCGAACTCGCTGGTGTTAGGTATCCCTGGAAAAGTAGTGAAAGAGATATCGGATACCATGCGTGACGGTTTCAAGATGAATGCCCAGCTCTATGTGGAACTTGGAAAGAAACACAAGGAACGACAGTCATAGTATGACAACATTGCAAAGATTTCCACAATCGGACAAAGGTGCCTACAACGACCTCTCTTAACGAAAGATGATATATGCAGGGAAGCCTTTGATTCTATGTGAGCCCGATGGTTAGTCACTCTCTTGAAGCGATTATGATAATTGACCGGAGTGGTACTCCGCGTTTCTATATGCAACTCGATCCCAGGGCTTTCGATTTGGATCCGGTTCTTGGGTCAAGCTTCTTCGCAGCCATAGACATGTTCTCTGAGCAGATACTCGAGCAGAGTACACCTGTGTTCCAAGTTGATTATGGCGCTAGGATTTTCACGATTATCCACGGCGTTGAAACGAACTTGGTTGCAGTGTGTAGTCGCAGACCTGATGATGAAACCTTGGACATCCTTGACTCGTTGCTTGCCGAGTTTGAGCTCGAGTGGATTCCAGCTGCAGAGTCCTTTGAATTCGATGACTCGTTCATGGAAGTCTACTTGGAATCTTTTGGTGAGCGTGTTCTTGACAGACTAGCATTCCAAGAGATTCCTGGTTCTTGGGTTCCCTATCTGACCGAAAAGTCCGACTCCATGCAACCAATGGGGAGTGCAATCCTTTCTTACATCAATGGTTCCCGAAGTGTCAAAGAGATTAGCGAGTTAAGCGGCATCACGCATAAGGAACTTCTAGTGGAAATGTCAAAGCTGTGGGCACATCGCGTCATCAGGTTTCGCAATATGCTTAGCTTCAAGGACTTCTTGAGTGCCCGTTCAAGCTTTCTACGATACACGCAGGCAACTTCAGTCGAGGTGCAAGATTTGATGAATGCTCATCCTGAGATGGTCACAATCATCCCTCGATTGGCTGGGCTAATCGATGGGAGGCGCACCGTGAAGGAGATCCTCGATGAGCTTGGGAACCAATATGATGAGCGTGAGATTCTACGAGTCCTCGATTATCTACGGGAAACAGAGGTCATTGAGGTGCTGACCTCCGAGAAACGAAGAATACTCCTCGCAAAGGAATTGCTGGAAATATCACTTCGAACAGCTGAGGAAATCTATGGCCCTCGCGACACCTCAACCATTCTGAAAAGCATCTTGAATCGTGTGTCTGCTCCTGAAACAATCGGTCAGCTACAACTTAAAGACGGTCGATGGTCGGTCGATTTCGATTTCAAGGCTCTTGACGGCACTCCACCAAAACGACTGATGACAATGTATGGCGAATGGATGAAGATACTGGCCCAATTCGCTGCTGGGCTGGATCGCAAACAACTAGACCCGTTCATCGATTCCCTCAGCCAGAAACTATCATCTCACATACTCGATCGATATTCCAACTTTGATCTTAGAGGGTTGGAAGAGTTCTCGTTCTGGCTTGAGCATCTGGGAACTGAAGGCTGGCCAAAAGTCCAGATTGATAGGACATACCCCCTTGAGCGAATCGACAATAGTGCACTCGAAGATGTAGTACACACACTTATCGAGCGTGGGCAATCGATATACGGGTCTGAGTTGATAGTTGGTATTGCCGGATCTGCTGGAATCCCTCTTGTAGATGGACTGCCTGTCAGTCGTGTTGAAGGGGGTCGAATCGAGTCTTTCAAGCGGTTCCTGATTGCCTATTCCACTCTTGGAGTCGCTGCCAAACTCACACTCCTTATCATATCGCGACAACGAGGTGTCCCTCTCCCCAAGGAGATTGCCCTCTAGCGTCAGGTTATGACAATGGTTATCAGAGGGCTCTCCCTTGTTAGTCTTGCAAAGGTGTTAGCTCATGAGCCCATCATACCTTCTCAAGCTGGTCACTGTAGGTTCCGCCTCGGTGGGTAAGACGAGCATGATCATCCGTTACTCCACAGGGACATTTCGTGAGCATTACTCTCCCACACTAGGCACTGGTTTCTCATATAAGAAACTACAAACCAATGGCAACTTCGTGACGCTTCAAATCTGGGACATGGGCTCTCAAGACTTCCTTGAGCGTGTCCGATCCAACTATTACATTGGGACACAAGGTGTCCTCATCGTCTTTGATGTGACAAGCTGGGAGTCATACAATGATGTCATCGAATGGAAGAACGAAGTTGATAGGAACCTAGAGGAACCCTGTCCTGCTATTCTCATTGGGAACAAGATCGACCTTGCTGTTGACCGCGTGGTGTCTACTGAGGAGGGACAGATGCTCGCCTCACAGATGGGCATGGATTATCTAGAAACTTCAGTTCTTATGAATAATAACGTCAACGAAGCCTTTGAGATGATTGCAAAGAAGATCATTCAGTCCTTCGAACTCTGAAGGCTCAATAGTTTTGAGCCTACGTGGACATAGCGCGTTTCTTCAACTCCATTTCTCGCAATACTCGCCTGAGTACTTTCCCGACATTGCTCATTGGGAGTTCGTCAACAAACTCCACTTCTTTGGGTCTCTTATATCCCGCCATCCGCGGTCTGCACCATTCGATGATCTCCTTCTCGGTGGCGGTTTCTCCTTCCTTCAGGACGATGAATGCCTTTGGGTACTCGTTTGACGGTTCGTCCTCACGAGGAAGTCCGACGACAGAAGCAATCTTCACTTTCGGGTGCCCAAAGAGAACATCCTCGATCTCACGCGGGTATGCCTTGAGACCTCCAACGTTGATCATCGCCTTCTTCCTATCACTAATGTACGTGTATCCGAGACCATCCATATGCCCTATGTCCCCTGTGAGGAAGTAGCGTTTTTCATCAATCTCACGCATGACGTTCTCCGTTTCATCAGGCTTGTTATAATATCCCTTCATGACCTGTGGGCCGTGGATTGCAATCTCGCCTATTTCCCCGATGGGCATCTCGTTGGTTCCAGTTTCAACATCAACAATTTTGCAGATAGTGTCCGATACCGGCAATCCTATCGATCCGAACTTCCGGAATCGTCTGTTAGTCGGATTGATATGAGTGACAGGTGAGGTTTCCGTGAGACCATACCCCTCGAACAGCAATGCGCCAGTGACAGCCTCGAAGTTTTTTGCCAGCTCAGGAGGCAATGGAGCTGCTCCTGAGCTACAAATCGTGATGGACGAAAGGTCATAGTCTTTCACGTTGGGGTGATTAGCAATGGCTGCATATAGTGCTGGGACACAATTCAAGACTGTTGCCTTGCTTTTCTCAATGTCCCGCAAGAGGTCTGACAGGGGTGGGTCGCCTGACCTCGGATCTGGTATGCAAACAAGCTGTCCCGCATACCAAACCGACATGAGCAACGTGAGTGTAAGCCCATAGCTGTGATACCATGGTACAGCCCCACAGAAGACCTCCTCACCATGGCGTATTCGTCCTGGTGGGTGCGGTGCTGCATCCTCTTCGTCAAGAAACACCCACTCACTGATCTGAAGGATGTTGGAAATCAGATTCATGTGCGTCAGTTCCGCTCCTTTTGGAGTGCCCGTAGTCCCTCCTGTGTATATGAGGACCGCAGTATCATCTGGGTTCACGGTTATTGTCGGAGCGGTTGGATCATGCTCTGACACTACTTTGTGATAGAAGAATGTCTTGTCCTCTTCATAGTATGGACTTTTTGGCACCATTCCAAGCAACCCTCCGATTGCTGCTTTAACTTTCGGCAAGAACGGCTTGAGGTTGCAGACGATGACTGTGTCGACCTGTGTCCCTTTGATTGCTTCGTAGCATGTGGGCGTGAAGACAGGATGATCGAGCACAAAAACTGCAGTCGCTCCTGTATCTGTGAGTTGGTGGTTCAGTTCACCTGCCTTGTAGAGTGGGTTACAGGTCACAACCCTTGCACCTGCTTTCAGTGCCCCGAAGAATGCCACCGGAAAATGAGGTACATTCGGTAGGAACACTGCGACAACATCACCCTCCTTGATGCCGCGCTTGTTCAGAAATGCAGCAACACGGTTAGCGTCATCTCGCATCTCTCTATATGTTCTTGTCTGTCCCATGAACCATGTGAACGGCAGATGACCACTTTTGTCGGCCGCTCTGTCTAGCATCGCAAACAGCGGCTCCCTTGGATAGTCAAGAGATTTCCGAGCGCTCTTTGGCCATGCAGCGCCATCTTGCCAGAATAAATCACCCAATCACGGTCATCTCCGTATCGCTATCAAATACCATTCACTACCTAATGAAGCCTCTCCTCTTAATCCTTCGGTCTCCTCAGACCAGTTCGGCCATGGATTTAACACTCATTCCCTGTAATCGGACGCTTTTTCACGTTCGCTATGTCTTTTTTCCTGTCAAAAAAAGAAGGGGACGAGGGAAACATTCTCCCTCTATGCCATTCCCCGTTTCTTCAACTCCGCCGCGCGAAGCTCGCGCCTGAGAACCTTGCCTACCTGACTCAGGGGCAGCTCATTCACGAACTCCACTTCCTTGGGGCGCTTGTATCCCGCCATCTTGTCCTTTGCCCACGCAATGAACTCGTCTTCGGTGGCGGTTTCCCCGTCCTTCAGAACGATAAACGCCTTCACATATTCGTTGCTCGGATCGTCTTTTCTCGGAAGTCCAATCACTGCCGCCATCTTTACCTTCGGGTGTGTGAAGAAGATGTCTTCTATCTCCCGTGGGTATGCCTTCAAGCCACCTACGTTTACCATGTCTTTCTTGCGGTCAGATATAACAAAGTAGCCCTCTTCATCCATATGACCGATGTCGCCCGTGAGGAAGAAGCGTTTCCCGTCTATCTCGCGCATGACGTTCTCTGTTTCCTCGGGTTTGTTATAGTAGCCCATCATGACCTGGGGGCCATGAACCGCAATCTCTCCTGTTTCTCCCGGAGGAAGAACCTTCGTTCCTGTTTCGACATCGACGATACGCGCAATCGTATTAGGGATTGGCAGACCAATTGAACCGAATCTTCTATCCTTTTTCGTAGTGGGATTGACATGAGTCACTGGAGACGTTTCGCTGAGACCATATCCTTCAAACAGGATAGCTCCCGTGACCTCCTCGAACTTCTTTGCAAGTTCTGGAGGGAGCGGTGCAGCACCAGAGGTACAGATCTTGATCGAGTTTAGGTTGTGCTTGGTCACATTAGGATGGTTCACGACACCAGCATAGAGTGCAGGTACGCAGTTGAAGATAGTCCCTTTGTTCCGATCGAGTTCTTTGAGCAGGTCTGCAAGGGGTGGTTTTCCTGCGCGTGGGTCAGGAATACAGACCAACTTACAACTGAGTTCGGTCGCCAGCAACATGGTGAGAGTAAGCCCATAGCTATGATACCATGGCAATGCGCCTACGAATACTTCCTTTCCGCGTTGGATCCTCCCTGCTTGCTCCTCCGGGACATCATCAGGTGACAGCTTGACCCACTCGTAGACCTGGTGGACATTTGCGACCAGATTCGAATGTCGCAATGCAGCACCTTTAGGCGTTCCAGTAGTTCCACCAGTATAGAGGATTAGTGCCAGTTCGTCAGGGTCGATCTGGACATCAGGCGCCTTGGGTTCGTAGTTGTCAACAATATCATCATAGAAGAAGGTGATGCCTTCTTTATAGTACGGGCTTTTCGGTATCTTGCCGAGAAGCCCCCCTATGACCGCCTTTGCTTTTGGAAGGAATCGTTTCATACCGCATACGACCACGGTCTTGACATCAGTTCCCTCGATTGCTTTGTAAGCAACGGGTGTGAATGATCCGTGATCCATCACAAAGACCGCTGTCGCTCCTGAGTCCTTCAACTGGTAGTTCAATTCGCCGGCCTTGTATGCCGGGTTGCAGGTGACTGTCGTCGCCCCTGTCTTCAAGATACCGAAGAAGATCGAGGGGTAATGAGGCAAGTTCGGCAAGAAGATGGCAACCTTGTCGCCTTTCTTGATTCCCTTACTTGTCAAGAAGTTCGCGATGCGGTTCGCATCATCCCGTACCTCTCGGAATGTCCATGACTGTCCATCATATACTGTATATGGATAATCAGGGGTGTTGTCAGCTGCTCTGTCAAGCATGGCGAACAGAGGTTCTTTAGGGATGTCAATCTCCTTTCGTACACCCTCTGGCCACTTATGCTTATGCCAAAGATATTCTTCCAATTTTCTCACTCCTTAACGCTCGCGTTATATGAACAAGTTTTCACTTGTCGCAATAGTACTTCTATACTACATACCTCTAGATATGTTCTTCTACGCAACTGAAACCTGCAATCATGTACGCTTTTGGACATGGAATATCAATATCATAAGAGATAAGATGTATAAAACCAAAGGGAATGCATTACACAAGGTGGATTCTCTCTTGAGCGACGGAGAAGTCATTGATAGTTCAACTGAGCGATTACGGAATCTGAGCAAGCAGGGTGGCACGATCATTGGGTATTTGTATCCCCATACGCCCATCGAGCTCTTTTTGGCACACGGACTTACTCCATCTCTTATGCGAGTGGACCCTCAAATGTCTGCGGGCTTTGAAGATAGCCTACAGACCTTTGCCTGTGCCTTTACGAGGAACGTCTATTCACAACGTGCGCATGGCGGGTTTATCGATTATAGCGGATTCCTTTTTCCCGGTAATACATGTGATGCTCTTCAGAATGTTGGTGATGTGTGGAGGCAGAGGTTCTCAGAGGACACTGTCCTCCGGCTGACCTACCCCGTATCGCCACGTTCGGAAAGTACAGTGTCGTTTCTTGCAGAGGAAATGCGGTTGCTGAGCAAGGCACTTGAACGCCAGTATGGCAAATCGTTCTCCCAGGATGAATATTCTACTGCTGTTTCACTGGTCAATTCCTTTAGAACCGGAGCCCAGTTCCTGTACGCAAGTCGTATCGTGAATCCTGAAACACCCTCTTATCGTGAGCTTGTGGGATTGGTCGTGGACTTCATGGTCGCTCCCGTGGAAGGTCTCCTCCGGGATCTTGATGAGATGGTTTCTGTCGCTAAGAGCACAAATGATGCACAAGGCAAGGCCGGTCTTGTTGAGAATGTTCTGCAAGGCTTGATGGCGGGAACTCCTTTGCAAATACATATTGAGGAACTTCCAGAACATACACGTCTTCTTGTTCTTGGAGGAATGGTCGATCCGTTCAATCTTGCCGAGCTGGTGGATGGTATCGAGAATGCCACCGCAAATGTGATTGCTCTTGATATGCTCAGCTTCAGCTTTAAATCCATCTTCACTCCAACTGTCGAGTCTTCGAACAACCCCTATATTTCATTGGCGAAAGCAATTCTTGGAGCACCACTTGAGCCAACCCAAGAAGGTCTACAACGAAGGATGGCATTTCTCAGGCAACTGCTTGAGACACACATATTTGATGGCATTGTCGTATGCGAGCAGTCCTTCTGCGACCCAGATGAGTTCGAGGCACCATCGATGTATCGTATTGCAGATGAGATAGGCATCCCATCATTGCGGTTACCCATAGACCCAGAGCTGTCTGATCGAGGTCGGCTTGAAGGAAGGATCCAGACATTCCTTGAAACCCTTGAGGAGGACAAATGAAAATGAGCGAGGAGAAAGCATACCGACGGCTTGAAACATCCCAACTACTCCAACAGATTTCGTTCCGACATATGCTCGAGGCACACGCTGCGAGCGAGGACGGAAACCTGACTTGGATTACGTCAGGGTTTCCCGTCGAGATCCCAATTGCCATGGGCATCGGGGTAGTGTATCCTGAGCAATATGCAGCGATAGTCGGTGCTCAGAAGGTAGGCCCTGACATCTGCGGACTTGCCGAAGAATATGGGTACTCAAACGAGCTATGTTCTTACGCACGAGCAAGCATCGGTGCGACGATAAAACCTGACCAGAGCCCTCTTGGGGGACTTCCACGACCTCAGGCATTGTTGGCATGCAATAATATTTGTGGCACGGTCTTGAGGTGGTATGACGCTGTATCAGAGCTGACAGGAGCTCCTGTGTACCTGTTTGATACTCCACCCATCGATGACGAGCAACTGCCTCACCATGTCGCATATGTTCGTCAAGGGCTACACAAGTTGGTAGACTTCTTAGCCAAAAAGTTCGACACAACAATGGAAAAGGAAAACCTGAGAAAGGTATCGCAGTATTCGAGTGATGCCATTCGGTTATGGATCGACTCGTTAGAGGCGTGCAAGAACAAGCCCAGCCCCCTTAATTGTGCAGACAGGTTCTTGACCATGGCGCCAGTCGTCAGCAGTCGTGGAAAGGACTATTGTGTGGAGTTCTATCAGGCTTTGAACGATGAGGTGCGAGGTCGTGTGAAGGACGGCATTGGTGCCATCCGCGACGAGCGAGTCCGTCTGCTGTGGGACAACATCCCTCCGTGGTTCCAGATATTCAGGTTCTTCAATGGGTTGGCAAAGAAAGGTGTGGTCTTTCCTGCTGACACATACACTCATGCATGGTCAGGGAAGGTTTCCGGTGACGATCTCTATGGGAGCATCACCGAGGTGTACAGCAATGTCTACCTGAACAAGGGTCTCGAAGCAAAGGCTGACAAGATGGTGCAGCTTATCAAAGACTATGCCCTCGATGGTTTCATCATGTTCTCAGTGAGGTCATGCAAACGTTACTCCCTTGGACAGATGGTGACACGAGAACTTGTCACGGAGCGAACTGGTGTGCCTGGCACTATCATCGAAGGTGATATGGTCGATAGCCGCCTTTTCAATGATGCCCAGATCCAGACTCGTGTCGAGGCATTACTTGAGATGTTCGTGTGAGGGAAACTTCTTCATGAGTGTACAGTATGGGATTGGGGTCGATGTAGGTTCGACCTCGACAAAGGCGGTCATTGTGGATGCAGTGGGACGCATGGTTGCCTCACACCTGATACCCACTGGAGGCTCAGCTGCCTTGTCAGCAGCGAAATGTGTCGAGAGGATTGTTGCTGATGTCGGTATTCGTCAGGATGACACTCCCATCGTGAGTACAGGCTACGGCCGAGCTCAGGTCAATGGTGCCGGTGAACGGATCACTGAGATAACCTGTCACAGCATTGGTGTCCACCATCTCAACCCCGAAATCGCCCTGCTCATCGATGTGGGTGGTCAAGACTCGAAGGTCATCAGAATTGGGAAGAACGGTAGGCCCGCGGACTTCGAGATCAACGACAAGTGCAGTGCTGGAACAGGACGTTTTCTTGAGGTGATGTCCCGTGTCCTTGAAATCCCCCTTCCCGAGCTTGGTGCCCTTGCTCTAGAGTCAACGGCCCCTTCTGCTATCAGCAGCACCTGTACCGTCTTCGCTGAAAGCGAGGTCATCGGTCGCATCGGTGCTGGTGACTCTGTCAAGGATATCGCTGCTGGCATCCATCTCTCGATGGCATCAAAGATTGGCACTCTCTCTCGTCGTGTTGGGGTCGTCGAACCTGTCTGTGTGACAGGAGGTGTTGCTCTGAATCCTGCTTTCAGGTTCTACCTCTCCAAACAGATTGGTGTCGAACTCTGGGTTCCCGAAGAGCCCCAGCTCACTGGAGCCCTTGGTGCCGCCATCCTTTCTCTAAAGAACAATGATTAGTTGGCAGTGATCTTCTCTCACACAATTATATGATCCAGCGACAAAGCAGAGTGCCTGCTTGAACATGTCTAGATGGCACCTAAGATGCAAGTGCTTTCTTACCGGCAGCAATCCCGAGTTCTAATGCCTTGAAGTTGGTGTCTACAAAACGGGGCCATCTGTCTTTAATCGCTTGTTTCAGTCCTTCGGGTGTCACGATTCCTGTGATGGCAGCAAGCACTCCCAGCATGACGACGTTGGTCGCCTGCTTCGTCCCGACCTCCTTGTCGGCAATCCGTGTGGCAGGTACTCTATACACCTTGACTCCTGCTGGAAGGTCACTTTCAATCTCGACAAGATCCTCGTCGATGATCAGGATACCGTCTTCCTTTAGACCTTCGACATACTCGAGGTACGCTGCCCTACTCATCGCAATGAAGACGTCTGGCTCCTGCACCTTGGGGTAATCGACTTCTTCGTCGTCTACCACTATCTCGCTCTTGCTCGCCCCTCCCCGTGCTTCGGGGCCATAACTTTGCGTTTGCACGCACTGTCTTCCCTCCACTAATGACAGGGTTTCGCCCAGCACCACCGCCATGGTCACAATACCTTGTCCTCCAAACCCACCGATACGAATCTCAGTACGTGCCATCTATATACTCTCCTTGAACTTTGTATGGGCAGCTCGGAGCACTGCCGTGTACTCGGGTTTCTCGATATCAACGAACTCCCCACATATGATCTTGGACTCGTACTCCAACTCCGCCTCGTGTGGTGGTAGCCCGTTCTTTATTTCTGCCACCTCTAACAGGTGCTCATGCATCTTGAGACCGTCCCCTAACCGGTTCATCCGACCGTACGCCGTCGGACACGCCCCAATAATCTCCACGAACGAGAACCCCTTCTTCTTTATCGCACGCTCTATCGAACGCGTCGCTCGCCGTGCCTGCACTGCTGTCCACCTAGCTACAAATGTAGACCCAGATGATGCCGCTAACTTCACCAAGTTGAATGGGTGCTCGATGTTCCCTATCGGACGTGGACTCGTCTGTGAATACCTTTCATGTTCCGTAGTAGGACCAAATTGACCGCCGGTCATACCATAATTAAAATTGTTTATACAAATGACTGTTATATCAATATTCCTGCGACAGGCGTGAATAAGATGATTACCGCCGATAGCGGCGATGTCACCATCACCTGAGATGACGATGACCTCAAGGTCAGGGTTTGCGATCTTGACGCCTTCAGCGAAGGCGATTGCCCTGCCGTGGGTAGTGTGGTATGTACCAGTCTTGAAATAACCCGACGACCTGCCAGAGCAACCGATGCCAGACACGACGACGACCTTGTTGAAGTCGAGGCCGAGTTTGTCGATAGCACGGGCGACCATGTTGGTGACGATGCCAATGGAGCAGCCGGGGCAGTAAATCCACGGTTGACGGTCCTCACGGATGTATTTGGACATGGGGTGTCTGAGTACAGGGGCTGATTCGGTCATTGAAGAGTTCTCCAAATCGAATTAGGGAGTCTGAGTTACCCCGCGAAGCATCCTGATAAAAGAGTTATTGCTTAGGATGTAACAATGTTAACCGAATCGACGTAGGCTGATACAGTTTCGAGGTGACGTTTGGTGAGAATCGTCAATCAACTAGATGGAATCTACTTTGCGGATTTTGTCAAGTATCTCATGTGGCAGCTGAGGCATTCCAGCCGGTTTTGTCATCAAGTGGACTGGAGTCGGTGCAGCGGACGCCTTGACCATGTAGTATGCCTGTCCTAGGTTCTGTTCAGCTACGATGAGATGCTTTACCTCAGTGGCGAGACTGGCGATAGTATCATCTGGGAATGGCCAGATGGTCTTTAGTCGCAACATCCCGACTTTGATCCCTTCGGCTCTAGCATCTTTGATAGCCCTTCGTGCACTTCTAGAAGGAGTGCCATAGGCGATGACAGCGATGTCAGCATCATCAAGCATGAACCTTTCAAGGTCAATGATATCGTCTGCATTCTTGAGGATTTTGTCATTGAGGCGAGTGATGAGCTCGATCTGCACATGTTCCTTGTCGCTTGGATAGCCACGCTCGTCGTGGGTCAGTCCAGTAGCATAGAATTGGTATTCAGACCCCAGCAGAGCCATGGGGGGCACGAGGTCATCATCAGGCTTGAAAGGTAGGTACTCTTCAGGCGGGCCGGAGGGTAGTTTTCTGTACGTCAGCTCAAGATCTTTCTCATCGGGGATAACGAGTCGCTCTCGCATATGTCCCACTGTTTCGTCGGCAAGAACGAATACAGGGGTTCGGTATTTCTCTGCAAGATTGAATGCCTGTACAGTCTGATCGAACATCTCTTGCACAGACGCTGGGGTCAGTGCGATGATTTGGTAGTCACCATGACTTCCCCATTTTGCTTGCATGATGTCACCTTGTTGACCCTTGGTCGGTTGTCCGGTGCTTGGACCGCCTCGCATGATATTGACAAGCACAAGAGGAGTTTCTGTCATGACAGCCAGTCCGATCGCCTCAAGCATCAAGCTTACACCAGGACCTGATGTGGCGGTCATCGCCTTTGTCCCTGTCCAAGAGGCACCGATCACACTTGTGATAGATGCGATCTCGTCCTCGTACTGGACGTATGCACCACCAACCTCGGGCATTCTCAGTGACATCCATTCAGCAATTTCGGTAGCTGGAGTTATCGGATACCCCCCAAAGTACCTACATCCCGCGCTCAATGCTCCTTCAGCACATGCAATATCACCCATAGTGAACATGATCCGTTCTGGCATCTAGTTAGATTCCTCCTCATGTTCCCTTCCATCACCCATAAACTCTGGGATGAGAGTTCCTTCATCCAAAGCCCCTTTTTCATAGGCTTCTTTTGCTTCTTCTCTTTCTGAAAGGAAAATCGCCATGTCAGGACATATCATCTCACAGAACCCACAATTCACACAAGCATCAAGGTCACATGTTGTGACAGGGTGATAGCCTTTCTTGTTGTATTTCGAGAAGTCTGCACACAAGACCTTCTTGGGGCAGAATTGAATGCACAAATCACACTGTTTGCATTGCTCTTGTAGGATAACGAGAACCTTTTGTCTTGTTCGAGGAGGTTTAGGAATTATGGGCTTTCGTACAGATGACATTACCGTGGGTCTCCGCCAATTCGTTTCGGAGCATATTATCGGACAATACTCAGTCCGTCTGACTCTGCGCTAGAAGCTCACCTATTTTAGGCTTGCCGTGGAGGATATATTACCGTGGACAACCCTCGAATCGTTCGCTATCGCTATAAGAGATCCTATGCAAAAGGGACAGAGTTAAAGGTGAGCGGATGCATAATCCACATGCGATCTGCTGGAGGAGTAGGTGCTTGTCCAACGAGGAAATGTCAGAAGACGAACTGGCGAAAGAACTCAAGGGCAGGACACTGCGTGTCTATTGGTATATGCTCAGACATCCAGAACCACTGACCGCTAGAGAGATTCAACGCGGTGCTGACCTTTCCAGTCCCTCGCTATCTATGCATCACCTTGAGAAGCTCCGCGAAATGGGCCTTGTCGAAAAGGACATGCATGGGCAGTACACCATCAAACGGGATGTACGAGTGGGTGTTCTGAGGCTTTTTGTGGGTAGAGGGAGGATGATGGTGCCACGGTTCCTCTTCTATGCCACGTTCTATACCTCTGTGACAGCGGCACTGACAACGATGCTTATCCGGTTCTTCGAGTGGTACTCGTTGATACTTCTCGCCCTCTTGATATCGTTGTGCGGTGTCCTCTGGTACGAAGCATTCAGGATTTGGAGGGAACAACCATTTCCGGAGAGGAACGAATGAGTTCTAAGAATAGAACTATGTACGAAATTAGCATAGATGATGTGATGTCTACGAAACGATTCTCTATGCAGTGTATACGACCCACCTTTATCAGCATAGATATCCGAAGGAAGACTCTCTGTTTCCTTTTCCTATTCTACCTTCTTTTTGCCCTTCCTTTCTCGTCCTCGATATTTCTCGTGTCAGAGAGCCAAGTGGGTCAAGGTTATCAGTTTCGTCCGACTGCGGAGCCCCCTGACCTTATTCTCACATACTATTCAATGACAAACACTACCCCCGAAAACCTGGAATCAGGAGACCGGATTGCAGGCGACCACCTCACCCTGAATGCGACTTGGGTGCCAGGAGATATCGTCAATGGCACCAAGATCCTAATCAATGCGACAGCAATCCCCAATGTTATTACGGCTTCGAGCAATATTAACACCGTAGAGATTGACACCCGTGCTCTCGGCAACAATGCGACATGTTTCATCAACGTGACAGCTTGGTTACTCAACGGCTCAACTATTTCCAAGACTTTTTCCAATGTGTTTCTTGGTAATTTCTTTGTCCCGTCTGTCAATGTTATTACGCCTAATGGAGGCGAGGTCTGGACAGGGACTCACAATATCACTTGGTCCGCAAAGGATGTGAATGCCGATGACCAACTGGTCTTCGAAGTCCACCTTTCTGATGATAATGGCACGACTTTCCAACTCCTCACTTCAGGAATCACTGAAACATGGTTGATGTGGGATTTCTCCTCCTTCGAGAACCTCTCCACATATGTGATAGAGGTTCGGGCATCTGACGGCATCTACGAGTCGATGGATCGGTCAGACAGCAGCTTCACCGCTGGTAGGATAAATCCAACTGAAACTTCCACCTCTGTGACAACCTCTACCACGGACATGTTTCCACCAACGAATGAATACGAAACACAACTTGCACTGTTTATAGCAGCTGCGATTATCGCGAGTGCTTTTCTCTCGGTCGTGGTATATTATCAAGCAAAGGATTTAACCTAAGACTTTGTCCAAGAACGACTGTGTGGAAATCACATGTTTGTCGAGTCCAAGGTCATCAGGGTCTAGCCCCAATGCGAGTCCAATGAGCTGCGTGAGGTAGATTACAGGGATCTGGTATTTGTGCTCTCCCATCTCCTTGTTCAGCTGCATCTGTGATGCCTCGAATTGAAGATGGCAGAATGAACACGCATCCAAGATACAATCGGCCTCGGCATCTTGCACATTTTCCAGCTTTTCCTTGGCTATATCTACAGACACGGTCGCATTGCTGGCACGCACGCCTCCACCAGCCCCACAACAAGTGAATTTGTCCTTGTACTTCACACTCTCAGCTCCAGTCGCCTCGACAATCTCATCTAGGAATGTATGCTTCTGTTTCTGCTCCCACGGACGCAACTTACTGGGTTTAAGCAGGTGGCATCCATAGTGCACTGCCACTTTGATTCCTGTCAGTGGGCGCTTCACCAGTGCTTTGATTGCCTCTGTACCCTTTTCATAGATTATCTCAACGACATGCTTTGCGTCGGATGTTGCCTTGTATTTGTATCCTACATCTTTCAAGATCTTTTGTACTTCTTTGAGCCGTTCTGGGTGTTCATGCACTGAATGGAGGGCTTCCTTGAATGTCCCATAGCACCCATTACATCCTGTGATGATATCATGTCCGGCCTTTTCAGCTAGGGCAAGGTTCCTGCTAGCCAGTGCTAGCCATGTTGGTTCATCGAATGAACGGATGACGCCTGGGGCTGGGCAGCAACTCGCACCTTCAAGATCCTCAAGGACGATTCCAAGCTCAGGCATCACTATCCTGATGCTTTTTTCTATGTTCGGGAACCTATTGGGCATCACACATCCTAGGAAGAACGAGTACGTTTGAGTTTCTGTCATCAGTTTCAGCCCTCCACCTCTTCCTCAATCAGTTTCTTGAAACCGGTTTTTTCCATTATCCTCTTTACCTCGTCCAATGCATCGGGATGAGAATGGACCGTTGGGGGCACTTCGTCCATCTCAAGTTCTTTTCTCATCTCTTGGTTCGCATCATCTAGAGGGACGGCATGTCCTGTCTGGAGAAGTTTCTTTGCTGTCTTCCTGTGTGGAGGCAGCATATACCCCTCCTCGACAGCCATGTTACGCATGATGATGATTGCATCAGTTGTCCTGATTTGTCTTGGACAGCGCTCTAAGCACGTAAGGCATGTAGCACATAGCCAAAGATCCGAGCTGGACAGCACTTCGTCCTTCAGTCCTAGCACTGCCTTTCTCATGAGTTCACGAGTCCGAAAAGCCGTTCGTCGTCCGCTTGGGCAGACGCTTGAGCATGTTCCACATTGTATACATGTGCGAATCCTGTCAGCTCCTGCCTCTACAAGTGCATCCACAAACTCTGGGTCGATGTTCTCCGTTTCGATGTTATCGCGTTCCATGCTGTCGTTCATCCTTGAAGCCCCTAAGCAGACCTCTATCGCATCCGTCGGCAAAATGCCCCTGATATAAGAGTGGCGTTTTCGACAATCAATTAGCGAAGTTTATTCTTTTTATGCTATGGATAGGACTACGTGTCATCGCCTGTGTAAGGTCGTTTTGACTTGTTTGCTCAGATGGTGTACTCCTCATTGGATAACAGATGCACATTCCCAACTCGTACGTTCTCAAGCCCACAATCCTTCGCCACTTTCAATGCCTCATCGGCATGTGTCCTGCTCGTCCGCGGAAGATCCGTCATGAAATGGCGCGGAGCAAAACCTAGAAGCGCAGTAGGGACTGAGGGATCGCAAACGCTGATGAATTCGCATAGGAGCGTGATCTCCTCCAGATCAATGTAACTTGGAATCAACAGGATGCTGGCAACTAAGAACGTCTTCTCTTGTTCCTTCCCCATCTCTGCCAATCTCCTGAAATTGTTGAGCACTGCGACATTATCAGTTCCTGTCAGGGCCTTATAGAGGGATGGGGTTTTTGCCTTCAGGTCGAATTTGATGGTTCCTCCGCTTTCTATCACGACTGCTGCAATCTCGCTCAACCATTTTGATGAGATATTTCCATTCGTTTCATAGCAGACTGCAATCCCGCGTTCTGTGTACAGTATCTTTGAAGTATCGATGGAGTGCTGGGGGTTGCAAGAAGGATCCCCTCCAAAATAGCATACACATGCGGTTCTGTCGTCTGCTGCTCTTGCAAGTTCTTGAGGCGTCATGAGCGGTCCCCCGTTCCGCATCATCTCTCGATAGCTTGCATTCTGACAGAATAGGCAATCGGAGTTGCAGGAGCCATAGAATACTGCAAGGTTCTTCAGTCGTTCTCGTTTCGTGCTAACATCATTGGATGAAGTCACCGGACAGACCCAGTCCGCAACGCAATTTGTAGGTAACGGGTCGAAATACCATGTCACTGGCACCGCATTACCATATCTGTCTTCGATACGTCCTTCTCTGACCTCTCGGTTATGACAAAAACCAATCCCCTCTTCTGAAGGCCTACAGTGCAATGCGCAGTCCGGGCAGACAACATCTCCTTCTTGAGGGGACTGTGGAACGAGACCTGCTCTCCGACGTGTCGATCTGTGGATTTCATTAGAACGCCTATCGGACTCGTGGTTTGATGATATGCATCTGCCGCAGGCTCCTAATACCTTTGAGACCAGTCGTTCGTTATGTTTGTCGCATCTCATCATGCTCTATCTATCATCCTGTGGAGATGAGTGTTGCCGTTTCGGTTAACAATATTATGAAATGAATCTGCTATGTGGTAACGGATTTAAGGTCGAATACATAGCGTGAGTTATCGGTCGGTGGCCAATTTGACCAGTGCTGAAGAGAAAGTACCAATCGACATAGATAATGTCGACCACGAGTTCGTTGCCCTGATAAAGAAGGCCGGAGGCCCCAATATACAGAGCTGCTTTCAATGCGGTACCTGTAGTGGTAGCTGTCCTGCGGGTGCGCGTACGAATTACCTTGTCCGAGGTATCATCCGCAAGGCGCTTCTTGGTCTGAAAGAAGAATGCATCTCGTCACCTGAACTCTGGTTCTGTACAACGTGCTATACCTGTACTGACAGGTGTCCACAGGATGTCCAACCCACAGAGGTGATCAAGGCCATCCGCAATATCGCAGTCCAGTCTGGGTATATGCTCGCACCGCATCAGAAAGTAGCACTCAATGTCTTGAAGACTGGTCATGCCGTCCCCTTGGGTGGTGAAACATGGGAAAAACTTCGTCAGAAGGTCGGTCTTGAAACACGTCCACCCAACGCAAGCAGCCATCCTGATGCGATTGAGGAGATAGTGAAACTTGCAAAAGCTAGCGGCTTTGACAAGCTCGTAGCGGAGAAAGAAGAGAAAAAGGAGTGAATTGAATGGCGAAACAGAAGTTCATGCATTTCTTGGGATGTATCATCCCTCACAGGTATCCAAGCATCGAGAAAGCTGCAAGACTGGTCTTTGCTGACCTCGGCATCGAACTACTAGACATGGAGAAAGCATCCTGTTGTCCAGCCCCTGGCGTCTTCGGCTCTTTCGACAGGGTGACTTGGGCCACCATTGCTGCACGGAACCTTACTATTGCCGAAGAAGCTGGCCATAATATCACGACCGGGTGCAATGGATGCTTCGCCAGCCTCTGGGATGCGAACCACGAACTCAAGCATGATGATGAACTCAGAGATGCCGTCAACGAGAACCTCGCAACTATCGACAGAGTGTTCAAGGGCACTGTCGAGGTCACACACTACGTGGACGCGCTCTATTCCGTCGCAGGACTCGAGAAGATTCGGGAAACCATAACCCGACCGTTCGACGGAGTACGAATGGCGCTACACCCAGGTTGCCATTGGATGAGGCCTAAAAACATAAAACAGAAGGACGATTCCGAGCGCCCCCATATCTTCAGGGATATCTGTGAGGCTTCGGGAGCCACATACGTCCCGTATAAGGATGAGTTAATCTGCTGTGGTGCAGGTGGGGCAGTACGGACTGCGGATGTCAAGACCGCACTTGATTTCACAAAACAGAAATTTGACAGTCTCTTGGAGGCCGGTGGTGCAGACATCATCGTGACACCATGTCCGTTCTGCGAGTTGCAGCTCGATCTCGGACAGGTGGAGATCCAGAAGCACTTTGAGGCAGAGTACCATTTCGACATTATGCATGTGGTGGAGTTGCTGGCGCTGGCATTCGGGCATGAACCCGAGGAGTTCGGGTTGGCTACTCACCTACAGTACATGCAAAGGAAGAATGAGCCTGCATGGCAGGTGCTTGGCATCGAGCGACCAACAGCTGACGATGCCTCAGCCTCTGAATAGCCTACTCAAGACCAACTGTCCTTTGTCGGAGCCGTTGTCGTATTCCCTGACAACCTTGTAAGAAATATGTGCGTGGTATCTCTGAACCGGCCGGTTGTTTTTGCAACGGGGCGAACCTGACATCATCATTTCCCCGAACCGCCAAGGACTCGTAGTTTTTATTCTCCTTGCCGTGTCCTAACTGCCGCTTGAAGCAGGTATCATATAACCCAGTGCCGAACAACATGGCAAGAAATAGCGATAGTAATCCCACAAACAAAATGATGATTAGTGTATCAGTCAACTTCGTTCCTACACCTCATTGAGACCTTCTCTGTGAGTATATCGGTTTCATTGAATATATCACTTCGTCATATGCTTCATATGACACTAACGAAACAGGTCATTTATGGCTCATGTATGTGCTTGGAAACAGAAACTTCTCGTCATCCTAGTACTTGAACAATGGGTCAGCTGTCCTGATGATCTTTGCACTAGTTGGATTGAGCATGACCAGCTCCTCTGCATATCTCCGATTCCTGATCTGCAGAATCAACATTCCCGAGTTTTTTGAGATGTCCAACACCTTTATTGCGCGTTCCAGTTTTGTTGGCCCGCTAGCAACTCCCGTTATGACCAGACCAATTACACAGACAGCTAGTAAAATGATTAGCAATGGATCTAACGCGTTGTCAAGCGCATAGGACGCCACTAAAGACGCTCCCAATAATAATGCAAGGACGATAAGAAGCCCATTACAGAAGCCGCATGGCCCCCGCAACTTTGCAGTTTCCTCGAATGAAATCGCATGCCTTTCGCAGGTTGGGATTGTAATTCGCGTAACAGTGCTCCATCTTGGAGTCCGCCTGGTAAAGTTATGGTATCCGCCTCCGCCTATAGACCATGGATGACCACTTCCTACAAAGGAAATATGGCTGGTGTTTCGCTGTGCTTCCAATCGGTCACGCGCTGAGATCGCAGGAATAGTCCCCTCATCAGTCGCTGGCTCGTTGCATACTGGACATCTCATTGGCAGGTTTGGTCTTTGTCCCATCACCTGAATGATGTATTCTCTTTTATCCAACCTTCTTTGCCCCTACTCAGAGAAACCATGCTTTAGCACAATGGCATCATACACATGTACGAATGTATATCTTGCGAAATCGATGAACTATCTAGTATAAGGTTCCTGCCGGCAGTAATATGCGTTCACTCCTCGACTATGTGAATCATGTTCTCCCTTCCCTCCCTGAATCTCCTGATCAACCCCCGTTGTTCGAGTCCGGTGAGAATCATGCTGGCTAGGGACTGTGACATGTCAAGCTCGCGATAGATTTCCCTCTGTGGACATGAACCCCCCCTCTTGCTGAGGAATCTTAGGATATCATTCTCTTGTTGTGTCACTCCTCCTTGTGCGACTATTTTCGGAGTACGAATCGCTCTTATCATCCTTGGCGCCCTCTCTACGATAATGACTGCCATTGCTCCGCTCAGGACTGCAATGAGAAACAAGAGGATGTCATTTACACCATCATCGATATTCACATGCGTTCTCATAGGAATCCCATACTTCACGATATAGACCCGTTCCTGTCCTGGAAGAATCTGGTCTGCTTCCCAGACAAACACTAAACTCAGTCCATTGGTATGATTGCTTGTGGGACTCGGAAATAATGAAGGGCTCTCTGTGTCCAATACGGCGTGTTGGGGTAGGACTGCAACGAATTTGAATTGACGGAACTCGTGCAACGGCCGTACATAGAATATCATGTTCTCCAAAGTAAGACCCCTTTCCTCAACAGATCCTAGTTGCTCCTGCAAGGTTTCACTCCTCATCTCAACAATCGTCAACAGGGAAGAACCGGCATCCAACTGCACAGGTCCCAATGACACCAATGAGTACCTTTCTCTCTCCGAGTTGCTCGCCGAAACCGAGTTACCATCAACAGTAGCCCTGAGAATCTCAATGCTGCGAACCTCAATTCGTATGTCAATGTTAGTAACAACTGCTGTTCCTGTATTCGTCACGTTGGCAGAGAAGATAATGTGACTTGTACCATTGGCATTCATCCCGACCTCGATCACAACATCACTAAATAGTATGTCTGCATCTGTTGTCTGTGCATTCACAGAGGTTGGTGAAAAAAAGAATAACACTGCTATAACAAGCAGGATAGTAATCTTTTTTCTACCAACAGACATCATTTCATTGACACCTTATACTGCTCCACTAATATTCCTTTACAGTATCACTATTGGAGAGTTATTTACTCCCTTCTGGATGCTACCGTCGCTTGATTCCTATACCGATAAGTACCAGTGCTATCAAGCCAATGATCAATCCAGCGGATGTTTCTGTTGGAATCGGGATGGAATTATTATTGTCGATTGGTATTGGCGAAGCTGTTTCTATGAGTTTCATGGAGGGGTCGTGCAACAATGAGCCCCCGTCAAAATTGGAGTATGCCAGGAAAATCAGTAGCGCAGAACCGTCTGCCCAGTACGATGCAGAAACGTCAGTCGCTTTAGATGTCCCGTTGGGTAATGTCATGACAGCTTTATCGACCCATCTATAGAATCCGCGAGTCACATTTGTAGTGGCATCAACTAGCGCTAGATCCTGTACATCTTTACCTTCCTTGTCCTCGAATCTCTCCCCCAAATCATCGCTTATCTCCCATGCGTCGTCAGAGTCAATCTCATGCTCTCCATCCTCCTCGTCTAGCTCAAACATATAATTGTCCCCGTCTTGAGCAAGATCCTCTTGAAGATAGTTCAGAACTGCGACTTTTGATGTGTTAGACACGTAGGGGAAGTTCCCGATTTCGATGTCCACTTTGAGTTCCACACCACCAGAAATTGTATAGTTTGCCTTTATTCCTTCATCATCGGTGACGGTTCCATTGTAGTCGTTCATGTAGATATGTGCATAGAACTGCATAGTCATCCCCTCGAACCTTTCTAGGTTGAGGACACCATATTCATCTCCTCCATCATCATCTGTGCTATTGTCATCGTCATCACCTTCGCCAAGGGCAAATTGGCTTCCCTCATCATCCTGCATGTATCCTGGCATCCAATCCTCGAACCAGCTATCATCCCAGTCCTCACCAGTCAGTCCGCCCTTCACATAGGATGCATAGACTTCGGTGTTGCGTCCCGTGCTATCAGTCACGGCACCTGTTATCAGATTCCAGTCAAATGCTTCAAGCGGGGCGAACTGCAGTGTTTCATTGATCTGGTACACACCATCCCCGTTAATGTCCTCGAACTCAATGACCATTAGGTAACCAACCCTGAACCGTGCAAGGCTACCATTCTCGTCAGGAGTGTACCAGTATTGATACGAAGGTAGTTTCGGGTTCAATATGACAGTCATCACCTGTGTCTGTATCCATACTGTGCCATCTTCATCGCGTTCAAAGTCTGGCTCATGATCCTCGTTATCACCATCTGCGTCTGTGGTGTGGTCATCATCGTCCCCGGTGGTCTGGGCGTTCACCGTGACCCTTGATGATAGCAGGAGGACGAGCAGCAAAAGAACTAGGACTCTGGTTATCATGGCATGTTTCATTATCCACTCACGAATACTATGTGTTAGGCTCCATATATAATGTATATTCAGAAGAATGTTGAATTCCAAACCTTCTGGGATACCATAGAGTTCAATGTAATAGGTTTTTCTCTATGAGGGTTCAAAACACTTCATTGAGCCTTATGACTTCTCTTGAATAACTTCTCGGTACTGGTTATTGGATCACGCAACCCCTCTGTAGGAGATATCCTGAAGAAGAAGGGCGGCGTGCGGGGCGCTTCTGTGACAGGAACTAATGATATGAGAGGGCTATTTTGCTTTGTTTTTTGGTTTGACAGGAACCTCTGTCTGGCTCAAGTCATCCGACCGCGTGCTTTCCTCCCGTGATCTGATTCGTGTCAGATACGCACGCGCATAACGTCTAGCAGCCATCATGGTACTCCTTGTATCATGCCCGTGCTATATAACTCCCACAGCTTATCATCATAGAATAGGTTACATCTGACTACCATCCACTGTCAACAATGATATAGAAACGACTTTCTGTTGTCAGCAGCTCAGTGTTAGTTTGCCTGTAATTCCATCTGGAAGACTGCACATTCTTGCAAGATTTAGAAGATGTGATTTGTCTGTGACATCTTTTTTCTATGATTTCACTGTTGTTATGTGTGGCATAGTTTGGGTCTGCGCCCCTTTGAAGGCATCTGATCTAGTAATATTGCCACACAAGAAAGGCCGCAGGGGACGTAGTAAAGCAGTCAGTCATGGGGGCAATTGCAAGCACTACCGCAAAAGGATGGAGTGTTACGCATTGAATACTACACCAAACTGCATAGGCTGGGGCAACTCCGACACCATGCCATCTTCAGGAACATGCAACCGATGCTGGACGATGTTCAAGCCAAGAGAATCCTTTTACTCTCTCGTTTTTAGTACTACCTTCATTTTCTTGCCCAAGACTCATAACTGGATTGTGTAGTTCAGGCATGAGGAATATCGTTATGATTGTTGGTAAGAAGGTCAGGCTCGTTCCATTGGACACCGAGAAGCATCTTGATTACATAATGGAGCACTTCAACAATCCTCAAATGCGGGTTTATCTTGGCGGATATATCCCTGTTTCCCGTAATGCTGAGAGAGAGTGGATTGAGGCAGCCGAAGAGAGTCTGAAAAAACGAACCGATTTCCATTTTGCCATTGAAACTCATCCGGATGGTAATATGATTGGCACACTCGGACTACACGATGTGGACTGGCTTTCCCGTTCGTGTGTTTTGGGCATTGCTATCTATGAAGAGCAGAATTGGAGCAAGGGATACGGCACAGAGTCCATCCAGCTTCTTCTTGATTTTGGGTGGGCACATCTCAATATGCGTCGCATAGAACTCGGCGTACACGATCACAATCCCCGTGCAAGACATGTGTACGAGAAGATAGGATTCAAGCACTATGGAACTGCTCATCAAAAATACTACATTGATGGGAGATATGTAGACACACATTACATGGAAATACTCCGAGAGCAAACAGCTAGTTAAGTCTGGTCGTTTCTTGCTCCTCATAGAGCAATGACAAACATTTTATCATGCAAATAGCAAATGCGGAAGCTATCACCCGCGGAGTGAACTCAGTAATGGCAGAGTCAACCAAGCCGGTCTTAATCATCGGTGCTGGAATCGCTGGGATGCGTGCAGCGCTGGATCTGGCTGAAATGGGCGTTCAGGTCTACATGGTCGAGCGACTGCCTTCGATTGGAGGGCACATGAGCCAGTTGGACAAGACATTTCCTACGCTTGACTGTAGCATGTGTATCCAAGGACCATGGATGGTCGACTGCTCACGCCACCCTAACATCGAGATACTTGCTTACTCGACTATTCAAGAGGTTTCGGGGAAGCAAGGAGATTTCAGTGTCAAGGTTCTCAAACGTACTCGTCGCGTGGATGCAGACAGGTGTACAGGCTGTGGCGACTGCGAGAGGGTATGTCCGATAGAGGTTCCTAACGAATATGATATGGGACTCAAGATGCGGAAGGCATCGTACATCCCGTTTCCACAGGCAGTGCCGAACATCGCGACAATCGATATCGACAATTGCATCCATTGCATGATGTGTAAGAACACATGCAAGGCGGAAGCAATCAATTTCGACATCAAGGACGAAATAATAGAAATCAACGCTGGTTCTATCATCGTCGCGACAGGATACGAGTTATTGGATCCAGCGACTGTGCCCGAGTATGGATATGGGCGCTTCCCGAATGTTGTGAGCGCGCTTGAGTATGAACGGATGGTATCAGCAAGTGGTCCCACTGGCGGCGTTGTCATGCGTCCATCCGATGGTCTTGAACCTCACAAGATAGCTTTCGTCCAGTGTGTTGGTTCTCGAGATGTCAACCATTGTTCTTATTGCTCCAAGATTTGCTGTACCTATGCGACCAAGGAGGCCATCATCACCAAGGAACACACTCCTGAAGTGCACATTGACATCCTCTACAACGACATGCGGGCTTTCGGAAAGGGGTTCGAGGAATTCCTTGTCCGGGGTGAGCAAGAATACGAGATTAATTATGTCAAAGGTCTCCCCAGCGAGATACTGGAGGATCCAGAAACAAAGAATCTTATCGTGCGTCATAGCAACGCGAAAGGACATGAGATATTATCAGACGAGTATGACATGGTCGTCCTTTGCCCCGCAATGGTTCCATCGTCCGATGCACATGTCTTTGAGAAGTTGGGCATTACAGCTGATGAATATGGGTTCATTCACGCAGCAGGAACATTCCAGAAGACTGCAGCCACAAGCATGCCGGGTATCCATATGTGCGGTGCATGTGACGAACCAAAGGACATCCCTGATTCAATAGCACAAGGGAGTGCTGCAGCTGCTCTTGCCGTTATGGACATCACAATCACTCGTGCTGAAGAAACAGAGGCACTCACTGAATCCGACCTGGAACTGATGGCTGCCGAGCCACGGATTGGGGTGATTGTCTGTTCATGCGGGATCAATATCGCGGGAACGGTTGATGTAGCTGAGGTCACCGAGTATGCAAAGACATTGCCTAATGTTGTCTACGCAGAAAATCTGCTTTACTCGTGTTCCTCAGACTCTCAGGAAGTCATCAAGGAAGCCATCAAAGAGCACAACCTGAATCGTGTAGTTGTTGCGTCGTGTACCCCACGGACTCACGAACCATTGTTCCGTGCCACCATCGAGGAGGCAGGTCTCAACAAATACCTGTTCGAGTTGGCGAACATTCGTGAGCATTGTTCTTGGGTTCACCAATCTGATAAGGACGAGGCCACCGCAAAGGCAATGGATCTTGTCAGGATGTCTGTGGCACGTGCGAAGCTTCTTGAGGCGCAGGAGGAAGCTGTGACCCAGATTGAGCCGGTTGTCCTCATCATTGGTGCTGGCGTTGCTGGGATGTCAGCGGCTGAAGTGGTCGCCAAGAAAGGATTCAAGGTCATTCTCGTTGAGAAAGAAGACAATGTCGGTGGATTCCTGAACGAGCTAAGCACTGTCAATTTCAGCCATCAACCGACTTCCGAGATAATCAACGAGTTCAAGAAGAAAATCAATGGCAATGAAAACATCGAACTGTTACTCAATACAGAGGTCGAGAGTGCAAAGGGCTCTATAGGCGATTTCGAGGTCATACTGAACACACAAGGTGCGAAGAAAGAACTGAAGGTTGGAGTGGTCATCGTCGCCACAGGAGCAATGGCACTGGAAGAGAAGGGGCTCTATGGATTACAGAAGCTTTCTGAGGTCATGACTGAAGTCGAGTTTAACAACCGTCTAGTTGCTGGTGACGGCTTCAAGGATGGCGAAACATTTGCAGTAATCCACTGTGCTGGCTCCCGTGAGGATGAATCTCTTGAGAAGGCACGGACATGGTGCTCAGGTATCTGCTGTACAGTGGCGCTGGAGCACTCGTTAGAACTGCTCGACAAGTATCCCAACTCCAGAATCATCCATCTCTATCGAGACCTGCGGGTCTTCTACAAGGTGGAAGACAAATATCGGGAGGCACGTAAGAAAGGGATCATATTCCTCCGATTCGACAAGGACTCGCCGCCTAAAGTAAAGAAAGGCAAGGCTAAGACACTACGAGTCGAGGTCATGGATCAAGTTTTTGGTGCCAATATTGGGCTTGATGTTGATCATGTGGTTCTAGCCACCGCGATGGTTCCACGAGATAACAAGTACATCTCCGAGCTGTTCAAGGTGCCACTGAATATGTCGGGCTTCTTCATGGAGGCACATCCAAAGCTCCGTCCGGTTGACTTCCAGACCGATGGAGTATTCGTTGCGGGTACTGCCACAGCACCAAAAAGCATTGCTGAGTCGATCTCACAAGGGCAGGCAGCTGCATCAAGGGCATTAGTGCCACTTATCAGAGGCATCCGGAAGGCTGAGGCAATCGTTTCAGTTGTCGATCCTGAGATATGCGTCGGATGTGGCACATGCGAGATTAACTGTGCATACAACGCCATAGAGGTCGTCCCAGGGGATGGCAGTCATGATTATGCAGTAAGCAATCCTGTCTTGTGTCAGGGTTGTGGTAAGTGTGCTGCCGGCTGTCCAGCAGGTGCCATCACAATGAAGCATTTCACTGATGACCAGATAATATCGCAGATTCGTGCGGCACTTGAGAACCTCTCTCCAACGGAGCCCACCATCGTCACGATAATGTGTAACTGGTGTACCTATGCAGGGGCAGACGCTGCAGGTGTTGCACGGTTGCAGCAACCTACGAATGTACGAGACATCAGGGTGATGTGTACCGGACGGGTCAGTGTGACGCACATCCTCGAGGCATTCAGGATGGGTGCCGATATGGTCTGGATATCTGGATGCCACTTTGGCGATTGTCATTATGTGGATGGCAATGTGACCTTTGAGAGGCGTTTTGCTATAGCAAAGAAGATCATTGAGAAGGCTGGGCTAGAGCCCGACCGGCTTCAATTCACTCAGATTAGTGCAAGCGAAGGACCCATCTGGGCTGAAACTGTGAAACGTTTTGCGAAACTGGCTGAGAAGCTTGGACCAAGTCCATTACGACCACGGGGGCGATAAATGATGACAGAGAGTTGGGGTCAATTCAAAACATTTGAAGGGAAGAAGTTTGAGGCATTAGATCCTGAGTTCACAAAAGAGGTATCCACTCTAATTGGTGGACAAGACCTGACGGCTTGTTTTCAATGTGCGAAATGTTCTGCCGGATGCCCCGTGAGCGACAAGGTGAACATCCAAATCCATGAGGTCATGCGGATGCTGGTCTTCGGTTTCAAAGATGTCCTAGATACCGACATGATTTGGTTATGTACGACCTGTTATACTTGTCAGGAACGCTGTCCTCAAGGAATCGACATCACAGACATCCTATTTGGTCTCAAGAACATGGCATTCCGTGCCGGGAAGGCTCCTTCAGGCTACCTTTCTGCAAGGCAGGGTCTCTATGACACGGGACGCCTCTATCCTCCCACGGAATGGGAGCGTGAGGATTTGGAACTCGACCCTGTACCTGAGTTCAATATCGACGACACAAAGAAATTACTAGATAAGATGGGTCTGATGAAGTTGGAGGATGATACGCAATGACTCAATCATACGAAGTATTTCTTGGATGTGCGATACCTAATCGCTTCAACAACTACGAGGCGTCTATGCGTCTGATTGCTAAGGAACTTGATATCGAACTCATCGATTTCGAAGGTGCTTCCTGTTGTGGCACTGTTGTACTCAAATCTATTGACGAAGATAGCTGGCTCGCCCTTTCGGGACGGAACATCGCTCTTGCAGAGAGTCGAGGACATGATATTGTGACCCCCTGCAACGGGTGTTTCGGGTCACTAAAAGACACCGACCATGTGCTCCATGATAGTGAAGAGCACAGAGCACGGGTGAATCAGGCATTGAACGAAATCGGCTTGGAGTATACAGGTACAACGAAGGTGCGACATTTTGTTGAGGTTCTCTACGAACTGAAAGATGTGATTAGAGATAAGATTGTTAACCCTCTTGATGGACTCAGGATTGCCTTTCATCCAGGATGTCATCTTCTGCGTCCATCTAATGTTGCCGGATTTGATGACCCCGAACTACCAAGAAAAGTGGATGAACTCCTTGAGCTGACCGGCGCGAAGAGCATTCCATGGAACCTCAAGCTGCGCTGTTGTGGATCCCCACTTCTCATCGCAAGCGAGGATGTAGCCACACAAATAATCAAAGAAAAGAATGCGTCCGCCATTGAATCTGGTGCGAACTGTATCGTCACTAACTGTCCTGCATGTCACACACAGTTCGATGTGCAAGTTTTGGGCTTGAAAGATGAGAACGAGCAATCCCTCGAACTACCTGCACTGTTTGTGACACAAGTACTTGGTGCTGCAATGGATTTAGATCGAGAGATGCTGGGCTTCGAGTTAAATCGTGTTTCGCTCGATCCTGTCAAAGAGATACTGGGCCTCTGAGGTCACTTTGCCAACCGACTCTCACCATAGAAGATTTCGCCAAGCCGCTTCATAGCATCCCGTACACAGTCCTTGTTACCACTGACCTGAAGGTGTCGCTCGCCGTCCAGACTAATGAGCACTCCGCACTCCTCAGCAAGTTCGCTTACCACTTCGACAGGGATGTCATCGGGAAGTTTGATTCTGAAGAATCCAACATTTTTCTCGCGGGGCAGATCTGAGATATGAATGGGTTTGTCATCAATCCTCGGGATAATTCGTCCATCAAGAGCATCTTGGAACCTTCTTTCCCATTCCATTCTGGCATTAATGCCTTTTTTTTCTTCGAGCCAGACCATCATTGTTTCTCTTAATCTCAAGATTTTAAGTTCCATCTCTTCTCTTAGTCGCATATCAGCATGGGATGTAGTGCTGATGTCCTCCTCGAACGAACGCAGATACTCGATAGTCATCTTTGAGTTTCGCAAATCCGCAAATGTCAGGTCTGGGATGAATGCATCAGTGGCTTGGAGTTCGCCGAGCAGGTCATTGAGAACCATCCAAGCGGCGCTCAAACCATCAAGGGTGACCATTATCCTCACTCCCTGAGCATCTCTTCGATTTCTTCAAGGAAGCTTTGTTCTCGCCACCAGCGTAGGTCTCGTGCCCCAGTTGGACAGATGGCCGCACATGCGCCGCATCCTTCGCATTTCATCTCATCCGTTACGCTCTTTCTGACCCCCGGTGTCAATTCTATCATGGACACTGCATCATATGGACATATCTCGGAATAGTAGCATAGGTCACATCCGACACACAATTCTTGATTGACCTCTGCAGTGAGAAGCTCGATCTTTACGGTACCAAGATTAAGTGGTACAGTCGCCTCACTTGCAGCTCCGCGTGCCTGATTGACAGAATCCTGGACGTTCTTTGCATAGGTCACACCAAGAAATACGCCTGGCACTGTGGTTTCGACTGGTCTATATTTCATATGCATCTCTGCAAGGAACCCGTCTTGTCCTCTGTTGATACCAATCGCCTTTGCCAAGTCGTCAATGTCATGAGGTGCTTCAAGGCCTAATGCTAGAACCACCATATCTGACCTAATTCTGAAGGTTTCTTGGGCAAGCGTATCATAGATAGTCACTATCGCTTCGTCTGAGTCCGGGACTTTCTCTACCTTTACCGGATTCTCACGCACCCATCGCAGGTACGATACCCCTTTCTGCCTGTTCTCACGCCACATCTCTTCCATACCATTGGCATATGGCCTGATGTGTTCCTTGTATGCAGAGAATATCTTGATATCTGGGAACTTCTCCTTGAGCTCTTTCTGCATGGCTATGACTGCAGAGCAACATACTCTCGAGCAGTATCTGTTTCCTTCGCCTGGCGACTGGCGCGAACCCACACAATGGATGAACACAGGATTTTTTGGAGGTTTCTTGAGTTCACCATCCTTGAGCATCCGTTCTAGCTGTAATGTCGAAATGACCGCAGGAACCTCTCCCCACCCATATTCACCTTGCTTTGGTTCGTACACATCAGTACCAACAGTGATCACTATCGTACCGACTCGATAGACCGTTTCCTCTTCTGTGTCTAGATTCTTTACTGTGATATCATAATTCCCGTAGGATCCGTCACGCTTTGTCGGAACCGTCTTATACAGCACTCGGATTCTCTTTTCTTTCTCCACCTTCTGTTTCAGGCCATCAATTATGTCCTGAGCCGATTCCATCCTTGGGAATAGATGGTATAGTTCGTTCAACCGACCGCCAAGCTTGTCCTCCCTTTCTACGAGGACTACGTTGAATCCCTTCCGAGCAATGTCAAGAGCTGCGGTCATCCCTGAAACACCACCGCCCACAACCAGCGTAGTGCGTTCCACCTCTACTTCCTTCAGAGGGATGTCTTCATTGTTCACGGCCTTGGCTACGCCGCTGCGTATCATGTCTTGAGCCTTCTCCTGTCGCTCCTCTCTGGATGCTTGAGTATGCACCAATGCGAGGTGCTCACGCAATCCCACAGGCCCGACCAGATAATATGGTGATAGCCCTGCAGCCTCAAGGGCACGTCTGAAGGTTGCTTCGTGTTGTAGAGGTGAACAGGAGCCCACCACAACCCGATTGAGTTTGTGCTCCCTGATGGCATCTGTCACAAGCTTCTGCCCGGGGTCGCTACACATGAATATGTAGTCCGTACTGTATGCTACATTCGGGAGGCTTTTCGCCCACTCTGCTAGCCCTGGCGAGCTGATTTCATTACCAATAATTCCACCACAATGACAGATGAATACGCCAACCCTAGGCTCCTCTGTGATCTCTGCTGGTTCGATTTCTTCTTTTTCAGGTGGAACTGGAATGGGCAAAATGGAATGGGCTGCCATTGCTGCACCTTTTCCCTCATTGACTGTATCTGTGCCATCTTTTGGACCATGAGCACAACCAGCCACAAATACCCCAGATCTGGTCGTTTCAAGCCCCATCGCATTCGCATGTTTCTCTTTGATCCATCCATTTTCATCAAGTTCAATCTTGAGTATTTTTGCGAGCTTTTCCATCTCTGGATGGGGTCTAAAGCTTGCATTGAGAACGACCATTGAAACATCCTTGATTTCGATGATATCGCCAGTTTCCGTGTTTTCCATTTTCACATAGAGGTCATGAGTGTCTGGGTCTTCTTGGATTTGAGCGACTCTGCCTCTGATGAACTCGATTCCTTGATTGTGCTGGCTGTCCCAGAGGAACTCTTCAAGAGCCTTTCCAGCAGTCCTCATGTCCATGTACGTGTAGATGATTTCGCAGTGATCCTCCGGATAGTGCATTCGGGTCACTTGTGCAAGCTTTGCACCGAACGAGCAACAGACTCTATTGCAATGTCTGCTATATCCGGATATGTTCTCTCGCACATCCCTACTACCCACGCAATTCACGAAAAGAATCTTCTCAGGTTCTTTTCCGTCTGACGGTCGTACCATGTGCGAGTCGGTCGGTCCTGTTGGATGTGACTGCCGATCGAATTCTAATGATGTGACGACATTTGGGAATATGCCATAACCATATTCTCCATAGTCCAATGGTTTGTACTCCTTGAAGCCGGTCGCAACAATCACCGCCCCAACGTTCAGGTCATACACCTTGTCCTCATCGTCATACATGATGCAATCCTGTGGACAGACTCCTGCACAAGTGCCACATCCTATACATGCTTCCCTGTCAATGGTAGCTATGAGTGGGATTTGCTGTGGGAAGTTCATGTATATGGCCTTGCGGAGTGAGAGACCTTCATCGAATTCGTTTGGAACCTCGACAGGACAAGCCCGGATGCATAACTGACAACCTGTGCACTTGTCTTCATTAACATAACGTGCCTGTTTCCTCACAGTGACGGTGAAATCTCCAGCACGCCCCTTGACTTTTTCCACCTCTGATAGTGGATGGATAGTGATGTTCGGGTGTTTCCCGACATATGAAGTGAGTGGGGTCATGACACAGGCTGAACACTCAAGGGCAGGGAATATCTTGTATACCGCCACATAGTTTCCGCCGATATTCACGGATTTCTCGATGATATGAGCATGATGCCCCCCTTCTGCGAGGGCAATCGCAGCGTTGATGCCAGCCATTCCCCCACCGATGATAAGGACATCTGTAGGCTTTGATGGAGCGACCGGTTTTGGTGCTGATTCGCTGACCATTGGACAAGTCTCCAGCAGGGATTACAACGTAGGTGTGGTCGAGTTGAACGATATAATCTTTCTGTCATGTTTGACTTAACAATGACTAAACGACATCTCGTTCAGTTTTGAAGCATTGATGCTCTTACTGTATCTACGAATGGTAGCGATGCGGCTGTGTGACAAGCCTATTGGTTTGAGCCTAAGAGATGCAAGCTGTGATCAGCGCTATTGTGCTGATTCTTTGTCATTGGTGGTTTCAAGTGCATCAAAACTTGTGTACTGCATCTCAATACCTTCAGGCAATTGTCTTCGTGTATTGTCCTGTCACGACCTTCTATCTGTTATGGCATTCCTACGCACCATTGGCTTTGAACGAGATGATTCCAACTAGCACCAATCATGGAAAACAGATACTGTCGCACTTGTCACACTACTAAGACATCATTGCAACTGTTGAAAATGTTCTACTAAAACACATGAAAATTATGAATTTAACAGACAAAACTCTCCTCTCACGCAAACGATTAATACCTTTCAATACAAGTGCTCATCAGGGTAGACTGGCTCAATATCTTCCCATCACGAGGCATATAGGTACCATGTGGCGGTTTCCAAACGATGTAAAGTTTCGATTTCACTGGCGTCCCTATCAAGCCCGAGTCTTGAGGGAATTAGAGGCTCATATGGGCGACAAACGATTGCATGTGGTGGCAGCACCAGCATCAGGAAAGACCGTTCTTGGCCTAGAGGTCGCGAGGCGACTTGATGGACCAACACTCGTGCTTGCACCAACTCTTGCCATTCGCGACCAATGGATGCAACGACTTGAGGAACTATTCCTTCCTGCTGGTAATAGCACGCCTGATTGGGTTTCATATGACCTGACGCGTCCCAGTTTCTTCACGGTTAGCACTTACCAGATGTTACATGCAGTAATGCGCTCTACGGAACACGAGAAACTACCGTCCGATGAGGTCGAAACAGACACTGAGGTGGTTCTTCAGCAATCTGTAGTAGTCGATGTCGAAGAAGAGGAAGAACAGCAGATGGCTGCTGAAGAGCGCGATGAAAGAAGGGCATACTCGTGGCTTAATCTCAAGAGAACAGACCATCGGAATGCACCGCTACCAGATTTAGTTTCACTTCTTGACCAGATTGGAATAAAGACAGTCATTTTGGACGAGGCACACCATCTGCGATCCAGCTGGTGGAAAAGCCTGACCAATCTAATCAATGACCTTGACGACATCCATCTTCTCGCCCTCACCGCAACCCCTCCGTATGATGTGTCACCAGCCGAGTGGGATCGTTATATCGCTCTATGTGGGCCTGTCGATGCGGAGATATCGGTTCCAGAGCTAGTCAAGGTCAAGAACCTGTGCCCTCACCAAGATTTGGTCGTGTTCTCAAGCCCAGTGGACTCTGAGGCTACACAGATAAACAAGTTCAGAGAAGACATAGTGCTTTTCGTTTCAGACTTGATGAAGAACGAAATCTTCATCAGATTCATTGCAAGCCATCCATGGATTCGGTTTCCTTACAGGCATTTGGACGTAGTCTTGCAGGAATCGGATGTTTACACAAGCATGCTGGTTTTTTTAAATCGTGTTGGCGAGTTCATTCCTATCAATGCACTTTCGCTGGTGGCTGACGACATCACCGAATTACCATCATTCAATTACGAATGGCTAGAGTTGTTGCTTACTGGCATCTTCTATCCCCGAGAAGGCAAACGTCCAAAATATGATCCTGCAATCGAGGATTTTCGCAAGCGGTTACGGGACATCGGCGCGCTCCAGAGGCGAAAGGTCGTTCTGCGGAATCCTGACTTCATTGGGAAGCTGCTCAAGCGAAGCGTGTCCAAGATGGATAGCATTGTAGACATTGCCAATGTGGAGTTTGGTGCTTATGGTGATAGGCTCAGGATGGTCGTACTTGCAGATTACATTCGCAAAGATTACCTCCCCTCAAAGGGCAACTCTGAACCTGAACTTGATAAGCTTGGTGTAGTCCCTATATTCGAGAGGCTTCGCAGGTCTGACATATCAAACGCCAAGTTAGCTGTGCTCACTGGTTCTGTGCTAATTATCCCCACGGAATCCGAAGTTCTGTTCAGGAACATTGCAATCGATGTTGGTATCACTGGCAATGATATCGAGCTATCATCATTGCCATATGACACACGATACCAGCTCGTGAAAGTACTATCACAGGATCGCCATAAAATGGTACGAGTCATGACCGATCTCTTCTCTTCGGGCGGGATTAACATCCTTGTGGGTACAAAATCATTGCTTGGCGAGGGATGGGACGCTCCATCCATCAACTCACTAATCATATCAAGCATAGTCGGCTCCTTCATGTTGTCTAATCAGATGAGAGGTAGGGCTATCCGCACTGAACCAGGGAACCCTCAGAAGACCGCCAACATCTGGCATCTTGTGTGTGTCGAACCGAATAGTGCAACACCCGGAGAGGATTATGAAACCATTGTCCGAAGGTTCAGGGCATTTGTCGGGGTTTCTCAGGCTGAATCGCTCATCGAGAATGGTTTTGGACGGCTAATGATAGGTGAACCTCCTTTCACTAAAGATGAGATATGGGAGATTAATGAGCGCATGTTCAATCGTTCCATGAAACGAAACGAGATGAGGGAATCATGGAACGACGCTCTTGGTGAGGACAAAGAGATTCGACTGATAGAGGATGTACAATTCGCGAAGGAACACTTGCCTCGCAAGGCTATCATGAAGTTCCCCCTATTTGTTCTTCTCATTGGACTTCTCCAAGTTTCTGGAATAGCACTCACCAGCTACCTTGGCACAAATTGGTTTCCACTAGCTCTCTTTTTCACGTCTATTGCAATCATTCTAGCAATCCCGACCTTCTTTGCATTATTAAAAGTCATCAGGCATATCTCTCCCAGACATAGTCTTGGTAGTATTGCACAAGCGGTTCTTCGTGCTCTTTGTGCTACGGGCAACATTCTAACTCCTTACCCTGATTTACGAGTGGCGGTCGCTCAGGGCGTCGATGATAGTGTGTATTGTCATTTGCGGGGTGCCAACAGACGTGAGGAATCCATCTTTCTTCAAGCGCTTCAGGAGGCATTGAACCCGGTTAGTAATCCCCGTTACCTGTTGAAGAAACAGTCCCTTTTTTCGAAATACGATATCATCTATTTTGCAGTCCCGAAAGTCCTTGGCACAAAGAAGAGGTTCGCAACCATCTTTCAGAATAGTTGGGGCAAATATGTCTTAGGAATGGATCTTATATTCACTCGCAATAGTAATGGTCATCTCGAGTTACTTAAAGCACGAACGAAATCTATGGCACGTCTCAAGGACATTCGAGCTGAAACCGTTACCCGATGGAGATAGTTCCTCGAATCCAAGTACGTCTCTGGTCAAAAACTACACACACTTCCATCTTGCCACCAACACCGGCTCCTAGAGCATACTTAACAATGTACAGATGTGGTCATAACCTGCGTTTTATTAACAAGTGAACGAACAATGTTCACTGTCCACTGGGAACTACACAGTGAGGTGCCGCGATATTGAGGTATGTGAAGATCTCGAAAGAAAACACCTACAAGTTCCTTGAGCACTTGAAGGCAACGGGGGCACTATATGCCCCACAAAAGATATCCGACAGGTTCTACGACTTTTGTGCAATATCTGATGTGCATGATGTCGAGTTCGAATATGACCGGACAATCAGACCTCCAAGAAGATTCTTCCATCTCCCTGATGAAAAAATGTTCAATTTTGACATGACCAGACATGAACTGACTCCTGTCAAGACACAGGCTGAACATATCATTCTTTTTGGTGTACATTCCTGTGATATTGTCGGTCTGCGAATCATGGATGCCGAGTTCCTTGACGAACAGAAGGATTCCTACTATGAAACACGCAGGAAGAAAGGAATAATCATCGGTCTTTCATGCTTACCAGATGAGTATTGCTTTTGCAATGTCCGTCGCATCGAATTTGTCGATGCAGGTTTTGATCTCTTCTTCCACGAACTCCCTGATGGCTTTCTGGTTCGAGTCGGAACGGTCACGGGACACAAGCTTGTGGATCCGCATCCAGAGCTGTTTGAGGAGGTTTCTGCTGATGATACGAAGAACATGGAGCTGTTCGAAGAAAAGCGCTCCTCTATGTTCTCCATTTACGGCAACTGGGACAACCTACGCTACTTTCTTGAGCTCAGGATGGATCATCCGATGTATGACCGGGAGAGTGAAATCTGTCTGGGGTGTGGGAACTGCACACTCACTTGTCCAACATGTCGTTGTTACGATGTGAAGGATTTGCCTGCCATAAATCAGGTCAATGGTGAGAGAGTTAGATTCTGGGACTCATGTCAGTTCCGCTCTCACGGCCTTGTGGCCGGGGATCATAACTTCCGAGCTACTAAGAAGGATCGGTTCTTCAATCGGTACCACTGCAAGAATGCCTACTGTCCCGAAACCACGACATCTTACTGTGTAGGCTGTGGGAGATGTACCTATTTTTGTCCCGCAGAGATTAACTTCAAGCGAAATCTAATGGAGATTGCTGGTTACAGGGGGGCTGTCTAGTTGCTAATCACAAAGGACAATATCTATGATACACACAAATGTCGGTTACTGAGGAAGTACGAACTGACAGAGCATGAAAGCCTGTTCCTGTTTCGTTTTGAGGATCCAGAAGTAGCTCAGAATTGGAGATACCTTCCTGGTCAGTTCGTAGAGCTATCCATGCTTGGGTATGGTGAAGTACCCATTTCTATATGCTCTTCAGCACGCAGGATGGGGTTCTTCGAATTATGCATTAGAAACGCAGGACGTGTCACGGATCGCATACACAAGCTACAACCAGGTGACATTGTTGGGATAAGAGGTCCCTACGGAAACGGTTTCCCCGTGGATCAATTCCATGGACGTGACCTGTTATGTGTGGCTGCTGGACTGGGGATGGCTCCCCTCAGATCCGTGTTTCTCTATGCTATCGATAACCGCTGGCTCTTCGGGAACATCACGATAATCAACACTGCAAGATATGGCAAAGAGCTCCTATTCCAGAAAGAGCTTGAAGCCATGAAAGATATTGCCACAGCGGAGAATATTGCTATCATCCAAAGCACGACCCGCGACCCCGACTGGCCAGGACTCAAAGGCAGAGCGACCGAACATATGGACAAGGCAAATGTCGATCCCAAGAATTGTGCTGTGGCAATGTGCGGTCCTCCTGCTATGTACCGTGGAATGTTCAACTATCTTGTGGATGCAGGGTACGACCCTCGGTATATCTTCGTGACCCTTGAACGACGCATGAAATGCGGTGTAGGCAAGTGTGGGCATTGTAACATTGGGACGGCAACCTCCTGGAAATACGCGTGCAAGGACGGTCCTGTGTTCGATTATTATGCCATAATCAGCATTCCGGGGTTGATATGATGACAATCATCGAAGAATGTACAGGCGATTGCAGGCCCCGCGTGGGAGTCTATGCACTGACCTCATGCTATGGCTGTCAGCTCAAATTGGCCACTGTTCAGAAGATCATCGATATATCTAACATGGTGAGTTTTGAGAGTTTTTACATGCTCTCAAGTGCAAGTAAGATGGCCGCAGATGTGGATGTGGCTTTTGTAGAGGGATCAGTTTCGACAGAGAGGGACTTGGAGGAACTTATGGAGATTCGAAAGCATTCTCGCATCCTCGTCGCTTTGGGAGCTTGCTCTGTCAACGGTGGAGTACAGAGCTGGGCGGAGGGCGAGATGGATCATGATGCACTCCACAAGTGTGTATATGGAGATAGCAAGCTCACGATGCAGGGGTTACAAGCCACACCCATATCCAAGCATGTGGATGTGGACTATTATCTTCCAGGATGTCCCCCTGAGGAGGACGAAATCATGTACTTCATCTCTGCCTTTCTCATTGGCACATTTCCTGAGCCCAAGGACTATCCAGTCTGCGCCGAATGTCGGCTTGCTGGGAATCCCTGTATATTGATAGAACGTGGTGAACCTTGCCTTGGACCCGTGATTGTCGCAGGATGTAAGGCTCGGTGCATCGGATTTGACGTTCCCTGTGTCGGATGTAGAGGTCCTGTGCCCCATGAAACCGCATGGTTTGACTCTCTCGCCCAGACCTTCCTGAGGAAAGGAATGACTGAGAAACAGATTCGACAACGGATGAAGATTTTTGGCTCACATGACCCGAATATAGAGAGGATGCTTCACAGTATCCTCGGAGGTGAAACCGAGTGACCCGTAAGAAGATAATACGCCCCATCAACGTAGACCATGTGGCCCGCATCGAAGGGAAAGCCGGCATAGATGTCACGATTGAGGACGGGAAAGTGACTGTCGCAGAGATGAACATCTTCGAGGGCCCTCGGTACTTTGAAGCTATCACACGAGGAAAGTCTCTTGAGGATGCGACAGCCGTGTTCCCGAGGGTCTGTTCCTTTTGTGCTGCGGCTCACAAGATTACTGGTCTTCAGGCAGCTGAGAACGCTATAGGACTTGAGGTTTCGGATCAGACGCGGAAGATTAGAGAACTCCTGTATATCGGTGACTACATCGAGAGTCATTCATTACATCTGTTCCTTTTGGCACTACCAGACTTCTTAGGGTATCCAGATGCTTTCTCGATGGCTGAGGAATACCCCAAGGTGCTCGAAGCAGGTATGCGTCTGAAAGATATTGGGGCAGATATCCAGACAGTCATTGGCTCGCGCTATATACACCAGGAGAATGCCCTTTTGGGTGGCTTTGGGAAACTCCCCTCTAAGAAGCAGTTCGCATCTCTCGGTCGTAGATTGAAATACCTCCGTAACACTGCAGAAGAAGCCCTTGAAACCCTTGTCAGCTACCGTCCATGGCCAGAATCCGAGATGTCAAGACTCCATCTCGCACTTGAACCATACGACGGGACATACTCTGTCATGGGTAATACTGTTCACGCATCAGATGATACACAGTTCAACGCAGCTGCATACAGGATGCGAATTGACGAGTTTGTCGTACCTCACTCATTTGCAAAGCATTGTCTTTACAACTAACAGCCATTCATGACAGGCGCGATATCACGACTCACGCTATTCAGTGGTGGGATGACTGGACGTGCCAAGGAGCTTGCTCAGTTATATACCGAGTACCTTGACCCATCCAATCCGTTGTCCAATAACTTCGCACAGGCAATTGAGATAATATACTATATCCACAAGGCCTTGGACATCTCAAATGACCTTGCGAGTGGCATGAACGAGAATGAACGGCGAATCAAACCCGAGTATGGGCATGCAGGCACCGGTGTATCGATTACAGAGGCACCGAGAGGACTTCTTGCCTATACGATAGGAGTAGACAAGAACGGGCTGGTGAAGAATGTGGACATCATCACTCCCACAGCCATGTTCCTCCCGTTGATGGAGGCTGACCTCAAGAAGACTACTGAGGGCTTCTTGGAGCATGGGATTGATGATAAAGAGATAGCACATCGTCTGGAAACGATTGTGCGTTCATACGACCCGTGTGTTTCCTGTAGTGTACATGTGACAATCGTCAGGAACTAGGATATATTGACAGTGGCTCATCTACGAGCCCAAATTTCTATATCCTTGGTTCTGGAATAAACGGGGAAGCTACTGCCTGTTAGGATGTGATGGCACAGAGCGATAGCTTCTTTCGTGAACTGCTTTCAACGTGACATGGGTGTTCGGACTGCAAGTTCTTGGCGACCTCGTTATCAGACTAGGCTTTTTCTACGCCTTCATCTCTTTTGGCTACCTAACTACACGAATCAGAAAGATAGGTGGCCCATTGAACAAGGGAATCACATCCCTCCTGATCAACATCATGATGCCTCTTCTGATAATTGAAACCTTACTCACTGCAAATCCGACTTCAACCTTTGACATTTTTGGAATCATCCTATTCACTTTCTTTATTCACTTCCTTGGGCTTGTCATAATGTACACCCGACTAAGAAACGCCACACTTGCTAAGAAGGAACAAGGTGCTTACCTTTTGACTGCTACATTTAACAATGCGTTGTTTTTGCCACTTCCTATTGGTCTGATTCTCCTCGGGGAGGTTGCAGTGCCCGTCATTGCCATCTACTCGATTTCACAGATGATACTTCTGGCGACTCTTGGCACCTTTCTGGGTTCGTCTTACAGCGAAGAAGAAGATGACAGGAATGCGATGTTGAGGAAGGCTCTGACATTCCCCCCTCTCCTATCTGTTGTCATTGTGGGCGTGCTGTTCTTCGCAGGTATCGGCATCCCTCCAGCACTTGACTCATTCTTTGATGCAAACGCGCTGATTACGACATATCTCGCGCTCTTTGCAGTTGGTCTGAGCCTTGGCGCACAGGATGTCATCAAGAAGAGCAAATACGTGATTGAAACGATAGCAACCCGCCAGCTTATCGTGCCTGTAGTAGTAGGATTACTCCTCTTACTTACAGACCTCTCGCCTCTTGTCCAAGATGTGATTCTCTTGCAGGCGATGATGCCAGCAGCAGTCTTTACGGTTGTTTATGCCACAGCGCTTGGTCTTGACTCCGAGAGTGTGGCGACCATAGTGACGACTGGCACCCTTGTTCTGCTTTTTGCAGTCCCCATCATGCCATTATTGTTTGGTTAGTGGTTCGTATGTGAAACCATATATTCCGGATTTCTGACAATGGATATGGTAAGTACCTTGACAGACGAGAAGAATGCCGATCCTGAGAAGATCAAGAGATCCTTGGACGAGGCCGTGAAGAAACTTGACCAAGAGAAGTCATCGAGCGAGAGCTGGGGTTCAGCTGTTACCAGTAACCGTGAGAGATGGGAGTCCCTCAAGGCCTCAATAAAAGAGCGTCAGCATGCCCTCAAGGAACTTGTTCGTGAGAAGAAGACTGGAACCATAGGGCAAGAGGAATTCGAAACAAAGTATCGCAAGATCCAAGACGAACTCACAGAACTTGAATTCCAAGTCTACAACATGCGGCTTGGAACCGATATCAAGATGTGAATCACCTTGTAGTGTTTTATTGCTCCTTTCGCACGAATTGCAATAGAAGGATGGTTTCTGTCACCACAACAATCGCCAGGAATGCTGCAATCGCAACCGGCAGATAGTCTATCAGTGAGGTCATGGTATTCTGTCCCTCATTCTCAAGAGCCGATACGAGAGCCCCCAAGTTGTATGACATGATTGAGGTATAGTCCGAGAGCCCCGAGAAGAATATCACCCTCCACCATACGATTCTCGAATTCGTGTCTGATGCCAGCTGGACTGCAAATTCCCCTCCTTGTTGGAGCCTTGCGATGTCTGATCCAAGGATGATGTCGATACTGCCATTCGCAAGCCCAGTCTGGATTGTCAACAGGTCGGCACCGGAGATGAATACGTCTTCTCCTGCCTCAAGAACTGCTACTACTTGGATGCCAAAGACCTCGGCAACGTATGCTTCTGCTGGGAACACAACTACTGCATGCAAATCCGAGAACCGATATTCTTCGTCCATTAGAAGAACGAGGTCTTGAAACTCTCCGATATCATCTACGAACCGTTGGAAGGACGAAGCCCAAAAGTCGCTGCGTTCTGGAACCAGTTCGTCCAGCTTGTCCCGGGTAGCATTGGCGATTGCGATTGCATTGCGCGGTAGTAGCCAGTATGAATGGATGTTCTTATTTCCGTGATCCTGATCCTGAGCAAGAGGATCGAGTTTCCCGTCAGAACCCGGCATTGGCAATAGGACTGCTCCGAACTTTTCGTAATCAACGATGTCGATGGCTGGGGTATCGACTTGTTCGAGAAGCTGTTCTTCCCATGGGAAATGCCCTGTTAGAACGAGTAGATCTGCTGAATCTGCTGCATCTATAGATGATTGGGGGAGCTGTGCCGCGTGAGGCTCGACACCTTCGGGGAGTAGCGTCGAAACTTGTGCGAAGTCACCACCCACACCCTCGACAATCCCTTGCAAGGGCGCTACAGAAACCGCAACAGACACCTCTGGTTCGACTTGAGCGTCTACTGTAGGGACATATACTGTCATTGACATCAGAAGAATCAGACCGAGGAGGACGGAATTACTTCGTTTCATGCTGTCACACCGACGTATAATTAAGTGTCAGGTACAGCCTAATAACAGCGTTGCTAAAGGAATTGCTCCAATCAATCGGGAGGAACCATCTCCATGAGCGAGTTCAGTCTAATCGAGGCACATGACCTAGCAGTCCGTTATCCTGACGGAGAGCTAGCACTATACAATGTCAACTTCCGTATCTCTGGCCCTACCTTTATGGCTATCATCGGACCTAATGGCTCAGGTAAGAGCACCCTCTTGAAGACCGCGCTTGGGATGCTCAAGCCAGTCAGGGGTACTATGCGAGTACTCGGATATGATACTGTGACTGAAAAGAAGTATATCCGTAGAGAGATTCGGTATGTTCCTCAGAGGGATCGAATTCAACTTACTGTGCCTATGAAAGTGAAAGACATTGTTCTGATGGGTCGGCTTCTCAAGAAGCGCCCTCCACGATTCGCATCCTCAAAGGACAAGGATCTGGCTCGACAAGCATTAAGGAAGGTCAACATGGATGAGCTGTGGAACCGTCCCTTCATGGAGCTATCCGGAGGTCAAAGACAGAGGGTTCTTGTCGCACGTGCTCTGGCAAGTGAGGGATCCATCTTGATGCTGGACGAACCCCTTGCTGGAACCGATGCTGAGAGCCAATCATTGATTGTGGAGGTTCTTGGGGAATATCACAGAGAAAATGAAGTCAGTGTGGTAATGGTCACCCACGACCTCAATCCGATTCATACCTTCGTCCGCAATGTCCTTTTGCTCAAGAACACCCTGATTGGAGTTGGCACTCCTTGTGACATGATGGATCTTGAGCTTCTTGTGAAGGTGTATGGTCCTAGTGCGAAGGTAGTGGAATATGCGGGTCATCGGTACTGTGTGACGCATGATGTAGGAGTTGATAGACACGATTGATGCATTGCTTGAGATCCTGTCAGCCCCGTTCGTACAACGCGCGATTCTCGGTGCATTCTTGGTTGCCATAGTCGCTTCTACGAGCGGTACGTTCCTCGTATTCCGAGGTCTCTCCTTCATGACCTCTGGAGTGGCTCATGCTGCTCTTGGTGGTGCAGCATTGGGCTTGTTTCTGCAACATTCGGGCATCCTGCCGTGGTTCGACCCTATCCTAGGGGCACTACTCTTTAGCGTCCTAGTCGCTTTGATTACCGGCTATGCTGGTGAGAAGGGGATTGCAGAGAAGATGGAGGTAGCAGTGGGTGTGTCGTTCGCTCTTTCTATGAGCATAGCAGTGCTATTGATGTACTACATTCCTCCTACACAAGTGCCTCAAATCTGGGGTTATCTCATTGGGGATATCCTCCTATTGAATGACCTTGACCTTCTGTTACTCGCAGAAACAGCTGCCATCCTTCTTTTCCTGACGGTCTTGTTCAACAAGGAGTTCGTATATGTGAGCGTTGACATGGACGGGGCTACTGCCCATGGGTTGAACACACGTGCCTATCATTATCTGATGCTAATTACATCTGCACTGGCTATTGCCTTTGCAACGAAAGCAGTGGGAGCTATTCTAGTCTATGCAATAATGGTGGCACCAGCAGCTGCGTCGAACGAGCTCATACACTCTGTCCGTGGAGTACTATTTTCGGTATTCGTGATAGCGCTTCTCTCGGAGATGTTAGGGCTTCTCGCTTCATTTACCATCCAAGCATCACCGAGTGCGATTGCTGGAATCATCGCTGCTCTCTCATATGTCATCGCATTGCAGATCAGGCATTTCCGGGATAGGACAACAGACACTGAGATTCCTGATAGCCACGAGATTGAGGACTTGTTCACAATTATGGAGAATGGGGGGAGTGAAGGTGTGCACCATCATTAGGTACGAGTCTTAACTGGTCGGTATCTTTAAGTGTGGTTTGCTTGCAACGACCTGCCAAGGTCGGTGAACACCATTGAGTGATGAAGTTCCAGAAAGAGAGGAAATCATTCGTTCCACGTTAATCACAGTTATTCTAACAAGCGTGTTTCTTATCATTGGCTTGTTATTCTGGGCATGGACGAATTCTGATGTAGATTCTCCATTGACCGCAATCAACGATGTCAATCCCTTCATAGTACCCCTGCTAGAGATTCTCCTCGTAGGTGGAATGTTCTTCTTCATGACCGTGACTGTTGTCAACCTCAGGTTGTACTTTACACGAATCCGGTCAGGATGGCTGGAGATCATTGTGCTTCTCATCATCCAGATGGTCATATCCTACCTGATGTTTGGAGCAGAAGTGACTGGAGCAAGCTTTGTGCTATGTCTTGCTATCGTCTGGTACATCTATCTGCTTCAGGACTGACTTCGTAAGAACTTCATCGCACCAGAAGCTTTATGTGCCTAGGTCGGACAACTTGGCTTGAACCTGACTGGCACACCAGTCTAGGTATGACAATATCAGCAACCGACTTGGACAAAGGAACTGTCAGTTATTATTGATATCATTATGCTCTGACTTCCTTCTGCCGCAATGATGTTGCTGGAGGAAACTACTATGTTCGGGATTTCAGGCGCAGGATATGACACAAGCACTGGCATTTTCAGTCCGGAGGGCCGCATATTTGCTGCTGAATATGCAAAGAAGGCTGTTGAGCAGGGGGCGACCTCTCTCGGAATACTCGCAAAGGACGGGGTCATCCTGCTTGCTGAAAAGAGGGTGATGCCTCTTCAGGAACCCGACAGTGTTGAGAAGATTTCGAAGATTGACGAGCATATAGGAGTGGCAACATCTGGCTTCATGGCTGATGCCAGACAACTGATCCAAGAGGCCCGTATCAAGGCACAATCCTATTGGCTCACATATGAGGAACCAATCTCTGGCGAAGCACTTGCAGAGCATATCTGCAATGAGAAAGTGACTCGTCTGTCACTTGATATGCGTCAGGGTGGGCGTCCTTATGGTGTTGCCATGTTGATTGGTTCTGTTGATTTTGATGGTATTCCTCGACTGTTCATGACAGACCCCGTAGGCTATCACTGGGGGTACTTGGCTGCCGTAATCGGACGTGGGAGCAACGCAGCTGGAGAGTTTCTTGAGAAGAATTACAAGAAGACCCTGAAGATACCAGAAGCCATCAAGCTCGCTCTGGAAGCCCTTCGTCAAGTCACGGACACTGACCTCAACAAGGAAAATGTTGAGATTGCTCAGGTTCCCATCAAAACTGGCAAATTCTATCGTTTATCATACTCGGAGATAGAATCTTATCTTGCCACTCAAGAGAAATCACAGGAGTGATAAGATAGATGACAGGTGGCTCCGGAAAGAAAAGTGGTGAGAAATGGCTGGACTTGGATGCTGTCGTTATTGGGATGCAAAAAGGACACCTCAGATTCGAGGTGTTCGTAGACCCCGATCTCGCGTTCAAGTATCGACGAGGTGAGGACGTTCCGCTTGAGGACATCCTTAAGAGCTACGAGATCTACGAGGATGCAAGGAGAGGCGAACGCGCCACTGAGATGCTGGTCAAGGATGCCTTTGGCTCCTCAGACATCTTCGATATAGCTCCTGAGATACTAAAGGATGGAGAGTTCAAGCTTACCCATGAGCAGAGACTGCTCATGACTGAAGAAAAGACAGAAGCTATCATCAATGACATTTCAAAGAAAGCAATGAACCCTCAGACAGGTCATCCACACCCTCCAGATAGAATACGTCAGGCTATGGATGAAGCAAAGGTGCGAGTAGATCCCTTCATTAGCGTAGAGGAACAGGTGCCAAAGATAGTCAAGGCTCTAAGAGTCGTACTCCCGATATCGTTCGAGAGCATCAAGATTAAAGTCACAATTCCTGCTGCGTTTGCTGGAAAGGGCTACAACATGGTGGCCACCGCTGGGGTCATAAAGACTGATACTTGGGAACAGGACGGTTCTTGGACAGGTCTCGTAGAAATACCGGCATCAAAGAGGCAGGAGTTGTACGACGAATTAAACAAGCTCACAAAGGGCCAAATTCGGTTAGACATGGTTCGATAGTATGGCTGGTATTGTCATTATTTCACGATCGCATATGTAACTAATAAAATAACAGAGGGAAAAGAGAAATTGGCTATATTCTTTTCAAAGCGAGAAATCGTTATTCCCGGTCAGCTCCTTGCTGAAGGCAGATTTAGACCCTCCATGGGCACCTATGAACAAGAGGGAAAAGTGTATTCTGCCGTTGTAGGACTGGCTGAGCTACGAGGGAATACCGTAAAGGTGGTTCCCCTTCAGGGTGTATATATCCCACGGGAAGGGGACTTTGTAATCGGAACAATCACAGTGGTGGCTGGAAACAACTGGAAAGTTGACATTGGCGGTCCTTATCTGGCCTCGTTGCATGCTAACAATGCACTTCGCCGTCCCTATGATGATGACATCTCACGCTATATGAGTACAGGCGATGTGATATCTGCTGAAGTCATTGCATTCGATCGAAATACAGGTCCCTTCCTGTCAATGAAGGGTCGAGGCCTGCGAAAACTTGAGGGCGGTATGCTGGTGAAGATCAGCCCTGCAAAGATCCCTCGAGTGATCGGGCTAAGAGGATCCATGATTAACATGATAAAGGATCTATTACGAATCCATGCTTTTGTCGGACAGAATGGCATCATCTGGATTCGATCCCGCGATTTGGAGATACAGAAGCTGGCAGTGAAAGCTTTCAAGATGATCGAAGCCGAGGCTCATACGTCAAATCTGACCGATCGCGTTAATGAAATGTTGAAGAACGCATTGGCTGAGATAAAGGGGTCGTCTTCCTCAGAGAAGCCGGAAGTCAAGGGCGATGATGTTACTGAAAGGTCACCAGATGAGAAAGGAGCCATCGTGTCCGAAGGTGGTGATGTGCCAGGGTCTGATATGGAGGACACATCCGAAACCAGCCCCGAGAATGAGGAGGCAGTTGCTACTCCAGAGTCCGAGGAACCTGTTGTGGAACTTGAAACATCTGAAGAGAAAGATGGTACATCAGATGAATTAGAAATACCTGAGAATGAATCAGAATCAAAGGAAGTGAATGAAGAATGAGTCCGGAAAAGAAACCTGACAATCTCATCAATGCTGAAGGCCTACGAGTTGATGGAAGGCGAATTGATGAGCTTAGACCAATTGAGATGAAGGTCGGGGTACTGAAACAAGCTGATGGGTCTGCATCGATAAGGCAGGGCAAGACATACATCATTGCAGCTGTCTATGGCCCCCGTGAACTACATCCCCGTCATTTGACATTAAATGATCGAGCATACCTGAGAGTCGTTTATAGGATGACAACATTCTCAGTGCCTGATAGGAAACGACCAGCTCCCTCTCGACGTGAGAAGGAGATATCCATGGTGATTGCGAACGCGTTGAGCCCTGTGATCTTTCTTGAGGAATTCCCAAAGGCTGTGATTGATGTCTTCGTGACAGTCATCCAGGCTGACGGTGGAACTCGATGTGCAGCCATCAATGCGGCATCTCTCGCACTTGCTGATGCAGGCATCCCCATGAAGAGCTTGGTTCCTTCTGTTGCTGTGGGCAAGGCTGAGGGTCAGCTCATTGTTGACCTCGGCGATGAGGAAGACAAGTACGGGCAGGGTGATATCCCAATGGCGATTCTGCCACATACTGAGGAGATTGTCCTCTTGCAACAAGATGGGTCTTTCACACGTGAAGAAATAATAGAAGCCCTTCAGATGGGAATAAACTCATGTAAATACCTGCACGAGGTTCAGAAAGACGCACTCAAGGCTGCATATGTAGGTGCTACATCTGATGAAGATGAGGAAAACGATGATGAAGACGATGACTATCTGGATGACCTTTAACATGACCTTGGTGAGGCTGACATACCGGAGGATGAGTAATAATGGGTGATTGGAGTTCTGAAATAATCAGTCATATAGACAGAGAACATATCATTAGTCTCCTGAATAAAGGTGAGCGATCTGATGGTCGAGCACTTGATGAGTTCCGTCCAATCGAGATTGAGGTTGGTGTAGTCCCTGCTAAAGCAGAAGGCTCGGCCCTCGTCCGATTGGGTGATACAAGTGTCGTTGCAGGGGTCAAGGTTCTTGTTGGAGACCCATTCCCTGACTCTCCTGATGAGGGTTTTGTGATGGTCACCGCAGAGATGTCTCCCATGGCGTCCCCGCTTTTCGATATTGGCCCTCCCCGTGAGGATGCAATCGAACTTGCAAGAGTGGTCGATCGTGGTGTTCGCGAATCTGAAACCGTTGACATCAAGAAACTCTGTATTGAGCACGGAAAGTATGTCTACTCAGTGTTTGCCGATGTATATCCCTTGGAGTATGACGGGAACTTGATTGATGCTTCATCCATTGCCGTCAATGCTGCCTTGGCAACAACGAGATTCCCCGAGATGAAAGTCGAGGATGACACTCTTGTAGAAACAGGAAATATCCTGTCCATTCCATTGACGAACACCGCGGTTGAGGTTACAATCGCAAAGATTGGAACCTATCTAGTTGTTGATCCCATCCTCAAGGAGGAGATGGTGCAAGACACACGTCTCACCATTGCAGTTGATGAGAACGAGAACATGACCGCTATGCAGAAGGGTGGTGGAACCGGTCCCCTGACTCTTGATGAGATTGACCAGTCGATGGGGATTGCAATCAAGCGATCACACGATATCATTTCCGCAATCAAGGATGCCGCTAAAACCATCAAGTAATAGGTTCATGGGGAGTGGACGACTCCACTCTCCATAACGAACCAAACGGAACCCTAATAAGTACAACCGAAGGGCGACTGGTAGATTTCAACTTCGCCTTTTGGCTAGTAACAACTTGGAATCGAATTGTGAATATCTGTAGATCAGAACTATGACGCGAACCAAAAAAGTTGGAAGCACAGGTCGTTTCGGCCCTAGATATGGCGCCAAGCTCCGTAGAAGAGTGTTGGATATCGAAAAGAAGCGACATGAGCCTCACAGATGCCCTGCATGTGCCACAAGGGCTCTAAAAAGGCAAGCTGCTGGTCTCTGGAAATGCCGGAAGTGCGACATCCTTTTTGCAGGTGGTGCATACGTCCCATATACCGATGCAGGAAAGGCTGCTAGGCGTGCTATCGCCCAGCGTGTTGCCGGTGACTTCCTCGCACTACGGGACGATGAAGATATTATCGAGGAACTCGATTTTCTCCCTAACATAGAACACGAGATTGAAGCTGTTGATGTTGAAGAAGACAGCTTTGAAGATTTACTGTCTGACGACGAATAGATGGGCGAACTATGGTGCCCTCCGTCCTGATAACTACATCTCGGCGAACCTCTAATAGGATCCGGACATTCGTCCGAGATTTGTATTCACTCATCCCTGGAAGTATCAGATTCAATCGAGGTGGAATGAGTCTTTCTGAATTGACATCAAGAATTATGCAATCCAAAGCACACGCAGCAATAGTTGTCACAAGCTACAGAGGGAATCCCGGAAAACTTCAGTTCCTTGACCGCAGGGGTCATTTCTTGTACGACTTATTCGTTGAAAGCGCCCTATTGCGAAGGGAAGTATGCACCACCGGTAGAATGCGGATTCGGAATCTTATGGCTATTGCTGTACTGGGCACAATAAGTGAACGAGTAAGAGAGTTTGGGGCATACTTTGCAAATCTGCTTGGTGTGCCATTCATGCCGATCAATGAAATCATTGAAATGTCCACAGAGGATGCGTCCACCGCTTTCATTCTTCTTCACGAAAAAGATAGCAAGATTCATTGGACGGCCTATCAATCATCTGATATGGTTGAGATTGGTCCCAGGATAAGAATCTCCCACATAAGGAGCCATCCAGATGAAGCAAATGAGTAATGTATGTGGGTCATCGATTCTAGAGATAGATTTGGAGAGTCCACGAATTGCTGAGGTTCTTCTCGATGCCCTCCGTCCAGAAACATCCTCAGCCCCATCCTACAGAGCTCGCGTGAGTCTATCAGTGAATGGGAACTGGCTCACTGTCAAGATACAATCTGATGATATCACATCACTGCGGGCAGCAATGAACTCCTATCTTGCGTGGATTTCTGCAAGTCTGACCACTATTAATCTACTAGAGAACGAATCGCATGGATGACACAAACCGAACGAATCCGTTTGTCCTTAACAAAAATCCTTAAGGGATTACCATCTGGCGCCTAGTGAAAGTCACTACTGGCGGTAATATGTATGGCTCAACAAATCACTCCGGAATTGGAAAACAAGATTAACGAATGGCGAACCATCAGACAGCAGGTCGAAGTCTACAAGAGTAAACTAGCCGTAACACAGCAGGAGTTGAATGAAATCCAACTAACTCTCGAGGAGCTACAAAAGCATCCTGATGATGTCACAACCTACAAATCCGTAGGTAACATCTTGTTCAAGGTAGATAAAGCAAAGCTTGTTTCAGAACTCAATGACAAGAAGGAAACATTGGAAAACTGGGCAACCTCCCTGAAGTCCAGGCTTGAAACAGCTGAGGTAAAGGACAAGGAGTTAGAGAGCCAGATCCAGACTGAATTGGCTCAGCGGAACCTCTCTCTTCAGTGAGCAAGATGAATCCTGTAGTTGAGGTTGGTCTTCCCGTCTTAGATGAGGAGATAATAGATACTTTGGCAGAAGAGTGTGAACAAGAGGTCACCCGGTTCATCCTTGACGAGATTCCTGCTAAGAGCATCGAAACGCTCCTGATCACTTGTACTCTCGAATTTGACAAGGAACTTCACCTGACAATCGAGATTGATGTAGATCAAAAGTATGAAACTGGTCAGGATTTGGATGTCATCACGACTCGCGCTTCGGAGCATGTATCTGAATGGCTGGAGAAGCGATTACGGGAGATGCAATGAGAATGAATCTTAGGGCTCTACTTTCAACACCTGAGAATATTCTCATTCTGGGGCACCAAAATGCAGACCCCGATGCCGTGTGCTCGATGATAGCTCTTCAACACCTCTACACATCCTTCAGTCCGACTGGAAAGATAACACTGGCATGTGATGATGTCAGCAAGTTGGCAACACAAGTCCTAAGCTCGTTCACCTCTCAAAACCCCATATTAGAGCATGTTGAGGGGGAATTTGACCTTGTTGTCGTTCTGGACACGAATAGCCCTCTCCAGCTGGGAACCGAGTTCGAGAGCTATGTTTCCGACCCATCAAAGGTCGTGATAATTGACCATCACGAGCCAAATCCCACTGTTCACGAGATTGCTGATTTTACTCTGATTGACACTGACGCATCATCGACCTGCGAGGTATTGGCGAACCTCTACACAGACTTGGAAGTGCCATTGCGTCCCTCAGTAGCGAGTCTTCTTCTTGCAGGGATGTTGTTTGACACAAGGCGCTTCTATTATGTTGGGGCTCGGACCCTTCAAACTGCACTATACCTACTTGACCAAGGTGCAGACTATGAAGAATGTATTCATTCGTTGACCATTAAGCCTGATCGGTCTGAACGAATCGCTAGGCTAAAAGCAGCATCTCGACTTAGCATTCATACTATCGATAATTGGGTCGTTGTGACAGCAAAGGTCGGTGCCTTTGAGGCCAGTGCATGCCGCGGACTTATAGACCTCGGGGCAGATGTAGCGATAGTCGCAGGCAAGCCATCGAAGGGCGTTGTTAGGGTCAGTGCCCGAAGCACTCGAGAGTTTTATGAGAAGACTGGGATCAACCTCGGAACCGATATCATGGAACCGATTGGAGATATAATCGCTGGTAAGGGTGGAGGGCATCCAAATGCGGCCGGGGCCAACGGTGTCAGGAATCGAGGGAAAGCACTGGAAAAGTCTGTAGTCATTATCCAAGACTTGCTCAAGCGAAAGACAGAAATCCAATGGGAGTGAACGCATGCCTCTGGTGGAGTTTGTTGATTTCAGTTTCAAATATCTCGGGTCTGACAATCTTGCGCTGCGCAAGATTGATCTCCGTATTGACGAAGGAGAGTACATTGTCATCACTGGCCCGTCCGGATGTGGAAAAACCACTCTATGCCGAGCAATCAACGGACTTGTTCCCCAATTCCATCGGGGTTACATCGCCGGTCATGTGTATGTTGACGGACATGACACACGTGAATCACGAGTTGCTGAGCTAGCTCGGGTAGCTGGTCTTATGTTCCAAAACCCCGCCAATCAGCTTGTAACCCTGAATGTCGCAAAGGAGATTGCATTTGGCCCTGAGAACCTTGGTGTCGAACCTGACAAGATTCGAGCAAGGGTCGAGGAGCTGATTGAAACGCTCCATCTTGAGCATCTTCGAGAGAAGCACCCCCATGAGATGTCAGGCGGACAACAACAAATGGTCGCGATGGCTGCCACTCTTGCACTCGAACCTAAAATCCTTGTTGCTGATGAGCCAACTTCCAACCTGGATCCGAAGAGTGCCGAGTCACTACTTGCTATCCTTAGCGATCTTAACCGTGATGGCATGACTTTAGTCCTTGTTGAGCACCGTCTTGATCTCGTTTCACGAAACGCGACCAGACTTGTTCTCATGGACAAAGGCAGTATCGTTGCTGATGGTCCGCCTCGGAAGGTTCTCTCCTTGCCCATATGTGAGGAGATTGGCATTGGCATCCCAAAAGCCACCCAGGTATACAAACATCTGAAAAGAAATGGGTGTGTTCTGAGCAGAGTGCCCCTTACAGGCGAGGAACTCGCTATATCTGTCGAGGAGGCATGCAACAAATGATAATCATTGACGATGTTCATTTTGCCTACGACGGTATCTATCCTGCCCTACGGGGTGTATCATTGCAGATTGATTCTGGGGAACGTGTTGCTATCGTGGGGGCGAACGGAGCTGGTAAGACCACACTTGTGAAGCATATGAACGGATTACTACGTCCCCAGCAAGGCCGTGTCTTTGTGAATGGGCGCGATGCCAGTAAACTGTCGGTTGCTGAACTCGCACGTACTGTAGGGCTTGTCTGGCAAAATCCCGATCACCAGCTGTTCCTTGATACTGTGGAGAAGGAAATCACCTTTGGTCTCCGCAATCTGGGATACGGTCCCGAAGATACAAGGGCTCGTTGCGAAAGAACCATGTCTATCCTTGGACTAACGGATCTTGCGAACCGCTCACCATTCTCGTTGTCAGGCGGAGAACGGAAACGTGTTGCATTGGCATCTGTTCTTGCTACTGAACCGCAAGTGTTGGCGCTTGATGAGCCCACAATCGGTCAGGATGCCAAACAGAAAGAGAACTTGTCGAACCTTCTCATGGAATTGAATGCAAACGGATGTGCTGTGATCTGTGTGACCCATGATATTGAGTTCGTGATCGAGCATTTCCCACGCACCATTGCGATGTCTGAAGGACTGATTATTGCCGATGGGCAGACCAACAGCGTACTCACAAATGATCGTGTCATTGAGATTTGTTCACTGTCTACTCCTGAGCTGACACAGGCCTCACAAGCACTGAATCAGCGGTTCCCAGAGGTATCTCCAAGGCTCACACTTGTCAAGGAGCTTGAAGATGCCATCATCAAGATATTTGGAGGGGTTTGAGTGTCGTTCCTAGAAGTATTCCAGTACACTCGGCAGGAATCGGTCATCCACAATCTAGATCCTAGAGCAAAGCTAGTCATCTCGATATGTCTGGCCGGCATCTCGTTGATGTTCACTGACATCATCCCTATGGTGCTGATGATCTGTTTTCTCATCCCTCTTATTGCTGCTGCAAAGTCCCTGAAGCGTTGGGCTACGAGTATGAGAGGACTGTTGCCGTTACTCCTATTCATTATTGTATTCAACACCTTACTCTCTACCACTGAGTATCCCTTCTCACATTCCATAGGACTCTCCCTTCGTCTTGTTGCGCTGATGACCTCGTTCTCGCTGTTCTTTTTGACCGTCCATCCAGATGAACTATCTCAAGCACTGATCCAGATGGGAATACGCTTTGAGTTCGCTTTCGCCATGAGTATGGCAATGAGATACGTGCCTACTCTTGGACAAGAGGCATATGCCATTATGGACGCCCAGCGAGCTCGAGGAGTAGAGCTTGACAAGGGCAACATGTTGAAACGAATCAGGAACATCGTCCCTATCATCGTCCCGCTCATTATCGTATCTATTCGAAGGGCGTTATCCATAGCAGAAAGCATGGAATCGAGGGGATTTGGGGCATCTGAGAAAAGGACATACATGGAAACACTGTCCTTCAGGAAACGAGATTGGGGTGTGGTGTTCATATCTCTCCTCGGACTTGTCATCCTTATCCATTTCAGATTCTTCTTTTCTCTTCCAGAATGGGTTTCTTGGGGACTCCCCTTCTAAAACACAAGGTCTAATGGAACAAATTGAATAGCGCGAAGAGGTCTTTCTCTATCTCTGTATACACGATGATTCAGACGCGACAACATATCATTCGAATAAATCTTGGTATGTTGCTCCAACTCCCATAATCGTTAATGTTCAAAGGTATGAATAATTGATAAGTTTCTGTTCCCCTTTAATCTCGGTAGGTTGTCATGTCTGAGTCGACTGCTGCGCCAAGTTCCACGGAACTCAGAATTGATCCTTGGGTCATCTTTTGGAAGCTCCTTTTTTGGATTGAACTGTTTGATACTCGTAGGATATTCTGGGTATAATCTATTCTTCGATGATACTTGTCTTTCTAGTACTTTTATCGACGAACACATCACAAGTATCATAGGTGCCGAACTTGCAAGGCTCCTATTTGTATGCACAATGATTGTATCTCTAGTCTTTGGAGGACTGGTATACGCACGGATGACACGCACAGAGATCCATTCTACACATGATGAGAAGAAGATATCTCGGAAACTTGTGAGCAGGATTATCATCTTTGACGCTATTTTCATAGTTGTTTCAATACTCCTCTATGCGTTCTCAGACTCAGGATTTGGCCGAATCATGTCATCCTTGCTCACTGCAGCTTTCCTGAGCATCAGAATCCCCTCGTCCATAGGACTCTCATTGGAATATTTGACTTTCCCCTCAAAGTCACAATCCCTCGGAGCGAAAATTGCAGTCTATGTTAGTTATCTCGGAACTGACTCCTCATTAGTCCGCAAACTAACCAGTCCTTTTGGTGGATTCCTGTATATGACTGCGGATCGGAGAGTTGAGCACGTTATAATGCGCAGGGAGCCATTATCACAATTACGTATCCGTCCTGATACAGTTTATCAGTGATGATGTCAATACTATTCACACAGGAGTATGATTGAGAGTGAATCCTCCAAAAAGAAAGAAATATGTTGTCAAAGACATAGTGAATGCTCTCAAAAAAATCAATGCCACTCCTAGCGTCACCTATGATATTGGAAACCAACTGGTGTATTCCCAGTGGTCTGCATGTTGCCAGAAGCTTGGGGATGACCACCCTATCTCAACGAGTTTCAAACGACTACTTGACTTTCTCCAAAGTGATTATGAGGCAATGCTTGTCAGAGGCGAGTACTGGCGTACCAATGACACCCCAAATGCAGTATTCAACAAGTTTCTCAAGGAGCTACCTCAAGAGTTCCTCGCATACGAATTTGATCGCTCCCCTGACTACATTCATGACCTCCTGACTAGGGCCAAGAAACTGCGAGAAGCAGAGGTCGAGAAGCATAAGGCGATTCTTGCAAACCTCAAAAAACTTCTAGATGAGGATCCCAATAACCCAGACCTTTGGAATGAGCTACGGCTTGTCCTTTGGATCATCGGTGATTACAAGGAAGCAAGTGAGGCATTCAAGACCGCACGTGACTTGGGCTGGTCTGGAATCGTGTCTAGTGTCGTGGGACTATAAAACCATCCTTTTAGGATATGTTGTCCCACACATCTTTTTTTGCGTACCAACAACGGCCGTTTACGACATTCAATGATTCTCAGTATAGCCTCCTTGTGAACACGTAGTAATGCATAAATCAATCTCTTTGGAGAACTCGCTTGTTCTTGGAAGTGAGATCCTATGGATTTTGATGTTTCCGAAGCAATGACCATTAAACTCCCAGCAGAACTGCCTCCATATCCTGAGTTCGATCCCCAATACCGACGTGCTCCAAGCAGAGGATACAATCTGAATGAACAAGACACCATTCTTGCCGTAAAGAATGCCTTGAGATATGTTCATCCAAAACTGCATGAGAAGCTAGCTCCTGAGTTCATAGAGGAATTGATGACGCGAGGAAGAATCTATGCCTATCGATTTCGACCTCCGGGTGCCATCAAGGCAAGACCGGTTGACGAGTATAAAGGAATCCTTGAGGCTCGCGCGCTACAGGTGATGATTGATAACAATCTTGATTTCGATGTGGCACTATATCCGTACGATCTCGTCACGTATGGAGAAAATGGGCAAGTTTTTCAGAATTGGCTACAGTACTGTTTGGTCAAGAAGTACCTTGAGGTGATGACCGAGGAGCAGACGCTGGTCGTGAGTTCGGGGCACCCACTTGGTCTATTTCCCTCGAAGCGAGATGCGCCACGAGTGATTTCTACCAATGGGTTGATGGTTGGGATGTTTGATACACCCGAGGACTTCCACCGGTCAGCAGCACTCGGAACAACCAATTATGGGCAGATGACAGCTGGCGGTTGGATGTATATAGGCCCACAAGGGATTGTTCATGGGACATACATCACACTCCTGAACGCAGGCCGGATGTACTTGGGTTTGCCACAGGAACAGGATCTCAAAGGCATATTGTTCATCTCATCAGGACTTGGAGGGATGAGCGGTGCACAGGCAAAGGCAATCGAGATTGCCGGAGGTATCGGGGTCATCGCTGAGGTTGACAAGAGTCGCATCTTGACCCGTAGTGAACAGGGATGGCTTGGCAAGTGGTCTGATGACCTTGGTCAAGTGTTCGAATGGGTGGAAGAGCATAGAGCAAGTGGTATTCCGGTTTCTATTGGATATCTTGGGAACATCGTTGATGTATGGCAGTATGTTGTTGACCACAATGTCAAAGTCGAGCTGGCATCAGACCAGACCTCCTGCCATGATGTCTATGGCGGAGGATACACTCCACAAGGAGTTTCATTCACAGAGGGTAGAGAGTTACTGAATACTGACCGTGATGCCTTCAACAGGCTTGTTGACAAGTCATTGGTCACTCAGTTCAGGCTCATTAAGAAGATGACAGAGCGAGGTACTTTCTTCTGGGACTACGGTAATAGCTTTATGAAAGCAGTCTTTGATGCAGGGGCTAACGACATTGCGAGGAATGGCGTGGACACAAATGACGGCTTTATTTTTCCATCGTATGTAGAGGACATAATGGGTCCCATTTGTTTCGACTATGGCTATGGGCCTTTCAGGTGGGTATGTCTCAGCGGCAAACATGATGATCTGGTCACCACCGACCATATCGCAATGGCAAACATTGACCCGAATCGCAGAGCGCAGGATCGCGACAACTACGTATGGATACGAGATGCTGAGAAGAACGCGCTCGTGGTAGGATCCCAGGCACGAATCCTGTATGCCGATGCAGTCGGGAGAGTAAACATTGCTCTTGCGTTCAACAAGGCCGTTCGAGAGGGTAAGGTCGGTCCGATCATGCTTGGACGTGATCATCACGATACGAGCGGTACTGACTCTCCTTTCAGAGAGACCGCAAACATCCGTGACGGTAGCAATATCACCAGTGACATGGCCCACCACTGTTGGTCTGGGAATGCCTCCAGAGGAATGACTTTGTGTGTGTTATCCAATGGGGGTGGCGTAGGCACAGGGAAGGCAATCAATGGAGGTTTTGGCTTGGTTCTTGATGGGAGTGACCGAGTGGATGCGATCATCAAGAGTGCCCTCGACTGGGATGTTATGTGTGGCGTATCGAGACGTGCATGGGCGCGGAATGACCACGCCATTGAAACAGTCATCGAATGGAACCGGAAGATGGATGGAGCAGGGCATATCACAATACCTTATGTGTCTGAGGAGGGCCTTGTTGAGGATATTGTGCGTGCGTCACTGAGATCCTAGCTGGTCAGTTCTTCCTCGGATCCGTCGCCTGAATAATAGCAGTCACTGCATCCTGATTGAACCCCTTGAATCCATGACCCCTCTGGATAATCTCCAGATGGCTTCCGATTGCACCGTTCTCGCTAAATACTTTCATCCCTTCTTCCGAGATGACACCATCTTCTAGAAGGCGCGATAGACGTCGTTTGTCCACCTCTCTTCTCACAGCCTTGGAAAATGATTGTTTGAGGAAGTCGAAGTGGGAGAATGGAGCGAGCACTCCTGCGCTAAGGCTATCGAGTGCGGTTCGGGCGTGGGCATAGTCTACTTTGGCCGCAAGATGGTGCAGACCCCCTTGCAACATGCTTTCTCCGTGCAACGCGACCCAGAGGCCGACTGTCCCAAACCTGTCGGACTCGTCCATCCCTATATCTGCGAATGGTTTTCCCTTTTCCTCGTCAGTGATATCCACATCAGCAAAGACCACAATGCCACACTCGGGATGTTCCATGACCTGTGCTCCCCATCCAGCTTGTTGTCCCGCAAAGAACTGCTCTCTGCGCACAAAGCCTAATACTTCTAAAATGGCTATCAGTGTCGAGAAACAGCTCCTTGATGACCGATAGGTGTGATGGTCATCATTCGCCCATCCGATGCCATATCTATCCTGCCTGTTCTTTTGTATCCGCCCCACAACATCACGGCTTTCCCAATACTGCCGTTCTGCCCTGAAGAACGCATCACATACCCTTGAAACACCTAGATTCGAAACGGATGTTCTCACTAGGTCGAAGGTGTATTCGAGTCCGTCGCAGTCATCATCAAAGCGCCTCCGACGTGTATAGAACAAGTCTAGCACACGCAGGTATTCCGCAACATCTTCTGTATCTGTGACAGGAAATCGCGAAAAGCCTGAATATCCTCTTCGCTCCACTGCTGATAGTATGTGGTTTCCTCCGAGCGTGATGGTCGCCACCCTATATGGTGTGAATGGCGCTCCTATTATGACATTTCCTGCCCCAATCATCTGGATGAAATGGCTCAAAGATTCTGTCCTTATCACGATCTCAATGGCGCCTTCCTCGACCACGATAACAGGAAAAAGGGTCGATCGGTTGTGGACGAACAGTGTGGCGATATCGGGGTTATCAATTTTGAAGTCATCACCAATCTCGAATCCGAAGTCGAAGAGTTTGTCTTCGATACGCGAGTCCTTTGGGACAATGATATGATCTATCAAGTCAAAAAAGCGCAAGGACGCATTGTCCATCATTGCTGTGGCAAGTCGCGCAGCGACTTGGTTTTTCGAAAGGAACTCTTCGACTATTTCCTGCAAGAATCTCTCTGCCTCCGAGTGTAATCCCCAATTGAAGTCTTCCAAGCGTATCACCTTTCGCACGTACATTTGCCTCTCATGAAATAAAAGGATTGGGCAAAAATGGTCATGGTACTTCCATTGAACGATAATTACTAAAGCAATACGATACCGAGAGTTATCATCGAGTCCCCATCGGTTCCAAAATTGGACAGTTCTGTGAGGGAATCTCTATGGCGGTTGTGATTGACGGAAACACCCTTACAATTGAGGATGTAGTGAATGTCGCAAGACATAATTTCAAGGTTCTTCTTTCTAATGGGGCAAGAAAACGGGTTCTGCTGAGCCGAAATGTGGTAGACCGTGCGCTAGAGGAAGGACGTACCGTCTATGGTGTGAACACTGGCTTTGGAGACCTCGCCAACGTTTCTATAGGCAGTGATGACCTGGCCGCCCTGCAAGTGAATCTTATCAGAAGTCATAGCGTCGGAGTTGGCAGTCCATTCCCATCCGAAGTTGTACGTGGGATGATGGTTCTGAGAGCGAACGCATTGGCAAAGGGATTCTCTGGAGTCCGAGTGGAAGTCATTGAAACGTTGCTTGAGATGCTGAACAAGGGTGTTGTGCCAGTCGTACCTGAACAGGGGTCTGTAGGGTCAAGCGGCGATCTTGCTCCTCTGGCGCATATGGTTCTAGTGATGATTGGTGAAGGCGAGGCTCTCTATGATGGCATGCGGATGGATGGGAGTGATGCTTTAAAGAAAGCAGGAATCAAGCCACTTGCGCTGCAGGCAAAGGAAGGTGTGGCCCTCATCAACGGCACTCAACCAATGACCGCGATTGCAGTGCTTACAGTCCATGATTCCATGCGACTTGTGCGGAACGCTTTAATTGGCGCTGCTATGTCTCTGGAGGCGCTCAAAGGAACCAGGGCCGCATTCGATAAGAGGATTCATGACCTCCGTCCCCATGAGGGACAGAATGACATTGCTGATGCCATGCTCAGCCTTCTTCAAGACAGCGAGATCAACCGTTCACATGTCGATTGTGGAAAGGTTCAGGATGCCTATTCACTTCGGTGCATACCTCAAGTCCTCGGTGCATCTCTAGATACGATTCGTTATGTGCGGAGTGTCATCGAAACCGAGATTAACTCTGCCACCGACAACCCGTTAGTCTTTCCCGATGATTATGATGTCATCTCAGGGGGCAATTTTCACGGCCAGCCAATTGCGCTTGTCATGGACTTCCTTGGCATCGCCCTTTCGGAGATAGCGAACGTTTCTGAAAGAAGAATCAACAGATTGGTGAATCCTGATCTGAGTGGTCTTCCGGCGTTCCTTATCGAGGATAGCGGGCTCCGTTCAGGTATGATGATCGTTCAGTACACAGCCGCTGCATTAGTTTCTGAGAACAAGGTGTTAGCCCATCCCGCGAGTGTTGATTCGATACCTACTAGTGCTGACCAAGAAGATCATGTCAGCATGGGAACTATCGCAGCAAGAAAGGCACGGAAGATTCTCGAAAATGTAACAAATGTCATTGCCATTGAGATTCTCTGTGCGGCGCAAGGTATTGACCTCCTCTCTCCTCTCAAACCCTCTGAACCTCTGCAGAATGTGTTAGAAACGATACGAAGCAATGTTACGAAGTTAGAGGAGGATCGGGCACTGCACAAAGACATAGCACAGATTCGGAATATGATTCTCTCAAACATGCTTGTGGATGGAGTGGAAGAAGCAGGAATAGTCCTGTTAGAGGAGTAATGCCTGGAAAACATCATATTCCCTGATGATGCTAGGAGATAACCCTGATTGTTTCTTTTATTGATGGGCACAATCTCACATGTAATCCAGTGCCAATCGTGAAAGTTTATGTAGGCCTGAGATAACGAATTGTTAGACATGTCTAAAAAATAGAAGTCAGGTGACAGCGTTTGGCAGATCTATCGAAGGCTATGGAGCAATATTTGGAAACAATCCACAGGATTGAACGTGAGGGTGGGACTGCAAGTGTTTCTGACATTGCAGAAGTGATGGGCGTTAAAGCTCCAAGTGTGACTTATGTGATGCAAAAGTTGTCACAGCCCGAATATGGATTGGTCAATTACGAAAAATACAATCGTGCGGTTTCACTGACCGAAAAAGGGCGTAGTATCGCTATGCGATTGGAAAATATCCATTCAACTCTTCGATGGTTCTTTGAGATGATCGGACTAGACCCTCAAATTGCGGATACAGATGCCTGCGAGATTGAACATTTTATGCATCCTGAAACTGTGGCGAAATTGCTAGAATTTGTCGAATGGGTGCGAGATGAGCCGGAGGCAGGTGAAATGCTTCTGAGCTTCAGGGAAGCAAAGTATGGCTGAATGGACTATTAGGTTCCGAACCTAGTATGTACTACCTGTCCGTTCACAATGACTGTATGGACAAGATTCATCCCGAACCTGTATGCGAGGTATTCTGGATTCGGGCAATCTAAGATTATTATATCAGCGCGTTTTCCTACTTCTATGCTTCCCAATCTATCGGCCTTGTCAATCGCATGTGCCGCATTGATTGTCAGGGCTGAGATGACTTCTCTGGGATGCATCTTCATCTTATAACAAGCCAATGCGGTCGTGAAGAATAGTGACTCGTTCGCACAATTTGGGTTGAAGTCGGTTGCGAGTGCCACTGGTAGCTCCATCTCTATCATCTCTCTTGCCCGAGCATACTCGGTGTCTAAGCTAAAGGCTGTGCCAGGGAGCAATGTGGCTATCGTCCCTGCCTTCCTCATCGCTTCCAGCCCATCATCAGAGGCCATCAATAGATGATCTGCAGAAACCGCCCCGACCTCCGCGGCCAGCTCAGCACCTCCCAGCTGGACTATCTCATCAGCATGTACCTTGAGTTTCATCCCGTGTTCTTTTCCCTTGAGGAGAATCCTTCTGGACTGCTCCACGTCAAAAACTCCCTTCTCACAGAATACATCGCAGAACTCGGCTGTACCACTCCTAGCTACTGCAGGAATCATCTCTTCCACGATCACATCAACATAGTCCTCTGTGCGCCCCTCATACTCGGGAGGCACTGCATGTGCTCCCAAAAAAGTCGAGGTTATCTCTGTAGGCAGCATGTCCCGTAGGTCATTGATAGCCTGTAGCATCTTGATTTCGTTCTTCGTGTCAAGACCATATCCACTCTTGGCTTCGATTGCCGTAGTTCCCTCTTGGATCATCCTCTGGGCAAAACCAAATGCATTGCCTGTCAGAGTCATTTGGCTGGCATCTCTGGTTGCACGAAGCGTATTGAGTATGCCACCGCCCGCATTGAGGATCTCCATGTATGACATTCCATCCAATTTCATGGCAAAGTCCTGTTCACGAGATCCCGCAAACAGAAGATGGGTGTGACTATCAACGAACCCTGGCAAGACCAGCATACTTGGAAGATCCATCTGTGAAAATGTATCGCTCTCGATATCACTCAAGACATCTTTTGTTGTGCCCACAGCTGTAATGATTCCGTTGCTTATCGCTATGGCTCCATCTTCGATTATCGAGAGCTCCTTCATATCTGCCCCTGTCTTGGGACTATCACTATATCCCGCCAGTGTGGCAACCTGCTTGATATTTGTGAGCACAAGATTCGGACTCATGACAATCACATTGTGGTACTCATATGAGACCTGTATATTTATGATACCATTTGGGTGGGATTAATTAGGGAGTGCGATGAGCACCCAGCAAATCACACAGGCAGTTGCAACAAATGGAGTATCTCATTCTCAGTTGGGACGACGTCTACAACCTGACCCTACAGCTCTCCGAGCGGATCGTTGAGAGCGGGTTTGTGCCAGATCTTATAGTCGGTATAGCTCGAGGAGGCTGGATTCCAGCACGTATCTTGTCTGATGTCCTGTATGCCCATGCTATGTTCAATGTGCGTATCGAGTATTATACAGACTTGGGAATACATGGCAGGGAGCCTAAGATAACTCAACCATTGTCCGTCCCTATCGAGGGCAAGAATGTGTTGATAATAGATGAAGTCGCTGACTCGGGTGAGAGCTTGCATCATGCCATCGAGTATATCCAGAGTCTGGGAGTCAAGGAAGTAAGGAGTGCCGTGCTTCATCTCAAGCCGACTTCTCGGGTTGTCCCTGACTTCTACATGCAATGTGTGACCAGCTGGACTGTGTATCCGTGGGAGCTCCGCGAGTCCATCATCGCACTCGTACAGAAGTTCAAGGATGAAGACCCTACTATGGATATGAAGGCAATTCGAAACAAGTTGGTTTTCGAAGTGGGATTCGATCCGACTGTGGCTGATTACTTTATTAAACGTCTTTGAATCAAACTGAGGGAATGACTTGCTAGTAGACCGTTTAATTGCTCCCGAAGGCCCGTTATTCGTAGGGGTTTCAGAGCTTGAGAATGAAAAGAACCTTACAAAAGACGAATTGATTGCTATTGCTGTGAACAATGCCTGCGATGTGCTGGCGATGCAGCTGTTCGACTCATCTCTCATTGTTGACGCGCACCACCTTGTTGTTGCCGCTCAGAATGCCGTCAATGCATGGTACGGGAAATATGCTCAGGCAAGGTCTCTCGACGTAGAGATTGCCATCTTTGCATCGGGGCAAAATCAGATTGGGAAAGCACTCGATACCTTTGGAGTGAAAGATAATCTGAAGCAAATCGCAGTGGTGATAATTAGTAATGATAAGGATGTAATTAGGAGATGCCTGATCAATCTACAGGAAAAAGTTGGTTCTCCTCTTCAAGTCCAGTTTGCATCTGACCTGTGTCGTTTCAAATCTATCATGCGTGTATTTGACATCAATGAGCAGGAACTTGAAGCAATCTCTGAGGGGGTAGGAGCCATCAGCACTCGAGAAGCATTGTTGCGGTGCGTCGCAAGTCGAGTCAGTACTGTCGCTTTAGAAGCATAGCACACTTCTCTCAATACATATCGTCACGCATTGCCATAATTGAAAGGATATCCTCCCTCGGGTCGAGCACAGAGATTCCTGTTAAGGTTCCCACGATTTCAATCCAGACTGTCTTGTCAGGATTATCCAAGTCGACGCTTCTGGGGATGACTGATGCCACAGCCTTTACCACATCCATATGCTCAAGGTCGGTATGTCTTCTCCGTACAGTGACCCTGAACGTTTCATTAGTCCCTATCTTTTCGCGCAGCCTTTCAGCCGATCGTACGATATCTTCGATATTTGATGGGACACACACCTCCAGCGGAGTGAATCGTATTGCATATCTGAACTGATATGCATTTTCCAACGCCATCTCCCTAAGTTGACCCAGCACCTCGAATGGATCCAAGCTCGTCATGCAGGTTATCATGCCCACAATATGAGTCCGATTGACCTTTAGGTTCTCATCACCAAGAAGATCTTTTATGAAATACCTGACCTCTGAGATCGCTGCTTGCTCTCTTTCTCTAGGGCATCCTATTAGGATATTGAACTCCTGCAGAATCAATCCCTCACATGTCCGCATAGATGATTCGGTTAGTCCAGAATCGTAGTGCTTCAGTATCAAACTTCAAGCCCTCTGTAAGGGTTTCAATGGGCAGCGCTCCTTCCCTGTACACCTTGATGCTTGAGAACCCATCAGAGTCATCATCAACTCCAATTATCGTTGAGTTCTTGTTGGTGCGGGATGGGCCGCCATCAATGTAAAGATCCACACGATCTCCCAGCTGCTCTAGTGCCACCGAAAGATCGAATGGGCTTGCCCCTCCCGATAGGTTGGCACTGGTTCCTGAGATTGGGGTTCCGAGCAGGTCAGCAATGGTTCTTGGGATTGGATGATCTGGAACACGAATAGCGATACTATTCTTGATACTTATCAAGTGCTCTGGTACTCCTTCCTTTGCAGAAACGATTAATGTCAAGGCGCCTGGCCAGAATAGTCTTGCAATGGCAAGTTCAAGCCCACTGAAGTCATGGTATTCCCGACACTGCTTGCTATTAGCGAAAAGAAGTGGCAATCCGGACGAACGCTCTCTTTGCTTGACATCGAAAAGATTCTCGAATGCATCAGGGATCCTAGGGTCACATGCCAGTCCATAGCTTGTATCGGTTGGATACACTACGAGGCCTCCTTCTGAAAGAGTCTGTACTGCCTCGTCAATTGCGACCTTCGTGTCCTCTTGATCTGTGATTGTTATGATTTTGGCTGTCACACTCTTACAATGAAAAACATCCATAAGAAGCTTTTATTCCTCTATGTTTTCGGAGGAATCCTCATTCACGCTGTAATTCTTGCCGCCGGCGAAGGCACCCGACTAGGTGATTTGTCGCATCGCGTTCCCAAGGCACTACTACCTTGTCTAGATCGGACACTGATCGAGCATCTGGTGGACTCGCTATTCGCAGCAGGGATTGAACGAATATCAATTGGTGTTGGCTGGAAACGAGATGCAGTCATGAATCTCATAGAAACAAGATATCACAACCGTCCTGTGGAATGCATCCAAGTTTCTTCGTTCGCCATCGGCCCCTTGCAGACTCTTGCCACGGCATCAGATAATATCACACAAGAGGTCTTGATATGTCCCGTTGATCTCGTCACGTTTCCATCTACCATCTCCAAGTTCGTTAGCGGATTCAATTTACAGCACCCCTTTGATCTCGTTATGGCAGTTGATCCCACTTCTTCAGCAGGCACTTTGGTTTCATATGACCGTATGCTTCGAGTGCATAGCCTCGGGGAAGGCAATGCATCCTCCGCAATGATGCTGATTGCCACATCATCTTTTTTGGAATTCTGTCGGAGTGCTCTGTCTGATGGTGCTACAAGGGTTTCTGAAGCGATTGAACGTACTATTTCTGCAGGCGGAGAAGTCTTTGCCCGTGAGATACATGGGACATGGTATGACATCGACACATTGTCAGATCTGCTGAATACCAATATCACGCTCTTGAATACTCTACCGATGAGAAGTAATGCTTTATTCATCCCTTCTGGAGATACTGTCGAAATAGGAGAATCTATCTCTCCCAGTGCGCGCGTAAATGCCGAAGCAGGCGTCACCTTTAGAGGTCCGGTATTGATATCTGGTACGGCAAGAATTGGAAAGAATGCCCGCATCGGTCCGAACGTCTGTATACAGGGTATATGTACTGTTGGTGATAACTGCATGGTGTCGGAATCTCTTATCTTTGGAAATTCGAATATCAATGCACACACAAGGCTCTCGCATTGTGTCATGCATGACTCTAATCTCTACATGGTGGGATGATATATGTCACCAAGCAAGTTCAGACTCAGGCGGGTCTTCCGTATTCCTGTCCTCAAAGCAGCCGCTCCTTTCATCAAATATGGCGTGCATCCTAATACGATTACCTATCTTTCACTCCTCATTGCTTTTGCTGGTTTCCTCATCTTGGGCATAACACAGAACCAATTGGTATATGGTGTATTCGTCTTTCTTGTAGGGTTCTTTGATGGGGTTGATGGTGCTGTCGCTCGCGGGTCTGGCAAGGCATCTACAAAAGGGGCATTCACCGACTCGTTCATCGATAAGGTTTCTGAGGCAGTACTCCTTTTTTCAATTCCCATCTCCTTCCCGACTGGAGAAATCTTTGGGCTCTCACTAGATGCATGGGCGTATCTATGTTTCACCGGATGGTTGTTGACAAGCTACTCACGAGCACGAGCTGAATCCATAGGGCTCTCTGACTTAGATGTTGGACTGGGTGCACGCTCCGAGAGACTGTTTATCCTCAGCATTCTCTCTATCCTCTCTCTCGTTGAAGTCGGTCTTGTTGTGGTGACGGCCATCGGCATAGGCACTGCTGTATATCGCTTCATCTACTATCAAAGACTGATACCCGATGTCACCTCTAAATGAATTTCCCTAATACCAATGCACCATTATACTTAAGTGCAAAACCAATCAGGCCGCATCAATTCATCCAATGGAGCAATCTAGCCATGGCGATATTCAGGGCTGACCACTATCTTATTGCAGAATTTGAGAACGTTGATGACGTGAAAGGCACTGGCGAGAAGATTCTTGAGGCATTAAATGAGGTAAGCGAGTTGAAAGACCTTGCCATCGTTTCAAAACGTCTTGAGGGAAAACAGTGGGTAGAGATTCTAGGGCGCATCGACGTACCAGAAGGCTCGAAGGCATTCTGGGCCATGGTGAAGAAGGAGGTCACTGATCGTGAGCCTTACAACCTCTTCGTTCGACTAGATCGGAACGCAGAGGGCACTGATATAGAGGATGCACGAGCCGCCGTGAAGAAATGGGCTGAAGACACTATTGTTCCGAGGATTCAGGATAAAACAAAGGTGAAAACGATCAAAGTCTTACAAGCCATCGAGCTATATATGCCAGACCTCAAATGAACCATCAACACCATTACTCAGACTCTATTGCAACAAAGAAAAGCTTGTTTCCTACCGCCTGAACTATCTCCTTGTTGCCATCGCCCGACAGGTCGCCATATGCGACCAACGAGTCAGCGCTTTTGCTTGCTGTCTTGATAGATGCATCTTCGAAGAACTCTCGCCCTTCAACGCTCAGCATTGAGAGCTTTGAGTTGGCCAGACTGACAAGAACCTGACCCTGTGACCTGGCCCCATCAATCAGCATCTCGCCGACCTTCATTGACGAGATGCTCCCGGGGGCTCGGATCCTTGCGCGAGTGCTGACTGACTTCTGTTCCACCTCGAACAGGGTGATTGTCTTCTCACTGCTGGCTATCACTACATCATCCGATCTTCTACCTGTCACACGTCCTGTTGCGACCAAGTTGACCTCCCCACTTACCTTCGCATTGGCGATTTCATGCAGGCGGTCGTCAGCATATTGATAGATATATAGGGTTTCGGAGTCATCGCCAAAGACAAACCTCGTGTAGGATGTTCCCTCACTCCTCAGAGGTTTCATTGAGAAGACAGGTCGCTTAACGACCTTGTGTGCAAGCTTGTCGAGGAAAGTATCATACCATCCATAGCACCTGAGAGCATTGTCATTGGTTGCTACGACAACTTCCTCTTTCCCATCATTGAGAACATTTGCCACAACCAACGAGATTGGAAGGTTTCCTAACATCGCATTGGACTTGACCTCGAGCGATTTCTTGCCGATGCTTACCACTCTCAGGGTATTATCAAGCCCTCCTACGACAAAATCAGGTGTACCATTTCCAGTGACATCTCCAATCCCAAATGACGAGATAGGGACAAGGTCTGTCATCCTGAACAGTTCCTTGACGACATTGTTGCCACCGACATAATCGTAGACTCTCAGGCTCCCACTGACCGTAGCAAGCACTATGTTGTCCTTGCCATCTCCTGTCACATCCATCACCTCAAGGTTCGTGACCATTTCCTTGAGCGAATGGCTTGTTATCAGGTTCATCGATGGCATTTCAGAAAGACCCTCACATCGAGCATGAAAGGTTTGTGATGGTTCGTTAATTGAATAGGGGATTTAAGATTTGCCGGTCTGGAATGCCTTCAAAAAAAGAAAGATACGTTCATAGGAACGAGTTCGTGATCTGGCCCTATACTATTTCTGCTCCTATGGTGTTTATGACTGGCTGCACAAATAGTTTCGTCCAATTCCTCAAGTTACTCCGAACTACGTTTATGCCTCATGGCGATTCAGGCATTAGTAGCCATTTCCATAGTGGAATATATCTTATTGAACTCCCGTTTTTCTTGTTTAATCCTTCATAATCCCATGTTATTATCTGCAAATCATTACAATCAAGTTCCTGAGAAGCTCTAATGAGCGAACGTTCTTCTCTATTACGTGTCTTCTGGTCACTTATATCATAACTCACCTGTATGAGTTGTTCAAAGCCCCTTTGCCCTCGAACTAGAAAATCAACTTCGTGTCCAGATTGCGATTGCCAGTAGAAAATCTCTCCACCATTTAGCAAGACCTGTTTATAGAGATTGATGGCAACAATTGATTCAACGCGACGTGTGATTGATTGCGATAATGGTGAGTATGGCTGAAATAGTCCAACATCGGTAGGATACACCTTTTTTGGCATCTGGGTGATTCCTCTGGGTGATTTTGAAAACCGTGGAATTGTGAAGACCAGGAATGCTTCCTCAAAGTAGCCAAGCCACTCTGAAAGAGACCTCTTGCTCTTTCTTACTCCGATGCTCTTGAAGAATTTCTCTGCCTTCGATAACGAAAGTGCATTACCAAGATTTCTAATGATGAGGTTTCTGAATATTCGTGCTCCTTCTATATCACGTATTCCAAAACGCTCCACAACGTCTCTAAAGAATATCGTGTCGAGATAGATACTCAAGAGTTCCATCTTTTCTGAAGACTGATTGACACGAGGAAATCCTCCCCACTCAAGATATCTATTTAGAAGCGCCTTTGCTTTGTTCCTGCGCCCTCCTTCATAATCAAAAAATTCTTTGAAGCTGAGAGGAAATACGATGCGCGTTATGCTTCTCCCTCTTAACTCGGATGCAATCTCCTGAGCCAATAGCCTAGAACTTGAACCACTCACAAAAATATGAAACTTTCCCATATTATGGAGTCCCCTCAGCCATGATGACCAATCATCAATGGACTGCACCTCATCAAGAAAAAGGACTCCTTTGTCAGGAATGAGTTCTTCAAGCAAATCTACGAGTTCTGTATATGTTACATTGCTCAACGGATCCTCAAAGTCGATATAGACCATATTCTTTTTTCCAAACCTTTCTGCAAGAGTGTCAGCAATCTGATACATGAAATATGTCTTTCCCGCTCTCCTAGGGCCAATGATTGTGGTAATCTCTTTGGTGATTGCGAATGGAATCAACCTCTCAATAATCTTGAATTCTGTCTCTCTCCACTCAAATATCTTCTTTCTTAACTCCTGTTTACCCATGCCCGTATGGTAAACAAAAACAACATAAAAGTGTTTACAACTTCGCTGAGACCTGAGTGAATATCTCTGTCGCCATTTAATCCATGACCATTCAAAACAAGTTCCACGAGTTGAAGCATTTTGTCATTCTTGTGGATTCTAAAGCCATGCTTCAGATAGACTCAGAATAACCTGAGATTTTTTTATGCTCTCGCAAAGGTTTCAATTACCAGTAATTCCCGATCAGACAGTAATTCATCTGCGATGAATTTCAGGTAATGATTGATGTTATCCATCTTTAAGAGTCAAAATACCATTACTATTACGTGGCGATATTATGGTTTCTGAGCGAAACGAACCACGCCTCACATCAGAGCAGTGGAATTGTGATTCTCTGGTCTTGAGTAAAGAGCTCAGGTCGTTCGTCGAAGAGTTTGGTTCTTTCACACCTGATTGGTTTGTGGAGGTAAAATACCATCTTTTGAAAGGTGCAGGTTTCGATCGGACGACCCGCGATGAACTGTGTTCTGTTTCCATTTACTCGCACACGTGTGACAAGTGTGACCATTTGTACATGTCAAAGAACTGTCTGTTGTGGTATCACCTTTTCAAGCTAATCACCTGGAAAACCGTCGGACGTGCCCCTCCTTGCATCAAGGCCGCCTACAGGAACAAGAGCATAAAGACTGTTGCTAACTTCCTGAAGCGTGCCAACCTTGTTTCTCCTCCCTACTACCTGTCCCGCGGTGTGCCTCTCTGTAGGAATATGCAAGACTGGGACTATTGCTCGCCTGATGAATACTGCAAGCAGATGAGGACTGGACGATTGCTTGCCTATAATGCGGTACGCGAACAGGTGAAGATCAATCGTTGATGGTATGACATCTTATATGTGGGGAAGCCTTTCTCTTGTCTGGTGACTAGTGGTTGTTAGCTGAACCTGATGTGGAAATCACGAATCTTATCCGTCTCACAGGCTTTCGTGAGCAATTCATTAGTGATGCAAGAACCGAAGGGAGTGATGATTGGGAGGATATCTGCAGCATTGTGCGGGAACATCAACGAATTCTAGCGCTCGGTGAGAAGCACACACGGCAAAAGGCAATCCAAGATCCCGTTCATGGTGCGATACTTCTTGAGCCTTGGGAACTCGACATAATCTCTGCTTGGGAAATGCTTAGGCTTCGTTACATCAGACAGTTGGGCCCTGCTCATATTGTATATCCTGGGGCAACACATACTAGGTTTGAGCACTGCATCGGGACCAATTTCCTAGCCCAAAAATGCATCCGTGTCGTGAACTACTGTGAGGATCTTGAGAACCCGCAGTTTGTGCCACTGTCGCAACTCCTTGATGCATATCATGAACGGGTGTTCCGTGCTGCTGCCCTCCTTCATGATGTTGGGCATCCCCCTACTTCGCATACCATTGAGTTCGCATTGGAGAATTGGGCGGGTCTCTCCCATACTGATCTAGGCATGTTCCTCATCTTGCACAGTGACATCGCAGACATTCTGGAACAGAATGACATCTCCCCCTCTTCTATCGTGGATGTCCTCAAGAGACGGTCTGACGACCCTATCATGCAGCTCCTTTCAGAGTTCCTTGACAGTCCGCTGGACATCGATAAGACAGACTACCTGATTCGTGACGCACATTTCAGTGGTGTCGAGCTTGGCATCTTCCCTGCAGAGAGGGTGCTGCTTACTAATCGAGTCGTCAGGGATTCCGAAGGACAATATCATCGCGCTTTCATGCTAAAAGCCCTCCACTCCCTTGAAGCCCTCATCCTTAGTAGGGCCTGGATGTTCTCCGATCTGTATTTGCACCATGCTGTTAGAGTAGCAGAAGCCATGACTTCCAAGGCGACCTATTTACGTCTGAAAGAGGATGCATTCTCAAAGAACGAATGCATAGCGTTCTTCACCCGGATGACGGATGGTGATCTCTTCAGATGGCTGGAGCGTTCGGAAGTCCCTTTTGTCCGGGAATATGCGGCACGGATCCGCTACCGGCGTCTCTTCAAGGTCATCACAGCGAAACCACTTTCCTCGTTCACCGAAGATGCCCGCTACCGGCTTCTACGCTTCGTGGATGACGTTGGAGCCCTTATCGAGGCAGAGCTGGATCTCCTGGAAGAGCCCGGTCAAGTCTTAATCGATGTCGTCAACCCCGTCTTGGGAGAACATTTCTTGAGTCAGATACCAATTCTCATCGGTGGCAGTAATGGCTTTGATCTGGTTCCGCTGAACGAAACTCCTGAAGGGAAACCTTTGATGGAAACGTTAGTGCAACAACAACGAACTATCCCTGCGGTGCGAGTGTATTCGGACTTGAAACATGCAGACGTGGTACGAAAGAGATTCGACAAGATGTTCCATGCACAACACATCAAGGCTCACCGTGATGATGACCCCGAGTTCATCGAGTACTAGACGAGGTGCACGACCAAGTCCAGCACCTTGCGAAACCCTATCTCGATATAAATCACACCAAAGAGTGCCTCGACGAGTGTACCCTTGATGTGTTCCATCTCTGACTTTGTGGGTGTCGGAGGATCGAAATGAATCCGGTTCTCGTAAAGCCCCCACTCGTCACATTTCTTTGATAGGTGTTCGTTACTCACTAATCCCGAGCGCCTTTCTGTGAGATATCCCACATCAGATGCACGTGGTTTCCATATATGGTGAAGGATAGCCATGTCTATTGCAGCATCGCCCAGCAGTGCCAGCATTTTCGCTGTTTCACTCAATGAGATCATGTCAGGGAAATACTTGCATTCTTGAAGGATGGTTTCTTGGTCACAATAGTGTGTTTCCAGTTCGAGAAACAGATTCTTTGTGCTTGGCTGGAACAACAGGACCGTGAACAGTCCTTTCTCGTTAAGGGCGAAGTCAAACAACTTTTCAAGCTTGGGTGCTAACACCTCTTCGGCGTAGACTACCCGTCGGATAATGTAGTTGAGCTCTTTTAGCCAGCGCTCCATCTTCCTGCGGGTCCGTGCATTTCTCTGCGGAATCTTTTTCAGGTCTTGTTCGACAAGATCCTTTATCTTTACCAGATTCTCTTTCAGATAGAGTCTATGCCAGTCCAGCACTGAGTCACCAAGCGTCATTTACATCCTCCCTTGGATAGTATTGGATAACTGTCGCTCGTTCATCCTCATAGTTGTCCACATGGATTGCTGTGAGCGAATACTCCCCTGCAAGCCTGACCATCGCAAGGGTTGTGAGTGGTGTACCTATCGAGAGGTCGAGAATGACGTTATGAGTCGGGATTACCTTAATCACCTCGTCACGCATGAACTCATATACCGCTTTGAGGTTCCCTTTCTGAATATCTTCGTGTGATGTTGTTATCTCTATTGGGATGTCAAACCATTCTGTTTCGATGTCCATTTTTCCACGCGAGTCCCCCGTCATGAACCTGTCCAGACTTCGAAGAGTCTGACGTTTCCATATCCGTTCCTCTGTGAACAGAAGGAGTCTGCGTGGTTTGAACCGTTTACTTCTCCGTAACCAGATAGCGAAGGGCCTCTGGTCGTCAGGTTGTCTGATCGATGCCACATATGCGATGGGACGGGCAACCTCCATCAATCCCATCTCCCTGAGAGCTTTCCTTACAGGATGATACGCTTTTGTACACAGTTCAAAGACGCGCTCACGGGACTCCCTCCTGCTCTTGATAATCCCCATCTTCTCAAGATGGGATGTGTTATGATAGAGCTTTGGGTCAGTGACCACGACTTTTTTCTCTCTCGCAGTTCTTTTTCCTTTCTGCTCGATGAGCGCAGCTGCCATGTCTTTCCTGATGCTCTCACGGAGTTCTGTCCCTGTCTTAGGACCTCCTTCGAGCTGATCAAGGATGACCCTCCGTGCACGGACGCTCTCGATTTCACGTCTTATTATCTCGTCCGCAGTCTGTCCTAACATCTGCTATCACACTCCTTTCTCAAATATGACATATATATGTTTTGTATTCATCTATTATATCAAAAGACATCGAAGTTTTCTGAGCTCATCCCTCATTGTCTAAAACTCATGAAAGTGCTGAAAACAGCCACAAATTACGTTTTCGACACATACAGACAAAACCACGCTTGTCCAATAACATATACATATATATCATATTCATCTAATAAAAAGAGCTAAATCCGGTAAAGGCTTAAATAGAAAATCGCCCCTCATATGTTAGCACAGAGTTTGGGAAGTCTTCTTTCCAGTGCAAACTCTCTGTCTTTTCAAATGAGAAAACGAGGACCGAAAAATGGAAGATGAATATCTTGCTGCTAAGCCCATTGTCATTGACAACGGCACTGGTCTTAGCAAAAATGGCTACGCGGGTGAAGACCAACCCCGCAGCGTCTGGCCGACTTTGATAGGATACCCACGATACGAGTCGATCATGACGGACGTTGACCACTATACACGCGACTATTACATCGGCGAAGAAGCGATTAACCTTCGCGGTGTCCTACGACTTGTCTACCCCATCACACATGGTGTGGTCGAGGACTGGGATGCCATCGAGAAGATCTGGAGCTACACCTTCTACAACGACCTGAAGGTGGATCCAAGTGAGAACCCCGTGTTACTTACAGAGGCACCCTTCAACCCACGAGAGAACCGTGAACGCATGGCAAGCGTGATGTTCGACAACTTCGGTGTTCCTGCAGTCTATGTCGCAACTCAGGCTGTGCTCTCGCTGTATGCATCAGGTAGGACAACAGGTCTGGTCATTGACTCTGGTGATGGTGTCACACACATCGTCCCTGTGTACGAAGGATTCTCCATCAACCACGCGATTAGGAGGATCGATCTTGCAGGACGTGATGTCACCGAGTACTTGCGCAGACTACTCAGGCAAAGAGGCTACTCCTTCGTGAGCGGTGCTGAGAAAGAAATCGTCCGTGATGTCAAGGAGAAGCTCTGCTACGTTGCTCTTGACCCAGAACGAGAACGGACTGTCGCTGACAAGGCAGGTGTCGATAAGCCCTACATGCTCCCCGACGGCGAGGTCATCACTGTGGGCGCAGAACGCTTCCAGGCACCAGAACTGTTCTTCAACCCGAGCGCGATTGGTCTTGATACATTGCCTCTCGATGAACACATTGTCGAGTCCATCAAGGCTTGTGACGTTGACCTGCGACGTGACCTCTACGCCAACATCGTACTCTCAGGCGGCTCTACTATGTTCCCCGGACTCAAGGAACGACTCCACAAGGAGATTACCGAACTTGTCCCCGAGAACATCGAGGTTCGCATCATCGCTCCACCCGAGAGACAATACTCCGTCTGGATTGGCGGGAGCATACTTGCCTCGCTCAAAACTTTCCAGAAGATGTGGGTTTCCCGCAAGGAATTCGAGGAACAGGGCCCCGAAGTCATCCACCGTTGCATCTAGGCGTACTACTAGTACAGGAAGGAAAGACGCACCTCTTTCCTTCACGCTTTTTTTCCCCCTCCCGAATGTTAACAAAATTCTACCCGAGTCATAGACATTGGTGGGAAATGAGGGATTTCAGCATGTCGCATGTCCGCAGTAATGGCATCCCCTCGTCCAACCTGTTAAGACAATTTTATTATCGGTGGTTGAGCCAAGAAGCAGTCTAATTCAAAACAAATACAAAATTGCTATACGAAACGTTGCTGACAACGACAAGATATGACATGGTTCCGACAATGGGACTTCATGATACGAGGCCTTGTGTTTTGTTGTCAGAAGCCAACTGTAGCTTTCTCCATCTTGTGGAACCTATTGCCTTTCCATCGGGATACCTTAGCAAGTGATCCACCAGTATATCTAGGCATATATACTAGCTTCGGAGGAGTGATGGCACAGCCCTCCTTCATCTTTTTTCTTTTTGGTAGTTTCAATTGATTTCCAAATACCTTATTTTGCCAGAATACCTCCTGGACTCGTATCAGTGATTCCAAGATTACTGAGGTAGATGCATGTGACGTACACTAAGAAGGAATTGAAGAAATACCTGAAAGGTCTGTTGAAGGAGAACGATAGACTTGCGAGCTTTTCATTCGAGTACAAATCTGGTCATACCGCATATCATACTCGACTCCGGATTATTCTGACCTCTGATAAAATCATACACTGGAAGATACCAAGGGGAACGCCAACCGATGTTTCTGAAGAGGACAAGGTCGTACGAAAACGAGAGATTAGTTTCTCTGTTGAAAAGATGTTCATATTCGTCCAAGAGATAGTGAAGAGAAAAATATGGGATCTGGAGAATTGCACGGAAAGAGCGCTCCCTGATGATGCCATGCTCACGTTCCTGATCAAAGATGGGCAAGAAACATTGTTTGAGCGGAATGTATGGGAGATTTGTAGGAATGACGATAAGCGGACAAAAGAACTGATCAGAGCCATCGCCGCCCACATTCCATCAGATTGGACTCCCCCATAGACTGATCTTGAATAGGTGGAGGCAATTATCCTATCAGAATTGATTTTTCGCCAGTATGTCGAATGTTTCTATTTAGAGGGGCTGTCTGAGAGGCATTTTAGATACCTTTCATCGAGATTAACATATTGATTACCAGTCCCATCACTCTGATCTTGATATATTCTTTACCCGCATTCGTGACAAAGGAATATCATTGATTTTTGTGTCTTCGTCCGGTATTGTGCTAGTTTCTCTAGAACAGATGCTTCTTGCATTGCTTGAGAATGCTTGCAAACACAACACCCGCGAGCACAAGATCATCTGGTTGCATGCAACAGACACTCATGACGCGTACTCTGTGGTGATTAGCGACAATGGCCCTGGCATCCCTGAGCAGGCCAAGCTGAACCATCTGAATATTGTGCAACGTAAGGGAGGTCTCGGTCTTCACCTATGTAGGCTGATTTCAGATAAATACGGTGCAACTATCAATCTCCTCAATAGAGTTGATGGGCATCCCGAACTGTGAACACGCGTTGAAATCTTATTCCCAAAGCCTTTACTTGCAAGGTTCTCATAATCTCTGAATGAAGGGATTGGTTGCAAGCGCCGAAGTCCCCATGCCTTCATCCTTTCCATCCAAATCAGTGAACACTCCCCCAGCCTCTGAAATGATTGTTTCTCTGATGAACTCCTCTGTCCCCTTATCGGCGATAGTACCCGGAGTGTTGTCCGCCTTCCGTTCCCCCCCTTGAATATTCCCGAACTACTCTAGCGTGATTTTCCCTGCCTCAATTGCGGTCTTCCTTGCGAAGTCCAAGAAACATTGTTTTTCTTTGTTGGAACTCATATCGTTTCAATCCCTAGAATGTGATAACTTGGTCTGATGTGGACACCATTCCAATAAGTATGCTCATAGTCCCAATCTCGACATTGGGGTGGAGTAGATCTTTGCCTATCCCTCTTGATTTCGTGCATGTGCCACAGCAAACTACCCGACCTCCAAGTTCAATAATGTCACTAATCAACTCATAGTGATTTGTCATTTGATCAGGATTCTGCCCGTACAATGCACAAAACACCCCGCCTTGAACGAGAAAGACCTCGATAGAATGTCCTTCATTTAGTGCTGTCCGTGCAAACTTCAGGCCCGTGAAGGCGCTTTCATCCGAGTATGGCTCTGATTTGACTATAACTGTAGTTCTTGTCATCGTCTTCCCGTCCACTGTGAGTGATGGGAATCCATGATATACGTCAGAAAAACCTTTGCAGCAAAGCAGTTGTAACTATGGCTTGTTCTGAGTTTGACTCGCTTTCTTTTTCTCTTGGGAGAGTTTTTAATATCTCGTGATTGACTCCCGTTTCGTTGGAGATAACCCTATGAATCAAGATAGTCTGTCTGTTGCCGTTCTCGCTGGAGGTGATTCTACTCGATTTGGTTCGCCTAAGGCGCTGGCACTTTTTCACGGACAGCCATTGATATCTCATATGATATCTGTTGCCACCGCTCTCAGTTCTAGAATCATAGTCGTTGTGTCGAACTCCGAACAAGAAGATATCATTCGACCACTGGCACCCGATGCAGAGATTGTATCGGATCCAGTGAATTCCACAAGATCCGCTCTCAATGGGGCACTTACAGCATTTGAATATGCTAGCACAAGGCATACCTTATTGCTACCGGTTGATACGCCACTTGTCAGCAAGGGACTTCTACAGACGCTCATACAGCTTCGTGACGAACATGGGGCGATTATTCCCTGTTGGCCCAATGGTTATATCGAGCCGCTTCATGGCGTCTATCTCACAGAGCATGCCTACGCAAGGGGGCTTGATGTCATGAATTCCGAAAAACGACGGATGAAGGATCTACTGGATGCCCTCACCAATGTCCTTTACGTTTCTACAGAGGTGTTGAAAAGGTTCGATTCAGATCTGAATTCATTCATTAATGTCAATTCACCATCCGACCTCAATCGCTTGGAACAGCTATAGTCCTCCGCTCTCATGCCTGATACGACATGTCCCCTCATGCCCAACCATGCAAGGGCCGTAGGGGTCTTCTGGGGTACATCTCTTTCCGAACAGTGAACATTCTGTTGGGTCTATCATTCCTAGAATTACCTCGTGACATCTACATCCTGGAAGGATATCAACCGACTCTATCGGTGGGAACTCGAATTTCTTACGGGCATCGAACTGACTGAATTCAGGTCTGATGAATAGCCCAGAATCAGGGATGACACCAAGCCCTCTCCATGGCGCATCCCCAATTTTGAAGGCATCCGCAATCATCTTTTGAGCAGCCAAGTTTCCCTCTGGACGGACTACTCTCTTGTACTCGTTCTCAGACTCGCTTCTTCCCTCGTTCATTTGGATTAATAGCATCCTTATCGCCTCAAGCACATCTAGAGGCTCGAATCCTGCTGCGACACAGGGGATATTGTGTTTCTGTGCTAAGGGTGTGAATGCATCAGTCCCTATTATAGCGCTCACATGACCTGGTGTTATAAAACCGTCCACTTCGAGCCCCTCCAGATTAACGAGGATTTCCATGGCAGGTGGGATTACCTTGAGAGATGTAAGGATGGAGAAATTCTCCGGAGGTCCCCTGATAATTTCCACTGCCATCGTAGGTGCAGTAGTTTCAAAGCCGGCTCCGATGAATACCACCTCACGATGTGGGTTCTTCCGTGCAATCTCCACTGCGTCATGCGCACCATAGACAACACGGACATCTGCACCTTTAGCACGTTCCTTTTCGAGGGACGATGATGTAGAAGGTACGCTGATCATATCGCCAAAAGAAGTTATGATATGTCCCTGTCTAGCCAGCTCGATGCCCATGTCTACATCTATAGCTGCGCATACACAGACCGGACACCCTGGTCCGGCAATCAGCGTGATTTCCTCGGGTAGGAGTGTCCGCAATCCATGGCTACTAATCGTGTCTTCGTGTGTTCCACACACATGCACGATTCGCGCTTTTCGTTCGGCTGATAGTTTCCGAATTTCTTGCACTAGCACCTTGGCATATCGTGAGCTGCGAAAATCGTGTTGCTCCAAGGTCATTCCTCTAGGTAGTGATAATCTAGGCATCGAATAAAGCTAATTATGCGACGTAGGCTGTTCACTTCTTCCCATACGAGTCGAGGATGACCAATGCCTCTCCCAGTGAGATCGACAACATACTGGCAAGCTCCCTTGGTGAGATATCAGGATTTTCTGGGATGATTTTTTCGTGTGCATATCCCATCAATCCTGCATATAGCGGACTTCTCCTTGTAGTTTCAACAAGGATTGGCCACAGTGGGCTGGTCTTGAACTTTGAGAGGTCAATATCCATAAGTCGTGTTGATGTACTCTCTCTCCGACGTATTGAACTACTTTTCACAATTGGAGGATTTTGTGGCTGTTTGTTTAGTCTAGCTTGTTTCAATAGGCGTCCCATCCATGAATTCCAGGCTGGTCTCGATTGTCGCCAATCACTGACCACGCATGTGTTGCCAGAACATGATTATAAGCATTGGGGGAATATTTTGTAACTCCGTCGGATACTTTTGCGAGAACAACCAACTTATCTAACGCATTTTATACCAATCAGTAAGCTTTAACAATGAATTCTCTACCTCCCACACTCGAAGAAATGCAGGCCATATGGCCGTTGTGGGGTTTGAGATAAAATTGCCGCATGGCATTCGAAGAATTGTATTAGACGTTTTGAAACCGCACACTCCTCGACTTACTGATCTTGCTTTGATGATATCCCAAGATGAGCGAGTCGACGGTGTGAACATATCGTTGAAAGAAGTCGACCAGAACACAGAGTCAATCACTGTGACTCTCGAAGGAAACAATATCAAATTCGAGAGCATAAAGGAGATACTTCAGGAGGCCGGGGCTGTCATCCACTCAATCGATCAGGTCGTTGCCGGTAAAGTATTGATTGAGGAGGTCACCTTACAGCCCGAAAATTCGTAGTCATTTTCCACGAAGCTGGTTCAACAATCTCTTGCTTTCCTCGTCAATCATACGTTGGACTAGAGTTTGCAGCTCTTGTTCGAAAGCGACTGGGACAATATTGACAATATTGCAGAGTCTATCGACGATTTTCTGAGCCAAGGTAAACGGCGAAACCATGGAGTTTGACACCACACTTCTTACCACCTCTTCGCCGACACTACCTCTGACTACGGAGGAAATCACACTCGAGATAGTCCCTTGAGGGTCTACGAAAAATGGTAGATGGTTTCTGTCATGGAGCACCAAGAATCCGAGCTTCTCCACGATGCTATCAGTGTACCATTCGAGGCTCGACTCTTTCATCCTCAATTTCATAGCGAACTCGGTCTTGGTCAAGGGATTCGGGTAGCTCCAAGGATGCCTTGTCACCATGTATAATGCTGCTCCGAAGAAAGGATCTGGCTCTCGCGGTGCTCCTTCCTGTGAGATATACCTCCTGATGAGATCCAGGGCCATGACTTGGTAGTTATCATCGATTCGGTTCTCAATGAAAAATTGATGGGCATCCCGTATCATGGTGACTACAACTTTAGAACTGACGTTCATCTCGCTTGACCCATATCGATACTCCATCTTTTCTTCACTCGGATCTCTTTGTGTATCCTATGAACATTCACACTCCCTTAAAACTCCATAGGAAACAGAGGTCGATTTGGCTCCTATTGGGCGCCTTCTGACAATCTATTTCGCACTATATGTTTTTTCCAGAGACCACCTGAGTGATCGTTCGATCTCTTTCAATCTTGCTTCAGATCTATAGTTCCGGATGACAATCTCTTCTAGGATGCCATCCTCGGCCTTGACCTCGAAATCAAATGCGTCTTCCCAAGTCAGGCTTCCCTCTTCTACCTTGGTTCGATCCTCTTTCTGGAATTTCCCAAGGATCCGCTCGACAAAAAACCTTGCAAATGCACCCTTCTTGATGTCATAGGATGCTCGTTCAGATGGGATAGCACGAATCTCGTTTTTCGTAATATCCAGGGTTGCCAATACCAACTTTCTGCTGTAGTCATATAACATCACACTACGTGATTCAGGAATCGTAGTGCGTTCAGGCTTGGTAGGAACCGACTCGGTAGGATCTGTTTCACTGAGAGATGCGTCGGCAGTGGCAAAACTTTTCGAGATAATGATTGCAGTCAATGCCTCTATGAATCCCTCAATTTGCTGGATTCGATGCCTGAGGTCTTCGAGTTCTTCCTCGAGATTCTTCTTCAATTCTAGTAGTACTGGTATTCTCGAGTCTGCCATAATCGCCACCTAGGTATCAATGGGCATTCATATTGTGTCTTCTAATCTATTTTATCATGTGTGTTATGATTTAACGTCGTATGCATGTTACCAACTCATTCGTATCACGTAATGCTGCTCCTTATTTCCGCTCGATAACCTTGATTGCGAAGTCTGGGCAATGCATTTCACACCTGTGACACACTGTACATGCATCGAGATTCTCAACTTCAGGAAGGAAGAACCCCCTATTGTCCACCCGTTCGGTTTGTTTCAGGACAGAATGAGGACATACGGCTATGCAAATATGACAGCCCTTGCATAGACGGGGATTGACAACTATTTCCTTTGCCTTCCTAGCCATCTATTGATGACCTCCAAGCTCGGCAGCCATCTTTAAGTTATAACAATATTCATCTGGTAACCCATTCGAGCAGATTATATTGGGAACGACATACTTCCTAGTTGAGGTCGGTGAGCACTCGTTGAGCAGTTTCTTTGTTTTCATGTGTCCCAAATGCCGAAATTTCACTAATGCTCCCGTCGGGCAAAAACGACGAAGATGCAGTTATTGCGGAAGCATCATCGATATCACCAAGGCCGCAGTAGTTTTGGTTGACAGCCCTGAAGCTGCTTCTACTGCTGTGAAGATATACAATGCATCTCGCGGTGGGGATGAGTTTGAGAAAGCTGTCGAACGTTCACGTGAACGGGTGAAGTCCTTGGTTCCCGCAGAAAGAATCTCCTCGTCTGGGCTGACACTGGAAGAGGATGTTCCTCCCACAGGGAAACGGGCACGGTTGTTGTCTATACTTGAGGAACGAGCTGCGACCAATCCTATCTCTCTTACAGAGCTGGAAAAGCTTTGTAACGCCAGCAAGTTAAGCTGGACTTGGGTTGAAAAACAACTTACTGCCATGGGGAATAGTGGGATGCTCATATTTCCGAAACCTTGGACAGTGAAACTTGTACGGGACATTGGAAAGGCTGAAGAGCCTCAAGCGGTAATTGTTGATGTTAGCGATGACATCCTTGGGTTACTTAACCAAGAGAAAAAGCCTCTCCGCATTGATGCCATCATAGGTCATTTTGATAAACGATCCATCTCATCTGCATCTGTCATCGCTTCATTGGAGAAGCTGATGAGTGCAGGTGAAATCTACGAGCCCCGTCAGGGACATGTTTCCATCGTCTGACGTTGTTCCGAACGATTCAATAGGGCTCGATGAGTCTTAGAATGTGAGTTTCATGCCCATTGTCGAGCTAGTTGCGAAGAAGACATTGAAGAGGAATCCGACCCTCGGGGTGTCAGTCATCGACCTTATCGTTCTGCTCTGGCTTTTTTCTAACCCTTATTACAGTAAGAGACGGCAAGTCAGCTCGATTCGTAACGTTCTCAAGATGACCGAAACTCTCCAGACCCCTGGGAAGGGTATCGAGCTTACCGATGATGAAGTGACACAAATCGTGCTTGGGAGCCTTGACACCCTCCAGAAGAAAGGACTGGTCTATCTACGATCCGCGGGAATTCATTTCATCAAGGGGACTCTTACAGAGGCAGGGTTGAGCCTAATAGAGAGATCTGTTGACTCTCCTTCACTGCGTCGTGTGACTGCCGAGTTCGGGAACAACCCCTGAATTTGGGTGATCTTTCGGTTCTATGGAGTAAGTCGAGCGAAGAAATAAAAGATCACATCCGAACATTGGAATAAATGTGAAAGATTTGATGCCCTGAAGGAAGTCGACTCGTGAATTACCACTCTCAATATCAGATCATGGACTTATTCCACAGGGGCTGGTCTTTCATAATACTTTTAAGGACACTCTGATGCGCTGTCCTCTGTCGCTCTCTGAAAATAGTTGTTTCAGAACGGAAGGAAGCAGTGCAAGCATCTTTGTTCTGCTCGCGAGAACCGCTTGCATACGTGTGCCGAAAGTTCTGGGGTGACTGTTGAGATCGATAGATGAACCTACAGTTGCCCTGCTTGAGCAAGGCGATTTGAGTAAAAAATAACGCACCGGAAGTGAGGCATGATGCCATCTTATCGATATTCCATAATAGGCATTGATCCAGACAGGACTGCTATTTCCAGCGGACGCAATATGAGATGCTCTCCAAAGCATTGTAGAGAGGTATGCAATGCCATCAGGGGAATGATGCTGGATAAGGCAATCGAGCTCCTTGAGAGTGTTGTCGAGGAAAAGGCTTGGATTCCTTATCGTCGGCATAAGAAAAAGCGAGGACACCATCCTGGCATGAAAAAATGGGGACCAGGTGGTCATCCAGTCAAAGCATCTCAGCACATTCTAAAAGTCCTGAAGAATGCTGAAGCGAATGCCGACAACAAGGGCTTGGACATCGACAGGCTCAAAGTAGTTCATGCTGCTGCACAAAGAGGACGTACCTACAAGAAGTACATCGAACGTGCCTTCGGTCGAAGCACTCCGTACTTTGAGAACACTTCCCATGTTGAGATTGTATTAGAAGAGGTGGCGTGATGTCTGCTATCAAGTACTTCATTGAGCAAAACATAAGGAAACTCACGATTGATGAATTCCTTGGATACGAGCTGAATTCTGCTGGATATGGTGGTGTTGAGATCCGGAAGATGCCGATGAGAACAGAGGTTGTGATTCACGCGTCCCGTCCTGGTGTCGTCATTGGACGACGTGGTTCAAAGATCAGAGAACTCACAGATATATTAGAGCATGACTTCGGAATCGAGAACGTTCAAGTCGAGGTTTCAGAGATAGAGAATCCTTGGCTGAATGCCCAAGTGATGGCTTCACGTCTTGCCAGACAACTCGAACGAGGAGTCCGTTTCAGGAGAATGGCTTATTGGATCCTTCGAAGGGTCATGCGTGCCGGTGCGATTGGTTGTGAGATTATTGTTAAGGGGAAGCTGTCCAGCAGACGTGCTCGATACCAGAAGTTCAGGCAAGGCACTATCGCTAAGACTGGAGAACCAGCGACCCTTTTTGTTGATGAAGCTGATGACAAGGCAATCCTGAAGCCTGGAGTGATTGGTGTTAAGGTTCGAATTATGCGTCCTGATGCCAAGCTGCCTGGTGTTGTCACTGTCAAGAAACCGAAAGCGAAGAAGAAGAAAAGGATTCCCGTGGCCGCAGAGGAACTGGAAACTGTTGAGGAAGTGGCGGAAGATGTTGTTGAAAAAGGACTCGAGGGAATCACTGACATTGACGAACTCCGGGAACTTGAGGAATTGGACGGACTGGAGTTGGTCGGAGATGCTGAGACCGAAGACACTTCTAGCGAGCCCGACAAACCCGTTGCTATTGAACCAGAGAGCAAAGAAGAGCCAGTTCCCGAATCAGAAGAAGCTCCATCTGAAATTGACGAGGACGCCCTAAAGGAGCTAGAGGAACTGGATATCCTTGATGAAGGAGGCGAAGAGTAATGCCGCAACTTACTGCTAAAGACATTCGGAAGTTGACCCCGGCAGAGCGTCAGAAGAAGCTACGAGAACTCTATGACGAACTCTCATCTATTAGAGTTGATCTTGCTACCGGTGGTGGGACAGAGAATCCCTACAAGATACGTGCCGTGAAGAAGGCGATTGCACGCATTCTCACTGTGGAACGAGAAGAGGAGTTGAAAGTGTCAGAATGAGCGAGATAAGCCCATTGAATATTCTTAATCATGAACTCATCGGCCTTGAAACTCATGTAGTGGGTTCTAAAGATCCAACTCATGTTTCGAGAAAGGGTATTGTTGTGGCCGAAACAAAGGATATGATACAACTGGAAACAGCGCAGGGTAATATACTACTCCCAAAGGATGTCTGCGTTTTCCACATCAAGCTTCCTGATGGCACAACCGTTCAAGTCGATGGTAATCTCCTTCGGGGTCGTCCTGAGGATCGGTTGAAGAAGCGCCACAAGAGGAGATGGTAGAATGGCTAAGAGTAAGACCAAGGTTCGGAATGTTGGAATTCCTAATGTAGAACCTCCTGAGAAAACATGTGATGATAAAAACTGCCCCTTCCATGGGAACCTCTCCCTTCGTGGAAGAGTCATGGAGGGGAAGGTGACGAGCGTGAAGATGCACAAGGCTATCACCTTCCAGACAGACTACCTGAGCCTTGTCAAGAAATACCTCCGGTATGAGCGTCGGCGGTCAAAGAAGCATGCGTATCTACCAGCCTGCATCGAAGTAAATGTTGGAGATACAGTCAAAGTTGCAGAATGCAGGCCTTTGAGCAAGACAATCTCATTCGCTGTTGTGTCTGTCACGAAGCGAGGAGGAGTAAAGGAGGACTAAGCCATGTCACGAAAAGTCGGTAGAGGTATTCGAAAGTTCATCCCTCGCATCGCGAGAGGTCTCCCCATTGGTGCAAAAATACTATGCGCTGATAACTCTGGCGCAAAGGAATTGCAAGTGATCACCGTGTTTGGCTACAAGGGGAAGCTAAGGAAACTCGGAAAAGCTGGTATCGGTGACAGGGTGAATGTTGCGGTGACTAAGGGCAAGCAAGAGTTGCGAAAACAGGTCTTGCAGGCTGTTATTGTACGGCAACGTAAGCCCTTCAGACGACCCGATGGCACCTGGATGCAGTTCGAGGATAACGCAGCTGTCTTGATTAAACCCGGAGGCGAACCGCAAGGATCCGAACTGAGAGGTCCTATGGCTCGTGAGGTGACTCTAATGTGGCCCCGAGTCGCAGCCATCGCATCCAAAATAGTGTGAGGTGTTAGCTAAAATGGTAAAGAAAGTAAGTCCCAAATCCCCTCGAAAACAGCGACGCATGATATACAAATCACCTATCCACTCACACAAGAACATGCTCAAGTGTAGATTGGACGAATTCTTGCGTGAAGAGTACTCGATGCGATCACTCGTTCCTAAGAAAGGCGATCTGGTACGGATCATGCGAGGCCAGTTCCGTGAAACTGAAGGTAAGATTGTCCGAATCGACTACACTAAGATTCGAATCTATGTTGATAGTGCAACAACCACTAAATCGGACGGCAAAGAGGTACAGGTTCCGTTGCATCCATCAAATCTCATGCTAGTAAAACTTGAGCTGAATGATGAGCGTAAGGCGCTTTTGGAGCGTAAGACCGTCCAAATCGCGGAGAGTGAGTAAATGGCAAGAAGAGGTCAAAAGAAACATCTGAAGCGGCTACCCGCTCCAAAGCATTGGCCAATCAAACGCAAACATGGCAAATTCACTACAAAACCCCTTCCAGGCCCCCACGCCAAGGAGGAGTGTCTTACTCTGACAATACTCTTGCGAGAGATGATGGGACGTGCGGAGAACATGCGCGAAGTGAAAGCAATTCTCTCCTCGGGAGTGGTCCTCGTTGATGGCAGACCCCGCAAAAATCCCCGCTTCCCCGTGGGGCTCATGGATGTCATTGAGATAACATCATCAAACGACAGATATAGACTATTACCCAAGACTCGGGGTGGTTTCCGTCTAGTGTCAATTGATGAAGATGAAAGCAAGTTCAAGCTGGCACGAATCCAGCGAAAGATGATGGCCCCTGGTGGCAAGTGTCAATTGACTCTCCACGACGGCCGCAACATTCTACTTCCTGAGAATATGAATCCATCCGACTTTCGAACGCTAGACACTCTTGTCATTTCTATTCCCGAACAGGATCTGCTTGAGAATATCAAGATGGAACCTGGTGCACAGGCTATTGTTACGAAGGGTCGGAATGTTGGTATGGAAGGAACGATTGTTGAAATCGAGAAACGAATTGGCACGCATGCCAGCACAGTCACAGTACAAGACCCTGAAGGAAATAGGTTCCAGACTGCTCTGGAATATGTATTTGTCTTGGGCAAAGACCAACCCAAGATCAATCTTGGTATGTCAGGAGGGAGTGTTGAATGAGTGATGTAGAACTACCCAATGAACACCTGTATCTAGAGGACTGGGAAGCATATCCAATGCGTCGTCCTTTCATATCGAAAGTTGTTGTCGATATGTGTACTGGCGGTGGTGATCCCTTGAACCGTGCGGCGCTAATCCTTGAGGAAATAACTGGCCAAAGCCCAGTTCAATCGCGGGCAAAACAGACTGTCCGTGATTTTGGTATCCGCAGAAGAGAAGCCATCGCCGTTCGAGTCACATTACGCCATGAACGAGGAAAGGAGTTTCTCTCACGGGCACTGAAAGCAAAGGAAAATGTCCTCCTGATCAAGAATTGGGATGAGGACGGGAATTTTGCCTTTGGCATAACAGAGCACATCGATATCCCCGATGTCAAGTACGACCCACAAAAGGGAATCCAGGGAATGAATATCACTGTGTGCTTGGAACGTCCTGGATACAGGGTGAAGCGTCGAAGGAAACAGAGGGCGAAGGTGCCCTACAGACACCGTTTGACTCCTGAAGAAAGCATGGTCTTCATGAAGAACGAGTTCGGTGTTGAGATACTGGAAAAGGAGCGTGAGCGGACGTATCTGTTCTGAGGTGAGCTATGATGAGTAGTAGAAAAGAACAAGGAAAGCGACGGAAAAAGATGGGTAAAGGCAGCCGAACTTGCATCCGCTGCGGGACACATCAAGCAATAATCCGCTCTTACGGTCTTAATATGTGCCGACGCTGTTTTAGAGAAACGGCAGTTAAGCTCGGTTTCAAGAAAATGAGCTAGGGAGGTTGACAATAAGATGACTATGTTAGACCCATTGGCTGATGCGATGGCCAGTATTTACAATTGCGAAATTGTCGGAAAACCCGAGGTAGTTGTAGCTCCCGCTTCAAGTCTAATCGAGCGAGTGCTGCAGGTTATGCAGTCGCAGGGATACATCGGAGAATTCGAACGAATAGATGATGGTCGAGCAGGCAGGTTCAGGATCCAATTGATGGGGCGAACCAACAAGTGTGGAGTTATCAAACCCAGATTCCCAGTCAAGCGTGATGGATTCGAGAGGTTTGAGAAGCAATTCCTTCCTGCTTACAATTATGGGATACTGATAGTCACCACACCTGAAGGTGTGATGACTCATACCGAGGCGAAGAACCGCGGAATTGGCGGGAGACTTCTAGCCTATGTTTACTAAGGAGATTTGAAAGATGTCAGGAGCAGCTTATGAAAAGCGAATGGAAATCCCCAGTGATTGCCAAGTGACACTTGATGGTAAGACCATCACTGTTAGTGGAGCAAAGGGAACACTGACAAGGACATTCCACGAACCTCGCCTCAATCTTACTATTGAAGGAAATGAGGTCGTAGCATCAACAAACATCTCCAGAAAGAAGACCCGCGCACTGGTCGGAACCGCCTTGGCGCATATCCGGAATATGTGTACTGGGGTGCAGCATGGTTACGAGTACACCATGAAGATTGTCTATTCACACTTTCCCATTACTGTAGAAGTAAAAGGCGACACTGTCCATATCAAGAACTTCATCGGCGAGAGAGGAATCAGGACTGCACGACTTATTGGTGATGTTCAGGTTCGGACTACCGAAGATGAGGTAATCATCAGTGGGATCAATATCGAACATGTGTCCCAGAGTGCCGCCAATATCCAACTTGCTACAAAGATTCGCGATAAGGACAGGCGTGTCTTCTTGGATGGGATCTATGTCATTCGCAAGCGAAAGGGCGAGGAAGTAAAATCAATAGTATAAGGAGGCTTGAAGATGTCGAAGAGATTACCACTTACTGAAGTATCAGGAGTCGGTCCTGCAATGGAGGAGAAGCTCCGTGCTGCGGGAATCAAGACTGCATACTCGCTGTCCAAGGCAGACCCAGAGAAGCTTGCACAAAAGGTCGCTGGGCTTAGCGTAAAAGGCGCAGAGAAGATTATTGCAGCAGCCACGGAACTGATGCCAAAGGACACACCTCCAAAAGTAGAGAAAAAGGCTCCCAAACCAAAGGACGAACCCAAGGCAAAAGAACCAAAGACGAAGAAGGTCACAAAGCCTCCAAAGAAAGAGGTTGAAGAAAAGAAAGAACCTCCTAAGAAAACAGAGGCGCCTAAAAAGAAACCGGCAAAGAAGCCCAAGCAAAAGGAAGAGAAAGCGAAGGCACCAAAGAAGAAAGAAGAACCTGTTGAGGTTTACGGGCCTACTGTTGACCAGCGGTTGTTTAGGATTGGAGAGAAGAAGAAAAAGCGCAAACCAAAGTTCAGACATGAACAAGCACACCGGTGGATACGAGTGAGCGACCGCTGGAGGAAAGTACGGGGTATTGATAGTGCAACCCGTGAGAAACGTAAAGGTCGCATTGCAATGGTCAGTGTGGGTTATAGAAGCCCGAAGGCAGTCCGAGGATTACATCCCTCTGGCTACGTCGAGGCTTTGGTCTATAACACTGGCGACCTAGACAAACTGGATCCTGATGTCCATGCTGTACGGATTGCAGGGACAGTTGGAATGAGAAAGCGTCAGGACATCCTTGACAAGGCCGAGTCGAAGATGTTTCGGATACTCAATCCAGGGATTTCTGAGAGTGTTGTCGAGGACGAACTATTCGAAGAACTTGAAGGCCTTGACGACTTGGAGGTGGATTAAGGATGAAGCTCACTACCCAAAAACGACTTGCGGCTGATGTGATGAAGGTCGGCATGTCTCGTGTCTGGATTGACCCTGACTTTCAGGATGAGGTTAGTCTGGCCATCACTAAAGATGACATTAGACGGCTCGTAGATGAAGGAGCCATCCAAAAGAAACAGGTCATCGGGGTCAGCAGAGGCCGCGCTCGTCATGTAATGGCACAGAAACGAAAGGGGCAACGCAAGGGCCCCGGCCACAAAAAAGGGAAGGCTACTGCGAAGCTATCAAAGAAGCATAGATGGATGCGTAAGATACGCCCTCTCAGGCGTGAGCTGAGCCGTCTTCGTGATGAAGGAAAGATTACACGTAAGGTCTATCGCGAGCTATATCTGAAAGCGAAAGGAAATGCATTCAGAAATACAGCGCATCTTAGAACCTATATAGCAGAACAGAAACTAGAGGTGTCCAAGTAATGGCACAGGGACCAACATATAGAGTAAAGTTTCGTCGCCGCAGAGAAGGAAAGACAGACTATTATCGTCGTCGTCGATTGCTGCTCTCAAGGAAACCAAGACTGGTCATTCGCAAGACCAATACCAGGATAATCGTGCAAGTCATCAGCGCAAAGGTGGTGGGTGATATAACCCATGCTTCAGCTATCTCTACAGAACTTGACAAGTTCGGCTGGATGGCTGGTAAGAAGAGCCTACCAGCAGCTTATCTCACAGGACTTCTTGCAGGGTTAAGAGCCAAGAACAGAGGCATCGATAACGCTATACTCGATATCGGTCTGAACCCTCCTGTCAAGGGGTCTCGAATCTATGCAGCACTAAAGGGTGTCATTGATGCCGGAATTAGTGTTCCCCATGATCCTGAAGTACTTCCTGATGAGGATCGTTTGGCAGGGAATCACATTGTTGCGGCCTACAATCACTTCACAGGACAGGAATCCCCAATGTTCTCTCGTCTTGGGAAGAAAAAGACGACAATCACAGGGATCCCGAAAGCATTCAATGCAGTAAAAAGATCGATTCTTGACATTCCAGCAGCAGAACTCAAGAAAACAAAGAAGAAGAAGGCTACAAAGCCAGCTGCTGCGAAAGCCAAGCCCGCTAAGAAGGAAAAGAAAGAGAAACCCGCACAGAAACCTCCACGTGCCGTTCCTAGAAAACCCAAGCCTAAGAAGCTGATAGCCCGTGGCAAAGGGAAGAAGGGCAAGAGGAAGAAGTAGGTGATTATGAATGAGTAGACAACGAAGACGCAGGCAGCCCCGCCAAGAAGTTGATCCCCTCCAAGATTGGGTTCCTAAGACACACCTTGGACGCCTAGTAAAAGAGGGACATATCAACACAATCCAGGAGATATTCGAGAACAACTATATCATCCGGGAACCTGAGATTGTGACGATGCTCTTTCCTGACCTCAGGCAGGAAGTGGTCGATGTGACCATGGTACAACGCCAGTCTGATAGTGGACAACAGAAGAGCTTTCGTGTCACAGTCGTTGTGGGGAATGGCGAAGGCGTTATCGGTATTGGTGTGGGAAAGGCCCCCGAGTTTGTCCCAGCAGTACGTGCGGCTGAAACCCGTGCGAAAATGAACATCACTGTAATTCGGAGGGGCTGTGGCTCATGGGAGTGCAGATGCCATGACCCGCACAGCATCCCATTCACCACAAATGGCAAATCTGGTTCTGTTAGGGTTTCATTGCGTCCTGCCCCCAAAGGCACAGGGCTCGTAACGGCTGATGTAGGGAAAATTGTTCTCAGGATTGC
>JAJRZD010000092.1 GCA_024275415.1 archaeon
ACCACTCTTGGAATACTATCTCATCAGCAGTAGAGCAGGAAACAAAAACCCCAGTCATGCTGGGGTTCAGTAGGAATCTACTCGCTGCTCCAATCTTCGCCTTCTGGAACTCGCATCACACCAAGTTCTAGCAACCGATCCATGACTTTCTCAGCCGCTTCATCAATCTGCGGCTCGAACTTGGCACCAGTGATCACAAGCTTCCCTGAGCCAAATAACAATATGACCACCTTGGGGTCTCGCATCCTATAGATGAGTCCAGGGAACTGCTCGGGCTCGTAGAGTGTGTTCTCAAGCTTCATAGCTGCAAGCTCTAGGTTCAGCTCCGCACCGAGACTGGCACTTGCAACAATGTTCTGGACCACGATGATTGGTTTTCCAGTGATCTCGATTCCAGCCTCTCGGATATTCTTGACGATACGATGGACAGCCCTTTTGGCTTCCTTCTCGCTTTTTGCGCCCGTACATACCATTTTCCCTGAGTTGAATATCAGAGTAGCAGTCTTGGGTTTCTTTAGCCTATACACGAGACCTGGGAATTGCTCCGGGTCGAATTCCACATTCGGCATGGTTGCAGCAATCTCATCAAGATCCAGTCGCTGGTTCAAGATGACCGAGGCAACAACATTCTCAATCTTTGTCTTTGGTTGAGGTCTAGGCATTTGTGATGAATCTCCTCTTTATAAGGAACATTCCTTATAAAGGGGGTTTATAAGGGGCCTTTATAAAGATGTGCAATAGGTCAATGGCCCCATTTCTCCTAGTTGGCTGCGTATATTATATTTTGATATTCTAGAGAGAACCAATAATCAAAAAAGAGGGGAATCCTGTAAATACCGAGTACTGGAGCGAAGTCCAATGGAATATGAGGAGAGCGACTATATCGGATATGATGGGACACAGATGTTCCTTCGTATCTGGAAACCAGAATCAGAGCCAAAAGCGGTCATTCTTGGAATACACGGCATTGGGTCTCACAGCGGGCTGATATCGTATGTTGGCGAGTTCTTCGCCAAAAATGGATTCCTTTTCTATGCCCCTGATATGAGAGGGTTTGGACACTTTCAAGGTGCAAAAGGACATGTTGACAGTTTTGATGAATATGTCCAAGATATTGACTCGTTAGTTTCGTTTCTCAAACTGCGACATCCGGAAATCAAGATTTTCTTATTAGGCCATTCCCTTGGAGGGCTGTGGGTTCTCAATTATTCTCTCTCACACCCGAATGAAGTTGATGGCCTTATCACACCTTGCCCAGCCGTTTCAGAGAGGTTGAAAATTAACCCGCTAGTTCGCGCCTTGGTCAAGGGGCTATCCAGACTGAACATCAAGACATATTTTGATACCGGACTTGACTTTGACCTGATTTCAAGAAACCCCGATGTGGTCAGAATGAACAAGGAAGACCCTCTTCGATTCGACAAGGCATCCCCACGGTTTGCAGCAGAGGGTTTCAAAACAACAGATGATGTCTTCAACAGGGCTGAGGAGATAACTACGCCAATCCTCATCCAGCAAAGCGGCGACGACCAGATCCTCATCCCAGAAATGAACAAGCAATTCTTTGACCGTATCTCCTCAGAGGACAAGACTTGGAAGCTCTACGAGGGCCTTTACCATGAGCCGTTCCAAGAAGAGGGCGGTGAGGAGTTTCTCTCGGACATGATTGCATGGGTGAACGAGCGGGTATGAGTTTGTTTCTATGATGGGAAAGCCTGCTGATACAAGTCTAAGGCTATGAAAACCCTTTTATGCTTCATGCAGGCTTCGAGCCCGAAGTAGTGAGATGACACGGTAGAATCCGTCTGCGATAAAGAGAGTGACATTAGATGAACCACAAATACAAGGCTTTCACAATCATCCTCGCTATGATGGTACTTGGCGGTACTGTGATGCCCCTGGCCATTTTCCAAACAACGACCAGCATAGCACCATCAAGCAATCGTGCAGAGGTACTAGCGGCAACAGACCTTGTTGTCGAGAACAGCACTATCAACATCAACGGGGAATTCAACGATGATGATTTCCTGTTCTATGTGTACAATGGTACCTTTGAGATATCTGGCGCTAATGTTACACTCTACAATGTAACTGACAGCAGCAAGTACGCATCAAAACTAACTATAGGCGATGGTTCCGCAACGTTCTTTGATGTGCCGTTCGGTATGTGGGAATGGAATGTCACATGGGGTGGCACTTCATTGAACGGTTCGATGGCTTCAGATGGCCCCGAGGCGTTCTCCTCACTGACTATCGGTAATCTCGATTGGGAGAACGATGACGATGACATTCTCGTTGCCGTTACAGACATTGAAGGAGATCCTGGTGAGGGACTCAATTTCACAATCTATAACCGTGACACCAACACCACGTATCAGGAGTTCCTACTCCCCGCAGATGGTATCGCGAATGTGAGTGATATTCCTATCGGCAATTACACGTACTATGTGACCGTTGCAGCAAACGAATACGCTGGGGCAGTCCTGATTGCAGAAAATTTCACTACTGATGGAACCACTCTGAAAATGCATCAGACAATTGGGCCCATTACGGGGTTGCAGGAATACTATGACCTTGAAGTGTTCACCCACTACGAAACGACTCTTGCACCCCTACAGGGAGCTCTTGTCAATGTCACGTACTACAATGGCACAGTCATCGAGTATCAATACACACCTGCTAATGGTACTGTTATATTCGTAGACCTGCCCGTGGCATTTGTCAATTGGACCGTGAGCTACTTGGGAAGCCCAATCGAAGATGGCTCATACTCGTACAATTTGACTACACTCAGTACTGACATTCGGAGCCCAGTAATCGCATCGCCAGGTGATCAAGAATTCTTGATTGGTACAGAGAACATCACGATAACATGGAACATCACTGACGAGTATCCGGCCGAAATCAACTTCTATGTTGATGACAGTTTGGAAGAAACACAAACATGGACCAACCAGACCTCGTACACGTTCAATGCAAGCGATTTCGAGATTGGAGTCTATGAGCTAAAGCTTGTTGCAACGGATCTGAACGATAACACGGCTGAGGACACCATCTCACTGAGGATCTTCGAGAATACCACTCCAGTAATTGTCGGCCCCGAAGACTTCGAGTTGTACTATACCGAAGTGGGTGAAACCATTCGATGGAATTTCACCGAGGAAAATCCCGATTTCTACATTCTGTACAAGAATGGCGAGTCAGTCGTGAATGGAACACTCAATCCAGACAGTCCATTCTTCACGTACACGATAAATGAGGTTCTTGAAATTGGCGAGTACAACTACACCTTCTGGATGAATGACACCAGTGGGAATTGGGCAACAGATGATGTGGCAGTCACAATCAAGGCAGATGATATTGCCCCAGTTATCACCTACGAGCCTCCTACTGTGACATATGCTCAGGGTGACCCAGACATCATCCGAAATTGGACTGCCAGCGATGATTACATGGACACCTATGCGATCTATGTCGATGGCGTTCTTATTGTGGAAGATGATTGGATTTCTGAAACGATCGAGTTCGATTTCGCTGGATTAAGCATGGGCGAACATGAAGTCAGACTAGTGGTGACCGATCTTGGTGGCAACACCGCTGAATCCACAGTCCAAGTCATCGTTTCAATGCCTAATACCATCTCCATCTTATTGATAATAGCAGCAATCAGCGGAATCGTTGTTGCTGCTGCTGCAGTCTTCTGGTTCATTAAGCATCATTAGTCCACCATGACGGCTAGGTTTAGCCGTCATCCTTTTATCTCCACATCTATTTCGATTCGCTAGTCCATGTCGATAAAGACTGGACTGCGAGATTATAGGTGACTATTATGGAATTCACTCGAGTACGTGACGTGCTTGGAGGCGAATTCGAAGGAAAGACTGTTCGTCTTCGGGGCTGGATTCATAGGATTCGAGCTCAGAGCAAGATGATATTCGTCACACTTCGTGACTCCTCCGGTATCGTCCAGACGGTTATCAAGAAGGCTGCGGTCGATGAAGACAAGTTCAAGGCCGCAAGCAAGATGCTAGTAGAATCCCTCGTTACAGTAGAGGGTGAAGTCAAAGCTGATTCACGAGCAATCGGCGGATATGAGGTGCAAGTGAAGGACATCAATGTGCTTCACTATGCAGAGGATTTTCCCATTACCAAGGACCAGAGCATCGAGTTCCTCAATGATAATAGGCACCTATGGATGCGGTCTCGCAAGATGAGCAACGTCCTGAAAGTGAGAGATGAAGTTTTCAGAGCAGCTCGTGCGTATCTCAGGGAGGAGGGCTTCTATGAAACGACATGCCCCATGTTCGTAAGCACGATGGGCGAGGAGGGTGCAGAACTCTTCGAAGTGGACTACTTTGGGAAAAAGATCTACCTCACCCAGACAAGCCAGATGCATCTGGAACCCCAGCTTTTTGCGATGGAAAAAGTGTTCATTCTCGCACCTTCGTTCATGGGCGAGAAATCAAGAACCCGCAAGCATTTGACCGAGTTCTGGCACCTCGAAGTGGAAGAAGCATGGTGCGACCACGAGTGCAACCTCAAGCGTCAAGAAGAGCTCATCAGTTATATCTGCAAGTCCGTAGTTGAGAATCGGTCTTATGAGCTTGCAGAGTTGGGTGTGAATCCCGAACGACTCTTGAAGATCAAACCTCCATTCGAAAGGATGACTTACGACAAGGCTATCGAGGTCTGTCAGGACGCAGGTCTCAAGATAAAATGGGGCGAGGACATTCGGACAGAAGCTGAGGACATACTGACAAGGGACAGAGATACCTTTCTCTTCATCGAGTATTACCCGAAGGAAATCAAGTCATTCTATATGAAACACAATCCCGAGAACCCACGTACTTACAGGAATGACGACCTCCTTGCGCCCCATGGTTACGGCGAGATAATTGGCGGGAGTCAGCGAGAGGACGAGGCTGACAGGATCATCGAGAACCTTCATCGAATTGGCGATGACCCTGAGAAGTATAGATGGTACATTGACATCCGACGGTATGGCAGTGTCGAACATTCAGGTTTCGGTGTCGGTGTCGATCGCCTGATTACATGGATGCTAGAACTTGAGCACATCCGTGATTGTGTCCCGTTTCCACGAACCGTCAGCAGGGTCTATCCATGATTCCAACAGGGAGGCATTGTGCATTAGCTGCCCACTTCTACGCAACAACTTCCTGTCTTTGATTCTGGAGTTCGAGAACCGGAATAGGGATGGAAAAGAGTCCTTGAAGTGCAAGGCCTGTTTCGCCTTTGATATATTCATCTGGAACAACCTGGATCTTCAGATTCTTTGGGATTCACTAGAATTGCAAGAGTTCAGAGGAAAAGCAAAGTCATAAGATTCAGACATTATGCCAAGCCATACAATGGTATTAGAACGCAATGTTGGGATCATCTGGGATGATATTAGGAGATGATTTATTGGACAGGGCCCTTCTTTGGCATATGCTTTAATATGGTTGTTAGAATACTCCTGAGAAGAATGGTACTAAATAAATACACACATGATAATACGATGATATTCCATGGCGATAATGGCGAAGTGATGAATACCGAGCTGATTCCAGCTCTCGGGGATAAGAAGCTGTCTCTCTCTTTCTTGGATCCGCCTTTCAACCAGAACAAGGAATATGAGAACCACCATGATAGGATGGACGAGAAAGAGTACTGGGAATGGATGGAGGACATATGTCGTAAGATACATCAGCTCACAGACCAGGGGGGTGCCATTTATTTCATGCAGAGGGAAAAGAACACCCAAGAGGTGTTGAGTACTCTACGAGAAACAGGGTGGACATTGCAGAACCTGATCATATGGAAGAAGAAGACATCAGCTGTTCCCCAGAGGTATAGATTCGGCAAACAGTATCAGGTCATCGCATTTGCAACGAAAGGCACAAGACCAAGAGTCTTCAACCGTTTGCGAGTTGACTATCCTTTGTTGCCTGGCCAGAGAATCCCAAGGAAAAATGGGATCTTTGTCACGGATGTGTGGGATGACATTCGAGAGATGACTTCAGGATTCTTTGCAGGCGATGAAGCATTGCGGGACCAAAAAGGAGAACGAGTTCATAAGCAGCAATCACCAATCGCATTGCTCCTCCGGATCATACTCTCATCGACACAGCCAGGGGACATCGTGTTCGATCCTTTCGCAGGTACTGGCACGACTCTAGTCGTATCAAATCAACTTGGCAGGATTGGCATAGGCATCGAATTGGGAAAAAGAAACTTTGATGTGATTGTCGACCGGCTAAGAGCAGATCGACCATCGGATAGGGTAAACCTCGATTATTACAGGTTCACAGAAAATATTAAAGCGATAGCAGGATTCAGTCTGTCAAATCGATTTCAGCGAAACATCCTTGATTTTTCCAGACCACGCCAGTAATATCGGTTATTATAGTGGTTCTGAGTATCCCTCCATGCCGAACGGCATTCCTTGGAGAATATTGGCAGATTCACTGAACAAAGAATGCATTGCAGGATAAGGCAAATGTATCATTCTGAGAATCCTTTTAGGAAACACAGTGAGGTTCATTTTTTCTGCATCATATCAGGGGATGATTGGAAACAATGTCGGAATTCACCTATATACAACAATTTCCAACTCAAAGAAACAACATTTACGTTGACGGAAAGAATGAGTGGTGTCAAAATTGCCTTTTCTAGACTTGGGATTATCCCGTGAGATTTTGCAAATGCACTGGTACTATTCGAAAAATCTCTAGTTGTCTATCTCACCATTCGCTTTCTTTGCGACTAGCTCTGCCTGATGTTTCTTAGCCATCCGGAGTGAGTACACAAAACCGACAAGCCCAATGATCGAAAAGACAATCCACAATGGGCTTGCAAAGGGATGGCCCAGTAACAATGTGAACACATAGACATTCAAAGAGAAAAAGAAGATACCGAATGTGACAATTGCAGCAGAATATGACCAAGGTAACTGAAAGAAACTCATTTCTGACACTCATTCGTGTGTCCTGCCAAATGTCTTATATGACTTACGAGGAATATGGCACTAAGACAATCCGAAGAAGCAACATCAGTGAAACCTCTAAAAAAGTTCCATCATTGCTCGATTTCCAAAAGTGTAATTTGTTTTACGACGCAAAATTTCGCACAGTTTTATATGGGAGTATTCCCATCAAGACTCGGTCAGAATGGAGGAGCCTAGTGTCAAAGCAGGTGATTTCGATGCGAAGCCCAGACGGGCAAGTTGGGAGCTAAAGGAGTATTTCCAGCATGGTGTTCCCTTTGTCGGACTGATGACCATCATTATATTGATCGCTCAGCCAATCATCAGCATCCTTTCCATTTTCACAGACCTCATTGTTCTCTCAGTAATGGAGGCACCCAATCTCGCGACCAGCCCCTTTGCCTCATCGATCATGCTTGTCATTCTGGTCGTGTTCGCTATAGTAGGACTCTCCTATTTTGCTGGAGCCCTGAATAGAATCCTTGCCGAGCGGATATGGAAGATAAATCAGAACACATTATGGGACAGACAGGTCGGACTCGGCATTACGTTGATTGGCACACTGCTCATCGTTCACTTTCCATTGTTCCCATTCTACATATTGTGGATGAGCGGGTTAATCCTCGAACAGCTGGTGTTCCTAATCTTTTACATCCCTATAGTGTCAGTCATAGATGGGGTCATCGCAAAGTTCCTTGCCAGCTTTCGGCCAGATTGACACATTTGCTTCAAGAGAACAATCCAGTTTCATCAGGCAATCTCGGCTGAGCTTTGTTGTTCCTGATGATTGCTCTCTTCCATCTCCAGTGGTGTGATTAACAACCCTTCGCCTGTGATCTTTAGCACAACACGCTTTCCAATTCCCGCAAGACGACGGACTGTTTCGGGAATAACCAGCCTGCCTTTTGCATCGACTTCTGAGATGTCTCCGAACAGGGTGTGTTTCTGTCCTTCTATCAACCCATCTCGAATCCTCAGAACTCTGTCGGCATAGGCTGCGACTCTTGGGGAGTGTGTGACATTCACGATAGTGGTCTGAAACTCCCTGTTCATGGTCTTGAGGGTGTCCATCACCATCTTGGCAGTTTCAGTATCAAGTTCACCAGTCACCTCGTCTGCCAACAGCAACTCGGGCTTGTTTGCAAGAGCTACACAGATTGCTACCCGTTGGTTCTCACCACCTGAGAGCTGGTGGGGCTTGTGCTTCATTCGCTTTTCCAGTCCTACAGCTTCAAGAAGCAGCTTTGCTCTCTGCGCAGAAGGCCCCTTGGGAGCCCCTGCAAGTCGCATCGGTAACATGACATTCTTCAATGCTGTAAGCCCTGGGACAAGATTGCCAGTTTGCCAAACGAACCCGACTTTCTGCCTCCGGTAAAGCATCGCCCTTCGGTCATTCAACAGGGTCACGCTGTGACCATCATAGAGGATGGATCCAGCAGTGGGTTTATCCAATGCTCCAAGAAGTTTAAGCAGTGTAGATTTTCCTGAACCTGAAGGACCGACAATGGAAAGAAACTCTCCTGGTGCCACCTCAAAGTCAAGACCGCGAAGGGCAATGACCTCCTTCATTCCTCTCTTGTAGACCTTCATTAGGTCGCGTACCACGATTTTGTTCTTTTTGATTACTTCTTCAAGATTCTCTGACATGATTATCACTCCGCATATTGTATTTCCTCTGCGATATTCCTCTTGAGCGCCTTGCCGGCCACAACAAAGGTTGCTCCGAGCGCAAATACAAAGCTAATCAGGAAAATAATGCCAAGTACAAACCAAGGCGCATTCAACATTACAGGGAGCCGTGTCCACATGGCCAATGTATCAGTCCCAATATAGATTAGTGGCATATTGATAGAGTAGACGGCAAGCAGTCCTCCAAGGAGTGTTCCAATCCCCAGTGAGATCATCACGCTCATCGCGGTGTCTACCAATACTATCCGCTTTATCTCCTTGGTTTCCGTACCGAGCGCTCGCAATATAGAGAAGTTTCGCCGTAATGAGCTAATCCTGACGCTGGCAACGATTATCGCTCCAATTGAGAGATAGATGATAGTAAACAGGACATTCAGCGTATAGACTCCATATATCGATTGGCTTGCCTTCGACTCTTGGGCTTGTTCAATGCCAGTATACGGCGATTCGATAGCACTAAAGCTATATTGTGTTAGATTGTGAAGACGGTTCATGACTGACCTGTAATCAGCAGTTGGCTCGATGCTGACCAAGAACTTGTTCACACTTGAGGTGTTCAAGTATTTGTGAACGAAATCAATGTTTGCAACGACAAAATAGGACGTGTCAGGTTCGCCTTGCAAATACTTCTGATTATCCCAAAAATCTGGAGAACGAGCCATGACATCGACAATTTTCATGTTTGTGACATTGGCCCACTTTTTAGTCCGGAAAGATATGGAAATATCTTCCCCGTATACAGGTGTACGTGAGTAGCCTTCACCTTGGTAATGATCAACAGGTCTAAAGGACGCTAGAACATTGTTCTCATCTTCTAACATCTTGGATACTGCAAGACTTGGCTCATTCTCAAGTGTAAAGTAGGATAGCCAAAATGCAGATTCAAGCCAAGTGCTTGGATCAACACCGTAAATGAGCATGGATTGGTTAACAAAATCCCTAGAATAATAATAGGACGTATAGAATGAAACATATTGGTATATCTTGAACACTGGAGTGACTGAAGCCACGCCTTCAACTGCGGTGATGTTATCCAAAAAGTCCAGTGTCACGTTCGTTAGTCCCTCCTTGACAGTGATTGAGATATCAGCACCAGTGTAGAACTTGTACACGGATTCAGTATGAACGGATGCTGTTTCTGCGGATATCCCCGACATGACGGATACAGTGAACACAAGGGCTATGAATATCACACCCAGTGCTTCGCTTTTCTTATACGAGAGAAGGGTTCGTGACATGACCTTTGCTCCTACTCTTGCCGTCCGCATCCCAATCTTTCCAAGGATTGATGCTTTGATAGTTGCAGTCGGTCTCGCTAGGAGCCGCGAGAAAGAAAGCACGAATATTGCCATCATGGGAATGAGCATCATCAGGAGGAAAACTTGCATCTCTCTGAAATATGATACATATGAGATCAGAGTAAGGATTGGCACAAGGATGTATCCTGCAATACCTAGGGCTACTACATCCACCATGACGTTACCTAGGTTCTCCTTTGAGAGCAAGACATCTCGCTCCACCACTGAATGAGCTTCGGTGGCGGTCATAAGAAAAGACCTTACCGCCATTGGTAAGGCTGTCAGCAATCCGACTCCAAACGCAAAGACGAAAACAGCAGCTAGTGATGGGAGAGATGCTATTATTGCCAGACCGGACAACCGCGTGAAATCAAAAACGAGCAGCAATTTCACTGTTGTCGAAAGTAATGCAGAAGCCCACCCAACGAGGAGCGCGCCCAGAGAACCTATCAACCCTGTGACTACAGCACTTCCGACGATCCAGTTGAACGCCTGCCATCCAGAGGCTCCACGGGTCTTGATTGTCCCGATATCTCTTCTGATTTCATCCGTGTGCAGCGTAGAGTTGTAGTATACAAGTAGGATGCCCATTACAATGGTCGGGATTGAGAATGCAAAGGCTAGCATCGTCATTGATAAGTACCATGCTTGATACTGTCGTATCGCATCACGAAGTTCGAATGAAGTGACAATTGCATAAGGAAGTGCATTTTGCTCAAACTGTCGTCGGATACTATCCAACGAATCGAACATGTTCTCGTCGTTCTGGTCAATGACGGAGTTCTCATTTATTGAAACCCAATACTGCTCAGATATGGCAAACGATTGTCCATATCCGATACTAGAGAAGTCTGTGTTAATCGCATCTTTGGTGGTAATCATGACAAGAGATGTATCACTGTCTGAGTACTCTTCGTAGTAGTAGTAGTATTCGTTTTCAAAAATGTTTGATTTGAAAGTGCCGACAATCAGGTACGATGCATTGACCTGGATCTCGTTCCAATACTCATCGTATGTTGTGACAGTCGCGTTGTAATAGTCGCCTATCGAGTACCCCCATTTATTGAAGAAACCTATCTCCAGATAGCAAGTGTCATTTGAAAGCGGGGGGACGTTGGATTCGAAATCCACCACACTCGGGAATGTATCGAAAAACGAGTCTTCGACTCCAAGATATACTGCCCTCGAGTAATAGTAATACCCCCCTTCATCGTATTCAAGAGTCACATACGTATCCAAGACACTTAAAGGCTCGACTTCATCAACATAACTTGACGCCAAGAGTGCCTCAATATCCTCAATGCGTGTAGTATTCTGCTCATAGAATGCAGATGTGATAGCAATTTCCATATCGACATCCAAATTCTGTGTGAGATCGCTCAGGACTTTGGGACGTGTGTTTTCCATGTAGAAGAGGATACCACCAACTATCCCTGCGGATAGTGAGAATATGAGGAACGTCGCTAGTATTTGAGGTTTCTTTGCTAATAGACGGGAAAGTAGGAACACTACACATCACCTCCGTATGGACCACTCTCAGCCCATGAAGCGTTAAGTGCTTCAGACAGGTTTATTCTCGTACTCAAGATTGAAACTACAAGTGCAAAGAGGATTGCCGTGCCAACGAAGAATAATAGCACCGTAAGCATCGTCAACATTGGGAATACTGGATAGACCGACACCGGGAACGTATATACCGACGTCCTAATCCCAATCAGTGTGTTGATGATGTAGAGAGGCCCAAATACAACAAGCAACAAAATGCTTGCGAGAATCAACATTGATATTTCAGCCAACTGTGCTTTAAGCACTAATCTTCTGCTTCCGCCCATAGACCTGATGAGAGCTATCTCTCGTTTTCTCGCAGTGACCCCTTCAAAGGCGTAGATGATGAAACCTGCGAAAATCACTGCAGACGTTGCAATCGACAACAATGTATCAACAGCCCTATCAATCCTATAGGCGGTGCTGGATGTGAACGATTCAACTTCGTATGTGACCGCGGCCCATCCATTTTGTTCAGGAAACACTGTATCCCCACCTTGACTGAGAATGTCCTGAACGAACGCGGTACCATTCACTCCTTTCTTTGTCCGTACACACAGAATGTTCTCAGTGTCGTTTGCGAGAGATACTAATGAGCCCAAGTACTCGTTGTTGACCCAGAACGTATTAGTACCGACTGAAGTATCATAGAAGTAAAAACCGTAATCTGGGTTCGACCCTGTATCCAGAAGCATTGAGTTTGATAGTGCGTCTGCAATTCCCACAATTGTGAACACAAAGAATTCAGATGAGTCGTAGTACGAGAATGCGCGAATCGAATCTCCTGTGGATAGATCATATTTGGCAGCTATATCAGAAGTGATGATTGCACCACTGGGAGTTGCTGCAAGAGTTTCCATCAGAGGCGAAAGGTCGCTTGAATTTAGCTGGACGCCCCATTGGTCATAGCCTACATATTGAAATTCAAGAGGGTTCATCCCTACTATGTAGGCACGATCATAGTACTCAGATGACAGAATCACCTTTATTTTGTTTATTGTGGTCGCAGCAGCAGTGGACGCATGGGCTGTCACATTCGCAGTAAAGTTTGTCCAAGCCGGAGTAGGATAGCTTCCAAGATGAAATGCCACATCCCCTCCAAATGCGAAACGGCCATGATTTTGTTTTGTCAACGGCATTGAACTATCAATTACAGAGTACGTCCATGATATGCTGATTGCAAGGACAAGGATCAAGACGGTAATGCCACCTGATGAAGCGCCCTTTCCAAGTCGTCGTACCCCAATTGACGAGGGTAAGATGCCCACAATCCTATTCATGCCTCTCGATAGGATATTCGCCCCCCTGCGAAGGCCTTTGATGGTCAAGCTTCCTAGCGATACGAGTAGTACAAGAGGCATAATTCCGGCTAGCATCGCCAATAATGGAGCATATTGCAGTGCTCGACCCAAACTCGATAGACCGATCAGCATGAGAGCAGATAGGACGAATAATATGACGTCCCACCGTATTATTGCAAGAATCCTTGCCACTTTCTCAAGCTTGCCTGTACTCTCATCGACTTTCCGTTTTGTAGAGTAAATCCCATTGTATCCAATCCAAGTGAACAGAGGAAGGAGTACTCCTATCACGACTGCAAAAATGATAGACTCCACGCTTATCAAGAATGGCTCAGTGAAGAATAGAGATACATCAAACTTGAAGAATCCTGTCGATGCCAAGCCGATTCTACTGAGCAGAACTCCTACTCCCAGACCAACCAGTGTGCCTATAATAGTAAGAAACGCTATCTCTTTGAGGATTCGCCGTTCGATATCAGAACGGGCAGCACCTCTTGACATCAGCATACTGTTTTCATAGCGACGGTCATTCATGTTAAAACGAATGGACAGAAACACCACAAGCACGACCAAAAGTATGGATGCAGCAGACCGGATAATCTGGGTGAACCTAGTCATTGTCTGCCAATTGATATAGTCTGATACGGCTCGTGCTAAAAAGTCATTCACCCATATATTGTACGAGTAGTATTCTGGAGGGTTATAAAGTGGATCCATCTCACGGATTGATTCTTCAATATTCAGCAGATATGACAGCGACTGCTGAGGATTGAACGGAGTCAGCTGCGTCCTGTCTACATCTAATGAAATCTCTGTTTCGAGATAAAGGTCGTATCCATCGACCAACTCAGGTACAACTAATGCTGTTGTTTCGCCCCAGTACCCGTACCCATAGCCGTACTGGGAGGATATGGAATCTGTGAAGATACCGCATATTGTCAGGAGTCGATAGACACCCTCTATCTCGCCATAGGGTGAGATTGTTTCTTCGATTGTATAGTTTAGCGTATCACCAATCCAGATATCCATTGATTCTGCCAGGATCGGTGAGATTGCAATTGAACTCGTGTTTTCTGGGATGTGCCCTTCAACAAACTGGAACCTGTCTGGAAATATTTCAGAGTATTCTTCTGAAACGATTCCAACCCTTGCATAACTCCCATAATAGTAGTCATTATCTGCTCCGCCGACATTGGCGACCGTTGTATGGACATATTCCATCGAGGCAGCATGTGTCACCTCTGGAAGGTTTGTGATTTCGTCCACATAACGTTGTACAGATTCGCCTCCAACGGTCATCGCAACAGGCCCTACGTTCCCAACACGGTCGTCCCATTCGTGAATCGAATAGGAATCGATATACACGAAAATGCCCATTGCCATCGCAGACGCGAGAAATAGACAGAGTAGAGAGATAGATTTTCTACGCATACCCTGTAGTGCCTCATAACCAACTGGAATCGCAGACATGTAGATCCCTCACTCATTGTTCACGATCTTGCCATCACGCATGTTGTATACTCGGTCCATCTTCGCACCAACATCAGGGTCGTGGGTGACTACAAGAAGTGTCCCGCCTTCCTTCTTTGTAAGGTCAAGGAGGACACGCATGATCTCTTCTCCGGTTTGTGTATCGAGGTCGCCTGTTGGCTCGTCAGCTAGAACGACTATTGATCTTGTTTCTTCAGGGGGTTTTGCCAGGGCCCGTGCTATGGCGACACGTTGTTGTTCGCCCCCACTCAGCTCATCAGGACGGTGGTCTGCCCGTTCTGATAGTCCCACAATCTCAAGGAGGTAATCGACACGTTCCTTTCTTGTTTCTTCTTCCACTCCTGCAATCAGCAATGGGAGTTCTACATTCTCGTATGCTGTCAGAACTGGCAGTAGATTGAAGAACTGAAAAACAAAGCTAATCTTGTTGCGTCGAATTCGTGTAAGCTCATTCTCCTTCATGGATGTGATGTCGATACCGTCAATACTGACAGTCCCACTTGTCGGACGGTCAAGTGCACCTATGAGGTTGAGAAGAGTTGTCTTGCCTGAGCCCGATGGACCCATGATCCCTATTGCCTCGCCAGGTTTCACCTGCAATGTCACACCTCGCAGGGCAGCAACCTCAATCTCACCCATCTGGTATATCCTAGAAACACCATTTACGTCTACGATGAAATTCTCGCTCAATAGGAACCCTCTCCGAATTCAAGTCATGCTTGCGTGTGAAGCAATTTTAGGGTTTGCGTTTACGTAATCGGGGGAGAATTTGATATTATTCTATGTTTTGGAACAGGTGTTCGAAATCATAGACATGTAAAAGATATCACGCTACTCGCCGATGTCATCTTGGATATGTGCTCTCCAACTGGTATATCATACTCGCAGCTGAAACACCGAATTCATCGTACTAATAGATAGGAATGAAACGATGACTTGAATAGCGGATGAGCTTTAATCTTATTGAGAAAGGAGTACAATCCTGAACCGGACAAGTTGAGTTAGTCCTAATCCACTATGAGGTTTGTAGTATTCCTTGACGACACAACTATCAATCTCCGTTCTCATCCAATCGTACATGATTACCTCTTTTTCGTGACGCTCCACTAACCACACTCTCATCACGTTCCTATTGAAACTGATCGAATAAAATGTAATGCCTCAGAATGTACCTATTGTTGTTGTAAGATATCAATGATGTTTGTCAAATACTCATCAGCATTCTGGCTGTCTTTACAATATTCCAAGAAAACCATGCTCTATAGGGCATAGATTTATTTCCGTTTATGTATTCTCTGTTCATAAAACAATAGAATGAGCGAACGTATGATGTCCAAGACCGAATTCCCCATGAGGCATGAGTTCTTTAGTGTCAAGGGTGCAATATCTGGCGCAGCTGTAATAATGCTTTCACTGTTCGCTCAATCCATGATAAGTTTCCCCCAAGTATGGACGGAACAGCCCGTCCAGTTCCTAGGATTCATCATCTCGTCGGGACTGACCGTGGCAATTGCTTCTGGCGCTGTGCTGGTCTATCTGTATCCTCCAGATCAGGATGTGATAGGCGTTGCTGCTTTGGGTAGTGACGACCTGACACAACACATTGCTCTTTTCCTAGTCATAACGTCACTCATCGAACCTATACTGGCAGGGTTTGTGTTCTTCTACGAGTACTTTGGTACGGATCCATTTGTTATCATCTGGGTTATGGCTGGCTTTGCTGCACCAAGTATAGGGTTTACAGTCAGCATGTTCGATAGGACTTCGGCCATTGCAGCAGATCTCAGACGACACTTCACCAAACATTCGACTCTCGATCTCTCCGAGCTTGATTGGTTACATGGACTGGGACCCAGAACATCAGTATATCGAATGGGGATGCTTGAAAATGCTGCATCTAAGGTTGAGGGACTAAGGATTCGCGGGCACCTTCTAGTCAAGGAAAAAGATCAATTCGTGATTCCTAGTTAGTTGGATTACTCAGCTATGACGTTTTTGTATGTGAACTAAGAGACCCTCTTCAGTCCACGCTACCCATTCACACTTCAGGCAGCTGAATTTACTACTTCCGAGTCCGAATCGTGGAGCGGCCTTTGCTTTGAGTTCGTATATCGTGCCCCCATATCCACTGCTTTTCTTGGTGGTGATCTTGAATCGTTTCTCAAAGCATTCTTGACAGATACCCAGTTTTTTCATCTCATCGACCATGAAACTGTCCTCAAGTGTCTTGACAGATGGGAGGGAGCCAATATCGTTCCCGCAACTTTCACAGTGATTTGCAGTTATGATGACCATCTTCCTAGTCGGTTGTCGTGCCAATTGCAATATCATTAGATATACGGCAGACGCCTTATTTCTTTTGTCTGGTGGTAATCGGATTGATAAAGAGTCATAGCACCGTGGTATAAAACTCTGATGCTGTCTTAAAGACATCAGTAGTTCCTTCGCCTGTGAGGCATGAGGTTTCGATGAAAGCCACTGGATGTAAGTTGTTCTCATCACCAAGGCGCTTTGCCAAGGTTTCAGCCATCTTGAAACCCTCGTCGCTAGTCACAGCAGGTTCGAGCGGATCCGGTTCGCCTGAATCGCGGATGTCCTTCTTGTTACCAACAATCACGACAGGGGGAATCTTTTGATGCTTTATGGTTGCCTCCCGTAGCCAGAAGTCAATGCTCTCGAAACTCCACCTGTCAGAAACCGCATAGATGATTATGATCACATCGACCTCATCATAGAATTCTTTGCGAGATATTCTCATCTGAGCGGCATCGTCGAAAAGCCACACATTCAGGTTTACCCGATAATCATCAAGTTGGAACAGCCCAGACCGAATGTGGGACTGCGCTTCACCCTCGTCGTTTTGTGGGACACGAAGTTGTGCTTTTTCCACAAGACTATGTTTGCCAACACCGTCTTCACCCAACAAAACGGCTTTTGCAGAAACAAGAGGCTTTACAGCATGGATCGGAGTCCTTCTCGTAGGGGTCAAGACTTCCTCAGTTCGCGCAGGTTCTGTCGTCGTGTCAGTCTGGACTTCCTCATCAATGGCTTTCTGGGCGACACGAGGCGGAACATCTGGTACGGAAGCAACAGGTGAGGTGACCGGCGATGTCTGTGCTTCAGTGGTCATTTCGTCCATGTGTGGAACAATTATCTCATCTGTTGTGTCGGCAGGTGATACAGTATCTACCTGATCCTCAATTAGACTGGGCTCACTTGGTATTGTCGCGTCCGAGGCCTCGATAGTTTCGACACCTTGCACAGTGATCTTGATTTGAGGTCGTGTCTTTGAAAGACTGGCAGCACCTGTGGGTGCCATGAAAGAATCACTAAGCCGCTCTACGGCATAAAGGGCATCCTCGATGTCTGGCATGTCTTTCTCTGTAATCAGAACGACTTCACCGGGTTGGATATCTATCTTCTTAGAAGGCTCGGTTTCTTTCACTATCTCAAGCCTGCTTGCAGGTTCTATAGGCATCTCATGATACGTTGTGGTACTCGTGAGCGCGGAAGGGACTTCATCAGATGTAACAGGAGGCGCAGTATCAGCTGACTCTTGAACCACTCCAGTTGTCTGAGATATGATACGTTTTGCTCTTGGGACTCCTATCTTTATCAAGGTGTCCGCAATGGTGCCGGGAGGAAGAATCTTTCCTTGCGCCTTGAAGAAAATCTCAAGATCCTCTGCTACGTCTTCAAAAGACCTGTTCCTCACAGGAATCTTCTTCTTTACCATACCTTTATCCCGCACTTCCACATACCCGGGAAGCAATGTGACGGCTATAGTTGTTCCAGGCACTCTCAGAGATCTCATACCCCATTGGAATCTTTTGTCTAAGAATGTCACTCAAGGTCTTAACTGTTTCGCGGGCGAGCGGTCAAAAAACTAGGAAATTCATTTGGACAGAAAGAAATATGTTCACATTGTGAAGCTCCAAGGGTGAACGAATTATGACAGAGATTGATTTTAGAGACTATGTGGAAGTGATAAAGGATTGGCCTGAACCCGGCAAAGCGGTTTGCGACATAAGCCGCTTGTTGGAACATCCTACAGTCTTTCATGAGGCTGTCGTTCGTTTGGCGAAGCCATTTCTTGATGTGCAACCGAACAAGGTGATTGGCATAGAGCAGCGTGGCCTTGCATTGGGCAGTGCCGTTGCATACTATCTAGGCTGTGGTATTATCCCTGCTCGCTCTATTGCATACCTTCCGGAGGACTACAGCAGACCTGTGGAGTTTATCCCAACTGATAGACTGGCTGACCGAAGGCTGGCACTTGTAGCCGAGTCTATCGATCCTGGTGATCGGGTGGCAATAGTCGATGATTGGTTGGTACATGGTACTTCGGTGCTGGCAGTTGAGAAGATTGTGGAAAAGCTCGGTGCTCAAGTCGTTGGTGTTGCCTGTGTAATCAATAATCTCTCTGAAGCTCGCCGAAAGCTTCTTGGACGCCCTGAGATACACTCGCTCATCGAGAATCTGGAAACCGATATGTTTAGACACACTGATTGAACATATCATTCCAGTTCCTTCTTGTCGGCAAATCATAAAAAAAGGAACACGAGAGACCCCGGCTGGGGACTCTCCCTTAAATTCTAGTCTTCTTGCTGCCTTAATTCTCGTCGTAGAACCTTTCCGACCTGTGACTTGGGCAGTGTTTCGACGAACTCCACATGGGTTGGTACCTTGTAGACAGCCATCTTCTCTTTGCAAAATGCCCGAATCTCATCTACTGTCGCTGTCTGTCCGGGTTCCAACACGATGAATGCCTTGACGGTTTCTCCCCGGGTTTCGTCAGGGATTCCCACAACAGCAGCCTCAAGTACCTTCGGATGTTCGAAGAGGACCTCTTCAACTTCATTGGGCCACACCTTGTAACCGGATGCATTGATCAGGTCTTTCTTCCTGTCTACGATGAATGTCCAGCCATCCTCATCCATCTTTGCGATGTCTCCAGTGTAAAGCCATCCGTCCCTCAGGACATCTGCGGTTTCATCAGGTCTGTTGTGATATCCTTTCATGACCTGGGGACCTTTGACGGCAAGCTCACCAATCTCGCCTGGGGAAAGTGTCTTGCTCTTATCATCCAGATCTACAATCTTGGAATAGGTACTCGGGAAAGGCAGTCCGATGGAGCCGACTTTCCGTTTCTCCTTATCCAATGGGTTGGCGTGTGTGACTGGACTTGCTTCGGATAGCCCATAGCCTTCAATGATAATGGATTTGGTTGCTTCTTCGAACCTACGGGTCACTTCTGCGGGCAATGCCATGGCACCAGCAATCGAGAGCTTGAGGGAGGTTATGTCGTACTTGTCAACATCTGGATAGCTATAGATTCCAATTGCAAGGGTCGCAACGATTGGGAAGAAAGTAGGCTTCAAATCATTGATGGTCTTGAGGAGTTTCTTGATATCGCGTGCGTTAGGAATGAGGATTATTCCACAGCCCCATGATACAGGCAGATTCATTGATACAGTCTGCCCGAAGATGTGCTGGATTGGCAGTGCAGCGACAAATCTTTCCTTGCCCCGGTCTGACATCCATTCCATCCATGCGGCACATTGTTCACAGTTTGCTTTGAGATTGTTATGTGTCAACATTGCAGCCTTAGGAATGCCTGTTGTCCCGCCTGTGAACTGGTAGACGGCTAAGTCGTTGGCGGGGTCTATCTCGACTTGTGGAGGTTCAGGAACGAGTGTCGCTAGCCAGTCATTCCAGAGCAGGTCGCCTTCCTTCAGAGGAGGAACCTCCTTCATCTCCTTTCGAAAGACAAGCTTCGGAGCAAGGATCTGTTTCATCTTGCTCAATGGATCCCATGCGGCAGTGACGATGACATTCTCAAGGTTTGTTTCTTCTCTTATCGCCATGACGTTCTTGTAGAAGAAATTCAACGTGATGATGGTCTTGGCCCCGGTATCCTGCAGGTATATCCTAAGCTCCTTTGGCATTGCAAGGGGATTAACGGGCGTCACGATAGCCCCACATTTGAGAGCTGCATAATAAGATATGACGAACTGTGGGCAATTCGGCAACATGATGGCTACTGCATCACCCTTCTTCACACCCAGATTGGCAAGTCCGTATGCGACTTTGTCCACAGCCTCTCCAAGCTCACTATATGTCATTTCTATTCCCTCATAGTAGAGGGCAACATTATCTGGGAACTCCTTGATAGCCCTGTCTAGGTACCCATAGAGGGGGCCTTCAGGAATCTCGATATCGGAGGGAGTTCCACCCACATAATGCTTTAACCAAGGTCTTTCCACAATTTTTTCTCTCCAGAGATTTCTCGATTCAATAGGAGATTTCATTCAATCGGTTGCATTTATTGTTTATGGGCAATCGAATCTGATAGGTGGAATGAGAGACTCCAGAGTCCGGGCCCTTCGGAAAGTGTCAGTATGTGAACTATTATACAGGTTCTCGGGTCTGCGTTCTACAAGAACAGGCAGAAGCTTTGGATTAGGTTTGAGCGATGCGGACAATACCAATCCCTGTTACGT
>JAJRZD010000093.1 GCA_024275415.1 archaeon
ACACAGGATATGGGTTCTTTCAATGCAATGCGTCACGACTTGACGAAATAGTGGCGGCAGCAGCACTTATCGAGTCCATAGATGATACGAAGGTTTCCTTCCACCCGCTCAAGACATCAGGTACGATCAGAGCGTTGCTCAAGAAATGCAGATTGGCACCTTCTTGATTGTTTGCCCATCCGTGAGAATGTACGCATCAAATTCCCACTCCCCCGTGATTTTTGACCCGATAAGCCATATCACCGGGTTCAATCTCATGTTCTGCAAGTCCGAGGATGACGGCCTAGGTGGTGCCGGATGTGAGTGGAATATGCATACAAGTTCTTCGTCCCTCTTTTCAGCCTCGACAAGCAGGTTGTATTCCTTCACTGGATCCACTGAGAACTTAGTCGTTGATTGTTCCATGTTCTCGATGAATGCTATTGAGCGAATGATGACATCTTCCCCGTCCACCTTGCCGAAGAGCAACGCTACGGCCTCTAACGGCCAACATGCCTCTGCGTGTTCGCGAATATCATCAAAATCTGCTTGACTGACTAACAGTCTGTATTCCAACATACTATCCCTACGAGTAGAGCGATTTGATCGTTTCCAAAACGATACAGGTTTCCACCTCGCCTACCCCTGGAATCTTTCCCAGCCTATTCTCCAAGAATGATTTGAGTTCAGCTAGGTCGTCGACTGTGACCTTGAGCATGACCCCACAAGCACCATCGAGGAAGTAGACCTCTGTGACCTCATCGTATTCCTTGACCTCGTCTGCGATTTTCGATGCCTGTTTCATCTGTGCCTTGACCTTGACTATCGCGCTGATCTGCTTTCCCATCTTCAGCGGATTCAAGACCACCGTGAATCGCTTGATGACCTTCTCGTTCAGCAATCGTCGTACCCGTCTTCGTATTGTGACCTCTGTCTTGTTGACTTTCTTTGCAATCTCACTGAAAGACATCCTGCCGTCCTGTTGTAGCATCTCAATAATGATTCTGTCAGTCTTGTCTAGGGTCATACGCGTTCCTCTCAGGAGATATGCTCGGACAGGTCTGCAAGAGGATTGCCCCCACATATACCTTACGAAAAAATGTACGAGAACGAACATTTGTCCACAGTAAAACGATTTGTATGCTCATAGGATCTTCATTTGGTCTCCAATGATAGTTTCTGCATGGTCTGACATCGTTGCTACTAGCTCGATATGTTTGACCAGTTGGGATGCACTTCGAATCTTTCGTTCCAATAGTTCCTGTATCTGGAATATGCCAGATGCATTGTTCATCAGCACCTCTATCCGTACCGTCTTCTCCTCTCCCCTTACTATCTTCACCTTCTCAATTGAGAGTGCCGATGTTGAATGGATGTTCACCTTGCCAAGTTCGAAAGGTATTCTTGCTCGCCCCTTGGTCATGTCTAGAGCATCTGCTATACCCACGACCCCTGCCTCGATCGTATTTGGAGTTATGTATTTATCATGACATAGGATGGCATGGAGGATGTGTCCTCGGATGTGTACCCTTTTGCGGATGTCCTTTGGATATACCTTTGATAGTATCCTGTCCACAATAGGGATTGCTAGGGTCACTGAAAAGATATGATGTTCCTCTCTGTGGACAGTCATTCCGATATCATGAAGATAGCACCCCATCATGACGATCAATTGTGCATCCTCGAAGGTTCCTGTTTCTTCCTGCACGATAGTGGGTTGTACCCCTCTCACTAACTTGTTAAGCAGGTCAATTCCGTTCTTGACTACGATCAGTGAATGTATATGCCCGTGGTCAGAATACCCCATCCTGTCAATGGCCATCCGGTTCATGTCCTCAAGCATGGTCTGCACTTCTACATCTCGTTCTAATTCATCAAAGGCTGTCGTGCAGAGGTTATTGTCCTTGAACATCTTTCTCGTTCTATCTTTTAGTGTCTGTTTGTGCTTGTGGGTCTTTGCCATTTTTCTGTACGCCTCTGTCTTCATAATGACATGTCCCTTTCTATCCCTCATCAATTTACTGATGTCAATGAGTGACAGTAAAATCTCGCCCATCTATCTATTTTTCTTGTGGGCTCTATGCTCCCCCTCTTATGACCTCCTTTCTCGCAGGACATGTTCTATCTGTTTTCTTCTCAAGTTAAATATCATGGTAATGTAATAAACACTCACAAAGAGGAAGAGTTTCCACCCCTACGCCTTCAGGACTAGAAACTCCCTCTCCGGTCAACATCTGTCGCCCTTTCCGATCATATCTTTGACTCAGAGAGTTTCGTCTAGCCACTTGATAGTATCAAGGGCGGTTCCTCAACGCCCTCATAGTCCTGCTCAAGTTCCTCCCTTTCGCCATCCTCATTATAACCTCTACGTCTGGTCATCCTGTGGTACAACGAACGGACATCATCAACACGATATCTGTAGGCGACAAAGAAGAGAAGACCGAACACGATGAAGAACAGGCCTATCGCTATCGGCATGATGAGCGGGCTCCCGTAAACCAAGTCTGG
>JAJRZD010000094.1 GCA_024275415.1 archaeon
CCTTAATGGGGGAATCATCTCAACGATAATAGACTGCCATGGAACTGGAACTGCAAATGCATACCATCACGAGGTTGGGGAACTGGAAACCCACTCTATGCATGTGACAGCGAGCCTGACCATCCGATTCTTGAAGCCCACTCCGCTTGGTCACCCTGTCACGCTTCGTGCAAGGATCCGTGAAACCGACGGACGGAAGACGATAGTCGATTGTGACCTCTATGCTGGTGACGAGAAATGTGTCGTCGGGCAGATAGTGACCGTGAAAGTGGATGTTCAGGCATTCCTCGACCGATGAGAGGATGGCACTATGACTGTTCCTTTTGGATGGATATCGTCCACAATGGAAACACTTGATAGTCTACTTATTGCAGATGATAGAGCAGGAGATTCTATTGCACGATGAAGGGATTGTGTCCGGCATGTGGACGACTTGTCGAGGCAGAGGAGGTCACTGATGCTGGTCATGTGGTACTTGTCAAGAGGTGTCCCGAGCACGGCGAGTCACGTATGCTCCTCTCTGCTGATGCCACATACTGGAACTGGTCTTTGAGGTACAATCGACCCGGCACAGCTCCCTTCAAGTGGTCTAGTGAGGTAAAGGATGGTTGTCCTAACGACTGTGGCATCTGCCCATCCCATAAGCAGCATTCTTGCGTCTGCATTATTGAAATCACTGAATCCTGTAATTTACGTTGTCCGATTTGTTTTGCAGACACTCCTTCTGGTGGTCATCTACCACTTGAACAGGTCACGTCAATGATTGATGCTTTTGTTTCTTACGAAACTAACCCCGAGATCCTTCAGATTAGTGGCGGCGAACCCACAACCCATCCTGACATCATCGACATAATCAAGTATGCCAAAGGATTCGGGATTGAGGACGTGGTTGTTTCCACAAATGGACTGAAACTGTCAGATGAAGATTTCATGAACGAGTTCTCAAAAGAGGATCCTGTGGTCTATCTCCAGTTTGACACCTTCGATCCAGCTATTTCACAGCGCATCCGCGGCCATGACCTAGTTGAGAAAAAGATGCAGGCAGTAGACGCTTGCAATGAGCATGGAATCACGGTGGTTCTTGTGCCTACCCTCGTGAGAGGGCTGAACGACCATGAGATTGGACGCATCATAGAATACGGCATCCATCAACAAAGGGTATTCGGGGTCAACTTTCAGCCTCTCGCAATGACTGGTAGAGTTGGACTCCCAGGTGCTGAGTCGCTGACAATCGACGAGGTTCTGCGGAAGATCGAGGAGCAGACCTCTGGGATTCATAAGGCAAGAGATTTCCGCCCCATTCCCTGTCCACATCCTCATTGCACTGCGATAAGCTATGTGCTTGTTGATGGGGACGAGGTAGTGCCACTGACCGAGATCGTGAATGTCGATGATTACATTGACTATGCAAAGGATCGCACGCTCGTCAGCAAGTCGACTCTCTTGGATAACACCTTCGATTCGCTATTCTCGACGAGTGCCATCCCTGGCACTGAAAGAACCATCTCTGCATTCTGTGAGGCATGTGGCATTAGTGTTCCTGAGTTCCTTGGCAAGTCTGTCAAGACAATCTCCGTGCATGCCTTCATGGATGTCGGGAAATACCAGATTGAAAGAGTTCAGAAATGTTGTATACATTTGATTCAACCAGATGGGAAGATGATTCCTTTCTGTAATTACAACATGTTCCATAGGCACAAGTCAGGTGATATCTTTGAGAAACCCACGAATTGACAGCGAGTATTTAGGACGTTGTTGCGCAGATGTTTATACTCATCCTGTGGTCACAAAGCTCCTTGATGGTATTTTTCACCCTGGTGGATTGGCTCTGAGCAACTTGATGGCCGAGAAGATGAGGATTGATTCCGGTTCGAAGGTCTTGGACATTGCATGTGGTGATGGACTGACTGCGACTTTTCTTGCAAAGAAGTTCTCGTGTCATGTTTCCGGTATAGACGCCGGCTCATCGATGATAGACCGCGCCATCACGCGCGCTCAAGAGGCTGGTGTTGGATACGCGACGGATTTCAGGGTCGGCTACGCGACAAACATCCCATTTCCAGACGCTCATTTCGACGCTGCGTATAGTGAATGTGCTGTGTGTACGTTCAATGACAAGAACCATTCAGTCCAAGAAACCATCAGGGTTCTGAGAGTTGGAGGTACTTTAGGAGTGAATGATATTATCATCCGCGACTTTGAAGATCTGGATGAAGAACTCAAAGGCATTCTGGGTCAAGTCCTATGCATCGCGGGAGCCCTCTCTCCGGATGGATACATAACCCTTTTTGAACAGGGGGGCTTCTCGTTGAAAGAAACATCTTCGCATACTGACGTTCTGAAGCAGATGGTGGACAAGGCATCAAATAGAGTACGTATGCTAACAGCTCTTGATGAGTCCTTTTTAGAAACAGCGTCCATAGATGATGTTTCGAGAATTATCCGGAACATCAAGGATCAGATTCATACTGGGAATATAGGCTATGCGATGTTCATATTCGAGAAATCAGTGTGACTTTCCTTGATAGAGATCCTCATAGAAAAGTCCTGAGTAGAGCAACTTCCGATGGACTGGTCTGAACATCGATGCTGCTATGCCACTCACATCGACTGAATATGTTTCATCATTCCCTCCCAGCTGCTTTGATAGCCATATAGCCATTGGATTGAAGACCGAAAGTAGCCCAGTGAACTTCTGGCAGTCTAGCAGCATAAGGTATCCCTGTGGCTTGAGCACCTTAGATATCTCTTCCAGTACAAGAGGTGAATCAGGTATTATTGATAGAGAGTAAGTCGAGATAATCAGGTCAAAGTTTTCTGTAATGTGTTCGGAAAGATGCCTAGCATCACCAAGGATGAGTTCTATATTTCTCCATCCTCCATCCCTGACCCTCTTCCTTGCTCTCAAGAGCATCTCAGGAGTATAATCGATGCCGATGATTTTGGAATAGCTTGGATACTTCTCAATCAGGTACGGCAAATTCACACCCGTTCCAACAGCGACATCAAGGATCCTAGGTGAGCTTAGTTCAGGTAGCCTTGCGAAGGCATTCTCCCGCCATTTCTTGAGATTGACGCCCAGCGCCTTGTAAGCCTTGAGGATCATGTCGTATTTCCTTGCAGTCACGCTATACACATCTCTAATACTTTCTCCCAGAGTCGAGTCCATCTCAAACAAACCTTCCTTATTTCTTAACACTGGAACTAAAGCAGTATATCACACCAAATTGATGGAGAAAGCGCATCGTTTCTGCCAGCAGGCTCTCATCCTTTGTTTTGATGTTTGGGTCTGCTAGAATCTCGGATGGTTTCTTTTTCTCAGCAAGGCTATCGCATAACTCCTCAAGATCCTTCATGGGCATCTTAATGACCGCCGCAAGGGGTGACAGCATGAGGTAGTGCTCGAAAAGATTTTTTCCTGTCCATCGTGCATTCTTATATTCAGCAAGCTGGAATGAGTGCTCCTCATCCCACGCGAACACATCATTCTGTTCTGCGAAAATAGTCCTAGCATTAGACCTGATTATCTCATCAACATCAGACACCAGCTCGCTTGTTCTCTCGTAGTAATCGGTAAGGTATCCCTTTCTCTCGATCAGGTCACCAATCGTCCGAAGCTCCTCCTTTGCTTTCACGTAGAACTCCTGATTTCCAATGTTTGTAAGCAGCACCACGATGCCGTTTGTTGTTCTAGCATAGACCACATCGTATGCTCTGAAACCGATAGAATCCAAAGCGCCATCCTCCCCAATCCCAAGGCTCTGTCCTACATTATCTAATGCTGAAAGCAACCCTCCGAAGAGTGCATCATCAATCTCTATCTGTCCAGTTCCCACATGTCCTAGAGGAAGACCACTTTCGTGAATGACAAGGATTTCCCTCACATGTTTCTTTGGTTCCATCTACGCGCCCTCCTTCACAGCAATGATCCAGTTGTCCCCAATGGTTTCTGCGGTCAGCTTGTGGCGTGAGAATATCTCGTGTATCTCGTCCCGCTTGACCGGTTGTGGATATCCTTCTATGGTCTGCATGAGTATGTATGCGGGAGAACTGACACTTTCGCCTGGGGACAACGTGGGATCATTTGTTATGAGTTTCGCTCCAGGCTTCAGGCAGGACGAAACAATACGCACACGTTCTTCCAGCGAATCATGGGAGAATGCGAATAGCTCTTCCCCATAGAACAGATCTAACTGTTCCTCAATCTTTCTCCCAAGAATATCCGTGGTCAGTTTGCCTAGCACCTCATTTCCTGACAAGTGGCTTAGGATAGAGGTAAGAAGGGAAAGCCATCGGTAGTTCTGCATGAAAAGATGGATGCGCGCAGGGTCAAAGATTTCGTTGACCTGCTGCAATGCGTAGGGCAGTCCAACATCAGCGAATGCAGAAACTCCAATCTCTTTCGCGTTCTTTGGAGCAAAAGATCGTAAGAGGACACCTCTTCCCTTCTTTGTCATCGTACTACTGAATACAGACTCCAGCACAATACGTGGTACGCTTTCCAACGCGACAGTCTGTCCTCTTAGTGCATCAGGTAGGAATTGGGCACAATCAAAGTAGAAATTGGTCAGAACTGTGCCGACATCCTCTGGTCTGATAGGTGTCGCTTTCAATTCTTTGATCGAATAGGTTTCGCCCTCCTGCCTCAGCACTCCATTTTTCACAAGAAGCGTAAGGATATTCTCAAGAAGTGGGATATTGGTGTAACTGAACTCATTTGCGACCTCTTGACATGTCCTTGGCTGGGACAGCGAGATTATCCACCCCTCGGATAGTATCGTATTGACAATAAGACGGAATGCCATCTCCTCGGATTCCTTGTACTCTGCATAGGCTTTCCTTAGATCTGAATCGGTCAGGTATTTTCCGACCTTTTTCAGTCCGAATATACCTCCTTTGAATCTCGCCATTCTTCTATCTCACTCCTTCTCTTCGCTTGTGTTCAACGACCAGTCATAGTCGATGTAAGTGATCCTCAACGAATCTGTGTTCTCTAGGATGTAGTTCTTCTGGCCATCTGGAAGATATTGTGCCACATATTCAGGAATAGATTTACCCGTAGCTTCAAAATCCTTCTTGTACCACTTGAAAATCATGCTGACCGAGAGGGTGTTGCTTTCTTTATCCAAGACGACCCCCTGAGGTGATCTCAAATAGAGCTTGGATGCTTCTTCTAGCTCCTTATCGAGATTTTCAGAACTGTATCGCCCATCCTTCAAGACCGGACACCCCAGCGACGAGCAGTTCAGCGCAAAGTGAATGCGCGGGTCTCTAAACCTCTTTCGAAGGTCGTTCTCGATATCCCTCAGTGTGACCTCTTTCCCACCAACATTGAACTTCTGGAGCGCAAAGAACCGCACTCGTTGGAACCAGCTCGCATTACCCTTTTCTGCAAATTTCGGATTGCTTTTCAGTTTCTTAATGACCCCATAGATTGAGAGGGCATTATAGCAATTGATCCAGAACGCCATCTCTTTCTCTTTCGAGTCCAATGTACTCAGGTCGAAGGTTGCCAGCGATTCTGCAAAGGAAGTGATTGATGTGTCCCCCACCATTGAGAGGTAATTCACATTGCCGCTTGGATCCCTATATCTGCTAAGAACACTCTTGAGGGTTGCGCTAATAGTATTATATTCACTCATATCTTGAGCATTCCCCTATGCATATTCGCTGTATCCCGCAATCCGTTGAAGCTATTTAGCAGGATGTAGTAAAACATCCGGTATTA
>JAJRZD010000095.1 GCA_024275415.1 archaeon
AGCGGCCCGTTTATCGCTTTCGCTACAGCACTGCAGTGGCTCGTGGCCAATGCAACACTTAACGGGCATCGTTTACGCCCAGGACTACTCGGGTATCTAATCCGATTTGCTCCCCTGGGTTTCGTCCCTCACCGTCGGGCACGTTCTCGATGACCGCCTTCGCCACTGGTGGTCCTCCGTAGATCATTAGATTTCACCCTTACCTACGGAATACCGTCATCGTCTCCCGTCCCCAAGTAAGGCGGTATCCCTACCAGTCCGACCGTTAAGCGACCGGATTTAAGCAGGGACCTACCAAACAGGCTACGAACGCTTTAAGCTCAATAATCATGGACACCACTCGAAGAGCTGGTTTTACCGCGGCGGCTGGCACCAGCCTTGCCCTCTCCTTTCTAACGAACATCCTTACTGTTTCGTCACAGATGGAATTATCTCCCATCACTCGGCTTGGCCCACTCACGCTTTCGCGCATTGGTGAGGTTTCGTAACTGCTGCGCCCCGTGGGGCTAGGGACCTTGTCTCAGTTCCCTTCTCCGGGCCACGACTTACATCGCCCGCTCGGGTCATCGGCATGGAAAGCCTTTACCTATCCATCCACCATGATCCGGTGCCGTCCCATCCTGTAGCGGCGAACCCAGCATACCTAGGGTTCCCATTTGAGAGCAACATCATTTCCAGAACATCGCTCCTATGGCGGATTACCGCCAGTTTCCCGGCGTTGTCCACCTCTACAGGGTAAGTTAACGACACTACTGAGCCGTTCGCCACGAACGCGGATGCGCGCTCGTTCGACTTGCATGTCTTAGCCCCAAGCCGATAGCAGTGCCCTCTAGCAGGATCAACTAGAGTTGGTCCGAAATTGTACGCGTTGGCAAGGATAGACCGGAGTAGTGGTCGGTCCGCACGTACAACATATAGCACACTGAACTTTACGCTTGTATGAAGTACAGGCATGAACGGGGAAAGAAGGGATGTCCTTACCCAAATACCTGCACACTGTTGAGCCTATCTTAGAAGTGAGGGGATTCTGGTACAGGAGCACCAGTCTATCTCACGTCCGCATCATGTGTTCGCATCTGGAAATCGCGGGCTATCATCGCTAGGCTTGAGCCAACAGCATCCAGCCTGACACCGTAGGATGCGAAGCAACTGTTCCCTCGGTAAAACTCATTTAAAGCTTTCCAAGGGACACAATCATATTTAGTTGACTTTTTATGTAATAAGCTCTTCGAAGGGTGATATTTTGGTGTTCGAAGGATGGCGTAGCGTATTCAGGGGATTTGGCGCCATCGTGACGGTGGGACAGGGACATCTTTTTTCTGCGGGATGGATCGACCATACGGGAACACTCATGTTGTGCTAGATGGATCATGGGAACCACAAGAAGGTACTTCTACATGACCGATTTTCACGAACATCTGGCTGCGTTGACGCGCGGCAGTCTAATAGAGGAGAAGAACGTACTGACTGCGGAGCGTGAGGCGTTCACGTTCCCCACCGCACGGCCGCAATGGGCCCCACCTCGGTATTATGACATCGACCTGTTGGTGGTGGACTGGGTGGTGGACATCGCTGGCGAGCGGGTGGACGCGATAGCAAGGCTCAAGCTGACATCGATCGTGCCGGCATTGTCACGAGTGTTCCTCCATACACTAGACCTCGATATCTCAGGGGTGACGGATTCTTCCGGCGAGCAGTTGGAGTTCGACATCGACCCGGACACAGAGAGCATGTTCGTGTACCTTGTAAGGGCACTTGGGAAGGGCGAGTCAGAGGAGCTGACGTTCTCGTACACCATCGATGAGCCGAGGGTGGGGGTGCACTTCACGAACCCGTGCCCCGAGTTCCCAGATGTGGAGAGTTCCTTCTGGACCCAGATGCAAGATGACTGTTGCAGGGCGTGTGTTCCCATCTACGACAACCCGAGCCACAAGTTCCCGACCGAGAGCATTATCACTGTCCCGAAGGGGTATTTTGCGATGGGTAACGGGCGTCTCAAGGAACGCATGGTGAACGATGACGGGACAGAAACCTTTCACTGGGTGCAGGAGCAGCCTATCCCTGCGTACCTGATGACCATGGCGGCTTCAGAGTACGTGGAGTACAAGGAGGACCTTGATGGGTTAGAAGTGAGTTACTACGCCCACAAGAAATGGAACCGCGACACGGTCTACAGGTCGTTCGGGAAGACACCGGAGATGATACGGTTCTTCGAGGGGAAGCTCGGTGTCAAGTTCCCCTGGGCCAAGTATGCCCAGATAACGGCGGCGAACTTTGTCATAGGAGGCATGGAGAACGTCAGTGCCACGACCCAGACGGACGTCACCCTTCACGAGGAGAAGGTCCACAAGGACTACCAATCTGACTGGCTGGTGGCCCATGAATTGGCGCACCAATGGTTCGGCGATCTGGTGACTTGTCGGACATGGTCACACGGGTGGCTCAACGAGGGAGCTGGGACGCAGTTTCAGAACGAGTGGAAACTCCACGACCTTGGTTATGACGAGTACCTCTACGACCAGTACGGGAAGCAGACATCCTATTTCGATGAGGACAAGAACAAATACAGGAGACCCATCGTGTACAATGAGTGGGAGCGAGGGTCTGACATGTTCGACAGGCACCTATACCCAGGCGCTGCATGGAGGTACTATATGCTCAAGCATCTTGTTGGTGAAGAGAGGTGGTGGGACATCCTTGGGGAGTGGTTGCGAAGGTTCGGGCACAAGTCGCCATACACCCATGACCTCGAAGCCCTGTTCACAGAGATGACAGGCGAGGACTATGGCTGGTTCTTCGAGCAATGGCTCTACAAGGCGGGGTATCCCGAATGCAAGATTACCTGTTCACATGATGAGAAGTTAGGACACGCCCTTGTGAAAATCGAGCAGACCCAGAAACATGACGATGGGATGACTCCGGAGGTTTTCAGGTTCCCTTTGGTGGTCGAGTTCGTGGATGAGAACGGAGAGCGTACCCGATACACAATGGAAGTGAACGAACGCATCCACAGTTTCTACTATCCAGTGACTAAGAAGCCAAAACATATCGTCATCGACCCTGACTATACTGTGCTTATGGATTGGAATATCACGAAGCCAGAAGGGATGTGGATTGAACAACTGCACCACGGGGCGAACGTAATCCAGAGAATCAAAGCGGCTCAGGCACTCGGCAAGAAACCTAATCCCAAGGCGCTCGATGCATTGGGAAAGGCATTGGTCAACGATTCCTTCTGGGGTGTGCAGGCGGAGATAGCAAAGGTGCTTGGAAAGGTAAAGAATGAATCGGCTCTCACGCAGCTCTTGAAAGGACGTGGACTGAAGGACAGTAGAGCACGGACATCGGTTGCGGGTGCCTTGGGCAATTTCTATCAGAACAATCGGGCACTTGATGCATTGAAAGAACTCCTTCGTGATGAGAAATCATATTTCGTTGTTGCGGCTGCTGCGACATCCATTGGGAAACTGAAACACGGTGAGTCTTTCAAGATCCTGCAAAAAGGTCTCAAGAGTGCTCCGCAGACATGGACAGAGATCGTGCGGAGAGGATACCTCAACGGTCTGAAGGAAACGGGAAATGCGAAGGCGATTCCAATCATTGCTGAATACACGAAGACAGGACATGACGACTACCTGCGACGGACAGCACCGGGATTGCTCGCGGTCCTAGGAAAAAAGCACAAGAAGAAGCATCCAGAGGTGAAAGGTATCATCGAGGGTTTGTTTCATGACAAGTCATACAGAGTCAGGATAGGAGCGATAAGTGCAGCAAAGACCTATGGGGATGCAGGTTTCATCCCTTCATTGAGGAAGCTGGCTGAGGGGCATGTGGATTCTGACATCATCAGGATGGCGAGAGTTTCCATACGAGCGCTCAGCAAAAAGAAGGACTCGACTGAGATCAAGTCCCTCCAGAAGTCAGTCGAGGAGCTCGAACTGGAGAATAGAGACCTCAAGGACAGGCTCTCCAAGGTTGAGGCAGTCATAGAGAAAGAGAAGTAAGGTGATGGAAGGGCGGGTTTGATCCCGCCATTCATTCGCAATGACAGGTAGGTTTTCCTATCTATTGCCTGCAGTCTACGGTTCCTTCCATCATGTTTTGATCCTGTGGACATTCCCACGTTGAATCAGATAGTATTGTACTGATTCTAATGTAATTCTACCTTGCATGTATAGGATAGGACCTTTTGCCTCATTTCGTGCGACGAATCCCCTGAACACTAGCTGAGCAGCATCGCCGTCATAACCAGTCAGGTTCACTCGAAAGCCAAAGACGATTGTATTGTTGAAACGACCTTCTCTCGGGCGTCCCGCAAGCCCTATGCCTTCCTGTATCTCGTACCGGGTGTAGTTCATGACCAAATAGCCAGAATTGACCTGGAACAACACGCCTCGTGTCCCATTTCGCACGATAGTGAATTCCAGATGCATCTTAGTCAACGCTCTGACAGAACCGTCAGTCGTGTTAGCAATAGCTTCTCCAATCGCCTTTATTTCAAAGGAGTTCCCAAGTGATGCAGCTGCGGCGCCCGGAGAGTCTAAGATCGCAGCTGCATCTGTCAGCAGTGGGGATAAGGAGAAAACGAGTAGGATTGCTAGAGATACGCTGATGGTAGGGACCAGTACGGGCGCGACTCGTTTCATCTTGACTCATAGAATCCTGTATTGTTCTGATATAAAGGCTGAATGAAGGATAGGACTAGATGATTCATCTAGTAAGAACGTCCGCAAATACACAGGGATGAGCCGTCACCATCTCGGCAGCATGGGACACAGGTTCAGTACAGATGGCATGCTACACATCGCCCATTGCCCATGTCCTTCAGGGTCGGCTCTTCCGTCGAGCATTTGTCGAATGCCTTGGGACATCGAGGGTGGAACCGGCATCCAGAGGGCGGATCTATCGGGCTGGGAATCTCGCCTCTTGGAACCTTGCCGGTCTTCTGGATCTTAGGGTTTGGGACAGGGATGGCACTAATGAGACCGTCCGTGTAAGGGTGAAGGGGGTCTTCATATACCTGGTCATCATCGCCAATCTCAATAATCTTTCCAAGGTACATGATAGCAATCCGATCGCACACATGACGCGCGGTCGCAAGATCGTGAGAGATGAACAAGTAAGTCAGGTTCAACTCCTTTTTCAGGTCTAGCATCAGCTCAAGTAGTTGTGCCTTGATGGAAACATCGACCATTGCTACGGGTTCATCAGTCACGATGAACTCAGGGCTGAGAACTATAGCCCGCCCAAACACGACACGTTGCCTCTGCCCGCCTGAAAGCTGATGTGGTTTTCGATGGTAGAACGTGTCTGCGGGGGCCAGCCCAACACGTTCTAAGACACTCTCCACAATCTCCTTCCGTTCTTCAGGGGATCCCATGTTCTGGAATCTTAATGCGTCGGCGATGGCATCTCCGATGGAAAGGCGAGGATTCAGCGATGATGATGGGTCTTGAAACGTGAATTGGATACGACGCCTAAGATTTCGCATCTCCGTCCCCTCTACTTCGGCGATGTTGATGCCATCGAAGAGTATCTCACCTTGCGTGGGGCGGATAAGTCGCACACATAGTCTACCCATCGTGGTCTTCCCAGAGCCACTTTCTCCTGCAAGACCAAGTATCTCTCCTTTGCGGATATCGAAGGAAACACCATCGACAGCCCTGACGAATTCCTGTTTCCGAGAGATTATCTGTTCAATGAATCCCCTTTGCACGGGGAAGTATTTTGTTACGTCCCGAATCTCGACTAAATTCATGTTAAGACCTCCCGTATAGATGACACGCAACTAGCCCTCCAGTGTCGCTCTGGATGAGCGGAGGCTCTTCTTGTTTGCAGATATCCATGGCGAAGGGACAGCGGGGATTGAACATGCATCCGTCAGGAGGGTTCACAAGGTCAGGTGGTGCCCCAGGAATCCATGCAAGTTTCTTATCTGGTTTGGTCACATCTGGAACCGACTGGAGAAGCGCCTCAGTGTATGGGTGTTGTGGATTCTCAAATAATGCTTCAGTGGGAGCGAGTTCTGCAAGCCTCCCAGTGTACATGATGGCCACATCATCCGCGGTCTGTGCCAATACACCAAGATTGTGGGTAATCAAGATCATGGTAAGATTGAATTTCTCCTTGAGCTCTGCCATCTCCTCCAATATCTGTGCCTCAACGATTACATCAAGAGATGTCGTGGGCTCATCGGCAATCAGCAGACGGGGGCGCAGCACAAGACCAAGCCCTATCATCACACGTTGGCGCATTCCACCACTGAATTGGTGTGGATAATCATCCACCCGTTCTGCAAGGATACCAAGGCTCTCAAGTACCTCCTTGGCACGCTCAAGTGCCTGCTCATCCTCAATTGTAGGATCATGTGCCTGCTGTATTTGGATGAAGTGTTTGCCAATGCTCAGCATGGGGTTAAGAGAAGTCATCGGATCTTGAAATATATAAGCTATCTCGCTTCCACGAATCATCCGTAGCTGGTCATCATTAAGTTCTAGGATGGACACATCGCCCTTCTTGATGGTGCCTTTTTTCCACGTGATGTCATGGTCAATGTTGAGGATGATGTCCCCGCTGACAATTTTCCCTGGATATGGAACTAGTTTCATGAGTGACCGCCCAAGTGTCGATTTGCCACAACCGGACTCTCCTGCAAGGCCCAGCGTCCGGTTTTCTCCAAGCGTGAGCGATACCCGATCTACTGCCCGGGCAGTTCCCCTTTGTGTCGTGTATTCCACAATCAAATCCTTAATACGTAAGACATCGACCATTCCTATCACTCCCTCAGTTTAGGCGTCAAAATCTCGTTCAGTCCCTCGCCGGTAAGAGTGAAACCTAATGCTAGTAAGATGACCATGAGACCAGGAAATGCAGATATCCACCAAGCTCCAACAATTAGGACTTGGAAGCCTAAAGTGAGATCCCACCCCCAGTCAGCGATATCGACTGAGAGGCCGAGACCTACGAATGTCAATCCTGCAGCTGTGAGAATCGCATCGGCGAAGTTGATTGACATTATCACCACAGAAGAAGGTAGGACATTGGGGAGTATATACCGGAACAGAATGTCACGGTCGCGTGCTCCCATTACAATGGCAGCCTCCACGTATGGGAGTTCCCGGACTGTGAACACTTGGCTTCGGACTACTCTGAAATATGATGGGATGTACACAACTGCAATAGCGATTGCCATATTGAGGATGCCGGGGCCCAGAATGGCTGCAATTGCAATTGCAAGGACGAGTCCCGGAAAGGCAAACAGACTATCCATGACTAAGCCAATTGTCTTATCCACGAGTCCTCCACGGTAGCCGGACAGCAACCCAATGGGAACGCCTATACTGAAACATACCACCACCGAGATGGCAGCTACCTGTAGCATTGTGGCACCCCCAGCGATGACCCTGCTCAACATATCCTGTCCAAGCGAAGTAGTCCCGAGTGGGAACGAAGGATTTGGTGGCTCACGGATCCCTCCCACATTTATGTGAAATGGAGAATAAGGAACGATCCAGTCTGCGATCACGGTCATGTAAATGATAGCGGTGACCATCAATAACCCAGAGATGGCAAGGATGCCAGGGGAGCCATGTATTTTCAGACGGGGATAGCCTTCATAGACAAGCAGGAAAAAGACCGAGAGGACAATACCACCCGCAATCATTACTATCCCAAACCCGATTGGGTCAGTCGGATAGATGATATATCCCAGTACAAGTGATGTGATGGCAAAAAAGACGGACACGATAGCCACGGGCAGATAGACGGGGTGTCGTGTCACCTGGTTGTTCGGAAGATTGATTCGCTTGATATAGGATGCTGTGAGCAGCGATGTCATGGCTAGAAGAAATGTTCCAGCCACCACATGGATGCCCACTCCGCTTCGTGCTGTGAGGGATATCGCTATCAATGCCGCAACGATGAGCACAACAAGCACTGTTAGCATCAGAATCACTGCCCACCATTTCTTGGAATAATCCTTGGTGGACTCTTTTCGTTTACCAAGATGGAAGAATATTCCACTAAGAACTTGAGTCATCGTCATGCCTCCTATAGTCGAATGCGTGGATCCAAGTAAGCATATAGGATGTCCATTACAAGCGTGACAATGCTAACAAGGATGCCAAAGACAACCACAGTGCCTTGTATTCCTGTATAGTCGCGGTGATTGATCCTATCTATGAGGTAGGTGCCCAAACCAAGCAAATTGAATGTGGTTTCAGTTAGGACAGCTCCTGCAAGAAGAGCTGCGAACTGCAGTCCTATCATCGTCATGATTGGTAGGAATGCATTTCGTAATGCATACCCATAAGTGATCACCCTGTCGGAAAGTCCTCTTGCTTCTGCGGCAACCACAAAATCCATCCTGATGGTTTCTAACATGTTCGTCCGTGTCAGTCGAACAAAGATGCCGCATAAGACGGTACCAAGTGTAATGGAGGGCAGGAGGATGTATCGCAAAGCGATAATCAGAGCAAATGTGTTCATGGTGAGAAGAGCATCGATGGTATACATCCCTGTGATTCTAGTTGGAGGGGCATAGTGCGGGTCGAATCTGCCATTGACAGGAAGTACCTGTAGCCAGATCCCGAATATGAATTGAAGAATCATTCCTAGGAAGAACACTGGGATCGCATAGGTGACAATGCCAAAAAGACGAATCCCATGATCTGTAGGTCGGTCATATGTTTTTGATGACTTGACACCCAAGGCAACTCCAAAGAGAACAGCAAAGATAATCGAGTAAATGGTGAGTTCCAATGTCGCGGGGAATCTCCCTGCAATATGCTCACTGATTGGAGCAAAATCTTGCATTGATATGCCAAGGTCACCGACTGCCAACCCGCCCAAGTAATCGAAGTATTGCTCCCAGATTGGCTTGTCCATTCCAAGTCGTTGCTTAAATGCTTCAAGAGTTGCAGGATCGACATTCTTCTCGAAATGCAAGAGAGCAGGGTCTCCTGGGATAACTCGAAGAATGATAAAGACAAGCGTTAGAAGAAACATTACCATAGGGATGGTCATTAATACTCGACCGATGATATAGGATCTTAGGGACATTTTCCTCTCCTCAGATTCTCACATTTAGTATATGCCACGAAGATGAAACAATCGATTATTTACTCGTGCAGAAGAAACCAGCTTAAGTAGATTATGTATTTAGCAGCGAAATTGAAAGAAAAAAAGAAAGGTGCCATATTATAGCACCTTTGGATTCACAAGATATTATTCCCAGTACATGAGCCAATGACGCCAGTTCACAGTGATGTCTAGGACTATTCCGGCGATGTTTGCCTTGCTCACTGCGGTTGTGCGGCCTTGCCATAGAGGTACGAGAGATACCTCATCAGCCTGAAGATCCTGAAGCTCATAGTAGGCAGCCTGACGCTCGGCAGAGGTTTGAGCACTACGTCCTTCAACCCATAGGTTGTATTGTTGTACTCCGCCAGCAGGATAGGTTTCATTGTATCCTAGATTGAGCCATGACGCGAACGGCAAGAACGCGTAGTTATCTGGATCAATGTAGTCAGGATACCAGCCATAGATGAAGACTGGCATTGTACCTGCATTCCTCTGCTGACGATATGTAGCCCATTCAAGAGGCTTCAATGTAACGGATATAACCCCACTTGCTTCAAGGTCACTCTTGTAGACAGTTGCCTGAGCTTCGCTGGATGGATAGTGTCCCGAACTCTCATAATACAGGTCGAACTCGAGCTTGTTGTTCTCGTCATATCCAAACTGAGCAAGTGCCCATTTTGTATAGGTATAGTTCGCTTCACCGTATTTCTCAAATGATGGCTTATGATATGCCATCCCTTTCGGAACGATGCTATAGAGCGGCTCGACTGTGCCCTGAAAGACTGTTGTTGCTACATTGGTCCTGTTGAGAGCGGCAGCAATTCCTCGTCGTACGAGAGTTTCATTGAATGGATAGATTCGCTGCTGGAAGAGCATATACTGGATAGCTGCTCCGGTTCCTTCCCATACTTTGAAGTTCGCGTTCCCTCTGAAGTTGTCCACTTGAGCTGGGGTAAGATGCCTGTATGCTACATCTATCTCGCCAGCCGTCATCGCAGATGCCAATGCTGTGTCAGTAGAGTAGAACTTGATAATGATGACATCAGTTCTGGGCAATGACTTATTCCAGTAGTTCGGATTCTTCTCTAGACGCATGATTGTATCAGTACCGCCAACACGGGTCCAGTTTGTCAGAATGTACGGTCCCAAGTCATTTGGATGGCTTGCACGGACACCTGCCGACTCGCTATATTGTACATAGTCTGTGTCAGTAGCATGATCCGGATGTACGATGTATGATGCAGCACACGCCATCAGCTGAAGGAACGGTGCAAAAGCTATTTTCAGATTGAATCTAACAACGTATTCAGAAACAACCACGACCTCATCAATGATATCAGCGTAACCCATATTGAGCTGTGGCCCATCCTCCAATGCCATCCCGATATTCCGGTCAAAGGACCATTTCACAGCAGTTGCATTGAACGGTTGTCCATCATAGAATGTGATATTCTGACGTAGGGTAAAGTCCCATTGCGTTCTAGAAGCATCAACCGTCCAAGATTCCGCGAGATTTCCTCGGATATCATCAGCACTGGCAGCGGTTCCAGGTATGATTTCTACCAAACCCGCTCCGAGGGATGTGATGATTTCCCAGCCAAAATAGTCATATGATTGTGCAGGGTCAATGCTGGCCTCGACTGTGTCCGTAGTCCCGAAAATGATAACGCCTCGTTCAGGCCCGGAAGGCGGAAACAGTATGAGGCTTGTTGCAAGGCCTCCAACAATAACTAGTATGACTACTATCGCTATGATTTGATTTCTCTCCAATGATAGTGCCTCCTAGGTTTAATTCGCGAATTGATACGAATTAGTACCTATTAGACACACCGTGACATATAAGCTCTATTACTTCAGTGATTAGAAGACTACAATTATACTTGGCAACAACAATCCCGCACAATATTGACAACACTCAGCGGTTCTCAGACCGCCTCAGTCCGACAGTATTAGGAATGAGAACGTCAAAAGGCCCTGTAGCTGGCGTATAGCCCAGAAAAAGCTTGACGTCGGTTGTTTCCATTCGTGTAGATATCACCGATTCACCTAAAAAAGGGATGATTCATTCATTTGGTATAATACTGGAAGACACAAACCTAGGACAGGCGTAGTGAATGCAAAGTCAAATAGTATTTGCGTTGATCAGAATAGACCTCATTATCGAGGTAGTGGCAGGCATCATCGCATTAATGGTGTCACATTATGCGAATGTTGCATTTGGTTTGACACGTCAAAAGAAGCTCTCTGACCTTTCAACTGGATTCCTAGTCCTATCGGCAGGGATGTTCGGGAGGGTAATTGGCACACTCTACTTCCTTACGGATCCAGCAAACGCGGACAGAGTGCTAGGCATCGTCATCGTTGCGTACGGGGTGATGAAGATAATGGCCTACGCTATTTTCATCACTGCAACCCACCGAGGGCAGCGTAAGTACCATTCTAACTATGCAATGGCTGCTCTGGCATTGCCCTTTCTGACATCCCCAGAACTAGATGTCATAGCTATCCTCCTCCTGATAGTTGTGGTCTTACAGACATTGATGAACTATGCCTCTGTGAGATCCTCGTTCGCCCTTTATGTCTTCGTGGGTTTCACATTGCTCCTTGTAAGCCATATCTTGGGCATGATTAATGTAATCGACCTGCAGACATATTTCATCTACCTTGGAAGCCAACTCGCTCAGTTCCTAGGTTTGTTCTCGTTCCTTGTCATGCTGAGGCAGGCACAAAAGGATGAGTAGAAAACGAGCCTATCGGTCAAAGGTGCGTATCCTTGCAGACATGCTGAGGACTATCCAGGCCGAGGGAGAAGACGGAGCAGGACCTACAAAAATCCTGTACGCGGCCAATCTTTCACACGACAGGCTCACTCAGTATATCGAGGAATTGATCGAGAAGGAACTCATTAAGGAACTGATAGATGGCGATAATCGCTCATACTTCCTCACGCAAAAAGGAAGGGAGTTCCTAATAGAGTACCGGAAGATAGAGAGGTTATCGCAGGCCTTCGGAATAGACGTCTGACCATTAGGCAAGGTTTTAAGATATTCAAAGATGTTTCGAAAAACATGGGCCGGTAGATCAGCCCGGTAGATCGTCTGATTCGCATTCAGAAGGGCGGGGGTTCGAATCCCCCCCGGTCCACCATCGCACGGCAGGTCGTGATTCATTCTGTCAGTCTATAATCTAAAAAGCGGACTTCGAGTGGAAATCCAGCCATACGAAGAACGGCATGCAAGCTCTATTGTAGAAGGACTCTTTACAGGTGTGGATGTGGAGGTGTTCATCAAACAGCGGAGAGAGTTGCTATCCCCTGGGAGAGATGAGGTATTCAGTGTGAGCTGCGTAGCGGAGAGCAAGGTCATTGGGGTCTGTACCGGTGTGAGAAAGAGGTGGTATGGCGAGCGCCATAGGATTGAGATGGTCCAAGTCGTCGTGCATGAGTCATTCCAGCGGATGGGCATTGCACGACTTATGATGCAAGTAGTTGCCAAACATTTCGCCGTTCGAGGAGTTGAGATGGTACAGATTAGCGTCGAAGGTAACAATAGCCGAGCAATCAAAGCATACGAGCGAATCGGCTTTGCGCGGTTCGGTATGCTCAAACATGGACTCAAGTATGCAGGCGACAAATACTCGGACGAGATAATGATGGCAATGGGATGTGGTGATCTCATCTGCCAGTGAAGATGCAGTTCATATGCGAACCTCTATTAACTATTGTTTCCCTATTCAGGGCATGCCAGAGATTTTGCGTAAAGAACTAGACATGAATTTTGAGGATGCAGTCAAACACGTCGAGGCACTTGTCGAAGAAGGTGGATTCACTATCCTGTTGACTAAGGGTATGCATGATATGTTCAAGAAGAAGCTTGGAATCGAGGACTACCCGAAGAAGACATTCATTCTTGCCTGTTCAGCTGACCTAGCCAAGAAAGCTGTTGACGTATCAAATGACATGGCCCTTGTCATGCCATGCAGCTTTGTGGTTTCAGAGAAAGAGGGAAAAGCAGTAGTGATACATTCCTCAATAATGAAGATGGGCGTCGAACTTGGGTTTGCCCCAGAGGATGAGATGCAGTCCGTAATCGAGGAAACCGGGAAGCGAGTGCATGCAGTCTGGGAAAAGATATAGACTATCCTAAATCCTTAGATGCGGCGGTGCGTACCAGCCATTATGTTCGAATCCGTGCGAAACCAATGGGAGGCTAATGCCAAACACTACGCAGGCCTCGTGTCGGATCACGGAACTCCACATCATCAGAAGATTCTAAATCCCTGCGTGGAAGAACTGCTTGGAGATGTTGCGGGAAAAAAGATGCTCGATGCTGGATGTGGAGAGGGATACTTGACACGATACTATGCAGGAAAACAGGCTCTGATGACGGGGATAGACCTATCTGAGAAACTGATAAGGATTGCAAAAGAAAAGAGTACTGAAAGCCAGCCCATAGACTATCGGATTGCGAACATCTGCAATATGGAGTCAATCGATACTGAATCCTTCGACATTGTTCTTTGTAACCTAGTCATTCTTAATGTGCCGTGCCTCAGTGAAGCCTTATCGGAATTCAATCGAGTGTTGGTGCCTGAAGGTGTTTTAGTCTTCTCAATTGTCCATCCAGCATTCAACATCTATGGTCCTGGAGAGTGGGAACTGGGAGAGAAGGATCTCAGAACGAATAGACGAAAGGGTTTCTACTTCAAGGTCGACCATTATACTGATGAGAAGCCATACGAGCGTTACTGGCGGACGCGCAAAGGTGAGCGTTTCCCCGAACCGATAACGTTCTACCATAGGACAATCTCAACGTATATCGATAGTTTAATCGCCACAGGATTTCGAATTGATGCATTAAAAGAGCCTATTCCAAAAGAAGACGACAGGTTCTTTGACCGAGAGAAACGCATTCCGTTCTTCATGGTCATCAAGGCAATCAAGAGTGCTGCTGTTCCATAAATCATATGTGGATAATAACGAATCATGCAGGGAGTGACAAGCATGACAGAAAGACTGGATGAACATCATATCAAGGTGCATTGGACTGGAGGAAAATCAGGGAGAGTCGTGGTCGAAGGGAGAGAAGAAATCAAAACAGGCATTCCATCAGGATCCGATGGCTCGGTTCAACACTATACGCCGGAGGAACTCTTCGTGGCAGCTGGTACGGTGTGCTTCATGAACTCGTTCGTATACTTTACAAAAAAGATGCATATAGAGTTCAAGTCCTTCGAAGCGGAGTCTGTAGGGTTTCTCGAACAAGTCGACAGGAGTTTCGAAGTAACAAGAATCCATACCAAAACAAGACTGGTCATTGCGGCAGGTGGGCAAACCAAGAAGTTTGAGCGTGCATTGGAACTCGGTGCGAAGTATTGTTTCATTGCGAACAGCATGAAATGTCCCACGACTCACGAGCACGAGATCATTGTCGAGGACTAACCATAGTTTTTTCATTAATCCAAAGGCTTTTCGAGCAGCTGGGGGACATTAGAGATGGTGTCAAAGATGAATGCGGACGATGTATCACACGAGTACACTGTGCAAGTAGACTGGACAAGTGGACGACAAGGCAATATGCTTGTTGAAGGGAAACCAACCATCGAGGTCGCAGCGCCTCCCGAGTTTGATGGCCCTGAAGGCATCATCACTCCAGAGGATCTGTTCGTCGCTGCTGTTGCTTCGTGCTTCATGACGACCTTCGTGACATTCTCTAAGAAGCTCCGGTTCGAGTACAAGTCGTTCTCATGTACTGCCAAAGGCACTTTGGAAAGAGTCGAGAAAGGATTTCAATTCACCAAGATGCTTGTAGATGCGACTGTCACGGTCCAGTCTGAGGATCTCAGGCATAAGGCAGAGAGAGCGTTAGAACTCGCTGGGAAATACTGCCTTGTTTCTAACAGCCTGAAGTGTGAAACCAAGCATGAAAATCATGTGCTGGTCGTTCCATAGAGGGCGCAAGGAGGGACAATTACTTCTTGGACATCTCGGGTGCTCTGACGTGGATAACTTCTTCCGAGTCGGGAAGAGCGACTTCGACGAATCTCTTGCCCTTTGGAATGCCAAAGTGGAGCTTCTCGATACCATGCATTGCTTGCAAGTCCTTGCCCCATGGTTTGAGGTCCTTGGAGATATAGGCTTCTGGCAGCCCTACTCGCAGCGATAGGCCATTGTCCTTTTTGAACTTCCAGAAGGCACTGTTTGTCCGTAGCAGAAGATCGGTGTGCTCAATCAGACTGGATTTCCATCCCTTCTTCGGCTTGGGATACTGCTCAGTGTGGATGCCATCAGGGCTGTACAGTTCCCTGTATATACGGTCTGTGATGAAGGGGGTTATGGGGGCCATAATCAGCAATAGGTGACGCAATGTGGTGTGGAGTACGTTCCATGCAGACTGTTGTTCAACCTCTGTGAATTTGCCCTCCGAGTTGAATGCCCGTCCTTTTAGCATCTCAAGGATGTGGTCGGCAAGCAGATTCCACGTAAAGCTTCGTATCTCCATAGCGGGCTTGTGGAAATCGAGCCTGTTACACTCTGGAACAATGGTTTCAAGGAGCCTGTTCAGTTCGGCAAGAACCCATTTGTCGACCCGGGTCAAATCCGCATATTTCAAATCCTTGGGGAATGGGAACATGGAAATGAAACGGGCTATGTTCCAAATTTTGGTCATGAACTTTGAAACCCCTGCTAGGCGATCTTCAGAGAAACGGACATCGCTCCCATGCCCGGATTCAAGAGTGCCGAAGAATCTTAGAGCGTCTGCGCCATACTTGTCGATGATTGGCCCAGGTGGTGGAGAGTTGCCAAGCGATTTGCTCATCTTCTGCCCTTTCTCGTCCATCACAAGGCCAGAAACCCATATCTCCTTGAATGCAGGCTTGTTCGTCAGCTGGAATGTACGGAGCAATGAATAGTAAAGCCAGGTCCGTACTATCTCCTTACCTTGAGGTCTCATGACTGACCCAAATGCTTTCTTGAATAGTCCCTCATCACGGAGATAGCCGATTATTTGGAGCCCGCTAATCGACGAGTCCATCCATGTATCGAAAGTCCTGGCCTCTCCAGTGAAACCGTCATTGGCACCACATTCTGGGCACTCCGTGAAAGGAGGATCCTCTTTCCAAGGTTGATAGTATTGAATTTCGTTCCCGTCAGGCACGATTGGCTTCTCGCACGCATTGCAATACCAGATGGGTATCTCAGTGCCATAGTACCTGCGCCTGCTGATTGGCCAGTCAACAGTGATGCGATTGATCCAATCAATCAATATCTGCCTATGATAATCGGGATAAAAGGGGGTTTCTTTTGCAATCTTCAACAGCTCGTCAAGATAGTCAATCTGCTTGAGATAGTATTCTTCCATCGCAAGAAACTCGATTGGTGTCTTGCTCCTCCAGCACAGGGGAACCCGTTGTAGAGAATCCTGTTGGTCATAAAGGAGTCCCTTCTCCTTGAGGTCGTGAATGATTGCCTTTTTAGCGTCACTTATTCGCATCCCGGCATATTTCCCTGCGGACTCGGTCATTTTGCCATCGGGGGATATGGCCTGAACTGGTCTTAGGGCAAAATCGCGGAACGCCATGACATCTGCCATGTCACCATAGCTGCACACCATGAGCGCGCCAGTTCCAAATTCCATCTGTGCAGTATTGCTCTCGATGATCGGTACCTCGAAATTGAACAATGGTACCTTTGCCTTCTTGCCACCGTACCCCTTGTATCGTTCATCATCTGGATGGATGAAGACAGCCCCACATGCACAGAGAAGCTCAGGACGAGTGGTGGCTATCTTGAGAGGTTCCATCCCTTCGACCTCGAAGTACAGATAGTTCAAGGTGGTCGTTCTTTCAGAATACTCCACCTCAGCGTCTGCGATGGTTGTGCCACATTCAAAGCACCAGTTGTTTGGGCGATAGTCACTATAGATGAGACCCTTGTTCCAAAGCTCGATGAACGTAGCCTGTGTCACTGCACGGTATTCAGGGCTGTCAGTCTGATAGCGGCCGTCACGTTCGTATGTGTTGAACCCAATCCCAAGACGCTGGAACCAGCCAGCCATCTCTTCTTCGTAACCATCAAGTGTTTCCTTGCACTTTGCGACAAACACATCTCGCGGAGTGGTATGCATGTCCATCCCGAATTCCTTCTCCACTCGAAGCTCTACGGGAAGCCCATTCCTGTCGATACCAAGGGGAAAATTCACTTCCAGTCCTTGCATCCGCCTGTATCGAGCAATCATGTCAATCTGAGTGTAATGGATCAACTGTCCCAGATGGGCATATCCCGATAGATAAGGGGGCGGAGTGTCCACAGAATAGAGTTCCTTTCCAGAGTCGGGATCGAACTCGTAAACCCAGTTCTGTTTCCATTCTTCGAGCAGCTCTTCCTCAGCTGGTGGTTTCCACCTCTTGGATTTGATTGATGGTTCGAATTTGCTTGTCAAAACGTCATCTCCTTGGTGTCAGCAAGGTGCGGACAAGTGTCTGCGTACAGGGTCGAACAATGCGCATCTCCTAAAAGGCTTATGGGCAAATCCGGCTGACCATTGTATAGATTTAACAGGTGGAGGGCGAGCCGAAAGGCTCACCATTAATATTTCTTGCCGATAAGCACTCCTACAACAAGCCCTCCGATTCCAGCGACCGCTACTGCCAGTACAGCCACATTCACTGTTGGATCGAGAAGGGTGCCAGCACCACTTCCTCGTGCGAAGCTCTGACCTAGTGAGTGAGTAATCGTATGATTCTCATTCGATATGGAACTGACTTGCTGAAGCGACCAAGTCGACAGAACACCGTCCAGATCGAATTCTGCACTGAAAGTGATGGTAAGAGTGCCATTCATGTAATTGTATACAGAGTGTACCTGTTCTATACGAACCACAATCTTGAACGAAAAGGAGCCGCCACCGATGGAGTCTGTCACTTCCGTTACGCCGGGCTGGGCTTCTGCATCAGAGATGGCACTGTTCCAATCAGCGTTGTGAGTGCTCCATACGGGATTCACAAAAAACATGTTTCCGGGGAGGTGCTCGTTGAAATATGGATACGTGGTGAACTCATAGTCATCAACAATCCCATTCTCATCGGCATCAGAGGTATCAATATTGAAGTAGACCTTGTTATCTTGGAATGCAACGGAATCGTTCTGTTCATCATAGTATGGTATGAATCTATAGCGGTTGTAGTTCATTCCTGCAAAGGAGTACTCGTAGCGGTCGCTTGAAGTGATATTATGGACTGTCACATGGAAGTCCCCTTTGAACACTTCATCTAAGACCACAGCTCCATCGACTTGATATTCCTGAGTGAACCATATTGCTGTGAAGTCATAGGTGTTGCCTGTGATGTCCGCCTGCACAATAGCCGGAGCAATGCCTATGATTAGCAGAAAAGAGGCAAATATTCCAAGTAGACACCTTCGTGGCATCATCATCATTCATCATCAATATCGGATGTAAGTATACCCCCTAAAAAACTGTGCTCATCCCAATGCGATTCCAGATCGTGATGCCTCGGAATCATGATGAGCAGGCTCCTCATGCATCTTCTTGTCTATCTTTCGTACCCAATAGAACACCATGACAAAAACCGCAACCACTGATCCAATCAGTCCCACGGTCAGGAGGGCAAGAGGGACAAAACGACTCAAGGTCATCTTGATGATGGTCCCTTCAACTGTGACTGGGTAATCATCAGTGATGGTGACGATGCTCTCGGTTGTCCATCCCTCCTCAGTCTGGGTGAAGTTGGCACCGATGGTGATCAGCCGAGGACCGCACAGGAAAGAGGTGCCATCAGCAAAGTAGATGGTGAGGTTCTCGAACTCGAGGATGTCCCCTGCGAAGACCACGTCAGATGCATTATAAGGAGGGCGGTCATTCGGGGTGTGACTAGTGTAGAGCCCAAATCTGAATGTAGTGGTCCAAGCTGGTCTAGGACGCCAGCTTGTCCAACCCGGAGTCCTATTCACCCAGTAATCTGAATATGTGCCATCACTGTAATAGAGGAAAGGGTATTCTCTCATTTCACCCCATCCAATACCTAGAATTGCTGAGAAGCCAAATACATTCTTGACTAAGAGGAACTCTTGTCGAAAGCCAATGCTAATGTCGCCGTCGGGAGGAGGGAGAAAGTAATTGAATTCAAATGTGAGAGTTGCATTGACAACTTGCCCAAGAAGCCAGTCACTGAGAAGAATGGTGAAGGAGGAGTAGGGCAATATGCTCTCGTTTTGAGCTTGAGATGTAGAGGTATAGCCTTTGGGTTTGTTTTCTACACTTGGATCGAGCTGGTAATTACATACGGGTACAACTAAGATGCCATTGACAAGAATGGTAAATATAAGGAAGCAACGCACTGCATTCTTCATCTTATTTGATGCTCTCCTGCAAGTCATTTGCATGTAATGAGTATCCACACCAGTCCACTGACAAGGTCGCGCTTATTCACGATGTGTCCCTCCGCTAATCATACAGCTTCAAATAGAGACTGCAAACCCAGCCTAGCAGCGTGCCAGTATCCGCTCCCCATTCATAGAGCCACCATTCACGATAGTGACTTGTCGGATTGTGAAATTCAGAGACTGCCTCCGAACCTGCATACATTCCGGTAAGGTAACTGAAGCTTGCCACGGGCACACTGGACTTGTAGATACCCCATGCTTTATCAAGCTTCGCCCCTACCGAGATGCCAAATGTCGTTGAAGTGATTTCAGAGGAAGATTTATACTTCCTATCGCCTGCAAGAAGCGTCAGTGTGTCATCCGAAATACTCTTTGTCCTGTATGGGCTTGGATATGGTGAGTATAGACGGCCAGACAGACTCCTGAATTTCGTAGGATACCAGTATTCTCGCGTTTCACCTGTTGGAAGCCCCCAAAGAGTCGTCTACTGCCAGAAATCATATCCATAGTCAAACATATATTGTATTGTTCTGGTCTGAGCACTTGAAACGTAATAGTCTGTGATGCTGGATGATGTAAAATGCACTTCTCGTTCAACAGACAGTGATCCACCATTCACTGATACAATGCTGACTGTGCCGGTAATCATCTTCAACCTAAGATGAGTTTCCAAAAAGGGCGCTGAGTAAATCTGTGCTATGTTAGTATAAACCTCTCGGATTGCTAGCTCAATATCATGAACCCAATATCCTAGAGGTCCGATAGGATCAGGTGTATCCTCAGGAATGGCACCGGGTGTTGACGTTTCAGACGCTTGCTTCTGATTGTCCAGCTGTGCCAACAGGCGTTCCACTCGTTCGACAGAGCCGTAGTGTTTTAGTAGCTCATCAAATGGGATGTGTCGCGTGCTTGTTCTGGTTCCATTCCTCTCGATGAAATGCACATCAACGCCCATCCCGTTCCTTTGATACTCGACCGATGGCAGATGTTCTGTGGCATTAAAGGGATCAATCGGTGTCCTGAATGCAGGCGCATTAGGATCATCTACCTGCGCGCCTACAATGTTTCTATGTTCATCATAGAAGAGAACAGCATTCTCAGGAAGAACATCGCCTGCTATGATGATAGGTGTGGCATGTGCTCGGAATGCAGGCAGAATCATGCATAGCCCTATCATAATAATAAATGAAGTCTTCCCTAATTTCGTTACATTCATTGAATACCTCTCCTTTTGCGAAATATGCTGGATACGATATTACGAGTAATCAGTATCTCGGGCAAATCTGTACTATCGTGTTGC
>JAJRZD010000008.1 GCA_024275415.1 archaeon
AGATGTTATTGTTCCAGTGCCACCGTCTAACCGAAATTTCCTACAATTCGGAGCGATGACTCCACAATTATTCTTTCTTCTATTGTGATTGGTGTCCTATCTTTCTCGTGGAGCATTATGTGGGCATACTTAAATATGTGGATACACATAATATACGTATGGCCAATATAACTCTCTCAATTCCTGATGATGTGCGGGAGCGGATGAGAATGTATCCTGAGATAAAATGGAGTGAGGTCGTACGACGAGCAATTCTGGACTACCTTGACAAGCTCATGGGTAGCGAAACACACGACGTTTCTCATTACACCGCGATAGCAAAAAGGACAGGAGTCGATGTCAATGAGATTCCTCTAGAGGATGCTGAAAAGCACTACAAGAAGATGAGGGAGTTAGAATGGGATCGTCACTCTTCGACACAAACGTCCTCATAGACCGTATGCGGGCTGGAATCACGACAATCGCAGGAGCAACCACGATCCTAAACCTGATTGAATTTCCCAAGGCCGTCGCACTAAAAGGTCTTGACATCATCATTCCCGGAAAAGATGACTACGAAAAAGGATTCGAGATGGCACTCCGTCTTCTCAAGGCTGGAACCCCAATCCCAACAATCGACATCCTTCTTGCTGCCATTGCTGTCAACAGAAGAATGGTGCTGCACACAAAAGATGCTCATTTCAAGCATGTGCAGACCATCTATCAAGAGTTCCAAGTACGTATTGAATGAGTATCATAGTTGTTTGATTTGCCAAATCTGCAATGAAATTGTCAATCTTCTAGAATCCAGTATGCTTTGATTGGAATGACTGCTGTGAAAAAGATCCTCCTTAGAGTCAAAATAATTGTATAGGGTCTCATTGGTATACCCAGCATCAAAGTGCAATCTGGTTCACCATCGCTTCAACATATCTTTTCTCAACGAATGCGTGTTCAGCAGCCATGATGATGTTCTCGCGTCTGACTAACCGCTCACGTTGTTTCCGCGCTTCGATGGCGTATCCAAACCTGCCTTCTCAGACATCATCCTCATGACAATTTTATTTTACTTAAGTACAATTTACTGAACACAAGGACAAGTTTTTCTTTCAAAGCATTTCGAACCGGCATTAGCCGAAAAAAGAGTGTGAGGAGTGGAAAACTCCTCATCATGTGAGCTACTCCGGAAGGAACTTCCGAACGAAGGGGGATGTTTCGCCCTTGCGCATGAAGTGTCCTGATGGTCCCTCGCCAAGGAATTCTGAGAACCATGACTCGTGTTCAACCTCTTCATGGAGAATAGCTAGAGCCAGATCGTATGTCCTGTGGTCTTTGCCAGCGGTCATGTTGCAGATTGCTGTGTATCCTCTGACGGCACATCTTTCTGCCGCCACGAGCACTCTTAGTATTGCCTGCACATCTGTTGGATCCTTCGGGAGCTTCGCAGGGGGGCAAGCTGAGATGTCATGGAACTCTACCATGTTCTCTGGTAACTTACCTCCAAGCTCGTAGATGCGTGGAATCAGCGCCTCGAAGTGGTTTCGGTCCTCGATACGGGCTGCCTCAGCTATCTCCTTGATGCCCTCTCCTTCGAGCCCTATCAGATTGGCTCGTAATATCGTGTAATAGTAATATGTCGTCAGCTCAGCAGCTGCATTCTTTACAAGCATCTCCACGAGCTTGTCAACATCAACACCGGCCTTTTCGACCATCTCTCTTGCGACTTTCGCCATTTTATACACCTTACCTCTACATAGAAGTAACTTCTATAAAAAGGTTGGTTTAGATACCTTTATTTTATCAAACACCAGCTTTTCATCGTGATCGACTATCTCAAGGATCAAGGACTTCGCCTCACGCCCCAGCGACGTGAACTGTTGAGAATACTCGAGGATCAAGGGAAATACCATCCTTCGTTCTCAGAGATATGCGAGGCAATGTGGAAGACGCATTCTGGCGTGAGCCAGTCCACTATTCTCAAGAACATGGCGACATTTGAGGAGTTGGGGCTTATCCGTGCTTTCTCCTTCCGCGGTGAAACGCGCTACGAGCTGAACCGGCACCCACATGTGAACATTCTCGCCAAAGATGGAAGGATCATAGATGTTGAAGATGACGAGCTGAAACAGATCCTTGAGAACCTTATTGAGAAAGTGAAGCAGAAAACGGGAGTCGATGCGAAGAGCCTGCTTGTTATCATGGAATAGGGAACTTGGCATTCAGCCGTTCTTTCACTTACTACGCCAAGTCGCTGAATGACTCCTCCTCCCTAAGGATTGAAGCCGCGATAGACCTCAATCTGTTATCCAGATATTCTTACTACTTCCTTACAAATAAAGTGGATGATAAAGATAATTCATACCAGTGGCATTGAACTATCCCCAACGTTCTGCGGTCGAGATAACTACCATTCAAAGAATCTTGACATTCATATGGACGTATTTTTTTATAAGCTAATGTATACAGATATGTAAACAATAAACGATATTATAGGTGTTGATGTGGATGGGTGTATCCTCAGTGCGATTGACGGAGGATGAGAAAGCCTTCCTAGAACAGTTGGTCAAAGAAGGGAAATTCAAATCGATAAGTGAGGCTCTGAAGGCGGGTATTTACGAGCTGATGCGTGATGAGAAACTTGATCAATTGCCTTGGAAAACCTGCGCTGAGGTTCGAGCTTATTTTGCAGACAAAAGGAAAAAGCTGAGGGGTCTTGAGGATGTCCACCTCGAAGAGGACTAATCTCTATCTTGAGGCGTCAGCTCTCTGGGAGATGTTCTATGGGGATCCAGGTGACAGTCTTGTTGAACACTGCATCGGTCATCAGAAAATCCAGTGTACAAGCTCCATTTGGAGTCACTTGGAGATTCATCGTGCAGTCCAGAAGAGGATTAATCAGAATGAACTCACCCGCGATGACGGAGTTAACCTTTTGAAGTTCATAAAATTCTGCCTTGATGGATTGGTAGCAAGAAGGAAAATAATCGAATTCGAAGTATCAAAAGAACTCATCGAACGGGCGAAACAATTTATTCCATCCTATAACCTCTTTGCTTCTGATGCATTGCACCTTGCCACCGCGGTATCCAATGGATGCTCAGGTATGCTAGTCGATGATTATCATTTCACTCGGCTGGACAAAAAACTCGGTGATGAACTTGACATTGTGATTCTTCACACATCAATGAGCGTTGAACAGCTCCAAGAGGTTTGGAGTGGATTGGACACTCCCTAAATGTGCTGCCGTCCCATTGCTCTAGAAAACTGAACACATCTTTGACACTTCTGCTACTGGCCTTCTCATCATCATGCCTGAACAATTTTCAAAATCCAAGTTCTTTTTGGAAAATGAAAGTACATCTGGTTGATGTACTGGACTTAACACGAAGACCTATGTGGCTCTATGTATTATTATGTCACGAGATAGGAGTAATTCTGATGGATTTCACTGATGATCTAAGGTCTGCTGAGGAGCGTCTGAGGCAGGCAGAAGCGGAGTTTGTGGCTGGAAATGATGGGATAGCTGAACCTTTACTGGTTGAATTGGCGACAGGGGCATTCTCCGCGGATGCCGAAGCAGCACGAGAGCGGATGCAGAACTTGGACGAGTCACGGTATGTGAAGTGGGATCGATGGGATAAGAGGCACGAATTTTCGGCGTCGTTTTGGACGGACGAAGGATATCCAAGCATTGATACTACCACCTCCCGAGCCAGTAACCCCGATTGGTATTCGCAACGAACCGGGACTACAATGTTCGTGAGAGACCTGATGATCCCTCGAAAAGTACTAGCACCAACCACTGACGGCGAGCGAAAAGGGGCTCCGACCCCTTTGGGCAAACCTGCGAACCGATGGCTGCTTGATTTTGTCGCACTCTCTAGCCTGCGACTATCCTTCAAGGATCACTGGGAACAGCTTGTGCGTGACATTGTGATGAAGCGTCCTCAGACCAATCTGATGCTTGTGGCTGAGCGTCTTGGCCTGACAATTGCAGAGGTCGTCGCCATCGCAAGGAAGGTCAGGAACCTCGATGATAGGGTGATTGAGCACGACGTGAGTGATCCCAGCAAGAATCTGACATATATCTGTAGGACTCCCGACTCGAGCCTGACCCCGCTGGTCGACATCCTCTCCTGAGATTTTCCTCATCTATTTGCAAATCCCACGAAAGAAAAACCTATACCATACTTCCGACATACGGCTGGGCGGCAAATACTATGAACGATAATATAACATCAAAATGAACCTCTTACCATGTTCTTCCTTGTCTATTCACGTTTTGGCTTCTGCTCTTGTTTTGCGTTACCCGTTTGGATAAACAATCTCCTGACATTCTATCGGTTCCTATTCAAGCTAACAGAGCAGTTGATGAATATCAAAAACATAATTGAACTAAATAGAACCTCGGGGAATCTTTCACGGTCGAAGAAGAACGCAAGACTACCCATTATGATAACGATCAAGAGAGTTCCTAGTAGGATCTTCCAGTCCATCATAGACTCCTCAATATCCTGCTTCCGCATAAGGTTCTCATATGCTCGCAAGAAACGACCTCTCATGCATACTCGTAAGATAGCAGATCCGATTAGACTGAATATGAACCCCCAGACTGCTATAGGAACAAATTCGATTGACACAATGGGCTTAGCATTTCCAAGCAACCATCTGATGACGGTACCAAGTAGATATGTTCCCATAATAAAAGCCGGTGCAATCCAGAAAGCGCTTTTTCTCACTCGTGCAGGCAATTGTGATGTAACTGCTCTCCGCCCTTGCGATGAAACCGATTGAAAAACTGGTCAGAGCCATGAAGATGAGGCGAAGAATCGGGTGCGAGTTCTCGACTGAAAAACCACTAATCCCAATATGCATCCCAATGCAAGCATATCTGCCACGAAGATGACGAACATCTCATTCTGTATATCCTCTCCTTCATATTCGTAATCTTCCACTTCTCACCAACCAAGAAGACGCCCTAATGAGGAGATAATGAAATGTTTGGCAGGTGCTATCGATTACATCTTAGTGCTGGGTGCAGCTGCATGTTCACAGGGAGTATCCTTTTCTATATTGATTTGAACAGACATTCCAGCACAATGAACATTGCGAATGGTCATCAGAATCGTTTAATAATCAGGAAACTGGGATTGTGGACATGCCAATCATCGAGGTCAAGATGTGGAAAGGGCTGTCTGAGGACGATGCAGAGAAGATTATTTCAGGGATAACAAAGGTCTTTGTGGAGATGGGCATCCCTGAACATGCAGTCGGAATTGTCATCCACGAGATTCCAAAAGCTCATTGGGGAATCGCAGGAAAACCTGCCTCAAAGATGCCGACCGATGCGAAACCTCCGTAGAGTTCGGCTAGTGATTCACATCAGTCATTTGCTGAGATACAATGAACACTGACATAGTTCTATATTGTATGCAGCTCGAAACTCATTTGCGCTCAACTCAAGTGGATGGTTGTTGGAGCGGGCTGGTACCCCGCCCTTCCATGTTCACTTCTTCACGCATATTATTGAACTTGTCCAAACTCGTCACCTCCGATTGGAGAAGTCTGGAGTGAACCAGGGAAATAGAGGACGAAATTAAAGAAAAGGACATGCATACAAAAGTCCAATTCGAGTTATTGAAAAATGGAAATGCCCTCGGCTATGATGTAATTGCAGCTGTTAATGACCATTAAAATCATATGACGGGAAGAAATTCTCATTCCTTTCATTACCAAAGCTACCAGAAATGAACATTGACCCAACTGTCATGAGAACCATTGACCTTATTGATATGATATGGTTCGAAAAAGGAACCAATCAAGCAGTATGTGCTTTCGAAATTGAAAAAAGTACGACTATTTATTCTGGAAACCACGGGATCTAACAAGCAAATCTGCTATTGAATTCTATTTCAAGGCACTCGAAGAGGGATTATTCTTCTATATCACTGGATTCTACTCCAATGTGCTTCATATTGTACCACCTCTAACTATCACTCCTGACCAAGTGGATGAAGCAGTTGATTATGGAGATAATTCTGATGGTTAATATTCCTCCTGTCAGTGCACCTAGACTATAGCTTCAATGATACTAGCGAATCCGGGATTGTCCTTCATGTGTTGTCTAATTGGCTTCAATAACTTGGCTATTGATTCACTTACTGCATCCTTTAGATCAAGTGGGTGGATTCTCTCGTCCTTGTAATCTCGCCCAATATCATCAAAACTATCATATTCCAAGGTATCATTGTATTTCCCCTTTCTATTCACTACTAGTTTTCCAAAAAATGGAAATATAATGAATTGAATGATGTCAATTATCGGATTTCCTTCCAGAGCTCCTGCAGGACAAAATGCTTTGTTGATTTTCCTTCTCAATTCACTCAGTTCTTCATGTGCGGTTATCCTAGTGTCCGGCATACTAGCGGACATTTTTACTTCTGACCCCTTTAGAGAGGTTATCAGAGGTGTGAAGATGCTGACGAATTTCTGATAGCCGATGTTTTCAATTATCTCTCTGCCTAGAGCATAGATGCTCCTCTGATCCAAACCTCCCACAACTACATGCGCCTTCAAGTGTTTAACATCAACATTTTGCATAATTGGGTATAGTAATGAAGACACACTTGGTGCTTTGGTCATTCTTACAACTTCGGACGCCGCTCTTCTGGCTCTATTAGTTGATACAAGAGCTGAAAGCTTGAATACGTCTTCAACGTACTCTTTTGATGTCTGATAGCTTGATCCCCTTACGAAAGATATATCTTCCTCATATTCCTTCAGGATCAATCTAAGGATTGTTTCGTAATACTCTCCTTTCAGTTCCATCTCATTCCAAGTGGTTTTTTTGTCATCGAGATATGCGTGATAATCAGCGATGAGTACGGTGGCTTTTCCTCCTAACTTTATCAAATCAATTACTTTCATTACTGGAACTAGGTACCCAATATGAAAAGCTCCCGTTGGAGCCAAACCTATATAGAATTCAAAGGACTTCTTCTTTGTAATTAAATCTTCAAGTTCTTTCTCTGTCATAATCTCTACAGTGTTTCTCTTTGCTAGAGTCAAACGGCTTTCATCTGATTCTAATTGAACGCTTTCCCCTGTACTCTTATTCAATGAATTCCACCACAAGTGTATAATGATCCAACCTTGCTCAGATCTACAGAATGGGCTCAAAAAAGTGATTGAAATAAGTATATCGGGTCGTGAGATTCTGTTTGAAAAAGATACGAGCCCGTTCTCACACTACGCTCTTTCGGGACTAGATGGGTCGGAATGGACTCTGCCATCTGGACGATGGTGTGAAACATGACACGGGACGACCAGACGGAGTGATCCATTTGTGTTGCGGACACGTATTGAGAATTGTCACTCCAGGTCGTCCACAGGCTCTGGCAATGTGTCTGATGGTGGTCATCTGGAGGATGTTGAAGGACGGAGTATCATTCAGGGCCGCATACAATAAGGGGCTGGTCGTCAGGAAAGAGAAGCGGTTCAGAAGGGCGACGGAAAGGCTGGAGAAGATGAAGAGTGCATATGGGACAGAGGGGTTCTTGGAGATGGTTCAAGGACTGATGAGGCCTGATGCAGAGGATGCGTCCCTCCTGCGGCGAAAATTGCACTCATAGAAAGCCCGACCGGACATCATAAGATTGATGGTGGTACGGATTGAGGCGTTAGAATTTTGACACGCAATCATCCATGCTGATTTCAATCAGAAATCTCCAGCTGACTTTTCACACAAAGCCGCAAGAAATAATGAACTGCTTTCCAATAGAGCTGCTATAGTGTGTGAAAAAATCACCAATGATCCGCCCTGCAGTGGGACAGATACTTGTGACCGAACCCACTCAGATTCGTACATATCCTAGCTTGCACCTCGTCCACTCCTAGTCATTCACGGGGCTGATGATCATGGTATCGACATAGCTGGCATAAAGCGACTCTGAACAAGCAGGTGGACTAAAGGAGCTAGTTATTGTAGAAGGGCTGGATCGTGTACTATCCAATCCAGTTGCTCATGAAAGCACCATGAATACTGTAGTTGAATGACTCAAAGACCAACGAAGCGTTCGATGAAGAAAAGATATCGACTATCTGTAGTTTTGCTTGTTGTCTTCCCACCACTTCAACCATTTTATTCTGCTATCATCGCGCTCCTCTTTCTTGACACCTGTTACAAAGTATCCCCCCTTACCTAGTTCCTTCTTGATCAAGTATATTTGCCCAACATGTCCAAGAAAGTGTAAAGAAATCCCCTGTATCAATTCGCTCACAGTTTCTGTGTTTCCTTCCATGCTGTGTTCGGGTATATCGTCGAATTTCTCCTCTGGAAGATTTTTGAGATAATCGAAACTTGCGTTGGAAATCTTGAGGAAATTGTCGATAAGGTTGTTAAGAGGAAGGGGGCAATCCTGCATTTCCATCTTCTCTGCCCCTGTGGCAAAACGATCACGTACTTTTGGGTCAAGCCGACTCTTTCCCTGACAATAGCGATTGAAAATACGATCCATGTGCCAAGTCAAATGTCCAAGAATCCAGCAGATCGGATTGATCTTAGGTGTGATTTGATACTCAATCATCTGGCTTCAATCTCATAATAGCTCAAAGAACGTTCCATTGTGCAAGATCAAAAGTATCAATTGCAAATTCCTTTAGACTCCTCATCATTTTCCCGTTTCTCTTATAGTTCATAACCACACTGCCATCATGATAGCTATCTAAATGTTGTACTCGCCTATTCCGAGGGGATTAGATTCAATATCTCAATCTTCCCTCGTATGAGATTGATTTAGGACTTGTCAATCACGTTTGAGTAGCTTGATACGATATTTAATTTGGCTCCTACCAACGCATACTATTGAACTTGTCCAGAAGGCATATGATGTCATATCCGACCGATCAAATGCCTGTCTAAGAAATGTTTCACTTTGTCCAACTTCTAAGCATCTGATGTCATCTCTTCTTACTATCAGAATGATTGGAAATATGACAAATGTTTATTTGTGTAATTGGTTAAAGCTTGTCCAGTGATTTAAGTGAGGAGAGGAACGTTATCTAAAGTAAGGAATATAGGTTCCCCCTCCGTCTTTAGGAGGGTGGAATACTTGGCCCTTGTGATGTTGTTCGCGTCGCCGATGGTTGTCATGCCGCTCTCGGTACCAGTGTTGTCGGATGGCGGTAGTGATAAACCAGGACAATGAATGAGGTTAGGATTCATGCGGACACTCATCTTGACAGACTGGCAGCTCGAGTTTTGTCTGCATTGACACGACAGTTCTTGTTGACTTGGGGCGCGGATAACTATGCTACACTATTCACCTTGGGCGACCTCTCACCGCTCGTAAATGACTGATCAAACGAGCAAGAAGACTCGAAGAAGATATCTTCAGTGTAATAATGTACGAGTTCCCTTTCATCCCATCATCTGCACTGTATTCTGCCACTTCGATATTGCCTCCTCCACTAGTGATGATTGCATGAGCCAGCGACATATCAAGACCCACATTGGGCGCGAATTCACCAAGATATCTCCGAAAGACCGTTTCTTTCTGCGCCTCGGAAATCCGAGAGCTTGTACCTGTAATAATCAACCTAAGAGATGATCCTTCTTGGGTGGTTCTGAAATGTACTGTCTTTAGTTCATTAGTATCATCCCGCGACACAAAGGTCTTTGCGATTCTCAGTATCGCTTCATCAAGGTATCTGACTCCCACAACTGAGATTCCCTGTTCGTGGTGAAAATCTGTTTTTATGATGGCTTCTGGGTTTTCTGCGATCACTTTCAACGCAACTGCATCTATCAGCACATCCAAATCATATGTCCTACGCTCCATTTTTGAAGAGGTCAATCTATCTATCAGCGAATAATCCGATATGAGGCTCTCTGCACGTTCGATTGATTGAAGTGACTGTTCCACAAGGTTTCGCGTTTCACTAGAAAGTTCTTCTTTAAGGCTGACCAGTTCTAGACCTAGTAATGCGCTCTGATCAATATTCCGGAGGTCGTGTCGGAACAAATCCCCCACCAATGCCAGTTTCTGTGTTGCCTCTGAAACTTTTCTTCTCAGCATTATGTTCCATCCCCCCGCAAAAGATATGATTGAAACAAACGCTAACACTATGATTCCAATCACATATAACCATCTGCCATTGTTGCCATCCGTATTGTTGTTAGGAAACGTCCCAAACCATTCGGTAATCATGCTATCAAATTCACCAGAAGCAATCAGGGTGTCCAATGCACTGTTTATATCATGCAACAATGCTGTGTTACTCTTTGCCACCGCAATCGCACGTTCTCCCGTCTTCGTTGGTGATCCGATTACCTTTACATTTGTGTACTGGTTCTTACGGATGTAATATGCCCCTGCGAACGAATTACAGAATGCCGCCGTTACCTCTCCTCTAGCCACCAATCGGATTGCTTCCTCTTGGCTACCGACGGCCACAATCCGTGCATCAGGTACTTCGTTGACCAGAACTGAATATGAGATATCATCCTCTTCAACAGCTACGGTGTGCCCTGATAGGTCTGTCAGGTTAAAGATTCCACTCGTGTATTCGTCAACGAAAATATGGGACGTGATATTCATGAATGTCTGACTGAAATCGAAAAGGGTTTCACGCTGTGGCGATTTCGCCATGCATATGCTGTCAATGGTTCCGTTCGATAAAGCCTCGTATGCATCACCCCATTTCAATGGCTTCCAAACAATCTCTTTA
>JAJRZD010000096.1 GCA_024275415.1 archaeon
GAGATTGGAAGGTGACATGGGTTTCAGGTGCGGAAGCAATGGAAGACATTCTTGAAGAGATGGGGTACTTCGGGATAGACATCGATGAGGACCCATATATGTCTGAATAGGATTGTTTGATAGGACACACTCTTATGGCATACGAGGATGCTTAGAAGGGATAGATACGTTGACTGTTCAGGATGAAACCTCTTTGAAGTCTACTTCCTCCCCCGTCCATTCCTTGACCATGCCATAGATTTTTTTCACTTGCTCAGGATTGAGCTTCTGTAGCTTGGCTGAAATCCAATTCCTCATCATGTAGTTGTGAAGATATTCTTCTCTCAAGCGTTTTGTGGCGTCGGACAAAATTTTGTGCCTTCCTGTATATGCGGATGAATTTACTAGATATACAACTTGAACCAATATAGCCTTTTGCAAAGATGAACAATCCACTAGGGAATGAAAACAAGTTCCTTCTGTGGAGTAGAAAGGAACCTACACCCTTCCCTTGTGACGACAATATCCTCTTCTAGGCTGACCTGACCATAGTTCTCTGTCGTCACATATAGCTCTAACGTGAACACATTGCCAGGTTCCAATATGCCACTTGGACTCTCGCCATATTTCTCCCAGTACGGCCCGAGTAGTGTTCCCCCATCATGAGCGAGCCTGCCGAGCTGATGACCTAATGCGTGTCGGAACTCTTCGTACCCTTGCTCTTTGACATAATCTCGTGCAATGGTGTCTATTTCATTTCCAGTCACTCCAGGCTTGATCGCGTCAGCAGCCAATTGGATAGCATCACGAACCGTTCTAAATGCATGTGCGACCTCATCAGGAACCATGTCAGGGGTGCCGAAGAAGAACATACGTTGGATATCAGAGCAGTATCCCTGAAACTTGACACCAAAATCAAAGTGGAGCAGGTGCCCCCTCTTGGTCTTGTTATCAGTAGGACCAGAATGTCCGAACTCCTTGTTGGGACCTGCATCGACCGCCGGGTTATGATCAGGATGCCAAGCACTGCCTACGTCCTTTGCAGACATCATCCGATGAATTCGGTGATATATCTGAAGCTCCGTCATTCCGGGTCGTACCTCATTACGGATTTCCTCGAGTATCTCCTCGGTTATTCGAACAGCATGTTCAATCAGCTCAATCTCGGTAGTTGTCTTACGCCCCCGAAGCTTCCCGATGAACTGCTCGGATGAAACGAATCTGTTAGGATAGTCACTATCTTTCAGGTAGTCCTGAAGGATTTGATACATACCTAGAGTGAGCCCATCTGCGGATACGTCATTCTTGCTGTAATTGATTGCGATCTCTTTCGGGTCAAATCGATTGAGTTCGGAAAGCAACACATCCCGAATGCTGGTGTCGTACGTGACAACCTTATCAAAGATGCCTTTAGAGCGTATTCCATCTGCATCGAGGCTCCCAATAATAGCAATCTTTTCGCCCTGCTTTGTATACAACAAGGCTGATTGCCATACCAAGTCTGCACCAAGAATCAAATCCAGAACAGGATCGGCCATTTGAGAGGTTTCACGAACCCAGACCAGCCATGCATCAAAATCTAGTTCTTTCAATATATCGCAGGCCTGATTGCTCTTTTCAATCTCGATAGAATAGGTCATTGCTGTACTCCATTCCACGCAGATGAGAGTTGCCATTTATTAGGTTAGTTGAGTCTGCATCCATTGCTATCATGAACCAATGGTAAATACTACTGATGCAGGGATTAGGATAATCATTTAGACTCGGGTTCATTGTCCTTAATCTCTCGTATTTATGCAGGTACCTGATTGTGTGGTAGACCTCTACGATTCACATATCTACCACTTTCTGTGACCAAGCGCCAAATTGATTTTTAGTCGTAAAAGAGCATCAGTGTTAATGATATCTATTAGGTTGATTATATCTATTCAGGTGAAGAAGTTTTATTGATGAATGAGAATGACTTTAGAACTTCTCTTATGCTCGTTATTAGCATAGAGGTAGGAAATATCATTGTTATGTTGGCACTTCCCAAACTCATTTGCATAGAGTTATAAGGAATTAACTATATTGAATAACTGGATTAACCATAGTTAATGATAATGAGATGAGTTCCATGAAGGCAGATCAAACGTTGGATTGTGTTGGGCTGTACTGCCCACAACCGCTCTTCCAGACAAGAGAAGCGATAGACCAACTTGAGCCAGGACAGATTCTAGAACTACTGGCAGACGACCCAGCAGCCGAGGAGGATATCAAACGTTTCGCAAAGCGGACGGGACATGTGCTCTTGAGCTATGAACGACTAGAAGATGGGATACAAAGATTCCTCTTACAGAGAAAGGAGTGATACGAATGAGTTCGATTCTATACGTGCAGACAAGCGACGATCCAGAGCGTCAGTATTCGCCATTTGTGCTTGCGCAGAGCGCAAAGGCGATGGATATTGACGCGAAGATATACTTCCTAGGGCAAGCACTTAGGATTCTTCAGCCGGGTGCGGCTGAGAAGATCAAGGCAGGCAGTTTCCCGAGCCTTGCAGAGATAATCAAGCAAACTATCGATATGGGCATCCCAATCTATGTTTGCGAGGCATCAAAACAGATGTTGGGATGGGAGAACGTGGAGTTAGACCCCAATCTAAAGATAGTCGGTGCTGCAACACTGAATGATCTTGCCCTCGAAGCAGACACCACGATGTGGTTCTGAGGGTGATATGGAGTGGAGAAGCAAATCTACCTTGATTATCACACAGCAAAACCAGTCGACCCAAGAGTAGTTGATGAGATGCTCCCATGGTTTGCTGAGCAATTCGGTAACCCATCATCACTTCACAAGGTCGGAGATGTTGCGACTGATGCCCTAGAGGCAAGCAGAGAAAGAATCGCTAGGTTCGTCAATGCAGACCCCGATGAGATTGTATTTACGTCGGGTGCCACAGAATCCAACAACCTTGGGATAATCGGATACGCCCTGAAGAACAAGAGGAAAGGGAAGCATATCATTATCTCAGAGGTCGAACATATCTCAGTCCACAATATTGCCAAGTATCTGACACAACATGGTTATGAGGTGTCCAAGGTACCAGTTGACCAATACGGGCGAGTCAGAGTCAGCAAGATTGAGAGAAGGGTAAGGGATGACACTATCCTGATATCGATTGGCTATGCGAGCAATGAGATTGGTACGATTCAACACATACGAGAGATCGGTGCCATCGCAGAGGAGAGAGGGATTGCATTCCATTCTGATGCTGTCGCTGCTGAAGGTCTCATGCCCCTTGATGTGAAACGGGACAAAATCAACTTGATGTCCCTGTCGTCCAACGATATCTATGGGCCAAAGGGTCTTGGCGTGCTCTTCATGCAGAAGAAGTTCAGAGTAAATCCACTCATGATGGGAGGCGGCCAGGAGCGAGGTATCCGTTCTGGAACCGAGGACATTGCTTCAATCGTGGGCATGGCGAAAGCAGCGGACATCATGGATCGAGAGATGGAGTATGAGGTAGCACAGTATCGCAAATGGCAGAAGCAAATCATAGAAACAATATTGCAGATACCTGACAGCCATCTGAACGGGCATCCGACCGACAGGCTTGCCAGCAACTCTCATTTCAGGTTCGATGGTATCGAGGGAGAGTCAATTCTTCTCATGTTCAAGGACAAGAACATTGCAATCTCGACTGGCTCAGCCTGCACTTCAAAGACGCTGGAGCCATCACACACC
>JAJRZD010000009.1 GCA_024275415.1 archaeon
ACAACGTCACCATGCTGGTGAACGACACGTCAGGCAACACAGCTACAGCCATGGTGTACCTCACCGTGACAGGGGCTCCGACAACCGGAACTGACACCAGTACTGAGACTGACACAGGTACTGGGACTGGTGGGGAAACACCTCCACTACCTGACAACCTCCTGTTGATTGTCGCCATCGTAGCCGTGGGGCTTGTCATCATCATGACAAGAAGGAAGCCGTAGTAGTTTCATTTTAGAGAAACCTCTTCTTTAGGTTTCCACTACTCCTTTTTTCAAACGGCAAGATGTGTCACTACAACTTCATAGTCTTGACTGTGGATCATGGCATATGAACGCCTACAGGACTCATCAAATGCTTGTCTAAGAGTATATGAGGATAGTAGGTTTTCTGCAACTGCTGCACACTTCCAGCTTGAATGGAATAAGAACGTGAATCAACAACGGGATGACAAATTGCTTGTCAAATATGTTTAATAGTTCTTTTGAGAAGCCAATTATGATAATTAATGACTGAGTCCAAAAAGAAAGACACTGATATCGAAACTGCAAAAAGAGTTCTTGAGGCATTAAGAAGAGATCCCAGATTGAGAGAGCAATTCTTTGAAGTAATCGAGCCTGGACTCTATGTCAAACGGGATGAATTTTCTGAATTACTACACGAAATTAAACAATTGCGATTAGAGAGCAACGAACGCTTCGAGGAGTCGAGAAGACGTTTCGAGGAGTCAGACAAACGTTTCGAAGCCATGCAGCGAGACTCGAGAGATCGTTTCGAAACCATGCAACAACAGATAGATCGGCGTTTCGAAGAGTCAGACAAACGTTTCGAAGCTATGCAGCAAGAATCGAGAGAGCGTTTCGAAACCATGCAGCAACAGATAGATCGGCGTTTCGAGGAGTCAGACAAACGTTTCGAAGCTATGCAGCAAGAATCGAGAGAGCGTTTCGAAACCATGCAACAACAAATAGATCGGCGTTTCGAGGAGTCAGACAAACGTTTCGAAGCTATGCAACAAGAATCAAGAGAGCGTTTCGAAACCATGCAGCAACAGATTGATCGGCGTTTTGAGGAGTCGAGAAAACGTTTCGAAGCCATGCAACAACAGATAGATCGGCGTTTCGAAGAGTCAGACAAACGTTTCGAAGCCATGCAGCAACAGATAGACAGGCGTTTCGATAAAGTGTTCGAGCGCTTCGATGAGCTCTCGTTGGCATTGGGTCACGACTTTGAAGAGTTCAACAGCTATTGGTTGGAGACCTTCCTCCTTGAACAGGGATACCCGAAAGTTGCCATCAAGAAACGACATTTATTCGATAAGAACTACACAGTGTTCCCGAACTCGAAGGATGTAGAAGTGGATTTGTTCAATGAGGAGCCCTTGGTGATAGGAGAAGTGACCGCTATAGTACGGAGTATTGACAAGGTGACCGTTTTCCTGAAAAAAATAAAGTTCATCGAGAAAGAACTTGAGCGCGAAGCGGAATACAAGATATTCATCACCTATGCGATAGATCCTGAAATCAGGGAAGAAGCAGTCCGGCTATTGAAAGAGGGCGGTGTGACTCTTTTCACCCTGCGTCGTCCGCTCAAGACAGACTAAGATTCTGATTTAACAGTCATAACAAAGAGGTGTTTCCTATCTGATACCGTGATTCGAGCAAGTGCCATTGTCAAAGTCGCGGTTGTGCATTCTATCCAGAGTAAGACTGTCCTGCATGAAGTTTGTAAAAATTCAGAGCCTTAATTACACTGAGGTGGAGACATTTGAAGCGCATTGTACAATGGCTTTCTGATTAGCGGACTGCGTGGTGATTATGACGATTCGACCTATCGAGATGCCTATGAGCTTTGGCTGAACGAGATAGCATTCATGCTCCGTCCTATGGTCACTTCTCCCGCGGATCTTGAGTTCCAATCCGGTACTACAGGGCATAACTTGGTCTGGGATGGCTCAAATTGGTCACCAGCATCTTACAATGTAACTGTGAATAGCACAGCAGCCGCCACTGGAGCATGGGACGGTTCACCAGTCGTCTATTCGCTTGACGACCTTGAGCAAGGTACATGGATTGTCACCATCACACTTGTGGACAGCCTTGGTGAAACAGTAAGTGACACAGTAGTCGTAACGGTCACACAAGCCTCTCTTTTCGGAAACCTCGACAACAACATGCTCATCCTTATCGCAGCTGCAGCACTGTTTCGTATCATCCTCGCAGTCATATGCAGCAAGCAGAAAAGTGGGACGACAAAGAATGCAAAACCAAGGCCTCGGAAGAAGAAAAAGTAGAATATGATGGATAATGGATGCTTTCGTCACTGATAGCATCCCGTTCTATTTCTTTTTTGAAGTACAACAACCGGTTCTATCGTGTCCTTGTTAGAAACTAGAAAAAAAGAGATGAAGGGGGCAAAAAAGCCCACCTTCAGGGACAGACAGGTTCTTACAATGTAAAGAATGCTGCTAGGTTCCCGTCGAACTCCTGGGGTGTATCAGCACCGCTGTAGGGGTAGTTCGCAAGAGCCCAGTCAAAGCAGTCCTCCATATTGGTAAAGCCCTGACCCACAAGGCCTGCTTCCAAGAACCAATATGTCCAAGCACCGTTCGAGTATTCGGGTACATCGTAGCCATATCCGGTATCTGTACAAGTTGTTGTCAGGTAGATGTTACCTGCGTTAGCATTTGACATCAACTCGTTCATTCCGCCAGAGTAGCAGTGGTCAAGAAAGACAAAGACTTGGCAGACAGCCGGTGCGAATAGGCTTGCCATCTCCACATCTGTGAAGGAGCCATCCTCACCATCCTGGCCTGCTCCATAGTCCCAGCAGCAGATTGTTTCTCCACCTGTATAGGTTGTCCCATGTCCCGAGCTGGCAAAGACGAAAATATCGTCAGCATCAGCCAGAGCAAGGAAGTCTGCTATTGCTGTCTTGACGTTGTATTCTGTAGCTAGTCCATCCCATTGTGGGTACGAGTTTGTACCATCGCCGAAGAGCTTGATCGTGTAACCAAGCCCTGAGAGATAGTTGTACCAGTCTGTGGCATCCTCATCACAGTATGAGAGGTCGCTGACTGCATAGTAGTCAGAAATCCCAACTATGACTGCATACTTGTTCTGCCCTTCTGGGGGCGGCGGTGGTGGTGGATCAACCACATTGTCCACAGTCACTGTGATAGAATCAGAGCCTGTGAGACCACCACTGTCAGTAGCGGATGCGGAGATGGTATGGGTACCATCAGCGACGGCCGTCGTATCCCAAGTATAGGAGTTTCCAGTTACTACAGCAACACCATCTATGGATATGGTCGGAGTGAGTGTACCATCTTGTGCGTCTGTTGCAGTCGCAGTGATGGTAACTACTCCCACCACAATGGCTCCATCGACCGGTGAGTCTATTGTGACGGTTGGTGCGGTGTTTCTCCATCTTCCAAAGCCACCTGGACGGGCGACCACACCGTCAGACTGGGCTGCGACAGGCATGACTAGGACTGTCAAGCCAAAAAGGAAGAGTAGAAGCACACCGAGTAGGGGTTTTCGATTCAAGGTAAATACCTCTGCGAAAATAGGTAATCTGTTAGAAATAAAAACTGATTTATAAATGTTCTTTAATTTCGAGGCAAAAGCATACTTATAAGGCACCTTTCATTTATGACGGTCGGTGAGAAGATGAGCCGCTTGTATTTGAGAGGAGTGATTCTGATTGTCACTCTCGTCTTGTTCGGGTCTCTGTCCATACCAACAGTCAGTGCCCAACCCCGAAGTGTAACAGTGACAGATGTTGGTTCCATCTGCATTTGCGATGCGTACTATGGAGACCTTGATGGTGACTCGTACGAAGATGACATCAAGATCCTCTTGAACTTCACATTGGACATCCAGCCATCACGAGTCGAGATATTCATGGACATCACCCTTCCTTCAGGGAGCGGATACTCGTTCTTGGTGGTCATATACGGGATGACATCCCATGCTATCCTCAACCTAGACTGCATTGATATGGCTACTGAGGTCGGGATATACACAATCACGATGAACGCGCTGCTCTATGGAACTGGCGGTGGGAAGATACTGATCATGGACGAGTTCCAGTTCGACCCTCCTACAGAAGCTGGACCTGGACTTCCAACAGTGTATGCGTATTTCTGAACGAAATCGAGAGGGTCGGCATCGAGTGAACAGACAGAAACTGGCGCTCCTGTTCAAACTCCAGGAAATGCCAATGGCACCGGATGTCAAGCTAGCAGAAGCAGTCGGAGTGTCCCCACCAACAGCCAAAGTATGGTTAGAAGGACTGAAATCTGAACAGGTGTATGTCGGAGTACAGGCCAACCTCAATGCTCGCAAGCTAGGATTGCAGGTCTACGACTATCTTGTAGAAACAAGCTCTCATGATAGCCTATTGGCAATAGAGCGGTTCTGCGATTTGCATCCATATACGATATATAGAGCTAGAGTGTATGGTGGAGGGACTCACGGGATACTGGTACAGTTCAGGCAGCCACCCGAGAGCCACAGGTTCTTGCAAAGGGCATTCGGTGTATTTCAGGACAAGAACCTAATCAAATCAGTGCGAGAACTTCCCACTTTGCTTCCGGACTACTGCTCGATCTATACAAGACCCAGACTTGAGGCATGGGAACCTGAAACCCTCACTTGGAAGTTCGACTGGGAACAATGGTGGAAGGACAACTCTAGCACAACCCAGTCCCATGTAGAGGTCAAACGAACAGAGCCTGTTGAGACGTTCCAACTGGATGCTCTAGACGCCAAGATCCTTGAGATTATCACACGAGATGCACGTCAGAAGAATATCCAGATAATAGAGAAACTGGGACTCGACAAGAATGCCGTGGGAGTCCAACAGATGGTTTCAAAGAGGCTCAAACGACTCCAAGAAGTCGTGGACTCCTATTCAGTGTTCGTCAATTGGACACACTTTGATGTCTATAACACATCGATGGTCGTCGCCCATGCCTCACCAGATGTGACCGAACACCTTCACGCCAAACTGAGCAATGGACAGTTTCCGTTCGGCTCCAGTATGAGAAAGACCCCCAATGGCTTTGTCTGGTCAACAAGACTCCCTTCGGCCCATCTGTCCGAACTCATCACGCTGGTCTGGAAAATAAGTTCCGACTTTGAAATGTTGACCATCGACTACAAGCATTCTCAGCGTTATGGATTATGGGCTGAAACCTTCAACGAGAAGACGGGTTCTTGGAAGAGTGACGAGGAGTTCATCCTGACAAACCCATTGAAAAAGCTCAAATTGCTTTGACTTGTAGATTATGTTTGTGTTGTCTAACACGATGCGGCAACACTGCGAATCCTTTGTAATATCAGTCCATGAATCTCCTTGATTGCAGATTCATAACTTCGAAAGTGAAGGACATAGACACCACTCTTCATCGCTCGCTTTGACATATATTCCTGTATTTCTCGGGCTGCCTCAAACTCCCGCTCTCGTTGCGTTGGATCATTGCTTATCGTTTGAAGCCCGCTTACCTTTGTCTTTGCCATAAACATCGCATGATGGGTTTCCTTGTCAGGATGTACCAGTATCTCCGTCACTGCATTACTAATCCTCTTGAGTGAACCGGGGATGATATGAACGCCCTCGACAATGGCATTCGCCCCCTCTTTAATGCATCTTGAGATGCTCTCACGCAACAATCTCTCCATCAGTTGAACTTGTGCGATATAACCACGCACCACTGGACTCAAGTTATCAGAACCGACTTGCTTGTAATTGTAAGCTTGATATGTGTGGCAATAGAGTTCTGGTACCTCACTTTTTGACATCAATGCTCTTAGGAGTTGGCGTACAGTGTCCGTGCTGAGCATCCTTGTCGCAGTGATGCTCTTGACTAGCGAGATTGAAAGCATCGACTTTCCTGTTGATGAAGCACCTTCAAGGACGACTATGAGCGGATGGACTGACCGCGTTCGGCATAATCGTTCATACTTGACTATTGACCTGAAATCCTGCTTGAAACGTCGCTCTAGGTTGGATTCGATATGCTGATATAATTCATCGAGCGATACCTCAATACCAGAGAACAGTGACTGGATCTCAAAGACTAATGACTGTACATGTTTGGGCGATAGTCCACAAAGCACCAGTTTACCTTCGAGTGTGGAGAATGGGTACGGGATAGAATACTCGCCGACAGTGATGTGCATGTCCACTGTTTTGGGATTCGCTGTGATAAATGCAACTCTGTGGAACCGATACGAATAATACCAGAACGAGATTTGCGAATGATGCCTAACACCTGACTAAGGGCAATACAACCATACAAAAGTGATATAGCCCCTTGGGATGGTGTCAATCTGAATGGGAGGTAGAATACCCTGTCCACGACTCGACAGAAGAAGCTTGCATTCGTTGAAGACATCATTGACCTGAGCAAGCGAGGTGATATGACCCTACTTACGAGTCGACTACAGGGTTACTGGGAGGATAAAAGGAAGTACCCCTGGCATCGGATATACTCCATGATTGAAAAGCACTGGGAAAAAGCGGGAATTGATGAGGATCTGGGGGATGTGCTTATCCTTATCCGAGATGCGGTGTTCGGGGCATTGGACATCCACTCTCTGTCTTTGGCAATTGACACTCCTACTGCAGATATCCTTGATATTCTCTTAAAAGCAAAAGACTGGTCAGAAGGGAAAAAGCATGTGAGGAACTACTGCGCAAAGGAGATCAAGACCTTGGTTTCCAAGATGAAACTTGACTATCTCGATGATCGAGCATTGGCAAGGGATGGCTTCGGCTATCTTGTAGAGGATCTTAGGAATGCCCAGCTCTAACAATACCGCAATGCACGACCAAAGCAAGAAAAGGGCTCCCTCAGCCTGAAGGAGCTCAGAGCGTCCGTCCATGGAAGACACCTCCTGCGAGAACTGGGAATAGATAGCCAATCGCTCCCAGAAGGCTCACCTGATGCTGAACGTCTGTTGCAAGGTTATGAAGGGCGACTTATCGAACTTGAAACGGATACCAGCAGGATAGACTTTGATATCGACTCGATACAGCAACTCACGTTGAATGGCGAATTGGTCGAGGACTCACAGTCAGATGGAGGAGCGAAAAAGAGTGAGCCTAAGAAGATCGAAGTGGATCAAGCACCCCTTACGAAATATATCTCAGGAAAGAAGGCAAGCCGAGTGCGGATGAAGAAGCGCAAGGCAAGACAAAAGACGGGTGTAGTCGAGTCGGAGGGGGCAAAGTAGATGCCTGCGCCAGAGTTTCTCATCAAAGCTGAGCGAAAGAAGCTCCGAGAGCTGAGAGCGATAGCGTCATCCCTCGATTCACCGAACCTCGGCGAAATGTACACTGCTGCTGGAAAGCTAATGACATTGCAATGTGGAAAGTCATTACTGCCAAAAGCAATGAGCCTATTGGACAAGGGTGATGAAACCCTGAGAAGGTTGGTCTACAGGTCGGCTGGACGGAATGTATATGGCAAGTACATCCCGGAGCTGTTCGAATGGATGAAACGGATCAATCCAGCCGAACGCGAGCAGGTTCTACAGGTAGTCGAGGAATCATTCAGGACTATCGGGAGTCCGTTTTCACGGCAGGAAGTCGATGCATGGATCAATGTGCTGTCAAACATAGGTCATGAACACCAAGCAACGGTGTTCGGAATAATGGCGTTGTTGGGCGATGCAGGTTTCAAATGGGCAAAGAAACGGATAAAGAATAACATCGAAACGATATCGATTGGAACCATCGCCAAGCTGGGCGAGTTCCCACCAAACGTCAGGACGAAGTTGGTCAGAGTTGCGATAGGAGAGGCAACAAAGAGGAAGCCAGACCTGCTACCATACCTCTGTGAGATCACTGACAAAAGCAGTCTGAAATACCTGCGGTCTTTTCTCGAGAGTGGTAACTGGCAAGACCGTATTCATGTTGCAAGAGCGATAGGCCGGGTCGGAATCACATCATCCAAAGGGATTGTGATGGATATCGTGGCAGACCCAGACTGGAGGGTCAAACAGGAACTGATCGAGTCTATCGATATCAGCAGGTCTAATCTCTCCAACGTCATGAAGATCCTCAGCTACATGGTAGCAGATTCACATTCACGCGTGAGAGGTCAGGCAGACCGTACGATTCTGCTCCTGGGGTGTGAGCCTTGCAAGGACATGGATCTTGAAACTCAAAGAGTGAAGTTGGAGAAACAGTTCCGAACGCAACTTCTCCGAGCTGCACCCAAGAACAGGGACATCGACTCAAGATGGCTCGGCATCGAGATTGACGACCATCCGATCCCAATCCTAAATGAGAGCAGTGACGAGCCTGCTGGTATCAGCCTGATAGATATCTCTTCGAAAACTACTGAGGAAAAGGCGGTAGAATCGCCAAAATCCGATCTTCTGGCAGCGTTACTGAAAGCAAAGGAGAAAGCTGTCCTCAAAGAGCCTATCATCCCTGATGTGGTTGAAGAAGTGATAGTAGATGACATAGAGATGTCCCTACCCGCGACTGAGAAATTCATGCAGGTTCTCAAGAAACTATCCGGCAAGAGTGGGAGGGGTGTCAGTCTGGATCGCATCAAGAGGGAAGCTAGTTCGTTAGAGATGTCAGAGGAAGAAGTGGACGAGGCGCTTGGGCAACTAGAGAAGGATGGCATCGTCTATAGGTCGAGCAGAGGAACAATTAAACGGGTCGATATCGAGCTATAGTATCCACAACAGGGCTCTGGAATAATTCGAATGATGTAGAAGAAAGTTGTAGGATTAACTGTGGTCTTGTTACTTCTCAGACGACCCAAATCAAAACGGCGGGCCATCCTCATCGAATAATTGTGGATTGGTGGACTTTTTCCAGAGCCCACAATAGAGAAAATCTAAATGGCTTGAGGGCATTAGGTTCAAAATACGGCGTGAGGACAATGGTAGAGTCTATTGTGATTGAGAACACATTCATCGTGACGGCAGATGAGAATGATACGATAATCCCGAAAGGATACATATTAATCGAAGGTAACAGGATTGCTGCCATCGGAGCGGGAGAGTTCCACGGAGAAGCTGAGGAGCGAATCGACGCTCGATACAAAGTGGTAATCCCAGGACTCATTACTGCTCACACACATCTCTACGGCATCTTGCTTCGTGGAGCAACGCTGAATATCGAACCTCCCACGGACTTTGCACAGATACTCCAACGGGTCTGGTGGCCAGTGGACGAGGCATTGACTCTTGATGATGCGTATGCCAGCGCGCTCTCTGCTTCCGCAGACATGCTCAGGAACGGATCCACCTTCTTCGCAGATACGTACTCGGGGCCGAATTCCATAGAAGGAAGCCTACATGGTATTGCAGAAGCCACACGATCCGTTGGAATAAGGGGTCTGTTGGCGTTCGAGATGACTGAACGGAATGCGCCTGATGAGGCTGAACGAGGATTACATGAGAACATCAAGTTCATTGAGGAGTCGCGTCAGCAGGACTCGCTCACAACCGGGATGATCAGTGTTCATGCATCATTTACCGTTGAGGATGCCATTGTCGAAAAGGCTGTTGAGGCTTCTAAGAAATATGATGTTCCTATCACAGTGCATACATCCGAGGGTCTCGTAGACCTCTATCACAACCTCGAAAGATATGGTGAGCGCACAGTGGAACGGCTCGACCGTGTCGGACTTCTAGGCCCAAGAACTGTCCTTGCTCACTGTGTCCATGTCAACAAGGACGAACTGGCACTCATCGCAAAGACCAACACAAGGGTCGCCCACAACCCGATGAGCAACGCCTTGAACGCAGTTGGTACTTCTCCAGTTCCCGATATGCTAGAGATGGACATCACTGTGGGTCTCGGGAATGATGGATGGATCTTTGACCCCTTCGAGAACATGCGGTACGCCCTCACAGTCCATCGACTGGCAAGGAATGATCCAAGAGCAATGGGGCCAAGTGAGGTCTTTCGAATGGCGACCCTTGAAGGTGCTAGGTGTTATGGCTTGGAGAAGCAAATCGGTAGCCTAGAACAAGGTAAGCTGGCTGACATCGTGCTATTGGATGCGACTAACATACCCACACCAGTCACAGAGAGGTCGGTCGTTGGACATCTTGTCAACTCATTCGGAGGGCGTGACGTGATAACGGTCTTTGTAAATGGACGAAAGGTAGTTGATGACAGGGCCCTGACACTCATAAGTGACAAGAAGGTCTCAGAGGCTTCTCAAAGAAGTGCAGCATCCTTATGGAATAGGCTCGATTGAAAAAGGGCAGTTCCTCTAAATTAATTCGGTCGTGTTTCCTGTAGAGGTAATGTTTTCTACTCTGCCTAGGTTTCTAAGACCGCCATGTATCAAGAAGAATTGCATTATCAGGGCCCAATCTTTGATGCACACACACATGTTATCGATCTGGAGGCATTGAAAGGACTAGTGTCTGTGGCGCTTCAATACGGGATCGAGCAGGCACTCGTAATTGTGCATGGCGATTCTATATCTGAATATGAAAGGTTATTTCCAGAGCGTTTCATTTACGCACGATACTTCTCCGGATGGACGCTTTTCACCGAAGGACCCCAGCAGGCTATCGAAGAAGTACGGTCTCTCAGAAAGCGGGGATATGGCATGGCAAAGATGCATTTTGCCCCATTCTGGTCAGATCGTCTTTCAGCAATCGAGCACGTCCCACCAATAGATAGCCCTCAGTATGACCCTCTCTTCGATGCGTTGGCAGAGGAGGATATCCCAATTCTAGTGCATATCGGAGACCCCGATACTTACTTTGCAACGCGCTATACCGATGCCCGAGTGTATGGTACGAAAGAGGAACACATCCAAGAATTCGAGAACAGGCTATTCCGAACACCCAAAGCTAGAGTGCAAGCCGCTCACTTTGCAGCACAGCCCGGACCACACCGTCTTGAGAATCTAGGGCGCATGTTCGAGAAATACTCCAACCTGAACGTTGACCTGAGTTCGGCACGGTGGATGTGTAGGGAGCTTGGACGTAATCCTAAACAGTCGCGGGAGTTCATCATCAAGTATGCAGACAGGATCCTTTTTGCCACTGATTGTGTAGCGAGTAACAACAGGGCTGAGGATCCTGTGTACTATGAAGGAAGACATGCTTCGTTACGACTGATGCTAGAATCAGATGTGAAGAAGATTCCCTTGCCATTCCTAGACGCGGACACGGTAAACGCAGGGGGGACTTTCATCTACGGACTAGACCTTCCTGATAGTGTATTGGAAAAATTGTACTGGAAGAATGCAATGCGTTTTCATAGACAGGCTCAATAGCGAAGCCTTTCGATCTGCTTTCTTCTCTCCACAGCCGCCATAAGTCGAGTCCTGTCGAAATACACCTCATTTCGTGTTATTTTCTTGTCACGGATCTCAACAATATCAAGACCAGTTTCCTCGATGGTTTCCTCTCCGACATGAATCTCACAATGCCATTTCACGATAGCACCTTTCTGTGTGGGGAATATCTCGATGACTTTCCATTTCCAGTCATGATAGACTCGCAGGAGCCTTTCGAAATATGGGAGAATCTGGTCATGCCCTTGGAGACCTTTCTTGTTTGCAGGATCGATGTACAGTGCGTCCTTCGTATAAAATGAAAGAAGCTCTAATGGCCGGTTCCCTGTCCAGCAGTCCAACCAATTCTTGCAGAATGTGTATAACTCATCCTTGTCCATATTCCCTTATTGATGAAACAGGCATAAATGGCTTCGCAATTCACCGCTTGTCCCGCGGAGTGCCAATAAGTTCGTGAAAGGATGCCGGCTCTTTACCTTCGGTAATCGGTCGAATCCGATAGTCCCGATAGGTATCGCTCAGTTTTGCCACGACTCGTGTCCCCATGAGCTTCTTGAAAAGACTCGCTTTCTTGCCCCTCCAGAGATAAACCACACGGTTTTCATGATCTATATACACTAAGACCTTGTTTGTGTCTAGACCTATCACCTTCCCCTTAAATTCAGTCATTCTTGCATCGGACTCGATCTCAAAAGTGTCGACCATATTCATCCCTCAGATAGGCGTGACCATTCCTTCACATTATCACATATATGTGAAGTCTCAACAAATTCAGTTCATCACACAATTTCTAATATAGAAGTGAAATGCACCGAAATTGGTGCTATATCGTGTCACCTGAATCCACCATTAGACTAATTGACAGGGATCTAAGATTGATTGAGATTCAGTCGAAGGGAGTCGTCCAGCGTTATCCTTTGAAACCGATACCTGATGACCTCTTTCAAACTCTTGCTGATTTTGCGAATGTTGGCAGTGACCAGACAGTCGATATTGATGAGATCCACGCCGCACCGATTACAAAAGCAACCATCTGCACCTTCAATTTCAGACAGCCGTTCTATATCAATGCAGCAACGAAGATAATTCGACTTACACCCACAGACGAGATGATTCGTTCAAAAATCGAATATCTTGAAGGAAAACTGTTATCGTTTCAAGGAAGACGGTTTGAGGAAACCATTGATGATAGATTGATGACATATCGTGAACTGTTCCTTGACGACTCTGGGATTGATAGGTTTAGGCTCGGTGTGATCGAGATGTTTGGCGAAGGGACTTTTGAGAACATCCAACGTGACCCCCGAGTTACTCTGTTGATACACTGGGTGGACGCTAAAAAGGGCGTGACTAGAAGCTATCAGATAAATGCCATCGCCGAAATCGCAAAACGAGGCGAGGAATTCTTTAGGTATATGCAGGTGATGCGCCCTCTTTTCTCTTCGAGATTCATCCAATCCGCAAAAGTTTCCTATATTGTAGCATACAAACTATGGGTTTCAGATATCATAGACAAGAGCCTTGCTCCGCGTTTAGGATTCTAAAGGTCTAGTAATTGGTCACACGAAGTAGTTTCTCAGGCAACTCGTCTACAGATGCGATGTCCAACACAATACCATGGTTAAGCTTGGCGAGTCGTTCCGCAGCATGGCGGTCATATTCATGCTTCGGCACGAGAATGATCATTTGGATGTCGTGGTGTTTTAGGTCGACCGCAAGGTCTTCACAAGCTGATTGATCAAATAAATATGCGTCAGTGCTGAATACGAATATCTTTTCCTTCGCCTTGGTTTCTCGGAAGTTCTCAAGTGCCAGTTTCATAACAGTCCGGCCTCCTGTTCCTCCTGATGCATGGACTTCAAGCAGATCCGCAGCGACTTTATCAACCGACACGGACTTGTCAGCGAGTTCCTTCACGATGTGGGTTTTGCTATCGAACAGAGCAACCCCGAAATCGTCCTTCTGGATACCGTATAGACCCGCCATCACAGAAATCGCAAGCATCCCCAGTTTCTCGGGTGTGTCCATAGAACTCGACTTGTCAAGTGCCCAGAAGAATGCGCGATGTCCTTGGTACGTTTCGGCAATCAAGAAATCCTCAGCATCTAAAGTATCGAAATCACTCCTACCGGCTGAAAGGATGGAGTCAATCGTCTCCTCCAAATCGATAAGGTCGATGTCATCACCAATCCTGAATGGTCGCACGGTGGTGGACTGCTGGATGCCACCGAGCATCGATGAGCCCATCGTCGCTTTAGCATATCGCTGTCCAAGGTCTATGAGGAGTCGCTTCGCAATTGACTTCAGTCGTTTTCTGAGCTCGTCGGGCAGTGAATCTCGATATGTGTACCAGATTTTCACGATATTAGTGGCCGAACCTCCAAGTAATCCACCCATGACCTTTTCCGTGCGAGATGGATCGAACCCACCAAACCCGGATCCCCTACCTCTACTGTGACGTCCATAACCGGATGTTGGCAATGGACCTCCGAGTGCGGCAGCAAGATTCTCGTGGGCAATAGCACCTAGGGCTGACTGGTTGTCCTGAGCGTCCGCGACATCTGCCAACTCCTTCAGTTGGTTGAAAGAAAGAGCTGCACTTGAAACCAAGCTGTGTAATCTATCGAAGTCATCGACGCCTATCTCAATCAGCTTCTTGATGACCTGGAACGAGGGGTTGATCAGTTCTTCAATCTCATCATCAGTCATGCCAAGGCGTTTTCCAGCCTTCTCAAGTACCTCTCTCGATAGGACGATACCATGCGAAGTAAGGTCACGCACGGTCTGCCGAATATGAAGTTTAGTGGGTGACTTGCGAATCGCATTATCAGCGAACCTCTGCATCATTTGTTCCCAAGCCTTTGCCTGCGTCGTTGTCCGAAGATTCCCGCTAAGTTTGTCGGCTTGCCTGACCTGCATCCGGAGAAAATCGGAAGACGAGGATCTTGACAGTGCGTCAGTAACTGTGTCTTCAGCAAGTTTCTGTACTAGTCTTTCCCAACTGTCCGAATCTTGAGCTGACTCAGCCAGTTGTGCCATGTCAACATTCTTACGGGCACCTTCCTCGTAATGCTTGTCATATGCGTTGAGGATATTGGATGAGAAATTCTTTCCAGTGGATTTCTCAATCGATTTGCCGAACTCGATTGATTGACTGAGATAGTATTGCTTGGCAGCTGAGTCTATGAGGTCTTCGACCGTACGCGGGACTCTTTTCAGATGCCGTGCAAAGTCAGCTGCATCACTCAAGTTTTGGAGGTGCTCCTCAAGTTTTGACTGGAGTTTCTCTAACTCGGATTTGTCAACAGATTTCATTTGTTCTATTAACGACAACGCTTTTGCAGCAGAGGTCGGGTCTCTGTCAGAAAGGTCTTCAAATCGCTTGAATAGGTCTGATGTCTTCGTGAGAATAGACGCCGCTGCAACCTGCTCCGATGTGGATCCTAACCTCTCAACTTCGGGTAATACTCCGAGGGTCGACGCGTTTAGAATATCACGCGCTGCCAGATTGCCGAGTTTCTCAAGCAGTTCCTTGGATGTTTCTGTCCGAAGCTGTTCATCTGACGAAATCCCCCGTAGGACTATATCGCCCTCCTTCAAATAATCAGTGGCTACGTCAAGTAGCGACCTGTCCGTTCTTTTGCGGAGCATCTGGAGGTACTCGAATCCGGCCTCGACCTTATCTTTTCTAATGGTCTTTGCAAGTTCCTGCTCTTTTCTGATCTGTTCCATGACCTTCTGAAGCTGGTCTTTTTCAACCGTCTTTACAGTTGACACGGAATCTACATCTTTACTCTCAGCCTTCACCTCTTTGGTAGTTCCGAGAATGATTTCTTCAGCAAGAAGCCGTGCAATGTCCTGGTCGGCAGGATATGTTGTGAACACCGCAGCATCAATGAAGTCATCAAGCGTTAGGAATCCTTTTCGAAAGAACCTTGATGAGAGGATCTCAGCAATCGATTGAGTTTGCCGCACACTTGGATATACCCGTACATCGTCACATTTTCGCATCTTTGACACAAACTCATATGCGAAATCTGGCACACTACTTGGAACAGGCTGATATCTAGGCGAGAGAGTCATTTCGAACTTCCCCTTGACCCGATCACCCTTCGCACCAGCTGATTGACAGCTGGCTCAGGTTCGATACCAGGTCTAAATCTCAGTGCTCCCGTGAGTACATATGTAGCAGCTTCAGAAATAACAGTAGCATCTATCTCCTTGAGATTCTTCCTCTTTGCCATCTGGGCTGCAAGACGAGCTATGGAGATACCAGCACGTATTGATGCAGGAATCTCAATATCTGTGCTGTTCCTTGTCGCTGATACCAAGCCATAGATCGTTTCCAGAGCCGTGTC
>JAJRZD010000097.1 GCA_024275415.1 archaeon
AACGACTGTCATGCTTGTGCTGATCTCGTACAGCTCGACCAGCCCGATCGAAACTGTAGTTTTGCTTGTGTCAGCCTGCGGGACAGTGAAACTCTGCAGGCTTGCGTAATATGATCCCGCAGGACTGAAAACATATATGTTCGAACCCATTGCATATGTATCAGACGTTGTGAACGCACCATTCGACGGCACGACAGGTTCCCAATTCGTCAAGTCATCAGACACGTATATTGTGTCGTTCACTTTCGTGTTCGATCCCTTTCCGATCAAGACGCCTGAGATGTATACCGGCTCTCCTGTGCCATCATCATCATCTGGCTCTGGTGGAAACACGCTAAAAGGCGTAGTGAGAATGAAGCTAATCAGCAATAGTACTGCTACAGCTCCTACAGCAATTCCTGCGCCCTGCATTACACTCCCAGAGAAGCTATTCTTTTTCTTACCCATGTTGTACAACTCCTCCCTCGCAATCCCTCCATCCAGTCGCGTAGGGCGGAGGGAAACCCTACGCTTGGATGTTGGCCACTACGTCCTCCCGACGGTTGACGTATATTCTATTACTATAATCACAAGTATTTAAATTTACCACTGCCAGTGGTGGTAAATCTGATGTATTAGAATAACAGACCGCATCATAATATCCTTATTAGAATGGTTTCCATCTACGAGGTGTGAGTCAAGATGAGATATGAGAAGAGCTCTTACATCGGATACGATGGACTTAGGATGACAATGCCCATGTGGTTGCCGGATGATGACCGACCAAGAGCTCTTATCATAGCAATCCATAGTCTTGGTAGTCATGGTTATACGCTCAGATTCATTGGAGAATATTTTGCTGAACGTGGGTTTGCAGTCTTTGCTCCAGATATGAGAGGATTCGGGAACTACTCAGGCTTGAAAGGTCATGTCATGAACTTCGACGAGTATATCGAAGACATGTACAATATTGTAATGCAAGTCAAGGATCGATATCTGAACAAGATCACTTTCCTCCTTGGACACTCACTGGGAGGACAACATGTCATCCGGTATGTAACCACATACCCAAAGGATGTCGATGGCATAATCCTTGAGTGTCCATCAGTATCGGAGAGTCTAAATATTCCCATAACAAAATACATTGCAGGCCGCTTTTTGTCAATCCTGAATGTGAAGACCTATTTCACGAACGAAACGGATTTCAATTATGCATCCCATGACCCCGAAGTGATAAAGGCCCATGAGGATGACCCACTCAGATTTGATCAGGTCACTCCCAGATTCGGAATAGAGGCTCTGAAGGCTACCAAGAAGGCTTTTGCTTGTGCGCCTGAGATAATTCTGCCTGCACTGGTTCTTCAGGCAGGTGATGACAAGATGGTCAACCCTGAAACGACAAAGGAGTTCTTTGACATGCTTGGATCCACAGACAAGACATGGATCATCTATGAGGGTTTTTACCACGAGCTGCATGCTGAATTGGAGCGTGAGAGAGTTCTTGGTGATATAGAAAAGTGGTTGGAAGTCAGGCTTCCAACCTAGAAATGCTCATTCTTTGGAGTGCCCAAAGATTATGTGGGGAGGAATAAACAGAGCCGGTAAACTGGTAACCACTATCAAGATCCAGTCCTCAATAGCAAGAGGCATGGTCTGAAAGAGTGGTTGCATGAATGGTGCGTAGATTGTGAGTAGTGTCAGTGTTACCGAGAGCAATATGGCACCCATCAGATAATTCGATTCTCTAATTGTGGTTCGCCAGATTGGGTGATATTCATCTCTGCAATTCCATACAAACAGAAGTTCAAAAGATACAACACTTGCAAAGACAGTGGTTCGTGCATGTTTTAGGATCTCAGACCAAAGAACACCACTTGGTGCCAACCCGGTTCTCCATTCAACATCTGTAAGGAGAGGGACAGTGATCCCGGGAATGACACCACCACTCAAACGCCATAGTGAAAACAGAAAGACCGTGGTAGATGCAAGAAAGGCAAAGAACCCGGCGATGAGGATGAAAGATACCATTCCACGATCCATCATTCTTGAGCCTGGCTTTCTGGGAGGGCGTTCCATTACACCCTTCTCAGGTGGGTCTACTCCAAGAGCCAGAGCTGGGAACCCGTCCGTTGCAAGGTTCAGCCATAGTATCTGTATTGCCGTGATAGGTAATGGTAGTCCAATCATGATGATTGTGAATACCAAGAACAACTCGTCAAAGTTCGCTGCAAGCAGGAATCTCACGAATTTCCTGATGTTAGAGTATATCTCTCGTCCTTTCTCCACTGCTGAAACGATGGTAGCAAAGTTGTCATCTGTGAGGATGACATCAGAAGCTTCTTTCGTGACATCTGCACCACGAATGCCCATGGATATCCCGACATCAGCCGCCTTGACAGCAGGAGCATCATTCACACCGTCTCCTGTCATCGCAACAATTTCATTCAATGCTTTCAAGGCGTTAACAATCTGAAGTTTATGTTCCGGTGCAACTCTGGCAAAAACATTGCAGTCCCTGACACACTCGATGAACTCTCCTTCTGACATCTGGTCAATCTCAGCGCCAGTAAGCACCTGACCGTCTGCATCGACGAGACCAACATCCCGAGCAATTGCTCTTGCTGTTAGCTTGTGATCTCCGGTAATCATGATGGGTCGAATGCCAGCTTTCTTGCAGACCTCAATTGCATCACGAACCTCGTCACGGGGTGGGTCTATCATCCCGACCAGAGCAACAAAGATGAGATCCTTCTCGACTTTCTCAGGTTCCCAATCCGGAATCTCATTCTCGATTGGGCGATATGCCAAGGCAAGTACCCTCAAAGCATTCTCTGCAAATCTTGCGTTCATTTCAAGAATCTTTTGTCTTTGAGAATCAGTAAGAGGAACGATTGACCCATTAGTACTGATGCGTGTACATAGTGAAAGGAGAATCTCAGGAGCTCCCTTCGCGAAGGCATAGTGCTTTCCATCCGATCCCGCATTGATAGAGGTCATTCTCTTGCGAGCAGAATCGAATGAGATCTCAGAAACCTCTGAATATTCCTGAAGGGTCGCTTCATAGGATACACCACCTTTCTCTGCAACGACCAGCAGGGCACCCTCCGTAGGATCACCGATGACAGACCAGTCAGCTTTTCCTGATGGATCCTCCTGCAAAATGGTATTATTGCACAACTGACCAATCTTCAGAGCAAGTGTGAGATTGGAATCACTCAATGGATTGATGGTCTGGTCATTTAGGATGAATTCGCCAGCGCGGTTGTACCCTACACCTGTGACCTCGACTTCATTGTCGTCGATGTATATCGATCTGACAGTCATCTCGTTCTTCGTGATTGTTCCCGTCTTATCTGAGCAGATGATGGTGGTAGACCCCAGAGTTTCGACACTAGGAAGTCTTCGCACAATCGCGTTCTGTCTAACCATCCGTTGGACACCGATGGCTAAAGTGATGGTAACTACAGCTGGTAAACCTTCGGGAATGGCCGATACTGCTAATGCTATGGCAGCCATGAGTTCTTCAATCAGGCTATCTGAAACATTTCGTATCACTTCAGCAGCGAAGACGATAATGGTCATGATGATAATCACTGTACCAAGCTTCTTCCCCAGGTCGTCCAAGTCTATCTGGAGCGGGGTCATATCCTTCTCGCTTTCTTGAACCATCTCTGCAATTTTCCCGAACTGGGTTCTCATACCGGTTTCGGTGACTATTGCTCTACCCTTTCCAGCCGTCACCACAGTCCCTTGAAAGACCATATTCTTCATATCGCCTACGACCGGTCGGTCAAGATGGATAGGTTCCGTGACCTTTCGTACCGCATGGGATTCACCTGTCAATGGTGCCTCGTCAGCAGCGAGACCCACAGAATAAATCACTCGTGCATCCGCAGGAACAAGGTCTCCCGCTTCAAAACCAATCAAGTCACCAGGAACGAGCTCACGAGATTCGATCGTTTTCCAGAAACCATCTCTCATGACCTTTGCGCGAGGAGCGGCCATCTGTTTGAGCGCTTCCAGTGCTTGCTCAGATTTGAATTCCTGTACGAACCCGAAGACCGCATTGAAAATCACTATCGCAGTGATAACAAACGCATCAATCAACCCACCTTCTTCATGTGCACCAGGTATGAACGATGCCACCAGTGAGATGAGGATGGCAATCAAAAGGATTATCACCATAGGATCCATGAACTGATTAAGAAACATACGAAGTGGGCTAATGCCACCAGTTTCAACAAGCTCATTGGGCCCATATGTTTCAAAGCGCTTGATTGCTTCATTAGAAGATAGTCCCGTGTCTGATGTGTCAAGGGAAGCCTTGACATAATCGACATCATTAGAGTACCAATGATCATCAACCATTTTGTCTTCTCCAGGCGAGAACATCAACCTTAGAGTTGCTCAGGTGAGGACAGCCAAATGAGAGAAGAAAAAGATATCGGAGCGCTCACACGCATTTCGAAAAAGATAATTGACTATTGGGATGCATCCTTGACTTACTGAGGGATGTTTATGACTGAGAAAGCAAAATACAGTTTCAAATGTCTGGGAAAAGAATGTGAAACTCAAGCATGTCACCTTAGAGAGCAAATAACTGTCACTCTCGGGGACATCTCGAGATGGACAGCTGGAGGACAATTGCAGCACATCATTGACAAGCTGATAGTATTTCCAGACCGAGAGGAGAACAATCTCCTTGCCATTGCTGTGCTCAAAAAGCCTCTGAAGGAGAACCCAGAAAAGTCAGCCTGTTTCTTCTATGACGAAGAAACAAAGAGCTGTGGCATTCTCTATTCAAAGCCTATCTCATGCAGGACATACCCTCTTGCATATAATGGCAGCAAGTATTTCGTGAGTGACAAGAACTGCCCTGGCGTGGGGAAGGGCGAGGTGACAAAAGAAGCGTTGAAAGCTGCAAAGGAACTAGCTGAACAGGAACACACTGAGAGACTATTCACAAGACACGTTCTACCTGGTTTCTATTCAGTAATTATGAATACTGTCGCTATCCAGAACCAGATGGCTATGAGCAACCTATCCGAAGAGGATAGAGCAAAGCTAGAAGAGCTAATGAAAAAAGCAGCGCCCGAACCGCCTGTACCAGAAACCCCGCATACAGAAACAGGGCAGGAGGGGTCAGAGAACGGTACGAGCCAACCCTCATCGAATGTCAATGATGAATAGATCCTTTGGGGAATAAGTCAGGACTTCAAGACCATCGGATGTTATTGCAGCAAGATCCTCAATGCGCACTCC
>JAJRZD010000098.1 GCA_024275415.1 archaeon
CTCCGAGCAGCCTCACACGGTTGCCCAGCTTGTACAGAGGCTCGGCGAAAATAGTAGGAACCGGAGGTTTCGGAACAGCCTGCCTAGAGGCGTCGTGATTCCCAGGGATTGTGATGACAGTGACACGTTTGTTCAGACGGCGGAGTTTCTTAGCTAGAAAGGCATACTGCTCAATGACATCGGGGATTTGTAGGTTCTTCTCCTGATCCGGATAGACACCAATCCCGTCCACAAGATCGCCTGCGATGAAGAGATACTCTGTCTTCCGGACAAGATCCTTGTCGGTTCCATCTACATCCTTGCCATTGAGCCAGTCAATAAAAGTGTCAAACTCGTCCTCCAGAAATTCCTCGCTCCCACAATGAATGTCGGAAATGAAGGCAGCATATACCTCCCTCTTTGCACGTCCCAAGGTTCTTGCGGTCGGGATATCTGGAAAGAGAATATTGTTTGCAATCATGCGACCATCTTGGTCAATATAACCGGAGATGCAGATTGGCTCATCAAGCAGGATTGAGTTTCCTTTCTCAAGAAGATGCGCGCTCTCAAACCCTTCTCTACCTACAGGGATTATACAAGTTATGGAATCCTCTTCGTCTTCGAGTTCGATGATGATGTTTCGGGAACGCGACACGTTTTTGTCAGCGACAATGCCAAAGACCGTCTGCATTATACGCCGTTGTGATTTGCCACCTTCCTTCCGAACCAATCGTGCTCTCTTTGCGTCATATCGTAATGCCTTTGCGTCCTTTGGAGTCAATGCGGTTTGCGTGTCAATGCGAGACATGTAGATTCTCTTTATCCGTTCAAAGCGATCCTTGAACAGAGCATGAAAGTCCTCAATGGTTCCTGCTGAACCGACCTTGTCGAACGCGGGATTCTTTAGGATATGAATTCTCTCTTCTGGTGCGGGCTCAGTTGTTCTGGTTGGCTCCATCTGTACATGGTCGGGCTCCAGAGAGGCAGACTTGGGTGGTTTGATAACGATAGTAGTATTGGATCCGTGGTCGATGAGTCTGACTAGAAACTCCCGTGAGATAATAGAAGGTATATCGGATTTAGAGTGCCCTCTCACAATCATTTGTACGATATCTTCAGGATTTTTGAAACTTGCGATATAGTCCAGCGCATCTGGAGATACCTGATATCCTGACGAGATAAGTGTGTGCAGGATAGTTCGTCTGGTTGTCTGAGTCAAGTGGTCACCAAGATTAGACATGAGGAATCCGTTTTAAACATCTGCTTGGTGATAAGAGATTGTCGTTGCGGTAAGTGTATTAACAGGGTCTTGTAATGTGAATGCACATGGCGTGAAACCTTGAGGTCGAAACATGTGAACGTCAGACGTCTACAGCAGACCGGTGTGCAAAAGGACAAGGACACAAAAGAAGAGAAAGGAGGGTCGTTCCTCATAATCCTGCCCAAGAAATGGGTCGCACGGCAGAACTTGAAAAAAGGAGACCCGGTTGTTGTGACTGAGCGGGAGGACGGATGCCTTATTATCGACCCACGGTATTCCAAGACCGGTGAAACCCGTTCTACCTCCATCCCTATCGAGTCCAATCTTAGGTGGTCTATCACAAGCAAATACCTTCTAGGTTTTGATGAGATTCGCATCATATCGAAAAGTGCCTTGACGAACGAACAACGCAACGAGCTGAAGAAGATAATCAAACGATTTGTAGCGTTGGAAATCACAGATGAAACCGAGAATGAAATCGTGATTAGATGTCTTGTTGACCCTTCAACTCTCCCTGTTGACAAGGCGATGAAACGTATGAACTTGATAGCTTCACGGATGTTTCAAGACGCGCTGGACGCATACTTTGGGGGCCGGCGAGATTTAGCAGACACTGTTATTGACCGAGATGAGGAAGTAGACCGTCTCTTTTTCCTCATTGTAAGAGAACTACGATCGGCAATACAATATCCAAGCATGTCTGAAACAATGGGCATCAATCCTGTGGCGGCACTTGACTTTCGATTGGCAGCACAGTACATCGAACGGATTGCGGATCTTGCTGTGGATATAGCATCAAAGACTGAGGGATCAATTAGTGAAAAGATTGCTAAGAAACTATCACCACTGGTCGAGAAGATAAAAAGGATGCATTCCGAGTCTGTTTCAAATCTGTTCAGGTTCGACCCTGAGAAAGTGGCATGGGTCATTGCTGCCGAAAAGGAAATGATCAAGGACATTGCTAAAGTGCGAGAGGATATACTTGCTTCTCCGAATGGGGATCTCCAGAAACAACTTCAGATAGTAGACAATCTTCTTAGGATTGGCGAAGCATCAAAGGATATCGTGGATCTTGCACTCCCCACAAATTAAGAGTTGATTGAGATGAAGATATTTGGAACAAGTGGTATCCGAGGTGGGATAGTAGAAAAAGTGACTCCGAACCTTGCTCTTGATCTGGGACGAGCACTGGGAACGTTCCTTGAGGGGAAAGGTACAGTGGGAGTTGGTACTGATGCAAGAACATCCAATGAGATGCTCAAGAATGCATTCATCAGCGGGATAGTTTCCACAGGGACTGACGTTGTGGATATTAACAGGGCTCCCATGCCGACTACAGCATCTCATAGCACGATGGAGATAGTATCTGCCTCAGTCATCATCACTGCAAGCCACAACCCTCCCTCAGACAACGGGTTCAAGTTCTTCAGGGGAGGGCGAGAGTTCATTCGCACCGAAGAAGTCTTCTTGGAAGGTCGAGTAAAGGACAGAAACTTTCGTGTTGCAGGATGGTCGTCGATTGGGAAGGTATCTACGTGGGATATCCGCCCGAGCTATTTCAGACGCGCTCTAGATTTCGTCCTTGAGAGAGGTGAGAAGGCAGATGAGATGCGTGTCCTTGTTGATACTGCCAATGGAGCTGCCTGTGATTACACACCACACCTGCTCCGAGAACTTGGGTTCCGAGTGACAACTGTCAATTCCAATCCAGACGGGCATTTCCCAGGGAGACTTGCCGAGCCGTCTCCTAGCAACTTGGAGGACACCATGAGAATGGCAAGGGACGGGGATTTTGCTGTGACAATTGCTCATGATGGCGATGGGGACCGCATCGCAGTCATTGATGAGGACGGGCGGTTCATTGACCAAAACCGAATCATTGCTCTTTTCGCAAAAGACGAAGTTGAACGAAATGGTGGAGGCAGGGTTGTCGTTTCGATAGACACCTCTAGCGTCATAGACGAGGTCGTTTCCGCAGTGGGAGGATCAGTCGTTAGAGTCCCGCTAGGTTCATTACAAGAGACCTTTGAGCTGCCTTGGAGAGATGACATCATCTTTGCGTCAGAACCCTGGAAACCCATCTTCGTCAGGTTCGGCAGATGGATGGATGGGATTGTCGGTGCGGCACGGATATCGCAGATGGTGGCCGAGCGGGGGAACGGTAGCTGTATCACTCTCATGAAGTCCATCCCAGAATATCCCATACTTAGGGAGAACGTGCCTTGCCCTGATGCTATCAAGCCGAAATTCCTCGCTAAGGTGAAGGAACTCTTGGTGCCCGAATTCAGTGGGATTGAGCAGATACTCGAGGAGGATGGCATTCGCATAGAGCGTAATGATGGCTCGTATGTCCTCGTTCGAGTGTCTGGGACTGAGCCAAAGGCACGACTCTATATCGGTGCAAAGACACAGAACACCCTTGACATGATTGCGGACACCGCGCGCATAATAATGAAGCAGGCACGGGATGACTTGAGTCAATGAGAAAGATTAAAACTCGACCAATAAGGAGGAACATACCACTTTCGTGCCGAGGTATCCAAGTGGTTACGGAGACGGTCTCGAACTCTCAGAGATACGAGAGAACCGTTGCCCTTGTGGCTCGTGAGTTCGAATCTCATCCTCGGCGCCATTTACTTATCTTGTGTGGACGGAGTAAAAGTGCATATTGAGGTACGCGACTACAGGTCAGAGGATTGGCCATTCTTGGAAGACATAATCCTGCACGCAGAGAATTTTGGAGAAGGTTTTGTGAATTATGAGAAGCTGAGGACTGATGTCTTCCTCAAGAACCCGGAGTATGGCACAACGCTGGTCGCGTACGATACGGAGAGTGGCAAAATCGTGGGCTTTATTGCTATCCAGTTCGAATGGATGGCTCTTGTGATCTGCTCGATCATCACGCATCACAAGCATCTGCGCCATGGTGTGGGGAGGGCCATGATCGAGAAGGTCAAGGAGATTGGACGGAGCCATCCCATCGCGGATATAATCCGAGTAGATACCGGCGATTTCATGGAGTATGCTCAGCAGTTCTATCGATCCTGTGGCTTCGAACAGGCTGCATACGTTCCGCACTACATGAGTTGGAATAACCACCAGATGATATTCGTTCAGCGGCTTCAGAGGCAATAGTGTATTGCCGCTGAAACTGGAACGGCTTCAGAGAGAACGATGCGTCAGTGCTCCTGTCTGCTGATGGAGCGACATGTGGCCTAGAATGTCAGGACAGAATATCCCTTCTCTATGAATGACAAGAGGTCACTATGTCCGCTCAGTTCTCCCTTCAGTGGGACACCGAGATTATCAGCAGCCTGTGCTGCATCGAACATGGATGTGCATGCCTTGCAAGCGTGATCTATTATGCCCCGCTCTATTGCCTTGTTAAATGGAGGTATGTGTATCGTACCATCGGCAATGCCAATCAGTATCTTGGGCGATGCACACTCCAAGACGACAGCCACCTCGTGCCCCTTCTCATGGAAATTATTCGCATTCAATAGCAGATGGAAGAGCTGCATCTTGTTATCGTCAGTCGCAAGAAATAATTGCTTCATGGGACCTCCTCCTGTTACATTTGGACTCCTACGATAACTACCTTTCGAGTGTGTCAGCACATTCGACGTAACCACATACTCCTCCCAGCCCTCCAGCGAAAAATCGTTCGACGATTCCCAAAGGGGCAAAACCATCATATCCATTCACCAGTCCACCCACATCGGCTCTTTGCGGAGGTTGCCAAGCCAGGTCAACGGCGCAGGGTTTAGGCCCCTGTTCAGTAGTGATTTGGGCGCTGGTATCCAGCACTCGCACGGATCGCGAGTTCGAATCTCGCCCTCCGCACCATTCACATCCTTCTAAGTGAAGCTATTAGATTCCTGATGTGTTATTGATTGACGAGTTATATCTTCCGCATCAGCCACGGATATCCTGAGTGTACGAGTACATATCCTCTTCGCATAACAAGAAGGGGAGTGAACTCGACTGACCAGAAACAGGTCAGAAATTTAAAAGGATCAGCGAACAATGGCACGTTCCAAGGGCGTAACGGTAGCGGTGAAGGTACCCATCAAGTGGGAGGTCATGACAGGTAGGACTCGGCAACGACTCAGACAGATTGTTGGGAGGGATACCAGAGTCGTCCGTGCGTACTTGGGGATCATAGAACAGTATGAGGACGATCTGCTGACCGGAAAAGATAGGACAAGGCTGGATGAAGGTAGATTGGACAGGCTCACCATGACAGCACTTAAGGTGAAGGCAGGATGTGAGCGGAGAGTTACCGTCCCACATGACTTCAAGGCTCGCTTCCCAAGGGCCTCCCCAAATGAGATTGCCGAATGTCGAAAGACCGCTGTCGCACTCTATGAGAGTTACTTGAAGCTTAGAGCAAAGAAAGGTCGAGATGCTTCCCGTCCCAAGTCGGTCAATACATCAGGGAGGATACCTCGGTGGATTTACGCCCAGCGATTCAAGCTTGTCGAGCGGAAAACTGTGGTCGCCCGATGGTGGGTCGATCTTAGGGACTCCTTGGATTCCTCATTGGAGGGAAGGGCAGTCCATGACAGGCTTAACATCCCGCTCAAGATATCCCCTTTTCATGAAGAACAAATTCAGAGGGGGAAAGTCAAGGCACTTCAAATCTTCACTGACAGGAGTGGGAAATGGTGGGCGACCTTCGCGGTTCGAATCCCAACTAATGGCATCCAAGAAAACGATCTACCCGTTGCAATCCTTGGGATTGACCTAGGAATACGCAAGGCTGTGTGTACTTCCCTTCTCACTCCAGAGAAGACACGGGAGAGTAGATTCTTTGTTCAGAGAGAGAAGGTCAGTCGTATCAGCAGATATGATGATTTGGTAGCGACATTGCAGCACGAAATGCATACCCGAAAGAACAAAGGTATTGCGTATGACCATGTTGCCAAGAAACTCCGAGCAATCAGATTCAAGCGTGAGAATATCTCTCGCGAATATGATAGAGTGTTGGTGCGACAGCTCATCAACTATATCACAGACCTCTCTCAGAAATACACACTCTACATAGCCATTGGTCGTCTGAAGAACATTACAATGCGTGCGCGACGTGGAACCAACAAGGGAATAAGATTTCGGGCTATGGTCAATTCATGGTCCTTTGCTAGGATTACCCAGAGCCTGAAGCACGGGCTAGCCCAGATTGGATGGGTCGTGGACGGGAAAGAGCCTCGTTTCAGGGTGGTTCCAGAGGCGTGGACCTCCATCATCTGCTGGAAGTGTGGGATAAAGGGAAGAAGACCAATGCAGGACTACTTCCATTGTCCCTCCTGTGGACAGAAGACCAATGCAGACAGGAATGGAAGCGTCAACATCGCAGCACGCATGCTCACGCTCACAAAGTCATTGCACTCTGTGGGAGGACTAGGCCTGTGGGCTAGAGCTCTGGACAGGGCTCGACGTGCACGACCGAAAGCCCAGCGGAAATCGTCTTCCAAAGGGAAGTCCTTACTCCTCGCGAAGGGATCTGCATCGGAACCCGGGGAGTCCGCGGTAGCTCACTTTGCTCAGACGAGCCTCACCAGCTTCAGTGATGGGGTCGGTGAGAGTGAGGATGACCCTGCCGTGGGAAGAACTGTGGAAACCCTTGCTGTCGCCGGGAGTGATGCCCCGGCAATCGGACAGGAGGAGGAAGCCCGGTCCGGAGGAGGGATACCATCCCGATGATGACGGACAATGCCCTTGCTGACCTTGGGACTCTCTGGGTCTTGGGGAGTGGTGACACTGGCAGGGGAGGGGCGGAACACAGAGGTTTCTTGCAGTTGTGGTTCACTCACCAGTCACTGCTAGAGATAGGTCAGCTAAACCTTGCGCCGTTAATTCAAAGGGCGATAAGGGTGCATAGGGGGGATGGTAGTTAGTAGTTTGGGATTGGTTTGAATATTGTTCAAGTATTCTTTAATCTCACCCAACCATTTTGAGTGATGGGAGGACGGGTCTTCTAGACATTGCCTTTTCGATAAAATGTCTTGGAATGGGCATGATCGCCAACCCTTCCGGAAGTATTTGAATCATTAGCACCTACTGATAGCTAAATCGCAAAATCAGAGATTCTTGATATGTTTGGTGCAGACAAAACAAAGAATGTGAAGGAAGATCTCTATCGTCCTGAAAAAGAGGGGGCGAATGATTTCTTTGGCTAGTCTGACATAAATGCTCTTGAAAGGCAACTAAATGTAAAATAGAGTCAAAATGGCAAATCGCATAGAAACAGGGTTTAGGCCCCTGTTCAGTAGTGATTTGGGCGCTGGTATCCAGCACTCGCACGGATCGCGAGTTCGAATCTCGCCCTCCGCACCACCTTTTGTCCTGTCGTGTTCAAAGTGAGCAGGTTCTCACGCCTCGTGTGATGGGATTTTCTGTCCTCATCGATTGTGGGCCGGACAATGACAAGAAATGCGGGACTAGTCCTTGGTTTCCCAGTTATGGGTACACCGAGGGCATCGCCAGCTCTTCTTGTACTTCCCGGGCTCGATGAGTTCCTTTCGCACAACGGCTGTTTCAGTATAGCCACAACGGGGACAAATCTCAGATGACATTGACATAGAACACCGTCCTTTGGGTCACAGGAAGCCAATTTCTAGTTTACTCTGACATCATATCGGCAATGGTTTGACGCGCCTCCTGCGTGAGAGGGGCAGCTCTATCATGCCGCGTAGGTGGAGCGCGCCCAACACTGCCACCAAGCTAGCTGTGCTCAGGAGGGACAAACCGATGATTAGGTCAATGAGGATGATGGGCTGAGCGGTGCCTTGTGTGTTGATATGGATGTACCCCTCCTCGCTGTAATAGTCCAGAGTGGAGCTAGAGAGGGTAGCGTTACGTGGATAGACCTCATTGGAATATTTCTCTAGCTCGATGGTAAGGATCTTATCGGAATAGTCGATCACAGAGCCGTCAATCAGGCTGATTCGAAGTCCATCAAGGACTATGTAGCCCCCGAACATGGGTAGGAACTGCGAGCGCGCATCGTCATCGATCAGCATGTATCCACCGAACAGCCGCCCATCAACCACCGTGCCTGAAGCAGAGAATATCGGTGAGGAGTCTAGGAGGTCATGGTAATACCCGGCGCTGTCGCGCCATTTCGGATAGAAAGCGATCTCCTTGAAGGTCATGTTCTGCACAAGGGGACGCCCGAGCATCGTCTTTCCAAAGTAGATTCCCATCGAGACCGTGAAGTAGTGCTCGTTCAGGGTAGGCTGGTGATGCTGATAGAGGAAGTTGATCCTGAAGGAGCTACGAAGGAGTACTACCTCTGTCCCGTCCTCAAGCTCGAATGCCGCACGATAGGTGAAATAGCCGACCTCGATGAACGCACGGGGGGCTCCGCCCCCAGGCTCCTGGGCGGCCACAGGCTGTGCGTACATTGCAGGGGTGATAGCGATCATGAGGAGGATGCCGATTAGCAGTGTGGGCGTTCTCATCGTCCTTTCGACCTTACCTAGTATGGTACTAGTTCCCACTTATCCCTAAAATACAGTTGCGTTACCAGCAATTTCAAGTACGTGTAGTCAACGCTGTAAGATTGCTAACGAAAGGTTCATATCGCCACTGTCATTTGCGTTCATACTGGTCTTTGGAAGACCAACGCAGGGGACGTGGCCTAGTCTGCGTCTAGGAATCTCCTAGGAGCCTAGAACGGTATGGCGACGGGCTCCAGATCTAGGTCCACTTCGGGCCTGAACTGAGCGGGTCAATAAAGGACGTCGCCTAGGCGAAACTCGTAGAACGCGGGGATGACCCCGTTCGAGGAACGATCGGGAGTTCAAAAGGCGATATGATTTCACATATCGCTTGGAATTCTCCCCGTCCCCACCATTTTGATTCTACTACATGCAGTTTCTCGGTTTCGAAGAGCTGTGACTTCAAATCCTTTCAAGTGATAGAGCAGAGTGAGGGAAGAAATACGCACCACCGAGATACGCACGCCAACTGTTTCTTTGAAGGAGCACGCATCAGGTTCATGGAACAGGTGGCAAGTGGCCTTGGCCACGAGGTCACTTTGCGGTGCCTCGGAACACACGACAAAGGTCACTGGGACTATGAGTTTTGCGATACGCCCTCATAATTCCCCCTTCCCACCAAAGCCCTCCACGGATTCGCAGTCGTGGAGGGAGTCCCAGTGACCACCTGTTGAGAATGTACGAATAGAAACCATTAAAGCAATTGTCGCTCGGGGAATCGTGATTTATATGCAGCTTGCAGGTGATAGCGAATTCGGCTGGATCATTAACATTGCGTTCTTCGCATTCATCGTCATTTTCTCCTTGTACGGCGCGAAGTTCCAGATATGGCAATGGCTGAAACAGATCGAGGCGGGTCTTATCGAGCTGAAGCGGATGGCGATAGAGTCCCGTCAGACTACGATTGACACGTTCAAGAAGTACGGGAAGGAAGAAGACGAGGTCGCAAAGGAATTGGATCGTTGGCTTGATTATTTCACCATCATGCCTGTAGACCTAGACCCGGCAGGAATCTTGAAACGGCTCGACCACCTGCTGGATGAGAGACGGGATCGATTCCAGGAATTCGTTGCGGATCTTGCACCCAAGGCATCGGCATCTGAACAGCAGTCATTGGAGAACACACTTGAGGTCACTCAAGTCCTGAGCCTGATATTCAGGATCGTTCGTCATTTTTACATCCTAGGCAAGAAGACTAACAGCCAGCTCATCATCATGCAGGTACAGATGATACTTCCCGAGATCATGAGGCTTGCAAAGGCATACTATGATGCCCTCGACGCGTTCTCAGAGGGAAAACCGATTGGCGACAGCATAGGACCCCTTATCGTGACCAAGTTCGCCCGAGAGTATGGCGCCACATCCCAGAGCTATGTCCATGAGGTGTCCCGCGAGGTGGGATACTACCCGGTGGAAGTCGAAGGACGGACAGTCTATGCCATGCGTGCTACAGGCCCCGGGGGGACTGTAGGAAAGCCAGGCTTCGGAGTACAGAAGCTGGTAGAGGAGAACGGGGGGAACATCGCACGTATAATCACCATCGATGCAGCCCTCAAGCTCGAAGGCGAAGATCTGGGCAGGGTTTCTGAAGGGACTGGTGCTGCCATTGGAGACCCAGGACCAGAGAAACATGCCATTGAAGAAGCTGCGACTCAACACAATATTGCTATTGAAGCCATCGTGATAAAGCAGAATGAGGCAGCTGCGGTGGGTGTGATGGAAAAACGAATCCTCGATTCGGTTCCAGACGTGATAGCTCGGATCAAGGAGTCAATACGGAAACGAACCAAGCCAGGGGACAAGATCATCTTGGCCGGGATAGGGAATACCATCGGTATAGGTCTCTGAGGTGTTTGAGAATGGGAATGATATCTAAGATTATTGGGCTCATCATTGCTGCAACAGGGACACTGGTCTTCATCCTTGGGATGAACGACCCAGCGCTACAGTTCGTTTGGTTTTTCATTGGGCTCCTCCTCGTATCGATGGGCTTGAGTCTTATCACGGGGGGACGAAAACAGATTGAGCAGGAACCACCTCCACCCACGCTGACAGAGATCCATTGTGACAATCCCGAATGTGATTTCAAAGAAATCAGACAATTCGAAGCAGGAGACTATATCCTCAAACCCATGAAGGCGAAATGTCCAAGGTGTACAAGCACAATGACCATCGAGGGCGTCTATGTCGTCAGGGAAGAAAAGGAGAAAGACAAGATCGTAATCTGATCATGCTGTGAGGATTACTGGGCCTTTCTCGGATACGAATACAGTATGTTCTGTTTGAGAAACAGGCCGTCCCTTCTTAGATACCTGCACGGGAAAAGCACGAATCGCCTTGTGCTTTAGCAGATTTCTGAGTTCCTTGACTAGATCCACATCTTTTGATGTCGTACCAATCCAGCGCGCGGCAAACGGGAGAGATCCATACTTCTTGCGAAGATGCAGTCTGAGCTTCTCGGTAGTACCTTCAAGCGGAGAGTCATTTCCAGTGTTTGCAAATATGTAGATTAGGTCAGAATTAATGACTGTGCCAGCGCCTGATGTGGCAAATGGCTCAATAGCATAGACTTCGCCGACTTGCACCTTTCCAGTCCCTCGTGTTTTCACATTGGGTACATGCTTTCCGGCATGCAATCTCCAACGTTCGATGTTATGACCGGTGAGGTTCCTGATAGGACGGAGACCATATGCCTTTATCACGGATTCTATTGTTTTGCCGATTTCTCCAAGACTGGTGCCGGGCACAAATGCCTCAATAGCCTCATGCAATGCATCATAGGTGGCATACACGAATCCCTCAAGTGTACCATCCATGTCGAGTGTTCGCGCTATATCGACGATATAGCCATCAATCTGCACACCGAGATCTACCTTCACCAGTCCTGACTCGGGAATTAAACTAGTGTCCCCCACAGGGGATGTGTAATGTGCAGCGATATGATCCACGGAAACGTTGCAGGGGAATGCAGGGCGTCCTCCATATTCGATAATCTTTCGCTCTGCCAGGGTGCAAATAGTGATGATTTTCGTCTTCGGAGTAATCTCGGACTCGACCTCGCTCATCACCCGAGCAGCGATCTTTCCTGCTTTGACCAATTGAGGGAGTGGGCTTTGTGTCATGATGAATCCGGTCAACCGGAGGACATTCAGCTTCTTAATAGATTCCATATGCGCTGGTTCATTCGACATTTCTACGTGTTGATACTATGCATCCCTCATGCCCGACAAAGATGCTATGTTCAAACTGGGACACCAAACCGTTCTTGCCTTCGATGAGAACGGGATACCCCCGTACAGCTCCTACCCGCTCAAGATTCTTGATTGCTGTGTCTATATCTGCAGTGCCCTTCAGGTGATGGAGCCAGCGTGATGCCCAAGGGAGAGTCCCAAACCGCTGACGGGCGATGTTCCTGACCTGCATGGCGGATCTGTCGAGCTTCTTCTTGTTCTTCAAGTCGTTAGAATAGATATATGAAACCATACTATGCCTGATAGTGCCATTCCCATTAGTGGCAAATGGCTCCACAGCATACATCTCGCCCACGAGAAACTCAGGGCTCTTGGCCGCTGAGATATTCGGCACGCTTTTGCCTGCATGAAGAATCCAAGGCTTCAGCTGATGCCCTGATAATTGGTGTACTGGACGCAGTCCGCTTCTTTTAATCGTCCTCTCTATCACTGCTCCAACCTCCCCAAGCCGAACCCCTGGTCGGATTGTGTCTATGGCTGCATTAAGGGCTTCTTTCGCAGCAAAGACATACTTCTCGTATGAACCATCGAGGTCAACGGTGACAGCCGTGTCAGAGAGATAGCCGTTCACATGAGCACCCAAATCAACCTTCACAAGGCCCTTGTCAGGAAGCACTCTTTTGTCGGCAGGAGGACTCGTATAGTGGGCTGCTTCTTCATTGATCGACACATTACATGGGAACGCTATCCCTGAAGCGCCGTATTCGAGTATCTTCTTTTCGGCAAGCATACAGACACGGAGAACCTTGATTCCAGGTCTCACATCCTTCACGATATCACTCATCACTCGGGCTGCAATCCTTCCTGCCAGCAAGAAGTCTGGGTGAGGTTTCGTTGACATGTTTCAAACCTTGGCTTCGGTCGATGTTGTTAATCGTTTTAATATTGGCGGAATGGTTGAAAATGGATGTGCTTTCGAAATATACAAGTGCGTAGAATCACTTGTTGGAATGTGAGGAAATCACAATGAAGGTTACATATCTTGGACACGCGTCATTCAAGGTTGAAGCTGATGGAAAGACCATTTTCGTAGATCCATGGATGACAGGCCCGACATCTCCGACAAGTGTGGATGATATAACGAGTGCTGACCTTTGTCTTGTCACTCATGACCATGGGGATCATGGATACACTGAAGCTGTTGAGATATGCAAGAAGACCAATGCGACCTTTATTGCCATCAATGAACTCGCTCTCAAAGCGAAGCAGGACGGAGTTGAGAATGTTCACACCCTTAACATCGGGGGCAGTGTAGAAGTTGGGGGAGTGACAATAACCCTCGTCCAGGCATTCCACTCAAGTAGCATAGGAACGCCGACAGGATTCATCGTGCGATTACCCAGTGGGACGTTCTACCACTGCGGAGATACAGGGATTTTCGGTGACATGCAGATATTAGGCGAACTCTATGGGATAGACCTGTTCTTTGTCCCAATAGGCAGCTATTATGTCATGGGAATCGATGAGGCTGTGAAAGCAGTGGAACTTGTGAAACCAAAGGTGGCCATCCCGATGCATTACGATACTTTCCCAGTAATC
>JAJRZD010000099.1 GCA_024275415.1 archaeon
AATGCAAATATCGCTAGAGCCACTCCTCGTAACGATTCTGAAAGACCAAGCACTGTGGATATGAACAACGGAAGAGCTATCAGTATGAAACCAATGTGTAATCTATCAATGAAATTGAATAGCCCAGGTACTACAAGCTTTGGATGTCTTTTTGCCACCATGAGGCTCTGTACCAGACTTGGTCGAGTCTTGGTGAGTGCTGGTTCTCTCAGCCATATGATTGATAATACAAGAACTGCGATGTTCAGACCGGATGCGACATAGTAGGGCATGAACACATCGTATGCTGCAACGACACCTCCCAAAGCAGGCCCCATCCCCATAGCCAGAGCAAGGAACGCTCCGAAGATTCCCATATTCTTACCCCGATTATGAGATCCGGAGAAGTCCGTTGCCAATGTCATGAATGTCTGCCAGACCATGACTGCGAACGCTCCTTGAATGAATCTGTACAACAGGAGGACTGGATAATAAAGAGTCGTCGTCATGAGCCAATAGAATATGACTGAGCCAAATGTTCCAACATGAACGAAAACTCGTCGTTTGTTCCAACGATTCGAAAGAACCCCTGTGATTAGACCAAACACGAGGTATGAAATATACAACACCCCATCAAATAGAGCGTATTCCAGCTCCGTGATCCCCGCAAATCGATCAAGGATGAATTCTGGTTGGTTCACATGAAGTACGGCTGCAGAGGTTATTGTCAGTAGTGTCAGAATCCCTATAACTACGATTTGTATTACTCCTTCAGGGGAGTGTGGTTTTTGAAGCATCGATGGAGTTTCAAGACCTGTTATGGGATGTGCCTCCAACTCAGTTTTACCTGCAATGACAAAACCTTCTAAATGATAAACATTGACTAATGAATATGTGCCCTCTTAGACATTTGAAGGACATTGATGCAGCTTTGAGCTTTCGAAAAGGTTTGCAATATGGAAATGTACAACAAGACGATGGAGAATGAGATCCTTCCACCAACAGAGCCTCATTGAATAGACGCTTGAGGTATGGCTCTAAGTTTCATTCAATAGTGCACACAGCAGCATAATGCCACCATTCCAACGGTATCACAGTTCCAGTAAGTCATAACTCAAAATTCATGGTTGTTTCCCAAAGGGGTGGTGAATAGAAACACATCCTTCGTAAGCATTCAACGTTGTTTCATTTCAAGCATGAACATTGCAGAACCCGCGAAACCAAAGGTATAACCTCCATTTTGTGAATGACTTGGGCATCTCTTTAGCCTTTGTAGAGATATGGCAGGAATCCCTGGAAAACCGTGATTTTATATTACAAGTTTGGGTAGAACTTGCAGAGAAAGATAGTTGGATGTATGCTCATTGAGGTTCAGGTTGACATTGATTCCGTGGAGGTGCACTACAGGAACACCAATTCTTCGTTATGACTATCAGCATTCGATAAGCTCCATGATATACAACACGCTGATTGATGTGGATTCCAAGTATAAGGAGATGCATGATTCCAAGGAATACAAGTTCTTCACTTTCTCTCGATTAGAGGTTCCACGGAGGAAGGCACTCAGGAACGGGCTGGCAATCCTCTGTAATGACACATATCTATGGGTGAGCAGTCCAGATGCCATACTTATTCATACCCTTGCCGGGGTCTTTGCGTCAAAGGAAGCTGTGAAAGTAGCAGGGTTAGGATTTGCGGTTGCCGGGGTTGCCAGTCCGGGGGTGTATATGCCTCAGGAAGAAGAAACTTTCCGTACGCTTTCGCCTATTGTCATACGAACCGCCATTGAAACAGAAGATGGCGTTAAGAGGTGGGACTTGAGTCCTGCTGATGATGAGTTCGTCCCGAGATTGCTGGAGAATCTCTATAGGAAATATGAGATGTTCAGTGGACACGCTCCTACGGGGAGAATCGAGTCAATCGAGGTGGCTCACGACAAGCAACAGAGGATTAAGATCCTCGATACCTACCATCGCGCGCATCTTATGAGCATCACTCTAAAGGGGGATCCCGAACTCATCAAATTCGCCTATGATTGCGGTCTGGGGGAGAAGAACTCCATGGGCTTTGGGATGCTTCAGTGTGTCCCGAATTGAATCAGGTGAATTGAAACGTGTGCGTAGTGAAATCGAATAGCAAATCACAGAACCTTTCATATTGACAAGGAATCCATTCGTTGACTCGGGGATTACAGCTGTTGCTGTGTCGAACCAGATTTAATGGCAAGATTGCCAGCATTTACAGTAAACTTGCGAAATTGTACATCTTTCATTGTAAGTTGGATAACCTTTGATACCAGAGTGTTGTACTCCCAGATAACGGCACTGGGTGGACTCTGCGATGCCGTTTGCGTGTCATGTACAACCCCATACTCCTATGGGAGTGGTCGAGTCTAAAGCTCTATAATTTACTTCGAATGTCCGTCTGAGGGATGTCCACGTTTGGGTACGTGTAGCGTAGCTGTTTGCAACCCGAATCAGGACGCTCTGATTCCGCAAAATTCTTGGTGTGAGAACTGGATTTTCCAACTGCCACTTAGTCAGATTCTAACTTACGATCTGGACTCACGATGCCAGACCAGCCACAATGACTGCAGTACACATCATACTCTATTTCTGCATCATCTTCGGTTCCTTGCACCTCAACGATTGCAGTCTTCCCTTCTAGCAACTTACCGCACCTGAAACAGTACCTTTTCAGCATACCATATTTTCCCTGTCAGCCCAATATGAATCTTGACTTGGTTCACTTTCATTGAGCAATGTGCCTGCCTGTCGGCGCTGTAAAATAAATCACAGTGCCAGACATCGAGTGAGGATTAGACCTTCTTCTTAATGAGCCAATCTACCAATCGTTAGTATTGCTTCCATGAATTCACGCATTATTTTACAAAACCCTGCCTGTCCAAAAGAAGATAAGATAGGGATACACCCAGTAGGTTTGGTCGATGATTATGAACGAACTCCCACTTGATGCACTACCAGATGCATTGCCTGATGCAATAGATGTCGAGAAGTATGTCATCTGCACATACTACGCCCGCCTTCCGCCATTCATGAATGCGAGAGAAGTCGCGCAGGCCGCAGCGGTCGAACAGAGCACAGGGACTTGGACTCTGGTTCCTGGAGAAACTGCCGAGGTCCGGAAACGGCATGTTGCCAAGGTCATCGGGGTCTACGAGGTTCCACAGTACGAGTACAGCGTGCCCAGTGACCTGAGCCGTCGTCAGTACATCTTGCAAGTCGCATTCCCTTGGGAGAACTTTGGTCAGCAGATCCCCATGCTGCTCTCATCAGTCATTGGAAACATCTCCCTTGGACCAATCAAATGTCTTGATATGCGATTCCCGAAGAGCTGGCTGAAAGGGTTCAAGGGTCCCAAATTCGGGGTCAAGGGACTGCGTAAACTACTAGGGGTGAAGGACAGGCCCTTCGTCAATAACATGATCAAGCCCTGCGTCTACACTTCTGCAAAAATGGGTGCCGAGCTGTGTTATGAGGCGGCAGCTGGAGGGGCAGACATTATCAAGGACGATGAGCTGCTTGCCGATGCATCATTCAACACACTTGAAGAGCGGATTCCTCTATTCATGGAGGCGATTGACCGAGCGGACGCAGAGAAGAACGAGAAGACAATCTATACTGTGAATATAACGGACAGCATCCCGAAGATGTTCGACAATGCTGAACGTGCAATCGAACTGGGGGCGAATGGGCTAATGGTGAACTTTCTGGCTGTCGGGTATTCGGCATTCAGGCATGTCTGTGAGGATCCATCTCTCAATGTTCCTGTTTTGGCACATATGGATGTCACTGGAGCAATGTCTTATTCTCCGGACATCGGCATTGGTACCAACCTTGTCATCGGGAAGCTACCACGGATATGCGGTTCTGACATCACGGTGTTCCCAGCGCCTTACGGGAAAGCACCTATGCTCAAGGAGCGCTTCCTCAACATGGCACACAACATGATCATGCCCTTTCATCATATCGAGCAGACTGCCCCTATGCCCAGTGGCGGTATCAGCCCCGGCCATGTTGAAGAGGTCATAGACGACCTTGGAACCGATATAGTCATTGGCACAGGTGCGGGAATCCATGCTCACCCAGATGGGCCACGAGCAGGTGCCATCGCGTTCAGACAGGCGATTGATGCCAAGATGCAAGGAGTCCCTGTCAGCAGGTACGCGAAAGAGGAAGGTCATGAAGAACTCAAGCGAGCGATGGAAACATGGGGTTCAAAGCGGACAGGATTCGACCTCTAGTACTATCGACATGCGAAGAAGATAAGCCGCCTCAGTGAGCGTTCATCTTCTTCCACAGCTTTTTGTTCGCCTTGTAGTACTCCTTCAGCATCTGGAAGTGATATTCATAGATTTCTATATTCACGGGGTCTGGCTCGAACACTTTCTCGACTTGAATTTTGTTCGCAGCCTTTTGAAAATCACTTATCTCCCCCAGTCCGATGAATGCTACAAATGAAACCCCAACAGTTCCCGCTTCAAGAGGATTCGCCATCCGATATACTGGCTTTTGCAAGACATCAGCATAGATCTGTGTCCATAGATCCGAGTTCGCACAACCTCCAATCATATGGACATTTGAAACCTTTCCCAGCATCTTCTTTTTCTCGATGCCATCCATCATCCATCGCGCATGGAGTGCCACTCCCTCGAGAACCGCTCTGACCATATGTTCCTTACCATGAGCCAGAGAGAGATTGAAGTATCCTCCCCGCACGTTATGGTCGTCAATGGGGCTTCTCTCACCGAACATCCATGGGGCAAAAATGAGGTTTTCCGAACCTGGTGGTGCATGTGCCGCTACAGCATCAAGTGTCGAGAATGGATTGCGTTCCCCAGATTCACAATCCGAGCAAGCTGGACTAGCGTAGTCCTTTACGTTCAGACACAGCTCACAATGCCAGTGCTCCTTTAGATGCTTCAGACACGCTCCTGCTGCTTCCTGTTCAGCGATTAGGATGTACTTGTCAGGTATCGCGCTTCTGATGGATCCCGTGTATGTGAAGATGTCCAATTTCCTGTCTTGGACATGGGCTCCGATCCATGCACTCGAGCCTGCATAGATATGAACCTCCTTCTCTCTTACCGCACCCGACCCTACCCCTGCGGCAGGCATATCACCACAGCCATTGACGACTTGGGTGGATGTCGGGAGCCCGAGTTCGGTCGCTGCCGATGCCGTGAGGTTTCCAATGACCTCGGTCGAAGGTGCCAGCCGAGGGAGCCTGTCCATATCCAAATCGATCCACTCTAGAATGGTGCTGGACCATGTGTTCTTTCCTTTCCGCGAGTCCATGAACCATGTCAGGTTCGCACAATCGTATGAGGTGACATACTCTCCCGTGCACTTGAATATCAGATAGTCTTTGCAATCGAGGAACTTGTGGGTCTTCTCGAAGACTTGGGGTCGTTCTTCCCTGACCCAGACAATCTTCCCGATGATGTCCTTCCCCGATGGGATACCGCCAGTGATCCTAAGCATCCTAAGCATCTTGATCGGGTTGGATATGATCTCCTTGTTCTGCTTTGCAGCTCTGGTATCAAGCCATGTCATGCAATTCATGAGAGGCTTGCCATCGACATCAACAGGGATAGTACCCATCATCTGGGTCGAGAAAGTCATGGCTATCACTTCGCTCGGGGTTATCCTGCTTTTCGCTAGCACATCCCTCGTAGTATCGCGAATTGCAGACCACCATTGCTCCTCAGGGTCTTGTTCTGCCCATCCCTGCTGTGGATAGAGAACTGAGTAGAATTTCTCCGCAGATGAAACTATGTTTCCATTGATATCCACTAATGATGCCTTATTACCACCTGTGCCCACATCATGGGCTAGAACGTAACCTGACATATCTCCACCTCTTTTGATTATAACCAATGTACGTGAGTACATGAAATACATTTCGTTTCTTAGAGGTTCGGTCTTCGTACCACTTAATCCATTCCTACAATAGTCGCAAACAGTACCTTGCCAGAGAGCTGAGCTTATCAATGAGTACCTGCCTGTTAAAATTGTCGATACCATGATTTGAGTGGGTGAAGGCGGATGAAGCTGGTAAAGGAAATTGCCGAAAAAGCCGGGATTCCGGACGAGTTTCTTGAGTTATATGGCAACTACATGGCAAAGATCAATTTGAGCATCCGGAAAAGCCTAGGTGATCGGAAAGGAAAGCTGATCCTTGTGACAGCCACAAACCCAACTCCCGCGGGAGAAGGCAAGACGACCAATTCGATAGGTCTCTCAATGGCACTGAACGCCTTGGGACATAACGCTGTGGTGACTCTCCGCCAACCCTCTCTAGGACCTGTTTTTGGTGTGAAAGGTGGTGCTGCTGGTGGTGGCAAGTCTACAGTAGAGCCATTCGAGAAGATTAATCTCATGTTCACATCAGACTTCCCAGCGGTGGAATCTGCGCATAACCTCCTTTCGGCAATGATAGACAATTACATCCAGCATGAAAAGGAGCCTGAGATTGACGTTCGGAGGATATATTGGCCTCGGACAATGGACATGAACGACCGAGCGCTACGGAAGGTCATTGTGGGGCTTGGAGGACGGTTCGATGGGTTTCCACGGGAAGACCGCTTCGTCATCACAGCAGCCTCTGAGATCATGGCAATCCTTGCTCTAGCGAAGGACTATCGAGACCTCAAGAAGAAGCTTGGGAACATACTTGTCGCTAGGACCTCTGACCTCAAAGAGATGTATGCGCGGGATTTGAAGGCTGAGGGTGCCATGGCTGTCCTGCTCAGGGATGCACTGAAGCCAAACCTTGTCCAGACTGCTGAGGGCACTCCTGCTATCATCCATGCCGGTCCGTTCGCGAACATCGCTCATGGCACCAACTCGATTATTGCAACTGATATCGCGCTCAGGATATTCGATTATGTCGTGATAGAGGCCGGATTTGGTGCCGATTTGGGAGCTGAGAAATTCTTCAACATAGTGACTCGTGCAGGAGAGTTCACGGTCGACGCCACGGTGGTCGTCACCACGATTCGAGCCCTCAAATACCATGGGTCTGGAGACCTCTCCAAGGGCTTCCCGAACCTTGAGAAACACATGGAGAACATCAACAATTTCGGTGTTCCTGCTGTCATCGCATTGAACAAGTTCCCTGATGACACGGACGAGGAAATTGCGCTTCTGAGGGACTTCTGTGATGAGCGTGGTTGGAGGATGGAGGTCTCTGAGGTGTTCAGTAAGGGCGGCGAAGGAGGCAAGGATCTTGCAAAGGCTGTCATTGAAACCATCGGCTCTGGCAAGTCCCCCAAGATCAAGTACACTTACGACCTGAAGGACAGCATAATGGATAAGGTTCACAAGGTGGCAACAAGCATCTATGGTTCTGTGGATGTCGAATACACATCGGGAGCTCGTGGACGGATACGCTCTCTTGAGAAACGTGGTTATGGTAAGCTGCCAGTCTGTATAGCAAAAACCCAGTTCAGCCTCTCAGACAATAGAGGACTACGAGGTCGTCCCGAGGGTGATAAGGCCGAGGTAGTGGGTGCAGATGTGAGCAATGGCGCTGGTTTCATCGTGATATACATGGGCAACGTCAATCTGATGCCCGGACTCCCTGAAGTGCCTGCAGCCGAAGGTATGGACATTGATGACGAGGGAAACATCAGTGGCGTGTTCTAGGGGTTAGCAATGATGAGTGAGAACGTACCAAAACCAATCATCGAGAACCATGTGATTAAAGGGAAACGCCTTTCCAAGCGAATTCGAAAGCAAATCAAGGCTGAAGTCGCCGAGCTCGTCGAGAAGTTCGGGCAGCCTCCCAAACTTGTTACCATCATCGTGGGATCGGATCCCGGTTCCCAGATGTATGTCCGTATGAAACGAAAGGCATGCGAGAAGGCAGGCATTCTCTCAGAGCACCATGATCTTGCAGGATCCACGACACAAGAGGAGCTGCTTGCTCTGCTGGACAGACTCAATGACGATTCGACTGTCCATGGGATTCTGGTTCAACTGCCATTGCCCAATCATATTGATGAGAAGACCATCATTGGAGCATTGAACCCCTTGAAGGATGTCGATGGTTTCTCGCCAATGAACGTGTACCGCCTTTTCTATGGAGGCGAGAAGCTCAGCGCTGCAACACCTCATGGGATTGTTACCATATTAGACGCCATTGGCATGAACGACCTCTCTGGAAAACATGCTGTAATCATCAATCGTTCAAACATCGTTGGCAAGCCACTGATCATGCTCTTGCTGAATCGAAATGCCACTGTGACCGTTTGCCATTCAAAGACCGCTGACTTGTCCTCGTGGACTAGGATGGCCGATGTCCTTGTGACAGCAATTGGACGAAGGACTTCTTCGGACGACGCCTACTATATCACAGCAGAGATGGTCAAGAAGGATGCTGTTGTGATTCATGTATCCACGCCCTTCGGGGATGTGGATTTCGATACGGTCAAGGACAAGGTATTGGGCATTACTCCGGTTCCCGGCGGAGTCGGACCCATGACCATTACGATGTTACTGCGAAACGTAGTGGATGCATATCTTACTCAAATGAAGCAGAGTTGAGCAAGTACCTTCATTTAATGTTGTACAACTCTGGATTACAAAGTGGTGCATCCCTATAGAACAGTAATGAGCAGACTCCGCGAGGTATTGTATGTGCCAGGGACATTCTCCTAGGCATGTCATTAATTAGCCCATATAACGATCCCTATGACTCGTCGAACAAACATCTAATGCACGTTAAACATTGTACAAGGTTTGTTTAGACGTTAGCAACACACTACAATCCATATACAATCTTAAAAAGGAAGATTCCGATACAATATGATGTTGACTACAAATGTCCACAGAGAATGTAGACCGTGCATTTATCGAACAGATGATTAAGATATTGGAACAAGATGCCTCATTGCGAGCTAGGATGACTCAGCTGTTCAGTCCATTCGAGTTCGTCAAGCGAGATGAGTTAGCTGAGGTTCTAAAGGAGATTAAGGAGCTACGTATTGACCACGCACAGCGTTTTGAGGCTATGGACAGACGTTTTGAGGCTATGCAGAAGCAGATGGATGACCGCTTCGAGGCTATGGACAGACGTTTCGAATCTATGCAATCAGTCCTTGTTTCTATTCAGGCTGATATGGCCGACCTTTCTGGGAGGTATGGCAAGCGTGCTGAGGATGCTATCCGAAAGGTTCTGACCAAGGTGCTTCAAGCTGAAGGCATAGAAACTGCACGGATTAGCCATATCCAAGTCAAGGACAACGATGGTTCAGTGTTCGGGAAAGATTATACAACGGACATAGACATCTACTACCAAGGGAAGGAAACATGGGCTATCGAATATAAAGGACGGGCCAAACGTGAGGATATTATCCATCTTCATCTGGTAGGACGTTTGCTAAAGGAGCAATACAAGATCGAGCCTACTCGACTGGTAATGGTAGCATTGAACATCGGAGAGGATGTGACCGCATTGGCAAAGGACATGGGCATTGAGATAATCCATGGGATCAGCTCCAATCCTGTTCCTTATATTCCGCTAGACTACTGAGAACACATTACCTCCACATTAGATTGGGGCACCTGCCTGTTTAGTGTGGCAGAATGACAGTTAACCTGTTTAACGTTGACCTTTGGACAATCCCAAATCCTTTTCAACACCAATGTATCGAGCGCACATCGGTGGGTCTAGTGAAGATTATCGAGTGTGTCCCCAACTTCTCTGAAGGACGAGACAAGAAAGTAATTGATGCGCTTGCGGATGCTATAAAGAGCGTCGAAGGTGTCAGGCTTCTAGATGTCGAGTTTGACCCTGACCATAATCGTTCTGTGTTCACCTTCATTGGTGAGCCAGCAAAGGTCAAGGAAGCCGCTCTGAAGGCCTCAAAATTAGCCGTTGAAAAGATTGACCTTACAAAGCATAGTGGACAGCACCCCCGGATGGGGGCAGTCGACGTGGTTCCATTCATCCCTCTTCATGGAACCACAATCGGTGAATGCATTGCCATATCCAAGGAGTTTGCTGAGGAGTTCTCAGCGAAATGCAATGTTCCTGTGTATCTATATGCCAAATCTGCAACTCGCCCTGAGCGTGTGGATTTGCCCAACATCAGGGAAGGCGAGTTTGAAGGACTGCGGGATCTCATCGGAAAGGATCCCGCGAAGGATCCCGACTACGGCCCAAAGGAGATACACCCGACTGCCGGAGCTACTGCTACCGGAGCTCGTAATTTTCTCATTGCAATTAACTTCAATCTCAGCACCGACGATGTCAGGGTTGCCCAGGTTTGTGCCGATGCTGTTCGCGCGACTACAGGAGGCTTTGTGAACGTCCAAGGGATTGGTCTTGAATTGCCTGACAAGAACTGCGCTCAGGTTTCGCTTAATCTCACACACCCGAAGAGGACGAAGATTCATCAAGTCCTTGAGGTTGTTCGGAATGAGGCACGGAGGTTTGGGGCAACTGTCATAGAAACCGAGATTGTAGGCATGATTCCCCTCTTCGCTCTTCTGGATGCTCTGCGATACTATCTTCAGCCCGAGAAGCTTGATGAAAGCATGATCCTAGACCTATACTACTTGGGAGGTTCTGAGGATCCGACAAAGAAAACTTTCACTGAGATGTCTCTCATCGAGTTTGGCAATCAGGTTCGTAGGGCCCGTGCAACTCCTGGTGGCGGAAGTGTTGCTGCTGCAATCGGTTCCTTTGGAGCTGCGCTGGTCTGTATGGTCACCGGTCTCTCATTGTCCGGTAGGCGATTCGCTGCCATAAAAGAAGAGATGCTTGAACACCGTCATGCTGCAGAAAATGACCGGGGTGTCCTCATGGGGCTCGTGGAAACTGATTCATCCGCCTTTGATGAGGTCATGGCGCTATTCAAAATGCCCGAGGAAACTGAAGCGGAGAAAAAGAAGAAGGCAGACGCCATTGAGGAAGCCACAATAAAAGCAGCCTCGATCCCTCTAGACACAATGCGCCACTCGTTCAACGCCATGATACATGCGAAGGCCGCAGCAGCGAAAGGGAATGCGAATGCAATCACAGATGCAGGCGTAGCGGCACATGCGCTCATGGCCGCAATGGAAGGTGCTGCTCTGAACGTACGAATCAACCTTGGGAACATAAGAACCAAAGAGTTCGTCGAGGAAACCGCTGCAGAGGTTGAGAAGCTTCTGACCGATGGTAGGAAGCTCAAGGACGAGATTCTTGAGATTGTCGAGGACAGGATGAAGGAACTCCAAGACGCGAGTTAACTTATCTTTTCAATTATGGCCAGGGATGCTCCCTGGCCAATCTTCACCTTGTAGGGAATCCCGCCTGCTGATCGGATTGCTTCAGAAACCTCTTCTTCTTTGTTCGGTGCATATGCCAGCATAGTTCCACCTCCACCACTACCATTTATCTTACAGCCTAGCGCTCCTGCTTTCAGTGCGCTGTCAATCATCATGTCTATCTTTGGGGTCGAACGTGCGAACAAGTATCTGAGGATAGAGTGTTGTTTGTTCAGCAGATTTCCTATTGCTTTTTCATCCGGATGTCTTTCACTGAGTAAATCTAACGCTCTTGCTGTAAGATTTCGATTCCTTAGCGAACCTTCAGCCATCATGACCTCACTATCTGGCAAAGCACAATGAATATCATAGACTCTCTCGACTAGTGTAGTACGACGATTAAAATCAGGAATCTTTGACCTGATATGCGCGTAGCCTGCTTCAATTGCCTTTCGCATCTTACGAAGGTCTTCTACTGTATCCTTTTTCTGCTGAGAGTCACCTATCACCAACCCGTCGATTTCGGCTGGCAGTCTTGTCACTTTCCGGTCAGATTCCATCGACACATGAATGATGCCGCCGTAGATCGAAGCATAGTGATCCATCATTCCCCCACTCTCGCCGAAGCGTTCCACCTCAGCTTCGAATGCCATCCGGACTAGGTCTTCCTGCTGAGGTTTGCTCCCGCAGATGTGATTCACCAAGAGAGTTGATGCAACCGTCAGTGCGGAAGAGGATGAAAGCCCGCCTGCGATAGGGACATCCCCCTTGACCTCAATATGCCATCCATGGTCGGGGATGAGGTCATTGTCGAATGCCACATTGAATGCGCTCCTGAGATAGTCCCTATTGTGCCTATACTCAAGAAGCGTTCCGATAGTGAACTCATCATGTGTCCCAAGATCGAGATAGTCCACAACGATAAGGTCGTCCTCACGGGGGCAGGCAAAGATGTCAATGCCCAAATCGATTGCTGCGGGAATGACATCCAAGCCGATGTAGTCGCTATGCTCGCCAAAGAGGCATACTCTTGCAGGTGCATGGATCTTGAACGGGGAATTGGTCACTTGACATAATCTCCCTGTTTTGGATTGAGAAACGGATGCTGTCTAGTGATATTTGCGTGTCGGTCATGTTCCATTCTTTTTGATGTATGCTATCTGCTTGCGAGTTTCAAAGCCCAACTTGTCATGGAGTCGGATCGCACCCAGTTTCGCTTGTCCGAAATCCCAGTTTGTCGCTGCAAACCAGATGACTGGGATTTCGCTATCTCCCTTCTCCATAGCCAATACGCAATGGCATACCGATGTACAACTTTGTCTAATACTCGCTATGCTCGAAGCATCCTCGCGGGATACAAGCATGATTCTCAAATGTGAGGTCATCTTCTTTCCTTGTTTCAGAGGTTTCTTGATTGCAGTTACGAAACTAATAGGATTGACCCCCGATTAACCACCTCTCGGATTTGTTGTCTATATCTTTAGTCTATTTGGTCAACTTTTTCTGTTTCGCTGGCATCAAGTTCTTTTCGATCCTACGGGGTGTTCAATTTTGACATAGGTTGTAAAGACAATAATTAAATCCTCTCACAGATAGCGCTAGAATGAATCCTGATGATCGAAACACTTGGACTGGTCAAGCAATTCAATGATTTTGTTGCCGTCAACAATCTATCCTTCACTGTCAGCCCTGGAGAAATATACGGTCTCTTGGGCCCGAATGGCTCTGGAAAGTCAACAACGATGCGGATGTTGCTCGGTCTTCTCCGTCCTACCGAGGGGACTGCAAGGATAATGGGTCATGATATCCGTACCAACATAGTGGCGGCAAAACGTGTGATGGGGTACGTACCTGAGGAACCAGTCCTTCCTGAACGCTTGACAGCGTGGGAATACATCAATTATGTGGCCGACATATGGAGAGTGCCTCGCGGTTCCGAGCGCGAGCAAGAGATTGAGGAGCTGCTTGTCTTGTTGGATCTCCGAGATGCAAGTGACGATCTCATCGAGACCTACTCAAAAGGAATGTCAAGAAAGACCTCTCTTGTGGCTGCGCTTATTCATAAGCCACGCGTATTGATCCTTGATGAGGTACAGGCGGGAATTGACCCGAGGGGTGCTGCGACCATCAAGGAGATATTGAACGGTCTTCGAAGCCGTGGTGCCACAATTCTCATGTCCACGCATGTCCTTGAGATAGCAGAGCAGATGTGTGATAGGATTGGCATCATCAACAAGGGCGAGATGATTGCCGAGGGCACAATGGAGGAGCTTCGTGTGAAAGCTGTAGGCCAATCAAGTCTTGAAGAGATATTCCTTGGTCTGACAGGCGGTCCCGACATGCAACTGATTGCCAAATTCTTAGAGGATGCAGGTGCTTCAACGTGAGTTTTCCTGACCTTCTTATTCTTCTCAAGCAAGACCTCCTACAGACGTTTCGTGTACGCCGTGTGAAGGGCAAACGCACAGAGCAGAAGAGTGCCCTTCGACGGTTCTTAGGTCCTATCGTTGCTGTCACAATTGGTGTCGTTATCATATGGGCACTCGTGATGTTCGGTCCGTTTCTTTGGCCGTTCATTGAAGATGTGCTTCGTTCAGAAGGTGGACTTGGGATTGGAGCGACATTGTTCAACGCCCTGATGCTCTTTGCATTACTTGGCTCGATAATGATATCTGCGACAACCGTTGGGAACAGTGAGCGCATGGAGTACCTAATGACCATGCCCATCTCACTCCGAACACTATTCCTAGAAAAGACTATCATCATCATCTTTTATAACTCCATGATATGGCTCGTCATCGGAACCCCACTGTTCATCGGGTTTAGCATCCTTTCACCCTATCCTTACGCTTTCCTCTCAGTTCCCGCTTTTCTCGTTCTCATGCTGGTTCTCGTTTCGATAGGTGTCGCCATAGGCGGTCTACTAGGACTTATTTTCTCTAGAATACTTGCTGGGAGAAGGGCACTCAAACAGGTAGGCTATGCATTGATGTCCGCCATCGGGATTCTCACAGGAACCTTCTGGTATGTATCGATTTACACCGACCAGTCCGGTGAGATGTTCCGATTCATTTTCGAACTTGCAGATATGGTAGGACTGTCTTCAAACCTCACCCCTGGATATGCAGTGAGTGTGCTGACCCTCGGTATCCTCGTGGGTGTACCACTCACACTCCCCGAACTATTGGTTCCTGTGGTCTATGCTGTCATCGCGTTCGGACTGGTGTATGCTACAGCTATCGTCAGCGAGGAAGCTCATTACAGTGGATGGCTCGCAAGTGGATCCAAGCGCTCTTCAAAAGTAAAAGTGGAGATTGGCGAACGAACATGGGATCCCCAGCCTTTCAGACGGCTCAAGTTCAACAACACGATTAGCGTTTCAATTTGGTACAACATCACTTCAATACGGCGCGAGGCACGGGTCTTCACACAGTATCTTCTCGGTCCAATTCGGTTGGTCATCTGGATGATACTCCCTGCCATAATCGCAGGGGAATCTGCACTGGACATCACAGGATACTTCATCATCGGTGCAGTGATCCCATTCGCCACATTATATGGGGTTTACTTTGCTGGGTACGAAACTGTCTATGAGGGTAAGAACCTGATGAACTTACAACTGGCTGCTACTAACATGCAGGATTATGTCAAAGGCAAGGCACTAAGTGCGGTTCCATTTAGTCTTGCAGCCAGTATCATCGTATCCGTAATCATCGCATTCATCTCGCCATCCCTCATCCTCTACCTACCTGTTCTTGTGGGTTCCATCACCTTCCTTACTCTCGCGTCCGGATCCATTGCTGCTAACGCTGCTGCAATGGGTGGTGATTTCAAAGCTGAGCGAATGATCACTAGACAACGCGGGTCTGCAGTGCAGATGCCCATTACTGGTTGGTCCATGATTAGAGCCCAATTATTACCCCTGGTGCTTGGCTTCTTGGGTATCTATGGTGTAGTGCTCGTAGGTGTGTTCATCCATCCCCTTCTGTCCTATATTGCTGCTCCCGGTTTCATGGCACTCTGCTACCGCCTCTATGGTTCCTACTCTCACAGTGCGGGTGTCAAGCTCGCACAGATCGAAGCTACCAAGTACCTCTAAGTTTCGAACTTCGCAATGGTCTTCCCGAGAGGCACAGTGATGTCGCAGTCGAAATAGAGACCTATCATGGTACTCTCGATGGACACCATCTCATAGTTGTCACTAGGGCCGCTATTGATGTCGATATCCACATCTCCAGACCGTCCATTCTTGATATCATACTCCAAATAGGCTGCATTCAATACAGCGACATCATATCCCTCTCCTGTAACGCTAGGTATCAACTTCAGGTTAATATTTGGCCCACTATCAATCCATGCTCCCTCATCATCAAAGGTGCATGTGGCCTTCAAAAGAACCACTTCATCTCTAACCACCTTGGCTGTGAGCTTATTACCTTCCCACTCCATCGTGATGTCTGCATGCTTCCTCGGGTATCCCCAGATTTCACGGCCTGCTGTGATAGCGACATCCGTATCTGCATAGCTATGGGAGAAGAACACTCCGACCTCTTCTTCGTTGGTTTCCGGATTGTCAAACATACATTTAACGAGCAGTCCTGCTTCCGTGAAAGGGCCTGTTTCTACGCAGGGCATCTTACCGACCATGAGGGCAACAAGAGGCATCTGGGAAGGTCTCAACGGATCTGGGAGCAGTGCCTCAACAGTTTCTTCTGGGGGATAGAAAAGGGATAAGAAGAGTTCCGCGTCTTTATAATGATAGGGCGGTTTTGGGTATAATGGACTTTCTATTGGAGTGCTATATCTCTCACCCATGCGACTTCACCGCAATCCATATCACCCACGCAACTATTGAATGTGTCGCATCATTCCGAAAGTGCATCAGGATTATCTGTAGCTCTCCATAGATTCTAACCAACTGGCTGGTTTCTCTTTGAGGGGCTTCCATTTTCCCAACTTCTCATCCCAAAAGTCCAACCAGTCCACGAGCCTCCAATGCCCCCAAATCCTATTTCCTACCAGTTGGATTGATGGATATGGTTCTATTGGTTCTACCGCTATCGAGAATGCATAGATTCCTCCCTTGGGTAACCTGATTCTCATAAAGAGATTTTCATCTTTATCATAATCGATGAATGTCCTCGGAAGCCGTAATCCAAGTGCTGAAACACATTCTCCAGCGTTCTTGTCAGTTGTGTATACGATGCATTCCTCCACAAGCCCGATATGATGAACCTCGTATCTTTTCACAATTACGTTTTCAGTACGCAGTCTTCTCATCCTGTTAGCAATAGTACTTATCCTCAAACCAAGAACTCTCTGTAGCTGTCGAATGGTCTTGTTCCCTCGTTCAAACTCTGAAAGAATCTTGATATCAATTCTATCTAGATTCCTCACATCCGAGAATTCCGAAAATGTCATCTCGGGGTATATCTTAGCAAGGGCATCTCTTTGCATCATCGATGCTTCCATTCTGATGCTATCCCAATCGATTTCCCACTTGCCTAGTGAGGGCACATAGTCAGTCAGGTTCAGGTTATTGCTTGCCTTGTACCGTTCGAAAACAAACGCATTTACACCATCACGCGCAGCAGTTTCCTTCATCATATTAAGATATGCAAGGTTTCTCGGGTTGTCAGGGATACAAAGAGTTGCGAGCACTCCCTTTCCTCTTGTTAGAAGTGATGCCCTTGAGAATATGAAGGGACACCCCTTGAGAAGGTACCAGCAATCCGTAATACCAGTTCTTTCTGGTGTGAGAGCTACTTGGAAAACCCGAATTCCAATTTTCGCATAGGAAACAAATTCGTATTCGTATAACTGTTCTTTTTCTTTTAGTATCCTACGCGTTTCACTAATCCACTTCTTTGTAATTCCTGTTCTTTTATTGACCGTTTCAATGCTTGCATACGGTTCTCTCACTAGCGTATCTATGATGGCAATCTCTGTTGAATTGATAGGTTGTTCATACTCCGTGGAATATCTTATCAAGAAGTATGCCCAGTCCTGAATTTCCAATCGGATGCCGTGACGTTCCATCTTAGCAAGTCGCCTGACAAGTCCATCCAAAGCCTGTTCCCTACCAAGATTCCAGAGAAGATTGAAGAATACTCTAGGACGATAACGAATTCCTGATGGAAGTTGTTCATCTGGACTCTCTCGAACCCAGATCTCAGTCCAATGATCCTTTTCATTTTTGGATAATACCTGTCTTCCGTATTCATATGCCAAATCTCTTCGGGCTCGCTCATCACTGATAGACGCTGGCAATGCATATTGCATAATCTCTCGTGCAACCACTGCTTTGGAGAATAGATCTGAAAAATCTACGTGTTTATGATATAATAGCGAAGTTCCTGTAAAACGAATAGTATCCGTAAATGAATTGGAAGATGGCACATCGTCTTCTATGATCTCCACATTCTCCAACGGGATATGCAATCCAAATCTCTTCTTAATATCCTCTACAATCTCGTGAAGAATCCCATCAATGATAGTCATTAGGGGTACTCCATTATTCTATGCTACTTTTTCTTTTTCCAGTAGCCTGCAGCTCTCAATACTATTCGTCCAAGGTCAGTAATGCATAGTATATTACCATCCCTCTCTCTTCTCTTTGTAATATACCTCGCTTTTTCTAACTCGTTCACATGACCGCTGATAGTGCTAGCGCCTAACTCCGCTCTACTTCCCAGTCTTTTCTGGAGGATGCATCCGTCTTTTTCTTTATTGATTATCCCAAGTATGTTCTTTTTTGGCAACGTAAGCATCATTCTCTTTATTGGTTGTAACTCAACCACTCCCTGAACATCATTCTTTTCCCCCCTGACCAAATAAACTGGCGAATTTGAGAAAGCGCCAGCCATATGGAGTGCTACCGTCATGACTCTCGTGCCGAGAGACGCATTAAAGCTAAGGTCGTATTTTCGATATTTGTATGCAACCTCTAAGGCTGTCGCTAGGACATCCTGGTAGTCCCACGGATTTACCTCTTTCAAACACACTGGCATCTGACCACCAATATCTTCTTTGATCATCTCCGCATTTTCTTTTGATTGACTGCTGTGTAAAATAACCAACTTGTCCCACTTTCTCTTGAAAAGCACGAACTTTAGTCTCTCAGGTTCGTATTTGCCCATCGTTGCGATTTGAACTCGTTCGGCCATCCCACCAGCTCCGGTTCTTGTTATCCATTATTCGGCATTTTTTCCGTAATTCGGATTCCCAGTCGCAGTTCGAATCTGCTGTTTTCTCTGTTTTCGGGTCTATCCTTGTTTGAATCAAACAAGGAGGTGGTATAGTGATTCCTGGAGAACCCGAAGATCCCCCTTGGTAACCCAAGGGGCAAGGGCCGTAGGCGCTGGTCTACGGTCCCCCTTTTTTCTGTTTCAATCTACAACTTATCCGTTCTGCTAATTCAGTACCTCTGGTATCAAATCCCTAGTAAAATGTGTTTCTGGTTCAACAATGTTACCCGATTTTGCATGAAATGACTGACTCTCCTGATTCTCCCGCGTAATCGTACGTGAAACCATATTTTTGCATGTGAATTCGCGTGGCAATTTGAAAACGTCATCTTATATACTCCTATTATTCCATGTACCTTGAGGGTAATACATAACCCCAGCTTGGCATTAAGACGGCTGGGGGGGAGTCCCCTTAAGGAGTGAGAAGTTGCCAATTGAAGATTCTCATGACTACAATCGGAAGAATGGATCGATACGAAAGTATCGAGTATTTGATGGACGAGGAAGGAACCAATTCATGGAAAGGAAAAGTAGCTGGTATAGCAGCCTGCAAAATCATTGGCGGGTTTGATAAGATATTGGTCTTCTACACATCTGAAACGGAACAATGGATTGAAGAATACCGCAAGATTTGTCTGGATAATGAATTGCCAAATCCTGTCTTCAAGAAGATCCCTTCCGGAAATGATTCTCGAGAACAAATGCAAGTCGTAGATACTGTCATCGATTCTGTCCTTGAGATAACACACGGTGTGGAATCAGCATTCCTAACAATCGATATTACTCCCGGATACCGCCTCTTGCCGTTACTCTACTTTGCAGGGGTCAGTTTTCTCACCAGTTTTCACAAATCGACTCTCGAAAAAGTAATCTATTCAGAGGTAAACCGAAAGGAGAAGACGGGAACAATCCGAGATGTCACTTCCTCCTTTGAAGTGATTGAGTGGTATCATGCAGCTCTTACCTTTGCAAAGACTGACAATGTCGAAGGTCTTCTTGCACTAGTAGAACGTCGAAGGGACGAGCTTCGATTGGCCGGAGAGGATTTCAAGGACATTGACAATATACGAAAGGGACTGTGTGGACTTTCTGGATATTCAACAGCAGCTTTGCCACTTGAACTTGGTATCAGATCCTACTCGGTCAAAAAATTGCTGGATAGTGTCAAAGAATCTCCCTCGTCGTTGCCACTGTTCAAGCATCTTTTTGATGCAGTTCGTGAAATTGTAAACAATTGCACCATTGATTTTGCAACAAAAAAAGTTTCCATTCCGCTAACATTAGATGAGATAAAGCGACAGAAATACATTATTCAACGAGCACTCGATCATGGCCATATCACCAATGCTCTAACAATGTTACGTGAAACCTTTCTGAATGCGGCATTACTCGAGTTTAATCCCGCAAATTGGCTCTCCCGACAGTCGTTTCGGCAGGTCGTGACACAGAGATTAGGTGCTCTTGCAAGGAGAAGTACTGACTCGTATTTGGCAAAGAACCTATCAATGCAGGAGATACAAATTGGAAAGCTTTGGGATCAACTCACGCAAGCCAGAAACAAGGTGGCGCACTGCGGGTATTCCAATGATACCATCGACATAAATGACCTTAATTCTAAGGCGTTTGAAATACTTCAAGGTCTCGAGAAACTTGACTTCTCCAACATATGGATTTCTCAGGATAGTGGGTGCAAGTTACTTGTCAGTCCTTTGGGACGGTCGAAAGGAGCACTATTCTCTGCACTAAGACACATCTCTCCTGATAGCGTACTTGTCCTGACTTCTCGGGAAACTTCACCAACATTGAAGGAGGTCTTGAGGAATGCAGGTTTTCCGTTTGAGAAATCCAAGAGGGAAGAGCTTGACAATCCTTACACAGGATTTGATGAACGGCAAACAATCTCCACTAAATGGAGGGAGTTTCTTTCGGCACACCAGGAAGTCTTCGTGAATGTGGTAGGTGGAACTACCTTGATGGGCGAGATAGCGCGTACCATAGGACGAGAAGCCATTGGACTTGGGATTCCTACTACTGTCTTTGCCTGTGTTGATTCTAGGGATTACGAGAGCCAACAAAGAGAACCCTATGTTGTGGGAGAGTATGTAGAGATTGAAAGATGGCCAGACTCGATAGGAGCTGAGGAAGATGAAGAAAACCACGATTGAACTTGAACTGATAACACCAGCCTACCTAGGTAATGCAACAAGTGCACCTGAAATCAGGCTTCCATCAATCAAAGGGCTGCTGAGGTTTTGGTACAGGGCAATTGATCCTGACTACAGGAAACACGAAGCAACAATTTTTGGTAGTGCATCAGACAAACGAGTTTCACCAATCGTGCTTCGTTTTAGAAAGAAGTATCCACAATTCAGGAAATGTCATCTCCTCATATCCCCATCAAATGAGAGAACCGAGTCGTGTATTCAAGGCATTAAGGATGTTGATGAATTCAGGAAACGCTACCAAGGTCTTAGTTACCTAGCTTTCCCAATGGGCCTGAAGGATGGAATTCGGAATGCACTTTCTGCCAATCAAAGATTTACCATTGATTGTATCGATTTAAGAGACAATCTACCAGCAAGGAGTATCCGCAGATATGCAATGGCTTGGTGGGCATTTGTGATAATTGGAGGGGTTGGAAGCAGATCCAGACGAGGGTTTGGCTCTCTTTCAGTTGCTTCAATTCATAGTGGTGAGAAACCATTCGTTCTTTTGCGTCAGTATCCAAATATAACCAAACTCAAAAACTGGTGGAATCTTTTCGAAAGAGGAATGAATCTCATAAATAAATGGTTCAAGACCAATCATAAGAATGACCATTTTCACATTGGTTCCGGAACCCGATTCCTGCTATTCGGATCTAATAATTCCAGTGGGAATGGATTCCACACTTGGTTTGATGCGCTCAACTCTTTTGGTACTAAATTCATGCAGTTCAGAAAAAATCTCTCTGAGGAAGCAAAGATGGCTTTAGGACTTCCGATTACCGGACAAAAACAGGAAAACATTGCAAAAGGATCTGGACGGGGTGCTTCTCCACTTATGGCAAGAGTTGTACGGATTGGCAACCGATTCTTTGTCCTTGTCACTATAACAAAAAGTCCCGTATGTCCTAAAAACACCTCACTGATAAAGGGAACGAAAGGGTCTCCTCTAAAAGAACCCGACTATAGGATTCTTGATACCATCTGGATGGAATGGAAAGATAATGCCATACATTCTCTGGAGGTGAAATAATGGCAGGAATTCACATCTCATTCGGTCCTGTACAGGCTTTCATCACACAGGCCCGAAAGACACAAGACCTCTGGGCTGGATCGTACCTGTTGGCATCCCTTGCACGAGCTGCTGTTCACGAGGTTCTAAAGAATCATCCTTCGGTCACAGTGATTAGGCCATCACTACAGGATTCTGAAACAAAAAAGAACCTTGCCAAGTCTTACCGGGTCAATGCTTTTCCAGAGAAACGGATTGGAACGTTCCCAAATCTATTGGAGTTCGAGTCCGATTCTGATGAGGAGCATATTGCCGAACTTGCAGTTAATGGTTGGTTTGCACTCTGGGAAACTATCACTCAGGAAGCCAAGGAAAAAATACGTCAAAAAGTCAAACACAGCAAGCAACAATTCGAGCACATCTGGAATCGACAGGTCACAACAATCTGGGAGTATTATTGGGCGATTGGTGAGTACCGCAATCTCATGCGACGAAAGTCAATTCGTACTCTCACAAGACCTCCAGAAGAAGGCTCCAAGTGTACAATGTGTGGCGAGCGGGAAGTATTACATGATGGAGCCTCTCGCCTGTCCGATATCAGATCCTTCTGGAAAGGGGTTGGTGCAATCGACTCGTTTCGAGTGAAGAAAGATGGGTCTGAGCGACTCTGTGCGATTTGCCTTATCAAACGGCTAGTTCCTGATATACTACCAAAGGTCATTGGGAGTGAAAGAGTACATTATCCCTCAACCACAAGTTTCGCTCTACTACCATGGAGACTCGCCTGTCTGGAATCTCAGGATTCTAGGGTTCTCGGAGCTGTAGACAAATACATTGAAACGTTACAGGAGTATGATGTGTCTTTCAGAAGACGGCCATGGAAAAACAAGTTATTTGCTGATAACGAACGTGCAAAGATATTGTACGTTGATGGTGACTATTTCTATCCCTCTTCGATTGAAGAAGGAAATATTGACATTAAGGGAGATCACAAAAAGATGCTTGCCTCTCTCAACTCTCTGAGAGACGCAGCCAAAAATTCAGGCATTCCCGATTATACCCCCTATTATGCTATACTTGCCATGGATGGCGACAGTATGGGAACAATGTTGTCTGAGAACAAGGACAAGAAATCATTGATAAGTGAGAGAATGGGCGTCTTTGCAAGGGATGTCTGCCGAATTGTCGAGAACAGATGGGGGCGCGTGATTTATGCTGGTGGTGATGATGTCCTCGCTCTATTACCTGTTCACACCGTTCTTGATACAGCATATGAACTTCGGAAGAAATTCACGACAGAGATGGCAATCGAAGGGCTTCAAATAGATGGCAAAGAATCGAGGCTCACAGTAAGTGCAGGCATCCTTATTGCTCATCTCTCCGCGCATTTATCCGCTGTGATTTCGAGAGCCCATTTCCTTCTCGAGTCTATTGCAAAAGGACATAGTGTTCCAGAAAACGTATTGATTGGGAATGCACCTCCCCTTAATGACGCATTCGCAATCGAAACATGGGACAGAGGAGGTTCGAGTCTTCGCCTTGTCAAGAAGTGGGAGAGCATCGAAGGAAACACGTCCTATAATTGGATAGACCTGTTGCAGACATTGGTTTCCCGCGTATCAAAGTCATCTCAACTTCCTCTGACATCCAGTTTTCTGTATTCAATTGCGAGTCTTCTTCGCCGCATTGAATGGAGCGAATCTGAAATCGAGCCCCTTGAGAATCTCTTCCTAGTGGATTATCTACAAAGTAGAGATGAACGGATCTCAAAAATCAGGAAGGATCCGGATAAGATCGATGAAGCACAGTCACTCATGAGGGAACTGGTTCGGATGTCAATTCATCGAGATTCGCAAAAGGTGATGTTCAAACCTGACCACATTGAGATGATACAATTCCTATCTAGAGGAGGTACCGTATAGATGTCGTTTTCGATAATTGCACAGCCGCTCGACACGCTATTTTTTAGAGGTGGAATTCCATTCCATGCTGGAGAGAGTTCTCATGTCACATCAATCTTCCCCCCTAACCCGAATACAGGTTATGGATTCTCGCGAGCAGTTCTTCTAGAGCTTTTCTGTAAAAAGTTAGGTGTCTATATCAAGAAGGGCTGTAACGGCTGTCCGCACATGGATAGCTGTCATATCTCAGCTGCAGTAGGCGACCCTTCCAAGCGTGACGGTTCTCTTAGGGTCAAAGGCCCGTATATCCACATCACTGAACGGTTTTTCGCATTACCTTGTGATGTGACATGGACTAAAAGCAATGACACTTCACAAGAGATACGTCCCGCCATACTTCCTGACGATGCTGTCCCTACTGATCTCGGATATGTACGATTTCCGATCCCACGAAAAGAATTCGGTTTCCCAAAGGGAACTGGTGACTATTTACTTTCAGAATCGGATCTTGTTTCATACCTTCGTGATGAGAGTATCGCTCATTCAAAGCTACGTGTGCAGTCTGGCGAGAATGGGCTTGAGCCAATACTTTCCACTGAACGCCATATTGGAATAGCATTGGAACGGACATCGCGAACAGCAAAGGACGAACATCTTTACAGCATTGAAACAATTCGAGTACACGATGGAGTCACTCTTTGGACAGGAATCGAAGGACTCCCTCCCGATCTTCACCTACCAAAGGACCGCATTGTAGCACGGCTGGGCGGAGAAGGGAAACGTGTTGCAGTAGAACTGACAGGTAGCACCAAACTACCCGATCCAAATATCACGCACATCATTTCTGAAAGTGGCAGGTTCAAGATACTCCTCCTGCAACATACAGATTTTGGAGGAAGTTGGATACCTCCAGGGTTCAAGCAGTCTGAACGCGATGGCAAGGTCGTATGGACTGGAGTCTTGAACAAAGTCGAAATGACACTAGTATCAGCAAAATTCTCAAAGCCGATATACATTGGCGGGTGGGATACTGCTAAGAATAGACCACGTCCTCTAGAGCCTCATCTTCCGGCAGGCAGTGTCTTGTACATGGAGGTCGGCAACAATGTGGCTGAAGAGGTCGTATCTGCTATTCATGACAATCACATTGGCCTGAAGACCGAATTTGGCTTCGGACATTCAGCAATTGGAGTGTGGAGTAATGAGTAAGAATGCAATACTAACACTGGTAACTGAAACCCCTCTGCATCCTGGTATCGGTCAAAATGTAGGTGTAATTGACCTTCCAGTGCGGAGAGAACGACATACGCGATTTCCATATGTGCCTTCGTCAAGTCTGAAAGGGTCATTACGAAGTGCTATGGAAATCGATGACGAAATGAAGAACGCTCTGTTCGGATCCGAGTTGGGTAGTAGCTCCCAACATGCAGGAGCGATGAGCTTTTCGGACACCCGAATACTCGCTTTTCCGGTACGGACTTTGAACGGGATCTTCGCGTGGGTGACCTCTCCTATAATCATTGATCGCCTAAGACGGGACTTGGATTTACTTGGTCTTGAATTTGCTGTAGACATACCTGCAAGGATAGATTCCTCAAAAATCCTTAGCACATCCACATACAAAGGTCCAACTAGAATTGTGATTGAAGACCTGATGCTCGAAGTTACCAAGAACCCCGAAGTAGACCGACTTGCAAATGTGTTTGCATCTATATGTCTCGGACGGAACTCTCACAAGGTTCTCCGAACCAAATTACAACAGGATCTCTTTGTCTTGAGTGAGCCACATTTCCAGCATTTGGTTGAATTTGGGACAGAAGTACTTGCAAGGAATCAATTGGATTTAGATACGAAGACGAGCAACAATCTTTGGTCAATCGAGCTAATCCCACGAGATACATTATTCTATAGCATCTTGATTGCGGAGGACAGTCGAAGTGGACAAGGTCAGACCGCAGAGATACTACTTCAAGAACTGACATCAAAGCTGTCTGGCAAACATGTTCAATTAGGTGGGAATGAAACCCTTGGTCATGGATGGTGTGCAAGCACTATCCTCACAATCGATAGTCTAAAAGGGATATTAGATGCCTGAGGAGGGACTCATGTGACAGCATCAAAAGAACGGTCGTTGGAGCAGAAAGAGGCGCTTTTTGCACTTCAGTGTGTTGGACGAATCCGATCAAAGAACAACAAGGAACTTGAGAGCAACTATTTCATTCAGATCAAACGTTTCCCTGCGATGGTCTTGACAAATGGACTTGGGCAGTCGCTGGCGTTCCTCCTCGCACGAACCGATAAGAACTCCTCCGAGTCATCTGGTCATAAGGCTCTGTATAATGATATCGCAAAATGGCTTGTAGCAAATGACATCTATCCAAAGGAGGGTACCATCATTGAGCAACTTATGAAGAATGATATGAACAAGTATATGCAAGCTGAGCAATTCACCTTGCGTTTCTTATCTTGGCTGGTTCGATTCGCTAAAGCATACCTGTCGTCTGATAAGGAGGGATAACCTTGCGATTGCCTTTCTATGATCATGTAACGATGGAAAAACATCTAGTGGAAGCAATAAAACAACGACCTTATGGGGTCAATATCGGACTCGTCTTTGAGAAGTATGCGAAGTTTTGGAAAGGAAAAGATATCGATATCTCCATTGATGACGAGTTGCGGAAACAATTCTACGAAGACCTCATTAAACTAATGAAGCAGGCAGATCGTGCAGCAAAATTCATACGAGAATACAACACACGTCTGGACAAGATCGTTGAATCTAGAGGTGGCAGGGCCATCAAATTGGATACCAATTGGAGGTTCATCACCGGATTAGGAGGACCACATCCCTCTGAAACAGGATTCAGATGGGATCGCAACTTAGGTATGCCCTACTTGTCAGGTTCTTCAATAAAAGGTGCATTGAGAGCGTGGATGACAATCACAGGAAAGGAAACTGCCGAGATTGATTCATTGTTAGGCTCGACAGACATGAGCGGCTCTGTTGTATTTTTCGATGCCATTCCGAATGCAAAACCCTCCATTGAGATGGACATCCTCAATCCCCACTACTCTGACTATTACATGGATCCCCATAAGAAAAAGCCTCCTGCTGATTACTATAGTCCGGTTCCTGTCTTCTTCCTGACCGTAGCACCGGGCACGCAATTTATCTTTCGTTTAATTGCAACAGACAAGTCAGTTGATCTTGGTAAGGTAGAGGAATACCTGAAATCTACAGCCAATGACATGGGATTTGGTGCAAAGACTGCTGTAGGATATGGACAGTTCATAGAACCAACATAGATGAAGTTCATTGAAACTTCACAGGTTCTAAAATGAAGGCAGCATCTCTGGATAATCTGCTTTCGTTTCATAGGTTCGCCTTCGTGAAAAGGAGAGGCCAGACGAACACACCAACGACTACCACGATTAGATATCGTAGTGTCCTGAGCCACACGTTCACAGATGGCATCACCAGTGCGAGTCCAAAGAGCAGGAGGATGACCAAGATGACTCCGAGAAGTGCTCTTATGACAAGTCGCCATCTCTGCCCATTCCTAGGTGTCACGTCAAAGTCAACAAATCGCTTCTCTAAAGGCAAGCCTATTGCCATGCCCATGATTAAACCGCCAATAGCACCGAAATTATCGTTTGGAGGCAATGGAGTGAGATACGTCATGATTGCCGTGAGCGCGAGCCCCGCTATGAAAAGGGCACAGTAGAGATATTCCTCATTGAACTTGGAGAGTGTCGTTTCAATTGGCTCCTGTAGGTAGTACAGCACTAACGCGGTTGCGATGCCCACACTCCACCCGATTAGCACATCACCCAGATAGTGGACACCAAGGTACACTCTCGAAACCCCGATTAGGAAAATCAGGACTGCCGAGATTAGCAACGCCCACCATGTCTTCACTCTCACTGTGAACCACGAGTATAAAGTTCCTGACAACTGAGCATGTCCACTTGGCGTAGAATAGTTATTTGCTTCCATCCCCTCATACCAATAGGTCTGATCCGGTCTGGGATTCGCGATTGCTGTCTTCAGCAAATAATTCGATGCCACGGCGAACAGAAGGACAAATGTGACCACAATGGCTTCGCGCTTGTTGAATGTCCAGTATGCGATAAGGATAAGCCCAATGTAAAAGACCTCAGAGCCAAACTCTGTAATCAACTTGAAGAATTCTCCCGCCCATGGAAGGGCATCTCTCAACGCCAATGTGATGTCCGGGTCGAAGAACATAGCAGATCACTTCGTATATTGGTAAGCATCCTATACAACATTCCATCCTTATATGTCCCACGAGAGAACTCGTGCACATTGACAAATGCTTATAGTCCAGAACATTCCTCCCTCCTACTGAGGTATCTCTTATGGTGCTGGAGACACTGGAGCCCCGATTGGTCTGGGATATCTTTGAGAACATCTTCACAAAGACTCCCCGTTGCTCCAAGAAGGAAGAACGAATTCGCTCTGTTTTGAAAGAATACTTGAGCAAGGAAGCAGCCTCAAGAGGCATTGACCTTCTGATAAAAGAAGATGAGGTCGGGAATATCCTCGTCAAGAAGCCACCTTCGCCAGGGATGGAATCGAAGCCGAGCATCCTTCTTCAAGGCCATCTGGACATGGTCTGTGAAACTGATAGGACAGACGGATTCAATTTTGAAACGGATCCATTGCCAATCCGAATTCAGGAAAATAGTGAATGGGTAGACTCGGAGGAAACCACGCTTGGTGCCGATAACGGGATTGGCATGTCTCTGGCACTTGCTCTTTTGCTTGACCTAGACACCGAACACGGCCCTCTGGAAGTGCTTGCCACAGTGGATGAGGAAACCGGGTTGACAGGGGCTTTCGCGTTGAAACCCAAGGAGTTAGGCATTGAGAGCAAGTTACTTATCAACATCGATTCGGAGGATCTTGGCGTCATCACTATTGGTTCAGCTGGTGGTGGTGATACAGTCCTTTCCAAGAGACTTGTAAAACAGCCTGTCCCACCTGACTATCAATTCTTCTCTCTTTCCGTATCCGGATTTTTCGGAGGCCACTCTGGTGTCGATATACATCTGCCACGTGGCAATGCAAACAAGACAGCAGCAAGAATGTTGTCTGCACTCCTCGATGAGATACCGGTCTTGATTGTAGAATGGAATGGAGGCGGAAAGCGTAATGCAATCCCTCGCTCTTCAGAAGTCATCTTCGGAATCCCGCGCGAGAAGACCGAGCGAGCTCAGGCCATCCTTGACTCTGAAAGGCGCGACTTGGAAGCCTACTACAAAGAGGGCGAGAAGCCAATTGAACCCGATTTGATAATTGAGTGGAACGTGCAGGGTGTCACCGAATCTTTCTCGTCGGACGAATCACAGAAGATTATCCGTACCTTTCACTCACTCCCACACGGCGCATTGAAGTTCTCTCCGTCGGTGCATGGGCTTGTCGAAACCTCAAACAATGTAGCAATCATCTCGACTACGAGTGATGGGATTTCTCTTCAGATGTCTACACGGAGCAACATCGACTCGGAGCTTGCTTCCAAGCGACGAGAGCTCCTGTATATTGGGGACGCCTTTGGCTGGGATGTCAATCAAGGCCCCGCCTATCCAGGATGGGCGCCCGACCCTGCTAATCAGTTTCTCACGTTCATTAAGGACAAATATGCGGAAGTGCTTGGAAAACCTGTGAAAGTGGAAGCAATTCATGCCGGGCTCGAATGCGGAATCTTAGGTGCTGGAATTCCCGGGCTCAGGATGGTTTCGATTGGCCCCACTATCAGGAATCCCCACTCTCCTGATGAGAAAGTCAACATCCGAGCTGTGGCAATCCTTTACGATGTCTTGAAAGGAATCCTTAGAGACCTCCCCGCTATCTAGGTACTATTGTAGGTCAATCAGGGATAGCCGTTTCAGAGACTCTTCTGACGGCATCCCAGTTTCTCTGTCCCATCCCCTGAACTTGTACCATGTTTCGAGATGTTCGTCGATATCTGGCACATGTCCCTCAGTTGCACCTTCCAATGGGCGGAGTATCAACTCTGGCAATTTCTCGTTCTTGACATCATATCCGAGTTTTAGGTTCAGCAGCCGCATCATGGTGAAGATTCGTTCGCCAGTTTCTTTCAGTTCATCGATGGTATAGTCCCAGCCAGTGATCAGCTGGAGCAGACGTACGACATGACCTCCTTGGATAGGGAGAAAGTTGCACACACCCACCGAATTTGTTATGCATCTGAAGTTCTGCTGTCTTGCGACGATATCCGCTTCATTCGCAAAACGATCCTTGCTTTCTATCTGCAGATCCTCGTTGATTTGTCCCATCTGGACATTGTACATATCCGCTGCCATGTGACATGCCCCTCTTGGAGACGTGGCATATCCCACCCCGAGGCCCGAGAATCCCCGGGGATCGTGTTGGGGGAACTCCATACCGTGCGTGTGTACTACTAGGTTCTCAACTCCGAACTGCTTCCCAACAGCCACGCTACCTTCCGCAAGGAGGTTTCCCACACCCTCTCTCTTTGCTATCTTGTCAATCAGAGCGCTTGCAGCATCAGGATTTCCCCATTTCGGCTCAATCCCATCTAAGTCTTCAGATGATATGATTCCTTCGTTGTAAAGATAGTACACAAGTGCGATGGTGTTCCCCCCTGATATGGTGTCAAACCCGACAAGATCCAGCTTTTTTGTCAGGAACGATAATGCTTCGAGGTTGTCGTTCAGAATCAAGGTTCCCATGGTTCCCGTGACCTCAAGTTCCGGCCCTTTGAAGACACCTGTGGCGTACTTTCCTTCTTTGACCTCAACGACTCTGCCACACGCAATCGGGCAGCGGAAACACGCCTTCTTGCCGGCAAGGATGGTTTCCCTGACAGTTGTGCCACTCAGGTTGTAGGAATCAAAATCAGAAACCGTATAGTAGCCCGCTGGCAGAGACCCATACATTAGACTCGCCATGTCCACGAAGCCTGCTGTCCCGAGATCCGAGTACATCCGGACAGAAGGATCCTCAAGATAATTCTCCTTCAACTCGTTCGCGTAGGCATTGAGGGTTTCTGAGTCATGAGTCGGTATTCTCCTGTCAGTCCCCTTCACAACAATGCCCTTGAGCTTCTTGGACCCCATCACAGCTCCGATTCCCGTCCGACCAGCAGCTCGATGATGATCGACGATGACACTGGCATATTTTACTAGGTTCTCCCCCGCAATCCCAATCCGTGCCACACCGGCCGTCCTATGACCAGTTTCCTCCCTCAATGCAGTCCATGTTTCTTCAGTGTCCTTGCCCCACAGGTGTGATGCATCTCGTAGCTCAATGCGGTCATCTTCGATAAAGAGATACGTGGGGCTGGAAGATATTCCAGTGATAATAGCGCCGTCATATCCCGCAAATCTTAGGTCTGCCCCAAAATGTCCGCCCACTGTACTGTACCCAAGTATCCCCGTATACGGTGAGCGTGCACAGAAAGTCGTCTTGCTCCCTGTCGGCACCATAGTCCCAGTAAATGGGCCTGTCATTATCAGAAGGGGGTTATCCGAACCCAGAGGGTCAGTATTCTTGGACACCATATCGTAGAGAATCCTTGTTGCAAGCCCTGCACCACCGAGGAACATCCTAAGATCTCTTTCCTCGACACTCTGTTCCGATACTTCCTCTGAGTCCAAATCCACCCTCAAGAGTTTGTTCCGATATCCAGAAACCATCTGCATCTCTCCCTAGAAATCTACATGCTTCCCCTCGTACATATACTCGTAGATTTTCTTTATATCCGCAGATTCGATTGGCCTTGGCGTCATAGTGATACTGGAGTCCATCATAGCAAAGTCAACCAGTTTCTCAAGTCCCTCATCGAAGTCGCCCTTTGCTATCCCAGCCTCTTTCAGGCTCTTCGGGAATCCTACTCTATCTTGCAGCTCTCGTATTTTAGTAGCAAATAATCTTGCGCCTTTTTCATGTTCCTTCTCTTCTATTCCTATCAACCGCCCGAGCTCCCAGTAGTGTTTTGCGCTCTCAGGGTTGTCGTGTGCGTTGAACTCGATCGTGTATGGCAGTGCCATTCCTACCGCCATGCCATGTTGGATGCGGAGCACTGATCCAAGACTGTGTCCTAATGAATGTGCAAGGCATACCTGTGAGTTACTGAATGACATCCCTGCGAGTGCCGCTGCTACGAGCATCTTCTCTCTCGCCTCAAGATTGGCTAGGTCATCGACCGATTTTGGCAGCCACTCGAAGACCATCTGGACAGCCTTCATTGTGGTAGCATCTGAGAAATCATTCTTCCACACCGATGTGTATCCCTCAACGGCATGTGTCAATGCATCCATTCCAGTATAAGCCGTCAAATCTTTCGGAAGATCCTTCACGAATGTCGGCTCCAAGATTGCCATATCTGCCATGAGCTCGGGGTTTGACGTGGCAAATTTCCTTCCGGATTCATCTTCTCTAACCACAATCGCGCGGGTTGCTTCCGAGCCAGTTCCCGCCGTCGTTGGTATGCATATCAGTGATGCCTTATCCTTCAGCCCCAGCGTGTCGAAGGGCGAGAGAGCTTCGAGATCCATATCTGGCCTGGCGTAGAGAACCCATCCTGCTTTTGCAGTGTCCATAACGCTCCCTCCACCGATAGCGATGATAGTATCCGCTCCGAAGTCGCTCATCGCTTTGGCTGCTTCTTGCACGATTGAAACTCTCGGATCCGGCTCTGCGCCATTCCAGACTATAACCTGCCATCCATTACTTTCGAGGGTCTTTTTCACCTTCTCTGGGAACCCGAACCCTTCTATCACCTTATCAGTGATTATGATTGCTTTCTTTCCTTTCACAAGTTCGAGTTCGCTCAGAGCATCTTCTCCAAAGACCATTTTTGGGACAAAGAACCACCAGACCATATATGACCACCACACTCTTTCGAACGAATGTTCATCAAGCCTACTCTCTAGTTGATGGTACTTCTCCCTCTTATTTGTGCTGAAAGTCAGGAATACAGGAACTTTTGCGTATCTTGTAATATTTGATGGGTCTCTTTGATCACAGACTGGATCAATGTGTCCACTGTGGGCAGGTCTTGAATCCTTCCCACACATTCACCTCCGAACATTAGGGCAGTTTCTGGTATCGCATCGACAAGGTCTGTGAACCCATCCCTTTCAAGCTTCAAGATGCTCTCGTTGGACTCGACTGGCTCCCCAAGATAGAATCTTGGCACATCATCTAGTGTCTGCTCAACGATTCGCTCTGCTCGCTGGTTTCTCACAAATCTCATTGGCCCGAAGATACCTCTACCAGTGAGGGTTTCTCGCTCCTCTTTTTGGACTATCGCATCTTTCCATATTTGCTCAAAGTCGCTCTCTTGGGTGGCGATGAACCTTGTTCCCATCTGGATTCCCTTTGCACCAAGTACCAGTGCTGCTGCTAATGTCCTTCCATCACAGAATCCTCCTGCTGCCACCACAGGCACATTGACTGCTTTTGCTACTGCTGGAACCAAGACCATCGAGTGTACAGGATCCCATGACACATGCGCTCCGCCTTCATGACCTGATGCTACGATGATATCCGCACCAGCACTTTCTGCCTTCTTAGCATGATATACTGAGGGAACCACATGGATCCATGTGAGACCGTGCTTCTTTATCTCCGCCCAAGGTTTCGGGTTACCCGCCGAGGTCACAATGACGCGCAATGTCCTCTCGATATCCGAGTTTTCTTCTCTTGCCTGAATGGTTTCCTCCACGAACATCTTTGAGGCAAGAAGAAACTCGGCAGCTACTGGGACATTGACCCCAACCACTCCATTGCTCTGCTTGACACGTTCTGTCACATTCTCGATCGACTTGCGCAAGATGACTCTTGGAGGATCATCACCAAATAGACGAGCCGCATCGATAGGTGCAGCTTCTGGTAACAATGTTGCTGCCATCCCAATGCTGCTAATCACACCGAGGGCTCCTGCATTTGCGACAGCTATCGCCAGCTCCTCTGTCTTATAGGGTCCCATTCCTCCTTGCAGGATTGGATATGTTATCCCAAGAATATCACATATCTCTGTACGCAGCTCGCTCATCTGGCTCCGCCTCATGACGTATGTCATTCAAATGCTATTCTTCATCGATGTATCGGGTAGGGACACGCTGTGCAGTTGCGACTAGCTCTGCGGCTGCCTTTGTGGCGCGCATGACCTTTCCCATATCGCCTTTTGGAAGACCGAACTTGCGTGACATCAGTCCCTTTATTGGATCAATCTCACCAGCGATGAGTTTCTTCCAGTTAGCATAAGTTCCTGTATAGACGAATTCTGCGTCATCATCAGATCCTGCCATATGGGCGTTTCTGCATTCCCCGTGCCACAGATCAAGGTACAACCCCATCTTCTCTTTGATGATCTCTCCATCAGGCTGGATTTCAAAGATAAAGTCGCCTTCCCATGCCTTTGCAGCCTCTTTGTAAGCATCATTAGCCTGCAATAGTTCCCAGTACTTCTTGACCCATTCCTCTGATGGAAATAGATACTTCTCACCCATTTTGATCTCACCGCTTGCCGTGACTATATTACGCTATCAAGTACATGGCGCAACAAAAGCCTTCTGGCAAACAAACCATTTGCTTATTCGCTCGGCATACATTAGGCACTTCAGTGGCTGTTCCCACGAGAACCTGAGCTGCCTTGACATACCGCAGGAGGATCTTCAAGCTGCCGTCAAGCTTGAACTTCCGGGACATAATTCCTTTAATTGGCCCAATCTTTTTTGCTAGCAGTTTCGACCAATTGTCTACTGTGTATGAATATGTGAAGTCTGCCTTGTCGCCTTCACTATCGCTTCGCACCTCGCGACACTTCCCATGCCACAGGTCGATATATCCTCGGATATCCTTTTTCACTTTATCTCTATCATCTTTGACCTCGAATATGAATGACCCTTCCCACGTTCTTGCTGCTTCTCCGTACTCTTTGCTTGCGTTCAATATCTCCTTGAACCGGTCGAGTCATTCTTGGAATATAAATTCCAGTTTCGAATCACACATATGAGCTACACCTGCAGATTGTAACCGCGATACCACATCTATATCTAACGTTTCTCCTATTGGTACTTGAGTGCCGTTGCTTCTTGCTGCTACACTACTCTTGTTCCTTATGATGTCCAGTCAATTCTCCTTAGAGGCAGCTCTAGTGCCTGTACGATTTCCTTTTGTTCGTCGAGCACACCTATGGATGATACATTATGTGAATCACTGCCAAGCGTGAACTCACATCCGGCATCCCGAGCCATGATGAAGAACTCTGGGAATCTACAGACATAGTATGCACTTATCTCCACTGCAACATCATTGTCAGCGAGGATCCGTGCGACCGCTATGCCATCTTCTTCTCGAAATGAAGACAGATATCCGTCCCAGTGTGCAAGGATGTCGAACCTCCATTTACCAAGTGCTCGCTGGATTGTTGAACGCCACTGGGTGGAAGTAGTTCCAAAATGAACCGATCCTAGAATGATATCGAAGCTGTCCAACGGAGCCGCAATTCCAGCAGGTGACCCATTCGATGAGATATCTACCTCCGCGCCATCCATGATCCGTACCGATTTGAACACAGGTCTGAGGTTCCATATCTTCTCCCGTCTTTGCTCAATCCATTTCGTCCCTGCCTTTTTGCTACCATGGCACGGCCAGAAATGGTCGCAGATTGCAATGGTATTGATTCCCACTGTCGATGCGCGTCGTACAATTTCCTTTACAGATCCACTTCCATCCGAGTATTCAGAATGTATGTGCAGATCATAGCCAAATGGATCCATAGTCGAGGCGTGTTCTCACATATCTTATAACTGACTAGGTAGGTTCTTGTATCGTTTTGACTATTCACTTGCTTGCGATGACCACTCGTTGACATTCCTCGATGTAGTCTTGGAGCCGCTTGACTTTCTGTTCCACGCTTTCGGAAACTTGATCAATTGAGGCATCAATCCGCCTATTGACCTTCTCAATGTATTTGTCGATAAGCTCGACCCGCGTATTGAACCCTTTCTCGAACCCCAAATCGCGAGCCTTTGCCAATTCTTCCAATGACCTCAGGAATTGCTGGTTCTCCATGTGTAGGAGCCCGCGTAGTGTCATCAGTTGCACCTGTGCGCCAAAGGAATTGGTCGATTCAGCGATAGAGAGTGTCTGTTCAAGTCTTTCTTCCATCCGCTCTAGATGCTCCTCCTCCTGCGTTATCCTGAAAAGCTGGAGTTCTAGCTCGACAAGTTGAATCAAGGAGAGGAGCTGGTACTCGAACACTCTTCCCTGAGTTAATTCCAAACACCGGTTGTAGTGCTTTCTTGCAGTGTACAAGTTGCTGCTTCTCTGCGCCAGCAACCCCCCGTAATACTCGCATATGCTCGTGGCGTACTCCGAGTTCATGCTTGACTCTGCCGCCCACATCCGATCCAAGTATTCTTGACCTTCGTCAAATCGCTTCGTCTGTGAGAGGAGGTTCACCATCAATCCACACGCCTCCACATATACAAGGTCTCTTGTGCCTATCTTGTCAAACATCTCTAGTGCCTTTGCGGCCCTTTCTTCTGCTTTTCAAAGTCGTTGATCCCCAGTGATACAGCACCAAGATTGCCCCAACAAAGTGCCTGTCCGTAGAGGTCTCCGAGTTCCTCATCAATCTTCAGCGAGTGCAAATACAGATGTTCAGCATCAGCATATTCTCCTCTGAAGCGGAAAATTTCCCCAAGGTTGTTGATCACGGCGCTCTCGCCTGAGAGATCCTTTAGGTTCTTGTACATGTCCAATGCGTAATTGTAGTAGTCTAGAGCTTGGTCGTATTCTCCTCTTTCTGCACTTACGACTCCCAAGTTGTTATAGCATCGTGCAATCCCTTTTTTTTCCTTGGTTTCCTTGAAAATTCCTAGTGCCCGTTTGTAGTTGTCATGAGCATCATCGAGAAACCCTTGGTCGAATCGCACGTTCCCTATGATTCGTAATGCCCATCCACTCAAGTCCATCCGCCCGTGTTGCAGCCCAAGCTCTTTTGCCGTTTCGAGTTTTGTTATTGCAGTGTCATATCGCCCCCTCATCCAGTGGACTTCTCCAATACAGACCAGTGCCTCAATGTATAATTCGGACTCCTGAGGGGTGATAGCCAGAATATCTGACAGCAAATTGATTGCTTCGACATAGTCTCCGGCGTTCATTGTTTCTTTTGCGGCTTGCAGTCTTTCATTCGGGTCGAATTTCATCATTCAAACACAGGTATTTTCCCCTCTTGAAACTTACGTGTGAGTTCCAAATAGGACATAGTCCGGAAGGAATACAATCAGCCCCTTCCGGACGTGTTTTTTCTATCGTCGTTTTACCACAATGATTACACAAAGTATTCCGACAGCGATGATTGCTAGGAATGCCAGCCCTCCAGTGCCTCCGGTTTCAGGTAATATCCCGTCCCCAGTTGGTGTTTTGTCCTCAACATCTGTGTAGGCCACATAGGTTGGATCCTGCTCCACGCGCAGTCCGTTCCACTCAGGAAATGAAACCGCGTACCACCACTGGCTGTTATGAAATGCAGTCCCTGCATTATCAATCAGGTCGTTGACATCCGTATAGGTAGATCTGATTTCCTCCGATAGTGCGAATGCAGCATGAGAGAACAGGAACGCGGAGAGTGGGGCCTGCCATGCAATTAACAAGAAGTCACTTGCTCGTGCTCCCAGTAATGCATTCAGTGCCGTTTCATTATCAGATAATGTCGTCCAGGGGTTTGTAGACTCGTTGATCAACGCGTAGTTCCTACCTAGTCCAATATCGAATGCCCTTTCATCGTCATCTCCTACCTTTATCGAGATGTTAGTGTCAATTGGAGTAGTCGCTGTTGGTGGTTCTATAGTATTTCCTGAAGTCACACCGGTGACCTTGTACTTGCTCGTGAATACTGTAAGATAATGTACTGCATTCATCTGCATAGTTTCATTGATTATCTCCCTTGGGTCTATCTCGATGAGGTCGAATAGTATTCGTGCACGGGTCACCTGACCGATAGTATAGACCGTTTCCGCGTGGACTTCGCCCGTGGTGGGGTCAATGGTGATGTCATATTCTATGATGATCTCACTGAAAAGCACTGTAACTAGCGGGGCAATCAGTGAAAGGACGAATCCCCCTGGTGAATTGGCATCCACAACACGGGCACTCATATTGGTATATTTCATTCCGAATCTATAGTGATTCTCTCCAAGTTTCTGAGCAGGGATTGCCTCGACCTTTGGTGTCACATCATCCCATGGATTAAGTGATGATATGGGCAGGACATACCACGCCTTTTCATTGCCAACGTCTGGCAAGTTGTTGTTCCCATAGCTCTCGTTGTGCACCATCAGAAATGCGAACACTGCTCCGATAAGGACCTCCTGCCCTTCAGGGGTGATGAATCGCATCCCGAACAGCTGGTATGGGAGAATGAACTCCTTTGAATCATTGGTCACCAGCTTGTTGAAGGCAATCATAAACGCTGAGAAGTTATCACGACCCACATATGACGCTGTGAATGTGGCAGTGTTGTCATAGTCATCCTCAACGATTATTGAATCATTGGTCCAGTACTCCTCTGTAAAGGTATGGCCAAAAAGAGCCTCTTCATCTCCGGGAGTATAGGATCTTGCAATTGGAATGGTAGCAAGTGGCATAAGAAGCATAGAAACAATCCATGCTGTCATCAAAATCCTCTTGATTGCGTGCATGAGAATCTCCCTTCCACCATTACCCCTTCTTATTGTATTAAATTAATCGCAGAAGAACCTCACTCACCTATTAGAATAGGCCCTGGATGATTTCTCTGAACACCTCAAGGTCGCTGTCTTTGGTATTGCCTGTTGTGATTGCCTGCACAAGGCTCTTAGCAGACTCCTCATTGAATCTAAGGACCGAAAGGTCATCTCCCATTTCCTCTGTCATTGAGGTGTATTTGGCTCCGCTCGTCGCTTCAGGAACGGCAATGATTGCGTGGTCTGCTTCGTTCCGCCCAATGATGTCATGTAGACGCTTCACCGAGTAATACGCAGCAACCCCGCCACTTCGATCCCAGTTCTTCACGTTGGCAACATCTATACACACTTTTTTCGAGATGTCTGCCTTGGTGAGCGATATGATGGCCGTTGCCTCTCGGTCAGCGACTCCTTTGGCTACCAGAAGCTGCGTTGAAACCTCGAATGGTTTACCAGCTTCTTCTAGTGCTTTTGATACTGCACTGATCACCACCGGAGCGGTCAATTTTATCACAAAATCCTCCTGCTCCTCCAATGGCTCTGGTTCTTTCTCGAACAGGACTTCGTCTATTCGTGGGATGATGTAGCGAAGCGCCTCACGTGGCACTCCCTTTGAATGGTTGAAAGCATCCTCGATGTCTTTCTCTGTGAGTGGGAACAGCAAGTCATGCGGTGGTTCGATATTCTGGGCTTCCCAGTACATCCTCATCGCGGTTCTGATGAACTCTGCAATATCCTCTTTTGTGAACTCGCGCAGAGCTACAGCCGGTTCCATCCGGGATTTCATAGGCCCGTCTGCCAGATTATAGATTCTGTCCCATATGTCGTCCAGACAGGAAGCTACAATGACCACGTTCTTACCTTCATTGTACAGCCTCTTGATCACTTCTAGGAAGTGGATTTCTCCCTCTTCCCCATGAGTGCGATATGGCCCCTCCATCTCGTCAATGAATAGGAGAAGAGGTTCTTCTGAACCCTCAAGAAGGAGCTTTAACGTGGCGAATGTGACATCATCGTCCTCAAGGATAGTCCTGACATCCAGTCTCTCGATTTCCTTCTGGCTGAGCGCATCTCCCAGAAGCCACCGCCTTGCAAGGTCAGTATTGGCTGGGTCGAGCCTGTAACGCAAGAGAACCTTCACGACATCCGCTGTTATTCCTGGGTATTCAACGAGGAGGCGTTCCAACGCGTATGTGTAATCGTATAGCTCATGTGTAACACCCTTCACTCCGCCGAACTTGGTGATCAACATGTCCACAGCATTCTCGAAGATATCCTCACCTATCTCGTCAACAATGCATGCATGGAAGTGAAGGGGCACTCTGACCGGAGCTGGAGGTGAAGGGACGTATACTGCCGTGAACCTCCCTTTCTTGAGGGAGTCTTCTCTGTCCTTAAGCGCCCAGTACAGGTGAGTCTTGCCCATACCGGCCCCTCCGAGAACCGGCTGGAACCTCGGTGTCGAATCGTCCATCACGAATCTCAGGATTCTAAAGATGGCTTGGTCTGCATCCCTATGTGGGCCCTCAATATCAATCTCATCTTTGATGTCACCCCGTGAAACATATCGTTTCATCGGCGGGTTGTCTTTCAGTATCTCAAGGTACATCTCTCTGTTGAAGGCCGCAGGTTCTTCCGGAAGTTCCATTCCTCTCCCTCGGTGCAAGTGTTGACTTGTGTATCCCTTGGACCATTATCAATGTTCTGTCTTACAAGTTGTAGCCCGCCATTCCTCTCTGCTCATCAGTCGGATTGTCTAGGAGTTTATCTATCACGACCAACACACAATAGGGGTCATCGCTGATCCGTTTGCGATTCCGGTTCTAAGACCTCCCTAAGTCTGCCTCTCGCATGGATCACTTTGACCCACCTTCTCATCTTCATGTCTTTGACTGCTTCTATCACTTTACTGCAAGCAGTATATGGTTCAAATACCCTGCTCCGAATTCTTCAACTTTATATGGGTTCCCGCTCAATCAGAATTAGGGCTATATGTGAGTAGAATGCCATGAATCGCACTGTGGTCGGGCAAGTTATCAATACTGTCGATGAAGGTGGCTACTCCATAATTACAGTGGAAACACCCTCGGGTGACATAGTCCTATTGCGCCATGACCCCTCGGTATCGAGGGCTGTCCCTACGATGGGGGGCATATACTCGATAGACTATGTTGTTGACGGCGGCACACTGGTGATTCAGTCAATCAGGAAACCCAAGCCCGGAGAATATCGTGCGTCGTATAGACCCACTCCTAATGTAGAACAACCAATCATTAGAGAGCATCGGCCAGCTCGATTACACAGCACAGCATCCAAGTCAGTGGTTTCTCTCGAAGACCCAATCGAAGAGAGCGCTGCCTTCTTTCCAGATACATATCCTAGGCCCGAGGTCAGAAAGAAACCTACATCTGAAATCAAATATCGGACACCTCCAAGGTATCACCCTCCACCAGGACTTGATATCATTTCCAAGGCACGCCCTGACGGAATATCTCTCATAACCGGCATCTACCTCTTGATTGGCGTGGCTGCCCTATTTTTACTTCCCGGACTGAATGTTCTCATGGGCGGGTCATTCCTTCTACTGGGACTCGGATTCTATGCCTACAACAAGTGGGCATATTGGATAACTCTGGTTCTTGTGGCACTGATCGCCATTTCGATAATCGGTCTGATTATCACTATCCCCGCTTGGACTTACTTGAGACGCGATGAGATTCGTGCTCTTTACCACTAGTGCTACCAGACTTGCGACTTTTTCAAGTGGAACCAGTTTGGAATATGTCTACGCAATATCGCGCCTGTATAGTCATACATAGATTATTGTTCCTGTCCCTTCTACATTGGTCTTCCATTCAGAACAAACCCAATCGCAACCCTTAAATAACCTTGATACGTTTGATAATTGTCAAACATCAAACGTTTGGTAAAAAACTGACGTTTGATAAAAACGGTGATAGGAAATGTCTAACCAACAAACAACCTTCGGAACGATTCTTGAAGATGTGAAGGCAAGCTTCAAGGGTGCATACCGGAATGTGCTAAGTTATTTCCTTGCGAACTTGGGACTGCTATTGATTACAGGGCTTCTTTTGGCACTCGTCGCCATTCCTTTCGTTGTGATCATTGCTCTATCAGGATCTACTGCCATTATAGCTTGGGCACAGGGCCTGAGAAGTCTTGCATTGACTAATCCATGGGCGATTGGTATGGGTGGCTATCTGCTTATGTTGCCTTTCGTTGCGGTGCTGTTCAGCGTTCTCGGGGCGATATATGGCATGAGCAAAGAAGTCGTCGAAACAGGAAAGACCTCTGCTGAGTCTGCATTCTCGTGGCTTCGACACAATTTCATCACTTTTGCAGGTGCTGGCATTGCTCTCTCATTGATTGTAATAGCTCCTCAGATACTGGTGATTGCGACAGTCACCTTCTTTGTAGGGGTTAACCCTCCAGTTCTTGCAAGCTACGGGATTTCAGTGTTCGTCTGGGTCTATTCGTTCATCACTCTTGGCATGACCTCGATGGTTTTTCCCGCAGTGGTGAATGGGAACGGTGTGAAGGAATCATTTCTTGAATCTTTCAGGCTAGCGACACAGAGATTTGACAGGGTTTTTGGGATACACACAGCTCTAATTCTCCTCGCTTTTCTAACCCTTTCTCCATTCTTCCTTTCGAGCTATGTTTTCGCAATGAATCCTGTTGTATCAGCTGTCATCCCTGGAGCAATCGCCCTCGGCGGATATGCCATTGTCATCGGGGTTTTCTGGCTGTTCTTGCTCATTCCAACAATGTTCATCGCCTATACACGCGTCTACACTGACCTGACCGGCGGTGAGATTGCTGATGCAAGTACACCCGATGTGGAAGTACCGATGGTCTGAAATACTCCCGTGAGAGTGTCCAGTAGTCTGGCTACTAGGACACTCTCGAATTATATTCGGATGGTGAGATATGAATGTCAACGAAAAATGCCAACTTTCGAGTCCTCCTTCAAGACTTGAAGATCAGCTTCAAGTTCGCTGTGAAGAATCTGGTTTCGTTCGTCCTAGGGATGATCGGGGTCTTAATAGTGACAGGACTGCTCATTGCATTGTTAGCGTTATTTGTCCTTGTCCCATTCTTGCTGTTGGGAGGGCTCACAGGCATCACTGACCTTATACTGACATGGGTGAGAACGACACAGTCACTTCAGGGAGCAGCAGCATTTCTGATGACACTCCTGCTCGTGACACCTCTCATAGCCCCTCTCATGGTTGCCATAGGCGCATTATATGGGATGGGGAGGGAGATTGTTGAAAGCGAGGGTACGACAGCAGAGGGAATATTTGCGTGGTATTCCAAGAAGTTCTTCTCCTTAGCTGCAGTTGGGATGATACAGTTCCTCGTGGTCATTGTACCATTGGCTGTGACTACCATCCTGCTTGGTCCTCTCTCATTTGGACTGGAACAGACTGGATGGGCGTCTGCGACAATTGCGACATACTCGATTTATGCGACATTCATGTCGGGGTTGATGTCACTGGCATTCCCTGCCGTGATTGATGGGAACTCGATTCTTTCATCCATCAAGATTTCTGTACGACTTAGTACCAGATACTTTGACCGTGTCTTTTCAACATGGCTCTCCTACTTGGGAATAGGAACATTGCTTTCATTCCCCCTGTTGGCATGGCCATTGGCTGTTCCTCTCAGCTCATCGCAGGTAGGTATGTGGACTACGATTATTGCAGCATATTCAATTATAGCGGTTCTGTTCACGTTCTTCGTTCTACTACCCGCGACTGTGATTGGGATGAGCCGAATCTACATGATCCTAATTTCAGACAACCTCTCGGGGTCGTCCGAATTTTTCACGGAATCCTTTGATGATGATGATGTTTCTATTATCGGAGGTGATTGACCGATGACGCCCAAGAAGCGAGTTTCGATGAAAGAGATCGAGGTGGTATCCGATCCTAAAGTAATCAAGCTTATGATGGAGCCAACCCGAGCTGCTATCATCAAACTCCTTTCAGCCACCGAGATGACAGTCAAGCAGTTGGCGACTGAACTTGGGAAGAATCCTGGTACTATCCTACATCATATCGAGAAGCTGAAGAAGGTAAATCTCGTAGTCGAAGTTCGAACGCAGCAGACTCCTACTGGCATCGTGCAACGGTATTACCGGGCCCGAGCTAGGGAGTTCCGACTTGGGATTAAGCAGATGATGGAAACCGAGGGTGGTGTGGCGAAATTCGCAGAGGACCGCCTGAACTCCATCGTCCGTTCTCTGGCTGTGTTTGGCATCGAGATCCCAGAGTCACAATTAGTTGAGGCGACTGATATGCTCAGGAATCTCATCGAGCGAGAGAATGATCTGATCTCAGACATGCCAATACTGGATCAGAAGGCATACGACAGGCTATCGAAACAGGATAGGACTGACGCATCGCGAATACTACGCCGGTACCTTCTGAATCGTGATCCGATGTATGTTGAGCTAAGACGCTCGTGGCACGAACTCCTTCGCCGTTTTGACAGAGGTGTGAAATTATGAACGAAACAGAATATAGAAGAAACAACGCCATGGTTGCCTGTATAATTGCAGTCATACTCGTAGGCGGAATTGTAATAGGTGTGGCATCTCTCGTCGGCTCATCACATTTTCCCGGTGGGATATGGAATACTAGCGATGCAAAGACTCTCTTTGAGTTTGAGCGGGTGGGTGAACCAATCCCTGATGCCATCACCTTGGACATCAATGTGAATGTGGGTGATGTGAATGTCATCTTCGAGGATAATGCTACCCTAACATATGCTATCTCAATACTGGTTCCCAATGCATCATTGCGAGACAACGGTAATCCTACAGTGTCATGGAGTTCGAACACGATTGCTGTCGGCTATCCTGTATGCAGCATCAACATCACATTGGGAACTAGCGCGACATACCAGATGTTTTTCACTATAGACACTGGTGAACTCACTATCAACCTGAGTGATAGTGCGAAGGTCGGGAACATCGAGGCCACAATGACAACAGGAAGCATAAAGGTTCTGATGTCTGAGGATGTGTCGGTACAAGGCGACATTGTATTCACCCTGACAGTGGCGACTGGTTCCATCACGATGGTGATTGATCTTCCCTCTGATGTTGGAGGTCGGTTTGCTGGGAGTACCACGACAGGTACAGTCGATGTCACACAGCTGGGTTGGAATGAGCTGGGCTCCAATACCTACGAAACTTCCAACTACAATTCTGCAGCAGACACCGTGACTATCAATGCATCTGTCGATACTGGCTCTGTGCAAGCAACGCTAAGCTAGTTCCAATGATTGGGGGACTCCCCAATCCCCCTTTTTTATTTCATAGATTTTGGCGCAGTTCAAATTCTTTTAATACAATCATATATCAGCCATCTCGTCCTTTTTATCGGAGATCGAGCAATGACACGATATCATGTCACAGAAAAGGTTCGCGATCTTGAGTTGACCAAAGAGGATGCAAAAAAACTTGCCGAATGCTTCAATTCTTTCGATGACTCCGACCCATGGCCTGGGGGATTCACTGGAGGGACACCTTATACCGCAGAGCGTGTTCTAAATGACCTGAAAAAGAGCAAGGATGTCAGGACACTCGTCGCAGTTGCAGATGACAAGATAGTAGGGCATTGCAATGTTGTAGCATCACTACTTGACACGGAGGCTGTATACGTCGGACTTCTGGGTGTTAATCCAGCCTACCAAGGACGGGGCTACGGAAAGATGTTGCTTATTGAAGCAGCAGAAACCGCAGCACAGTTTGGCAAACGAAGAATTGACCTTCACACCTGGGGCGGGAACCTGAAGGCAGTGCCATTGTACAAGCGTGTTGGGTACAATTGGGTTCCAAACACTCAAGTCCTAATGGAATCCTATATCCCGGGCATCATAGGTTCCCCGATGTTCTCTGAGTTCTTCGATCGCTATGATTGGTATAGCTCCTTGAAAGTCAACGTCCGCCAAGCGATGGACGATATCGTAGAAGAGGGAGTTGGTATTTTCAAATATCACTTTGAGGGAGAGAATGGCGACTCGTTAGATGTGACAGTTGACAGGGAGGCCAAAGGGATATGTGGATTCGACATGACCTTGGACTCCAAGAGAATATCTGTTTCAGTCCGACCATCGTGTCATATTGGCTACATAGGGACTGGAGAGGTTCCCTTCAGGATGAGCGTTTCCAACTGTACGTCCGAGGCATTATCATTCACATACCAAGCCAAAGGTTTCAACGGCCTAGTCGTAAATGCCGAAGGTGACACATCGGGAACTATTGAAAGTAGTGGCACTGTTAACGTTACAGGCACCTATCGAATTTTAGAAAAAGCCAATCCCTTGGACCGCGAACTGACACCTGATGACAAGGTTGCGACTCAAGCGGAATGGACGCTGAGCTTGGGAAAGCGAACCATCCATCTTTACAGCGGTCTAATCCCTGTGGAACCTGTCACGTTAAACACATCACCGTCCTATCCGGCACTCACTCCAGATGAGAAGCGTACCATCGGGATTAGTATGCGGAATAACACTGATTCTGTCTTGAAGGGAGAAATGGTGATTACACCTGCTGAGAATCCATCAGATGTCAGCCATACGTTTGAATTCAATCTAAAGCCGCACGAAATCACTGAATTTCCCATTGACTTTCATGCCCCATCCAACAACTCATCCACATCACTCAGAAGCACCATTTCTGTTTTCGTTGATGAAGGCGGCTCAAGGAAACAAGTGAAGAGAGATACTCTGACGATACCGATCATCGGGCCGACAGGAGCCATTGCCTACGAATCTCTAGACCGGTCATTGGTGTTGGAAAATGAACATGTCCGGTTCCTGCTAGGTAAGGAACCTCCCAACAATGTACGTCAGGTATGCAATAAGGATACAGGCTTCATCTCAAGAAGCTGGGCATCAATGCCTGAGCTGGGATATCCCTTTCCCCGAGGAGGTAGCGAGTGGGATCGTAAACGATTCGAGATAACCTCCAGTATGACCGACCAGTACGCCGAGTTCCGATTTAGCGCTGAGTCAGAGGAACGTCCCGGGCTGCTTCTGACAAATATCTATCGAGTCTATAGCGGACGCGAGGATCTAGAAGTAGTCACTGTGCTTGAGAACACAGGATCCGAAACCCTGACCAACTTGGGACTGAAGATTGCTGGTTGGATTCCCTTCACAGCCCGGAAACTCTACATTCCTATGGATCAGAGAGTCTATTGTCTTGACAGTATTGATTGGTCAGGTGGTCGCCAGCTTCCTACTGAACCCGAAAGATACACAGAGAACTGGGCAGTTGCAGAACTTCCACAAGATTATGGGATGCTTGGTTTCGTCTGGGCACAAGATGACATCAAGGATATCCGGATAATGCGTCTGCGGAGCATCCCCAAGGTGGAATACCAGATTCCCGATCTCGAACCGGGCATGAAGGTCAAGAGGATGTTGATTCACATAGTGCTGTCGCAAGGGACATGGAAACGCATCCGTGCGATGAGCGCTCGGTTATCGGGTAGGAGCGTGCCCTTGGACGCACAAATACCTGTTCTGCCTGACTTGGAGATTGGATTCACTCGACCCGGAAGCCACATTAAAGAGCCAATGAGCCCGTATATGACAGTCGATAGAAGCAATCCGACCCGTCTTGATATTCGTGTCAAGGTACTCCACGAAGAACCGATTTCGTGTGACATCCGGATAAGGCTCCCAGATGGATTGACAGCAGGCGGCAAGCGAGAGATCCTGATGCATACGGATAACCTCTGTATAAAGCATCCGTTCACACAGCAACTCACTGTCAAGGCGGATAAGACTAACAGATGGTTGGCACACAATGGCGAGGTGTTTCTTACCTTCTCGAACCGGATAGAACGTCGTCCACTCGTAGCCATTGTCTACGATTCACAAGCCAAACAATCACGCAGCATCAAAGAATTCTCTGACAAAAAGCTTCATATTCTTGTGAGCGGCCAGTACAAGATATCAACTTCTCCTGACTACTTGGCGAACCTTGTGCATTACGGCGAAAAAGGCCGTGAAAGCCTCTTCTATGACACTTTTCCCGAAGCAAAGCCGTTCATCTGGGATGACAAACATCATAGCGGGTTTCGTCCACGGATGATAGGGGACATGATATGGGACTGGCAGACGACTCTTCCGTTAGAAACGTGGGATATCTGTGATATCGACAATGGGCCGTGGCATGGCTTCGAGCTGACCTCCACGTTCAGCCGAACCCCAGGTCTCAAAGGTGTGCGATTCAAAGTGTCCTACTTGCTCCTGCAAGGAACCCCCCTTGTTCATACGCGCCTCGAGGCCGAAAACAGGAGTGGGATGTGGAAGAGTTTCTCTATCGGGTTTGATGGAGTGCCCTATGTCGGCAAGTCGTTCCAGTCATATTTCCATGGAGTGGTCAATCATCAGCAGATTCGGTATGAACCAACGGAAAACGAGGTTTCCTTCTCCGTCGATGCTGGTGAGTCCTGGGGTGCTTTTCAGGATCCAAAGAGTGAGGCGGTTCTTGGAATTGTGTCCACCTGTAGGACAGGCCCGAACCTTGTGTATGAGAACAGTGGGTCTGCCGGACAATCGGTCTGTTTCTCGCAAAAGAAACACCTTGCCAATGGTGATAGGACGAGCATCTCAGGGTATATCATAGCAACAATGAATGTGGCGGATGTGGTAGCACTCAAACGGCTCCCAGTCGAGATTTGACGTCCTCAGAGGCGTTTAGCTCTAGCGGCAGATTCTGCCGCTTTCAAGTCATCTCCCATCTCCCGATAGAGTTCCGACGCCACTTGCCATGTCCGTTTGGCTTCAGAAAGTTTCTGTTGTTTTTCCAATATCATTGCACGAAAATAGAGGTGATTTGGGTTGTCAGGCTCGCTAGAGAATGCCATATCAAAATCTGCGAGTGCCTCATCCAGGCGTTCCTGTGAGTAATAGACTAGCCCTCTCTGATGGGCTACCTCGGCGTTAGTAGGATCGAGTGCAAGCGCAGTATTGAAATACTCCATTGCGATAGCGTGCTCCTTGAGAATCAGGGATATCTGTCCACTCCTGACCCATGCGTCTACTCGTTCTGGATCCGCATGCAATGCCTTCTCGTAGGCATTTAGAGCGAGGTCATACGACCTCATCTGGCGATGAGTATCACCTTTCTTGATCCATAGTGCTGGGTCATCAAACTTTATGCTGACTGCCTTGTCATAGTAATACACAGCTCGATCGTATTCTTTCTTCAGCACATGGATGTCTCCCAGCGATGCAAGGGCATAAGGGTGCTCCGAGTCAAGTTTCAGGGCGTCATTCAGGATGCTGGCTGCCTTATCCAGCTCGCCCTGTTCGATATGTATCCTTGCCATCTCTTGGAATAGGGTCACAGTAGGTTCGCCAACAGACCGTGCCTTGCTCATCCACTGCAGCGCTCCCTGAAGGTTTCCCTTCTTCTTGAAGTACAGGCCAATGCCAAGGTACCCCCTGCAATTTTTCGGATTGACTCTTATGGCATGCTCAAAATCATCCTTGCCTGCTTCAAACTGTCCCTGTTCTAACTCAGCCAGCCCTTTGAATGTGAGTGCCCGCGAATTATCTGGGTCGATGCTGAGGGCGTTATTAAGACACTTGATTGCATCAGTGTATTGTTTTGCAATGTAATATGTGATTCCCATCTGAATCCACACATTTGCTCTATCAGGATCCATGTCCAAGCTCTGTCCATATAATAGAATAGCCTGTCCCAACGATCCTTCTTTCAGATGCAAGTTCCCCATTTTATAGAGCAACTCTGGAAGGCGTGCATCCCCTTTCAGAGCGTCCTTAGTGGCTTGCATCTCCTCTTCAAGATCTTTCAATATCCTACGCTCTCGGGTCTGAACTACAACGGGTCTGACCATCTCAGGCTCGATAACATCCTCTACCCCAAGGCTACCCAGATGGGTGCTTAGCATATGTATGAGTGTTTCAGATTCCATGGGATTGCTCCCCATCCACCAGTGCTCTAATATGCGGATGCTTTTACTAGATTCTCTCCCATTAAATCTTTTCATGTGCAGGGCTGACTCATGCTACGATACTTACTGGTTTGAGGTTGACCACTCGATGTTCGCCTTCCGTGGTATCGTATTCAAGCATCCCTACAAGCTCGCCCTTTGCACCGGGTTGGAGCTCGAATTCGACTTCCACCACAGAGAAGCCATCAGGCTCGATGGTTCCCACTGTCTTACTTTTGATAGCGTCGGTCAGGTCTGGGATACCAAGAATCACCATGACGTTGGACATGGTCATAGTCGACCCATTCCGGATGACCACACCAAAGACTACCTTCCCTTCACGGATCTTGTATTCGACAGCGATGTCCATCCCCGGCTCAAGCCCTTCACTTGCAGGCTCCGCTCTCGTCACAAACACTTCACCTCTCCGTTTCTCGCGAATTCGTTTCCCTCCTATTGCTATCACGGCTCCAAGGACGACTATTCCAAACACCTGAAATCCCCAATGGATATTCGGCCCGAGTGTATCATCAGGGTCTAGTATGAAATCCCCATCGGAGTCTGCGTTGTTCGGATCCGTGCCGAAGACGGTTTCCTCATAATCGCTCCACCCGTCGCCATCACTGTCCGGATTGGTCAGGTTCGTATGGTATACAAAGTACTCCATCGTGTCGTTCAGCAAGTCATTGTCCGAGTCGATGTTGTCTGGAAGACTGCCCAAAATCATAATTTCCTCGTAATCGCCAATCCTGTCGTCGTCGCTATCACTGTCAATTGGTGAGGAGTTGTAAAGCATCACCTCATCATAATCAGAGATAGAATCAAAGTCGCTATCCTCTGACAAAGGATTCGAGCCAATAACAATGACCTCCTGATAGTCATCCAGCATATCATGGTCACTATCTGGGTCGGTAGCGTTGGTATTGAACACACCAATCTCCTGCGAATCACTCAGTAAATCCCCGTCTGTGTCATTGAGCAATGGATTAGTGCCATATGTCCAGTATTCCAGCCCGTCCTTGAGCAAGTCAGAGTCTGAGTCTGGATTTAGAGGATTGGTGCCTATCTGGATCTCTAATCCGTCAATGAGATCGTCGTTGTCTGTGTCCTCGTCGTCCGGCCTAGTGCCGTAGACGCGCAGTTCTTCAAGGTTGCCCAGCATGTCATTGTCGCTGTCATATTCGGAATCGAGGATGCCAGAATAGGTCATATTAGTAGTCGGATCGGTGAAGGTCAAGAATACCTCCTCCCAATCGCTCAGCAAGTCTGCGTCAGTATCGTTCAGGAGTGGGTCACTGCCCCAGTCGTTAATCTCTACATCATCGGTCAACATGTCACCATCCGAATCTTGGTTCAAGGGGTCTGTACCATAGTCCTCGACTTCTTCTCGGTCAGTGAGTGTGTCACCATCGCTATCCTCCGACTGTGGGTCTGTATTATAGATGTGTACTTCCTCATGATTCGTGAGGCCGTCCCCATCCTCGTCATCGTTATAGTCTGAAATTCCGTTGTCATTGCTGTCTTTGTTACGAGGGTCAGTACCTGTCAGGACGCATTCTTCGTAATTGGTCAGCAGGTCTCTATCCTCGTCATCGTCGCCATCATTTATTGAATCCCCATCAGAATCCGCCACTCTTGGGTCAGTCTTGGTCTTGGTGATCTCATCGAGGTTGCTCAAACCATCACCATCAATGTCCCATTCGGCATCTGAGATATCATTCCCTTGGGTGCTATAGGCGAGAGGGTCGGTCAGGGTCTGGTTCACTTCCTGATAGTCTGTAAGTGAATCACCATCACTGTCCTCATCGCGAGGGTTCGTCCCGAGAGCAACCTCCTGGGCATCAAGTAAGAGGTCTCCATCGGTATCCGCTTCCAATGGGTCTGTGTTGTATATGTTCAACTCTGAGCCGTCACTCAGCGTATCGGAATCACTATCCCATTGTAGCGGGTCTGTGTTGAACACATTGATTTCGTCATAATCTGACAATGAATCATCGTCTGTATCTGTGTCATTCAGCAGAGTAAAGTAGGTACGCGCTTCCTCACCGTCCTCTAACAGGTCTCCATCGGTGTCTCGGTTATTCGGGTCGCTCGAATAATAGAACAGTTCATCCCAATCATTAAGCCCATCACCGTCCGTATCAGCAAGAGTCGGATTGGTAGGCTCACTCAGAACGAAGAGCTCGTAATAATCAGACAGGCGATCCCCGTCAGTATCAATGAGTGTGCAGTTGGTTTCGTAGACATAGATCTCATCAAAGTTCGTGATACCATCACCATCCTCATCATCAAGGTTATCGGGTATTGTGTCACCATCACTATCTGCAGAGTTCGGGTCGGTATGGCTGTTCCATATCTCGTCATTATCCGCTATGGAATCGTTGTCACTATCTTCATCAAGTGGGTCTGTCCCGTACACATTCACCTCGTCGCCGTCAGAGAGTGAATCAAAGTCACTATCAGCGTTCTCAGGATCAGTACCATTGTCGAGTTCCTCCTTGTCATTCAGTCCGTCCCCGTCTTGGTCTGCCTGTGTTGGGTCTGTCCCATAAACCTGCCATTCGTCCCAATCACTCAATGAGTCCCCATCAGTGTCATTATTATTTGGGTCAGTGCCTAGCTCCAACTCTTTCTTGTCGTTTATGTTGTCAAGGTCGCTGTCTGGCATGTTGGGATCCGTGCCGTAGTCGTTGATTTCATCCGCGTCCGAGAGCTGGTCTCCATCGGTGTCCCAGAGTGTGGGTGAAGTTTCGTAGACATAAATTTCATCATAGTCATTTAGTGAATCAGCATCCGAATCCACCTCGGTGGGATCCGTATTCCATATCATGACTTCATCATAATCTGAAATACCATCATCGTCTGTGTCCATGTCTGTGGGTGACGACCCTGCTGTGTTCACCTCATACCCATCTGTCAGCATATCTCCATCTGTGTCTGGATTAGTGGCGTTCGTGTGGTACCCGAACACTTCGAGTCCATTCGAGAGACCGTCCGCATCAAAATCCTCGTCATAATCGCTTGTGCCGTCATTGTCCGAATCTGTATCATTAGCCAATGTGCCGAGGTCGAGCACTTCGAATCCATCATACAATTGGTCTCCATCCGAGTCTTTCTTCAGTGGGTCGCTGAAGTAGATGAAAATCTCCTCATGGTCAGTCAGTCTATCGTCGTCTGTATCCGCCAAGTTCGGGTCTGTGCCATAGGTCAGCACTTCAGCCCCATCATAGATAAGATCGTCATCCGAATCAGCATCGCCCGGAGAGGTATTATAGGTGTCAATCTCCTGTCCATTTGTCAGTCCATCGTAGTCCGAATCGAGGTCGTAGTCCGATGTGCCATTGAGGTATGTACTCCACTCAGTTGGGTTTGTGAGGGTCACATTGTTTTCAATGTAGTCATCCAGTTTATCGCCGTCTGTGTCGTTGAGGAGCGGCGAGCTGCCTATGTCGTAATACTCCTGTCCGTCTAAAAGAAGGTCTCCGTCCGTGTCATTGTTCAGTCCGTCAGACCCGATTGTCCACTCGATGCCATCGTCAAGCCCATCCGCATCACTGTCATTGTTATTGGGGTCAGTTTCATACTGGTCAACGACGCCATCGAGATCGATGTCCTCTCCAGACTCTCCGGCATCCCACTGTCCGTTCCCATTTGCGTCATAGAACCCGTCGTACAGGGAATCACCATCCGTATCAGGATTCGTCGCATTGAGCCCGACCTGTACCTCAAGCCCATCACGTAGCATATCCGAATCGGTGTCCGGGTTCGTAGCGTTAGTACCATAGGTTCTGATTTCCTCGAGATTGGTCAGCCCATCGTTGTCATTGTCGTCATCCCCATCTAGGATCGTATCATCATCTGAATCAGGGTCGTTTGGATCCGTGCCGACGATGTTCACTTCTTCGGAATCTGAAAGCAGGTCGTCATCCGAATCGGAATCTAACGGGTCTGTGGACGCATTTAGTTCCTCTAGATTATTGAGTCCATCGCCATCTGGATCCTCCTGCCAATCGAGGTCTCCATTATCGTTCGTATCGTTATATATCGGGTCTGTGCCGGTCTTTAGCACCTCGAACCAGTTAGGCAACAAATCGCCGTCTTCATCATCAAAGTAGTCGCTCGTACCATCATTGTCCGTGTCTGTGTCATTAGCAAGAGTGTACGTGACATACAGCTCCACGCCATTGGTTAAGCCATCCCCATCAAGGTCTTCATCATAATCCGAGATGGAATTGTCATTGCTATCGGCATCGTTAGGGTCTGTGCCTAAGATATAATACTCATCTCCATCCTTCACGCCGTCATCATCAGTATCAGGGTCTCGTGGTAGGGTGTTCGTAACAGTGAGCTCTATGATGTTCGGCAGATTGTCGAGATCCGAGTCCTCTTGATCGTCAGTAATAGAATCACCATCCGAATCGGTGTTGATAGGTGAAGTCTTTGTCAGATATATCTCGTGCCCATTAGAAATTGTGTCGCCATCATAATCGTAGTCATAATCGCTCAGGCTCGCATTGAAGAAGTTCGGGTTCTTCGCAACAGAGGCGTTCCAATACTCTATCTCGTGCTGGTCGTAGATATTGTCGCCATCTGTGTCGATGTTCGTTGCATTCGTACCGTAAGTATTGATTTCCAGTCCGTCTGATAATGTATCACCATCGGTGTCTGAAAGAGTAGCATTCGTATTGTACACGTTAATCTCGTCGGCATCTGAAACGCCGTCTAGGTCAGTATCTACCGAATTCGGGTCTGTGCCATATATATGAACTTCAGCCCCATCAGTTAGCGTGTCTCCGTCAGTGTCTGGATTAGTGGCGTTTGTGTTGTATGTGATGACCTCATCGTAGTCATTTAGCGTATCGTTATCTGTATCGGCGTTTGTAGCATTCGTCCCGTATTGCGTGTACTCGTCGTAATCAGAAAGTCCATCATCGTCCGAGTCTGATTTTAGCGGGTCTGAGTGGACGATTGTGACCTCTTCCCAGTCTGTGAGTTGATCATCGTCTGTGTCTGGGTCTGTCGGCGAAGTCTTCCATGTCTTGACTTCCTCACCATCAAGCAGCTGGTCATCATCACTATCGGGGTCGTGGACATCGGAGCCAACTTGGATTTCCTTCCAGTTTGCAAGACCATCGAGGTCTTCGTCGTCGTAATAATCACTTGTGCCGTCATTATCACTGTCCACGTCGTTCGGGTCTGTGAGTGTGATGCGCACCTCTTGGATATTGGTGAGTCCGTCACCGTCATTGTCGTCCTGTGCATCGTCCACACCATTGTTGTTCGAATCAGAGTCGAGCGGGTCTGTGAGTGTAATATTGTTCTCTTCGTAATCTGTCAGAGCATCGGCATCCGAGGACTGTGCATTCGGGTCAGTCCCTAGGAACACCTCTTGCCAATCTGTCAATTTATCATCGTCGCTATCTGGGTCATTCGGGTCAGTCCCGTGAGTCACGACCTCTGCAAAGTCGGACAGCTTGTCGCCATCAGAATCAGGCGACAGTGGGTCAGTCCCGTAGGTGAGCACTTCTTCGCCATCAGTGAGACCATCATTGTCAGTGTCGGGATCATTATACAGTGTGCCTTCGATGTTGTTCTCGCGTGCGTCAGCGAGTCCATCACCGTCATAGTCCCGACCATACGCTGCTACAGCACCGAGATTTCCTGCACCGACGAATTCGTTTGTTCCGCTAGCATCAATGTCACCGATATCAAGAAGTCCGTTGTAGGATGTGATGGTCGTCTCTGATACAAGGTATCCTGTAGCGTTGTAGAGAGTGATCGGGCCTGTGGTTTCAGCGACAAGTAGGTCAAGGGCGCTCGAGCCCGAAACATTAGCGACTCGGATGTTTGAGATGCTATCAGTCAGGGTCTTGTTCCAAAGTAATCCACCAGTCTGGTTGTATACCCTGATCTCCGCTCCTGCTGTTCCTAATATGATTTCGTTCCCAGTATCCGCCAAGAAGTCCGCCACATCTAATGCTGATACTGCATCCACCACGGAGAGAGTGCGAATCGTAGTTCCATTGATATCAGTTATGCGGAGAGTCCCTGCTGTATTGCCATAGATGATGTCTGCTGAACCGGTTCCGCCCAGGGGTGCGAAGCGTACGAGGGTCAGGTCTGCTGAGGAAAGAAGTGAGATTACTTTGGTTCCATTATTGTCTAGGAATGTTACATTGCCAAGGAGTGAGCCTGCAAGAACCTCATCGAAGGTATCTCCGTCAGCATCGAACGCATCCAGATGGCGGATAGCAGCATTGCTCGTGTAGTTCCAGACACTTCCTCCTGATGAGTTGAATGCATATATGCGGTTGTTCTCGGCTCCCGCGATTGCCTCGTCCACAGCATCGCCATTCAAGTCAGCCCCCACTACTGACCGTACCTCGTTGGGCAGGGTGACATCGAGTATGACGGTTGTGCTCAAATCCACAACGAGCATCCCGTTCGATGTGCCGATCATAACCTCACTTCCCGCGGTTCCGTCAAACTCGATCGCAACCATGGATGTGGGCGTAGCGCCAAGACTCACTTGAGAAATTATGTTCCCGTTGTCCTCGAAAAAGAGCAATGTCCCGTTTGCGGTAGTGGCTGCCACTTCATCCTTTGTGTCTGCATCGAAATCTGCTACGACAATCGAAATGACCTGCCCCCCGGTATCATTCTGCCAGACGAGGGCTGTTTTGTAAGGTGCGAGAGCAGCAGGCAACATCATTGACTTGGGGGTTTGGTCTGTTATCCCTCCCACCGAGGTCGTCGTGGTGTTTTGCACTCCGACGATCACGAAGACGATAAAGAGTCCTAGAAGGACATGATATGCTTTCATTATTCACTCTCTCCAGTTTTTTCTTTTCTCTTCCAGGGTTTCACCTGGAAATAATCGAAGAAGTCTGCTTCAACAAGGGATATCTCTTCGAACGGTATCCCCTTGCTGTTAAGCTCCCTTATGACAGGAAGCATGTTCTCTCTGGGGTTGTCAATGAACAGTTTCAGAGTGTTTCTCCCAGATTGTGCATAGTATTCGACACCCGGTATCTGTTTGACCTGATCAAGCATCCATGTGGACAGGTTCGGGAGATGCAGGCTTAGGCTTTCTCCCTTCCCTGGAAGGGTAGATATCAGGTCTGCTGGTGTGCCAAACTGGCTTACCCGTCCATTCTCAAGAAGCGTCACACGTGTACAATAGTCAACTATCTCAAGGTCGTGGCTGATTATGACCATGGTTGTTCCGAGCTCAAAATTGAGTTCCTTCAGATAGTTCAGTGTTTCATGGCGTAGATGGGCGTCAAGACCAGTCGTAGGCTCATCTAGCAATAGCACTGGGGGGTCATGGATCATGCCAAGGCAGATGGACACCCGTTTCCTCTCGCCCCCGGACAATCGTGATACGGTCTTCGTCATGAGATCCTCGTCAAACCCAAGGATTTCTAGAACCGAGCGTGCTCGCTTCTCAATCTCACGCTCACGCATCCCAAAGCATCGACCAAAGAACTTTGCATTCTCAATCGCGCTAAAGTCATAATAGAGGCTAAGATGCTCAAGCTGTGGGACGTAGCCAACAAGGAGTGAGATGAGGTTCTGCCTCTTTGTGACATCATGTCCCCCAACGTATGCTCGTCCTGCTGTGGGGCTGATCTGTCCGGTCAGCACACGCAATACGGTGGTCTTTCCTGCTCCGCTTGCACCAATGATGCCTAGGAACTCCCTCTTGTTAGCGTAAAATGATACTCCTTTGAGGGCATAGAAGTCCCCGAACCTGACCTTGAGATCGATGATGTCTATCTCGCGCTCCGGATGCTCGCTCATCCTAGACCCCTCCAATTCTGCCGCTTATCTCATTGAACTTCTTCTTTGCAATCTCAAGCGTGACCATTAATCCACGTAATGTTTCGACCTTCTGTATGCGGTCAAAGTCTTCTCTCAGGATTTGTTCATTGATCTGAGCCAGTGTGGCTCTTAACATGTTCAGGGTGTTATCGATATCTCGTGCCAGATCAAGGTCTATCTCTGGTATCCGCATGCGTTTCTTTCTTCTGTATCGGTTGAACATGAGCAATGCGAACATACCACCAAATGTCCCAATGGAAGTCAGGATTGCAACTTGAACCATAGTGAGAATCGCCTTCGGGCCAAGTGTGGTGTTTGTAGGAGGCAGTTTATACAGCTCGAACGAAACACTAGCATAAGTCCCCGCATATTCCTCTCTCAAGATGATGAAGATGCCGTGGATGACCCCATCATCTCTCCAATACATGGGCAGGAACTGGGAGGAATAAAGTCCATTCTCTACGAACCCTGCGATGAAGAATGCGAGAGAGCCATTGGGAAGCTCGAATGCGATCGCAACGAAGAGATCATCGACCGGATTACCATAATAATCTGTGACATAGAGATTGAGATATACGCTCTTCCCAACTTCGTATCTGGTCTTGTTTTCTGCTAGGCTTGTAGAAGTAGTAAGTGTGTTCTGAAGCAGGTACTCGATGAAATTGTCTAAAAGAATCGAGTTGTTACATTTCACCAAGTTGTCATTCATGAATATGCGTGATGAACCAAAGAGTATCAGCTCTGGTGCTGTGTCATCCACTAAGACGACTGGTTTCCCGTTCAACAACACCGAGGATCCTGATTGGTTATTGTATATGTACGTGCCACCACCAAGATACATTGATTGCATTCCCTTACCCAATAGCGAGTTAGGGACTATTTCGGTCGTATTCTCTGTATCGTGTTCGCCCTGCATGTAGTATCCATATGTCTGTAGTAGTGGGTTCAATCCCGTCAGGTTGACTCTGTCCTCGGAATCGCCAAAGATGATGAGCTTGCCGCCACTTTCTGAGAACTCTCGATAGGTTTCAATGTCTGTTGAGTTGAATTCTTTGGTAGGTGCCACGATCATGACCGCTGCTGCAAGCATAGAGAAAGTTTCGTCAAGCCCCACACCGGGCAATTCTAGGATCTCTATCCCTTTATCGGCCATTGCGGTTTCCATGAGAGAAAGTCCTGAGAATGTCGTCAGTCGCATAGCATCTAGGATATCTGTAAGTGACTCAAGATCTGAAATATTCTCTCCGTTTCCTCCCATATCTTGGGATAGCACAAAGCTGGAGCCTGGGAGCCCTCCAAACCCTCCAGTATCGTTTCCTGAAGAAGTAGAGCTCCCGATGTCGAACGAGTCTCCCATGAATGAGCTGAACCCTCCGCCATGTGACGTGTCCATGAGCACTAACGACCGCGGATACTCAATTATCCGTTCCAGCGTGATGTTGGCAGTCCACCCAGCATCTGTATTGATGACATAGTCGCACCTATGATATCCATCCATTGTAATCGGTGGCACTAGGACAAAGATTGAGAAATTATAGAATCCTGTGACACTCTCTGCTGGTGTAAGTGTTGCATTACCCCACTCGGAAGCGTTGCCTACATTATGGACTGTGAGATTTCCTAGCTCCTGAGTTGTGGAGAGAGAAATCGTGTATAGCCCAAAGTCGATGGGGAACCTGACATCGAAGGGTGCAAAAGGCAGTTCTCTAGGGAACACAGAGGTGGACGGGATAGGTTCTTCTACGAAAAGGTCTCTCAGGAGAAAGTCATCAAGGAGCCTGAGAGCAGAAGTCGAAAGGCTTTGCTGCAACCCAAGGATACTTCCCATGTCGGTTATTCCAACTGTAGCAATCCATCCTGCCGTGAACTTTCCTTGTTCCTCGGGGCTCCATTCAGTTTCAACATACTCCGCATGAAACGGCTTTATTTCATCGAACGTGAAGTATTGCGCAAAGAGAGTTCCAGTTTCGTTCTTGTTTCGCTGGATAACCATTGCTGCAATTGCCTCTGATGGTATCTCGCCAATGTTCATGATCATTGCTTTGGACTTGTATGTTTCATCAGTTCTAGCTGTGCGAGGGATGTCTGCTGAAACGCTAATAAAATCGCCCTGGTCTGTATATGTTGTAGGCGGTGTCGCTTCCCACAGGGCATCAATGCTGGCGTCGAGGACTGTTCGATTCTCGCCAAATCCTAGTGCAACACTCACGTTGACAGGTGTACCAGGATATATCCTCCCGAAGTCCCATTTCATCCCTAATCCAACCGAACCTTCAAAGGTGGTACTTCCGGTAAGGCTGTCATTGCTAATGTGGTCAGCAATCTCTGACGAGTTTCCGACTTCGAAAGCATCCAATTCTCTACTTGAGTTAATCCCGAGATAGAAATCACGATAATCCTCGGAGATACCATAGGCAAACAGCATCTTATCTGTTAGGTCATACTTTCCAAAATCATCTTGACCATCATTAAAGATGTCCAACGAGTAACTGAGGTATAGACTTACATTATCTATCGGAGCCTGCCCCATGTCCAAGATGAATGGTGTGATCTTGTACGCAGTCAATGGAAGGTCGCTCTCACGAGTGAAATTATACGACTCCACAAGAAGAGTCACAAACAGTTCGTCATCATAAGAGAGAATTCCCACCCATCTGCCATATCCCGAGGGGTCTGCGGCCTGCAACGTATCAATAGCGTTTCCGATATTGGACGAATCATTGATAGCCCCACCCAGAATGCCCAGCGTCGTTCCGGGTGTCAGCAGATGAAGTTCTCTCTTTACTTTGAAGTTCATCAAGTTGGTCGGTTCCATATTATTCCATTTAATGGAAAACATTCCCAATAACATGTGGATGTCAGTGTTGGGACCTCGTGAATCGATGGTCATCAGCGATGTGCCATAGCTGCTCATCATCATTATGGACGTAACGTTGTTCCCAGCAGCAGTGACAAGCCCGAACGCAAGTAATGCTGAGCCCGTCCTCCTTGTCTGGATCTCGATGGGTTCTTGTCTTCGGCTCAAGTAGTCGAATGCCGCAGGGAGGTTCAACAGTCCTGCGCCCGCGTCGTTGGCTCCATAAGCCAGTTTCGTAGCAGTTTCTCTCAGGACATTCCCAATCACGATAGGCGTCGCCCGGTCAAAGGCAGACATCAGAAGAGCAGCAGCACCGGCGACTATTGCAGCAGAAGCTGCTGTTGTGTCGGCGACCTTGTAATGCTCATCAATATTTTCACCCTTACTCCCTCCGAGCAGCCCCCCAACCCCCTCAACATCCCCGAGGTCAGTGTCACCGAACCCGAAGCCAGCCAATCCCGCTCCAATCCGAGCACCGACTATCCCGACGCCTGGTGCCACCAAGTCAGGTTTTGTTGCTAATGCAAGGGATGGGCCTCTTCCTGAGAATGCTGGAACTTCCTGTCTGTATGTGTCATAGGCTCCTACGGTGAAACACTCAATCCCGCCTCCTGGTGACATGATAGTCAGATAGTCCGGTCCATCATCTCCAGCGGCTGCAATCACGAAGATTCCCTTTTCCACAGCAGTCGCTACTGCCTGCGCAACAGCATCGTTTGGAGCTCCGAACGTGTTGAATGGTAAAAGGATGATATCAGCGCCATTGCTTGATGCCCATTCTATGCCAGACACGATCCAGCTGCCCAAAGCCAAGATGCCACCAAAGGTCACTTTCCCTGCAAGCAGGGTGGCACCGGGTGCAATGCCGGAGTATTTTCCTTCGGATGCGTTACCGGATCCAGCGGCAATGGATGCTGCATACGTTCCAGGACCAAGGATATCTGTTGGCAGGGCATCAATCTCCACAAAGGAAGCCGAGGCTGCGACATTCTGGAGGTCAGAGTGGTTCGAGTCAATCCCAGTATCTAACACGGCAATTACCGCTCCGGAGCCATTATACCCTTTCTCCCAAATCTCTCTGGCTCCTACTAGATCGACGATTGAAAGATAGTCGTCCTCCGTACTGGTGCTTGTGTTCGATGGCTTTGGCTGCTGTATCTGCATGACCTCGTTAGGCCAGATATTTGCCACCAGCTCATTTCGCGCCAACCGCAACAGGTCAGTGCCAAGTATCCTGACCCGAGCCATCTCGATGTCCTCGTATATCTCTACAACTCTGGCTACCCTCTCAGTAAAGGATAGGGCATTGCTCATCTTGAAATCTATCATGTCATCGTTATAGCCGACTAACGCATCAATTTCCTCTTCACTTGATGTTTTGTTCAGCAGGTTTCCAGCAATCTTGCTCTCAGGTCGGACAACTGGTTTTTCTTCGACCGGGATCGGTGAGGAATAGCTCATTGAGCTTATCGTCAATATGAAAATGAGGAAGATTGTGATTACCCGAAGGATTGTGGTATTCATTTTGCCTCACCTTTGCTATTTCTCAATGATTCCTGTGATGAGTCCACGTGTAATGGCTATATAGTAATCTACAAGGTCAACTACAGCCTTTGTCTTGACGATTTTCACTGGGATTTCCTGTTCGTTCAACTCCGTGATACACTTCTCAGCAATCTCATGCAGAGGCTCTTCAGTGAAGACCTTTAGGAGTTCGCCTCTCTGCAGCACGAACAGGACACCAGGCACAGCCTCCAATATCTTGAGCGCACGGGGATTCACCTCCTCAAGGACAATCCCAACGGCGAACCCTCGTGAAGGCATCGACTCTTTCAGTCTGGCAGGAGACCCAAAGGCTACAAGGCTTTTTCCTCGCATGAACACGGCAACCTTGTCACAGAATTCTGCTTCTATTGGGTAATGTGTGATGACGACCATCGAAGTGCCA
>JAJRZD010000100.1 GCA_024275415.1 archaeon
CATGGAAGCGGCTTTCCAGAGTGAAACACGTTTCTCCCTATATGCTTTCAATGCTCTCTCCAGAAGGAATTGCCGTATGCCAATGTCCAATGCCCTCCTTATCATCTCTGACCTATCAATGTGCTCTTCCTTGGCAATGAGATTTAGTTTCTTTATCATATCTGCCGGCAATCTCGCAGTGACTGTTTCCTTCATCATTCGTGTACATTATATTATTCTGCACACATAAGGTGTCTGGCACTCCCTTGAAACCGTCAGGATCGCAAGAATCCATACTTATCGCATCCGAAGGAGCAACCTCTTGAAGCATATTGTTTCTCAATGAGCGGAATTAGAATCGCTAAAAAACACAGGAAGAGATCTCTTGAAGGAATTTGATGTTTCAGAAAAGAACTATTTGTCACTGACTTCAAACTATCTGGAACAAAGATCGTTCCTTTTCTTCTGACAACACCTCAACAAGATGTGGGAGATAGAACTTCTTGAGGAGATAGAGCATCCTCGTTTCATCGAGTGCGTAGAGGTCAGGATGCCTACGACAGATGACATTTCCCTCAAGTTTCGTGATGTGATATTCTGCAAGCCAGTCTTGGAACCGAATGAAGATGTCCAGGACTCTCTCGATAGTTCTTCTATTGAGATTAGTACGCTTGGAAACCTCAAGGACTGAAACCTCATCTTCAAGTTCCAACGCATCGAGGACACAATCGATAGCGTCTTCCAGCCTTGTTCGCTTGATTCGTTCGATATTAGAGCAGAGAATACTCCTCGCTTCTTCTGTGGTGAAGCGCTTCTTCTCCTCTCCCTTGAAGAACTTCTCCTCGATGAACCACTCTCTAACTTTCTCAGGAAGCCTTGTGAGTTCGACCCGTAACTCGACGATGATGATATTCTTTCCATTCCCGCTAAGGATCTCTATCCTGTTGGCACGGAAATAGTCCTGTATTCTCATAGCAAGGCCAATAGCACGGTCAACCACAGCCCAACTGAGCCCTGTTGCAGAAGCAAGCTTGCCCACGGTCATTAGTGTATCAACTTCTAGCATCCCAATGACGCCCTCAATGGCGTCCTCAACTGGCGTTCTCTTTCGCTTTGGCATTTGAAAATCACCAAGGCAATCACATAGGTCTTTATCATGTAATGAACTGCAATATTTATTGAAATATTACTTCCACAATTCATTGTTTGATTGCATACTAATACTGTTAATTATACTGATAAATGTTTATACTCTAAATATCACCATTTAGGTCTATAATAATACACAATATTTAAATACAATATACTACTATGCCAGATATGTCCCTCTCGGAAACCGAATTAGATCTTGTCGTTTGCCTATTCAGGAAGCGAATCATCGGCAAGAGTCACCGACGAGTGGATTCAATCGCTGGACTCTGTCATGTACGGACTAAGAAGGGCTTGAAGAAGAGGCTCAAGCGGCTAGTCATCGCTGGATTGCTTAACGAATGGCACGGACCAGCATATTCTCTCACTCATGAAGGAGTGCGAGTAGCATTGGATCGTCTAGGTATCTGACATGTTGTCAGTCTGATGATCCTCAAGCCTGATAATCTAGCTTCAGTCAGGTCGTGATGCGCATTGCACATAAACGAACCTTAAGCGACTTTGTAGGCTGCATCTCCGATGATTCCATCGTCAACCTCTCAAAGGCTTTGGAAGATTTCAGGAAGGGACGAAGTGAACTCTGGGCTCGAAGCATGGAAGAGCTGGTGAGTTGAACAGGCAAATGATTGCAGATTCAAGTTTCATCATTGATCTTATGAGGAAATCGAAAGCAGCCTTGGGCAAACTTCAGTCCCTTACCAATGAAGGTGTTTCTCAGTATACCACAAACCCAACAGTCATGGAAATTGCAGTTGGTATGTCGTTAGCTCAGCTTCCTGAAAAAGAACAGAAGCGCATCGATGACATTGTTGGGAACTTTCAGGTTCTTTTTCTAGACACAGTATCAGCATGGCGTGCAGGCATTGAACTAGGCCGTCTGAGAAAGGAAGGCATGCTTGTAGATCCAATCGATGCACAGATTGCCGGAATTGCACTGCAACACAACGAAGTAGTTGTCACCAGAAACCAGAAGCATTTCGAACGTTTTGAAGGACTACGTGTTGAATCCTATTAGAGCCTTATCGGGTTGGGCCCGATTTTCCGGATCTCTTCAGCGAACGTGTTCACTTCCGCAGCGAACTTGTCCCCTTCAGCAGCAGAAACGAAGACCATCTTCACTCTTTCCTTGTTCAACCCCATCTGCTCGACAAGCCCCCTCGCAAATCGAACCCTCCTTTCAGCCCCTAAATTCCCTGTCTTATATGCGCAGTCCCCAGGGTGACAGCCCACCACAAGTACCCCGTCCGCCCCCTCCTGCAGGGCCTTCAATATGAAATTTATATCCAATCGCGCCGTGCAGGGCATCCGGATAATCCTCGAACTTATGTCGTACTGCAACTTCATAGTACCGGCTAGGTCGGATGCTGCGTACATACATTGCATACAACCAAAGACGATGATGTTCATATCTTTTGGGGGCATAGTCAACAATCACCGC
>JAJRZD010000101.1 GCA_024275415.1 archaeon
CAACAATTGATGTAATGATTACGATTGCTTGGAATGCCATTAGAGGGTAGTAGTCTGCTGTAACATATCCTGTGTGAAGCTCTCTGGCTGTATTGAAGAATAGCATCATTACGGCCAACATTTCTGTTCCTACAATAAGAATAAGATTGGTCGTTGATACTTCGCTCTGATGAAGTCGATAATACGCAATGGGAAGAAGCAGAGCGAATACACCAAGATATGCTATGAATGAAGGGACTGCTCGTAAGAAGTTCGTACGGGGGATTAGAATGATTACTGCTTTCGTATAATCCCTAACAAGATATAGACCAATAACTGATCCTGCTGCTATTATCTTTGTCAACAGAAGTATGTGCTTCTTCTCATGGATCGACATGACCTTTCGAACTATCAACAATAGCACGACTAGAATGAACGGGGCAAGAAGCATTAGCCCGATACCAAGATGATAGAATGGTAACACCAAGAGAATCACAATCGGAATCGCGTAATTTTCTAGCCTTTCGGTTCTCGTCACTAACATCCCCAGAAGAAAAAGAAATGCAAGTACCGCTGGAAGATGATGGAATGCCAAGAACAGAGAGTCTGTACCCAGGGATGATACGCTCACGAAAGCGTCAGTTCCATCAATCAATGTTCGTGGAAATGGAATCCCTTGGTACTGCATCCAAGGATATACACCTATAACCCATACGATCCCTGCCACATCGGTTCCGAAGGCAAAACCCAGTCCTCCTACGATCAATAACCATGTGGGGACTCTATAGGGGAGTCTTCTTGCAAACCAAAAGAATGTTAGAATTATATATCCTCTAAAGAGAGTATTTACAAATACTAGAAATACATCTCCCATGTTTCCCATGTGAGTCAGTGCCATTAGAATTCCCGAGAACGAAAAGCCTAGAGTCATCATTACAGGATTATCATTAATTGTAGCACCAACCTCCAAGAGGTCTGGTATGAGCCAATTTCCATGTGACATCGACTGAATGATTGAGATGTGTAATGCCACGTCCTTGATGAAGAATACAGTATCATCAAATGAAAAATACGTGACCTTGATATACAGCAACAGCCCAAACACTGTGGATATTACCACTAGGGCAAGTAGCACCTTCCACTCAAGTCTTGTGTTGCTGTTGTATTCCTCACCTGATGATCCTGTTGTAACATCATCGTGTTCGAATCGCAGACTATGAAATATCGTGAGGGTCACACATCCAACGACCACAACAATCCAATAGTCTGTCGTTCCAAAGAGCATTGGAAGGATAAACCCAAGAGGTGCTAGTGTGACCAATGACATCCCAAAGGACTCGACCAAGAAATCAAGTATGCGCAAAGACGTTTCGTTTGTAGGGTGGGATCTGGATATTAGTAGCGACCGTAAAAGAGATCCCCACAGGAGCAAAAGCCCCATTCCCCCAATGATATTGAGCGGGAACACGAAAAGGGATAGAACGGAGAAACAGAAAATGAGCGTCAAATGTCCTAATAACCTACCCTCTTTTCGCTCCTGAAAGAAACGAAGAGTTGGGATTAATGACATACTTGTTCTTCCATTCAAGACACTATGCCTCTATCTAGTCGGTTCCTTGTTCTGAATGCAACATATTCCATATAATGCTTCTCTACTTCCTGATACCTGTTTTCTTGTTTATTGTCGATGCAAAGAGATAATCAAATACTGCATCCCAGCTGTATCTCTCCTCCATATAGCTTCGTGTTTTCTCCGCAGATTGAACAAGCACCTCATACCGCCTTGAGAGGGTCAATATTGCTTCAACAACAGATGATACTGAAGGCTGGCATAAGACGCCAAAACGCGTATCATTGTATATCTGCCGTGAATTAGGGATGTCTGTACCTATGAATGGGATTCCCGCCGCAAGGTATTCCTTGATCTTGATCGGATCCGCCTCATCCGCAGGAGACCCCGGTATCCCAATCGCAAATCCAGCGTGAGCTCCCTGAAAATATCTAGGGAGTTCTGAATGGTCTACAGCTCCGATGAATTCGACAGAGTCGCAAATATCGAGTTTCTTTGCATAATTCTCTAATCTACTCATAAAAGGCCCACCCCCTACAACTCTGAGTGTCACTTCTTTCACACCACTAACCTCCTTTACTGCCTGAAGGATAATGTCCAATCCCCAGATGCTCGGATCCAAGCTCCCTGAATATAATAGCACAAGTGTGTCAATCTCTTTTTTCTTGTTTGCTTCGTAGGCTTCATCGAACATCTGCACATTTGCACCATTGGGGACAACTATCACATTTCGTGCTCCTTGTTTCTTTCGAATCTGACCCAATTGATTGGAAACCGAAGATACGTAATCTGCACTGCGGATAATGATTTTCTCTACCTGACCTACTACCCTCCTCACATGGTGCTTTTGTATGAAATTGGGGTAGTAGTCCATGTCATCATATATCGAAATCCCAATTCTTCCAATCTGTCTGCCTATTGCAGCCAAAAGTCCACCTTGCATCATACTGGATATAGAAACATCATATGTTTCTCTAATCATGGATTTTATTCCTGAGATTGTTGAAGCACCCTTTAGTAGAGTCTTACCCCGCGCATTCTCACCAACACTAACCCCGAAATACTGGACATCAAACTCCGCTGGAAATGTGTCGTCAAAATCCCATTCTGAACCCTCATTTGGTCGTTCGACCAATAGGGTCATATCATACTCCTTTAGCCACGAATCCTGTTGTGCCGTTCTAGAGAGATAATCCAGAAGTGCTTGAACCCGAGAGAAATGTCCTTTCTTGAATGCTCCGGATCCTGTAATCACTGCCAGTCTTTTTCTCATTGGAAGTTCCCCCTATCTCCTATATATCTCAAGAGTCTTCCTGTAGTATTCCAACGTTCTTCTTGCCGCCAATCTCCATGATTCTTTCTTAGCATATTCAACTTGCCGAGCACAGATTTTTCCGGTTTCAGCGGTGTTCGTCAGCGTTTGAACTATCTTTTCAGCCAAGTCCCGTGAATTGCCAGCCTTGAACAGAATCAAGTTTCCTCCGATAGATTCTTTCATGTGCAATCCAACATCTGATGCAATTATCGGAACTCCATACCCAGCCGAGTTGTGGATTGGCCCACTCGCTCCCACACTTTCAGTATATGGTGCAAGGATTATGGAAGATGCACCAAAATAGAGGGGGACATCCTCATCCGGAATGTATTCTGTTTCGAATTTTACGCTCTCATCGAGAGAACCGTTGTGACAGTATTCCTTTAGATAATCGAGATATTTTTCACCGTCTTTGTCCTTTGGTCTTCCTGCTACTAATAGCATTGCATCAGGAACTATATCTTTGACAATCTGCATTGCTTCCAGTGCCTTTTCAATCCCCTTCTCTCTTCTAATGAATCCGAAAACCAGCACGACCTTCTTTCCCACAAGGTGTAATCTTTTCAGGGCATCGCTTCTTTTGGGAGTGGAAACGGGATATATGCAAGGGTGCGGAATCTCAAAGACCTTGTCCTCTGCAACCTTGTATTCTTTCAAAAATCGATTTCTCAACAACGAATCCATTTTTGCTGTGCTCAGTTGGATGGAAGTCGAACCACTTGCCAGCAAACGATTGTATAAACGGAACAATCCTGGTGCTAACACTGCCAATCCATCTAACCCATGATACTCTCTGATTCTTTTTTCGACCTGACATGGCATCCATGTGCTATGGAGTGTGGTTGTAGTCGGGATTCCAGAGATGCGAAGGAGCAAAAGGAGTAACAGCATATGTTCTCCGAATCGTCCACCATACATCTTTCCGTGTGGTCCGAACTGGACATGTACAATATCCGCATTTATCCTTCGGATGTAGCGAAAGAGGGACAATGGATAGAGAGGGCTATTGTTTTTCCATGCACGATGTGTTTCCACATTTGGAATCCTTTCTTCTAATGAATATGCATCTTCTTGAGTGATAGCGATGATCCTGACCTTTCCTGTACGAGCTAGGCTCTCAATTAGATTGTATGTATACGTAGACTCTCCGCTATTCTTTGGAGGGAGAGGTGAAATCATCGCTACTCTTAACATAATGTTCAACTCTCTCAGCTGTTGTCCAAGCAAAAGGCTTTTCGGAATGCCCAATTAGTAACGGACTACTGAAAAAGGATCAGAGGCTTATCAGTCCTGCTGGTTAACGAGGTTCCCATATGAGCAAACAACTCTCTCGTGCAGTGCATGGTACGATGATACTTTTTCTCCAAGCAGGAGTTAGTGGTGTTCTTCGTATTGTCAACCTATCCCTTCTAACTTGGTTACTTCTTCAATCTGAAATGGGACAGGTCGCCATTCTTGGGATCATCTATGGTTTCCTCCAATTCTTGGGCGCATTCGGGCTAAACCATGCATCGCCATATGTTGTACCTGAACTTGAATCAGCAGGCCAGAACGAAAAGATCCGCAGCTATGTCCAGCGCTCTCTACTGGTGATCTCTCTGACCTCTGTTTTTCTTGTTTTCATTCTATTCTTGCTATTCCCCTTGCTAACCAGTAATTATGGTTTTTCACAAAGCGTTCTGCATCTATTGCTATTCATTGGCCCCTTTTCAGCCATGGAGGTCTTCCTTGACTCTTTTCTGTTGGCAAGGTATGAGGTACTAAAGCTGGCATCCGGAAGACTTCTCTTTGATATTGTGCGTGTGTTCTTAACTATCACTCTTGTACTTGTTGGGTTTGGGATTCAAGGAGTTCTTGCCGGCTGGGTCATTGCCGAAGCAATGGCTGTTCTGATATTCGGATATGTTGTCCTCAACAGACTGCCCTCTCGCACTGAAGCCATTGATATGCGTCCCATCATCGCGTTTGCGTTGCCCAATCTACTATTCCAAACGATTGATGTAGCAATCCAGAATACGGATCGTCTTATTCTTGAAACGCTTGTGGGGCTGGTTGCGCTTGGAGTCTATGATGTCTTTCTCCGGCTCCTTTTCATGTTTAGCATGGTTTCTCTGACCATTGCATCTTCTCTCTATCCGATCTTGACGCGGCTTCGAATCACAGATAGAGAGAACGACTCAGCGAGGCTGAGTGATGCCACCTTCCTGATCACTCGTTATATA
>JAJRZD010000102.1 GCA_024275415.1 archaeon
ACCGACAGGCTTGCCAGCAACTCTCATTTCAGGTTCGATGGTATCGAGGGAGAGTCAATTCTTCTCATGTTCAAGGACAAGAACATTGCAATCTCGACTGGCTCAGCCTGCACTTCAAAGACGCTGGAGCCATCACACACCCTGATTGCCACAGGGCTCCTTCATGAAGAAGCCCACGGCTCTTTACAGATCACAACTGGCAGGTTCACTAAGGACGAGGACATCGAGGCGGTCATCGAAGCCGTGCCGCCGATAGTATCTCGTCTTCGCGAACTGTCGCCAATATACTCACAGAAGGAACAAGTGAAGGTAAAACAATGAAATCAACCAAGTATTCAGAGAAAGTGCTCGACCACTTTCGTAACCCAAGAAATGTAGGAACCTTAGAAGGCGATGATGTAGCCTATGGGAGAGTAGGGAACCCGACATGCGGCGACATCATGGAGATGTACGTCAGAATTGATGGTGATGTCATCAAAGAGGCGAAGTTCAGGACATTCGGATGTGGTTCCGCAATAGCAACGACAAGCATGGCTACCGAGATGGTCGTAGGCATGACGTTGGATGAGGCTATGGAACTCACCAGACAGGATGTAGCGGATGAACTAGATGGACTACCACCAATCAAGATGCATTGTTCGAACCTTGCAGCAGAAGCACTGCATGAGGCAATCAAGAACTACCGCAAAGGCCGAGGCGAGTATGTCGAGGAGGATGAACAGGACGAACCTGAACCCTCGTGTGTCATAGGGCAAGACGAGTTCCTCGACAAGGGCGTATTCCTCTCGGTGCAAGACACAGAACCATTCAGAGAGATGCGAACACTCGTGCTTCACACTGGGGATGAGTCAGTAGATGCCGCGTTGGAGCTGACTGATGTCACTGACCGTGTCATCTTGCTTACTCCCGAGAAAGAGATTGTCACCTCAGATGATATGAAGGCCGAACTTGAGAACTCATCGGTAAAGGTGCTGTATGAATCACGGCTCCTTGAGATACGCGGAGAGGATGAGGTCGAGAGGGTCTTAATCCGGAATCTCGATGAAGACGAGGAGTACGAACTCTTCGTCGATGCGGTCCTAATCATTGAATAGAATGACTGGAGAGGTCTTTCGACAGACCTCTTCTTTTTTTACAGTTCTACATGAGATACGGGAGAACGTGCTAGACCAATATATTTGGGAGGATGAATCCTAGAAAGTCCTATGGGATCTCTAAGATGCGGACGTAACAATCCTGATATGCATGGACAGATTTCTAATGTGGTATGACCTCTGAAGACTATGGAGGAATTGGTACTCTTTCAGAAAGGTCTCTTCATGCAGGCCTTAAGGAGTGGTATCGCAAACCAAATGATGAGGTCGAAGTTGATATTGATGGGTACGTCATCGATATCGTCCGTGGCGGGCTCTTGATAGAGATACAGACGAGGAATTTTGCAGCTCTAAGAACGAAACTGATGAAACTGATACCAAATCATCGAGTCAGACTCGTTCATCCGGTTGCCAGAGTAAGGTGGATCGTTAGGCAAACGAGAGAAGGAAAAGAGGTTTCTCGGAGGAAATCTCCCAAGCGCTCCAGTGTCCTAAGCGTCTTTGAAGAACTTGTGAGTATCCCGACCTTACTATTACATAGGAATTTCGAGTTAGAAGTCATTGAGGTCTTCGATGAACAGGTCATGCGTGATGATGGGAAAGGAAGCTGGAGAAGAAAAGGGTGGAGCATCGTGGATCGGCGCCTTATTGATGTTGCAGACAGTCACCTCTTTGCCTCACCTTCGGATCTGGTCAAACTCATCCCCCCCGACCTCAAAGTCCCATTCACAAATGCGGATCTTGCTACGACTCTCGGATGCTCAAAAAGGCTAGCACAGAAACTGACCTATTGCCTTAGAAAGATGAATATCCTTGGCATTGGTGGAAAAAAAGGAAACTCCTTACTTCATAAATTTCAATGAAGTGCTATGAGTGATTCTTATATATGGCAGTTCTGAGAGGGGCATGTGAACGCTGAGTCGAAGAAGAGAAAGCGTAAGAACCCTTACATACCCCATAAGGCGGCAGCAGAATTCAAGCCGACCGAAGACTGGACCCGAGAGGAAGCACATCGCAGGTACAACGAGAGCAAGATTGCCTACCAGTCAGATGTCATCCACTATGAAGATTGCATCGCAGGAATGCGAGGAATTCCAGAGGAGTCTATAGACACGGTCATCGCGGATCCGCCCTTTGGGATCTCATTCTCAGGGAGAGAGGCAATCTACAATCGAGATGCCTCCCTCGTGGTCGCTGGCTACCATGAGATTGATGAGGGGTATGAAGCATTCACAGAGAGATGGATGGCAGAGATCCCACGCATCTTGAAGAAGACAGGTACAGCGTGGGTATTCAGCGGGTGGACGAATCTTGGACTGGTGCTTAATGCCATAGAACAAGTAGGACTGAGATTAATCAATCACATCATCTGGAAATACCAATTCGGTGTCTTCACAAAGCGGAAATTCGTCACGAGCCATTATCATTTGCTCTTTCTGGCAAAACATGGGAAGGAGTACTATTTCAACAAGGTCGAGCATTATCCATTAGATGTTTGGGAGATAAACAGGACTTACAAGAAAGGGGAGAAGAAGAACGGCACAAAGTTGCCTACAGAGCTTGTCATGCGTTGCATCGACTTCTCCACGCGGCCAGGCGACCTAATTCTCGATCCTTTTATGGGCAACGGTACGACTGCAGTTGCTTGCAAGGGGTCGTATAGGCACTTCATCGGGTTCGAGGTCAATACCGCAATGAAGGATATAATCGAGTTCAACCTTGACCAAATCGAGCTGGGAGATCTGTATATCCCTTATGCACAACGACCAGACAGGCTGGTTGACGAGGCGAGAAGAAAATTCAAGCAAAAAGAGCAAGAGTGAGTGGTTCGGCACCATGTCGAACTTCATAGAGGACAAGACCTCTATTGCTTCACTGTTTGCATCTCTTGCGTATCTGTGAGAGAACATCATCTACGGGATACTCCCATTTGCCTGACGACTCGTTGTAATATAGGTCTGACAAATCTGCAGGCACATCAGGGATATCATGGGCAAGTTGCACAAAGAACGACCGGGTGTATCCGCGTATCCGTGTCAGACCACGAAGCAGCCCAGGGAGTTCAGTCCCATAGAGCCGTATCCTTACACAATACTTTGTCCTAGACTCCATTGCGATCTCACAGGGAAATGGCAGATGATAGAAGCTCATCAGGATAGCTTCGGTATTCTCGGGGATTTCCATGAAAACGTAGAGATAGAGAGGTAGCTCAATCTTGCAGAGGTTCCACCTGTAACCCTTGATAATCCCTTCCTGCTCAAGTCGTGTGATCCGCCTCTTCACCTGAGTTTCAGAGAGACCTACAGTGTCGCCAAGCTCTTTGAGAGTTCGATGCGACTCGATCTTGAGCTCTCGGAGCAGTTTCAAATCGGTGGTGTCAAAAGACATGACCTGTGGATTGAAATCCAATGCAATACTATGATTCCTGCTTGTTGAGATTCTTTGTTCTGTTTCTGCAATCCACTGAGTCCAGTCCCAGTTCCATCCTTTGTTATACTCGAAGAACTTGAAATTGCCTCTTCGAGACTCGTAATCAATCGTTTCAAAGAAGAAATAATCATCAATGATCCCTAGGGACAGTAACTCATTTGCAATTCGGGGAATAGAATCAGGTTCATCCAGCGAGTATAATGCGTGGGTTATGTATCCATTGTACTTTCCGTAGGTCGGGCCATGATAATAAAACCATGGAATTGAACTGAGAATGTCTTTCAAAGAGCAGGGTCGCATTGAACTTTCCTGCAAGACTAGGATGACATCTCCTTGTCCAAGACGATACTCATGAGTTTGTGCATAAAGCTGGGCTAGGTAACCATTATCCCTTAGACGCTTCAGACGATGGCGAATGGTCCTAGCAGCGTAACCTGTTATCTCAGCCAGTTCTTCAGCAGACACCTTCCCGCCAAGTTGCCCTAGTGCATCCACAATGGCAAGGTCTTTTGAATCGAAACCTGTTCGAGGTTGTTTCACTTTTCGTGTTGGCGCCACATATCATTCTTCCTTGTGGAATCCGCTTTCTCTCCGGGGAACGACTCTCTGAAAAATCACAT
>JAJRZD010000103.1 GCA_024275415.1 archaeon
AGTGCGAACCACTGTGATATACCCCACAGGCACGGACTATGGTAAATGGTATCTGGATCTTTTTGAAAACCTCGAATTCATTGATGTGCTCGGTGAACAGACAGAGCTTCTAATGGAACGCCCTGAAGAGAGTATTAGCATTCAACCCATTACAGACATCGAGATTCTTGATGCAGATGCTTTTTCCGACGAGGAGATTGCAAGGCTTACTGTTGACTGCTTCACTTCAGCTGAAGCAGATAGAATCATCCACAGGGGCCATGTATCAGTCACCGAGTATGAGGCGTCATTAGACATCACTCATCGAATCCGTTCGGAACAGATAGGACGATGCCCATCAGGATGCTGGAAAGTTGCAGTGGCTGATGGGCGTCTTATCGGTTTGGTCGGATCCATGCTATCTCGGAGCCATACCACGCCACAAGTAGGTGTGCTTGGCCCAGTAGGGGTACTTCCTGAATATCGTAGGAAAAGAATTGCTCGGCTCTTGGTCAGCAGTGTCCTGAACGTTCTATTCAAGAATGAATGCCAGTATGCTGCCGCAAGTACGCCATCGCACAACTATCCTGCAATCTCATTGTATACTGACATGGGATTCTCAGTATCCAAACTGTTGCACTGGTTTAGTAAAACTATAGAATAAGAATCAACAGTACTGAACCAGGTGAGCAATACTACTGTTACTCTATGCTGCCATCATATGCGCCCGAAACGACCCCGCCTGAGTTATTCGATTTCAAACCACGTTTATTTGTCCTTAATGGGATAGAAGCCGCTGCTATTGTGGTTGTTTTCATTCAAAAAAGCAATGAGCCTGTACAAGTCCCATGAGAGTATACACTCTGATTTTTCTGGATGTTTTTCTCTTTTTTCTAATCATTTCGTATATGGAATTCGGCTTGTACCGACATTTATTAGGCTAGAGATTCTAAGAAATAGAAGGGTATCCGTCATGACCCAGTTCAAGGGAACGGAGTTGTCTTACCGTTTTGAGTTCCACTACCTTTGATGGATTTGGAAATTGAACTACAGGCGTGACCATAAATAGAGGAGATGACACTTGAAACCGAAAGCATTTGCAATTCTTGCTCTGATAATATTAGTGGCACAGCCACTTGTGATTGCGAGTACAACATTCGTTGTTCCAATCATTGAAAATTCGCCGTCCGTTTCTCAATCACTGTCACAGGAACCGGGAACACGATTAGCCCCCGAGGATCATACTGACCATGTCCCAATCTTCATCAACGGGACTGACGATTTTGTGTCGCAAGGATGGCCGGGGTCAGGAACAACAGGAGATCCTTACATCATTGCAGGGCTGAATATCACGTATGATATTGGACAACCTTGCATCTGGATCATTAACACTGATGCCTATTTCATCATCCGAGATACGTATGTCGGTCAGGGAGTTACATCCACTGGCATCATAATAGAAAATACTACACATGCAACAATCGAGTATGTGACTGTTTCTGCATCCAGTGGTGCCATCAGGCTGACCAGCGCAGCCAACACCAGAATTACATATTCAAATTTCATAACTGCGAATCTCGACGCACTCGAGATGTCATATTCACCAGACTCCACTATAGATAACAATTTCTTCAAATCATACAACCGCAGAGCATTATACATAACCAACTCAAATGGTCTCACTCTACACGATAACAAGTTACAGTCCATATCACCAGGATGGTACACGGCCTACGTAGGGAACTCTAATGACACCACTGTTTCTAATGAGGAGGTAGAATATTCAGGTTATACAGCCTATGCATTAGGTCAGTCTTATAATTCGGATATAACTGGCCTAATCCTGAATAGTGCCGATTTCGGATTACGTATTCTCTCTAGCCCTGACACTATTGTATCTGGAGTTCAAGTCAATGTGTCGGGCATCGGAATAGACACTACGGACTCGAACAGGACAGTGATACAAGATAGCACGATCATCCAAACGGGTGGTATTGGCATATCGATTCAGTCCTCAAACGATGTCAATATCACAGGGAATCTAGTCAATAACACAAGTGGGTCAGGGATAGAAATCAATACTTCCAATGGTACACTGGTCGAGGAGAATGAGATTTCCTTCGCATCAGGAGATGGCATTCTTTTCTCGTTCGTGGACTCAGGAAAGGCGATCTCGAACGACATTCATGATATCAGTGGCTATCCAATCCAAATCCGAGACTCTCATAATAGCCTCGTCAGTAAAAACTCGATTCGTGACAGCCCATCGAGTGCAGGAGTCGTAGTACAAAATGGAAATCCAGAGAACATCACCATTGCCGATAACTATTTTGAGAACGCGTGGGGTGCTGTTTATTACAGTGGAGGCAGAAACACCAAAATATACCGGAATAATGCTACCGAAATGGCAAGCTACTTTCTGGCAATCCAGGCCCATAGCGATGCCGAGGTTGTGAACAATTCTGCTGTCGGACTTGTAGCTTCTTACGGAATATATCTGAGCACGGCTCCTAGGGCATATATCGAGGGGAACAGAATATATGACTCTGAGAACGGGATTTACTTCGGTACAAGCGCGACCAATGTCACGGTAATCAAGAATACGATTACAAGTACCAAAGTAGGAATCAATTTGAATGCAGGATCTACAAACACTGTCGTTGACCAAAATACCATAATAGGTGCTGATTATGGTATTAGCATTACAAATTCTGCTACCAGTACCTTCAGTAACAACAACCTCACAAATACAGGCTTTTACTTCGAACTAAATTATCCAGTATCCACGTTCCCACAAACTCTCCCAGATAATTTCGTGAATGGAAAGCCTGTCTATTACAACATTGATACCGATGGCCTCTCATTAGATGGGACTAACTACGGACAAATCATTCTTGTCAACTGCTCGTACAGCACAATTACTGGCGGTATCTTCCCATCCAGCAGCATTGCTATCGAAATCGTGTCAAGTCGTAATGTGACCATACAAGACATTGATATCCAAGGACAGCAAAGAGGACTACTTGTTGACAGGTCGGCTAATTTCACAATTCGAGATTCGTCCATTGGAGATACCAAAGAATATGATGCAATATACATCTACACTTCTGTGGGATTCATGGCATCGAATCTCACAGTCACCTCAAGTTCTGTATCGGGAATCAATCTATACCTGTCAAATAACTTCACTATAACGGAATCGCAATTCACAGACCTCGCTGGTAGTAGTGGTGCTATATTCTCGATAGGTGGAGCTTACGGGACTGTGACAAACAGCCAATTCACTAACTGTTCTGTTGGAGTATACTTCAATGAGCAGGTAGCTTCTGAGGTCACCAATAACGATTTCCTCTGGTCTGGTGCTGCAATTAAAGGAGTCTGGTACTCGGTTGGAATCAATGTTTCGTTCAATTCAATTCAAGATGGGACTTATGGGATTGTAGTGGATAGTTTTTCAGATAATTGGGCAATCTTCAACAACACCATCCGATGGACTGACTATGGCATTTCGATTTCAGCTAGTACGAATCCGCGGATCTTCTTCAACACCATTGCACTGAACTTTTTTGATAATGGCGTTGATGACTCTGCCAACTTCTGGGACGATAACGTGGCAAATGGCAACTGGTGGGATGACTACACGCCTCCTGGCGTATATAACGTCGGAGGATCGGGTGGTGCACAAGACCGATATCCCATGCAGTACATGGTCAACGAGCCCATCATCAACACCCCAATGGACATCTGGTACGCCGAGGGTTCGGAGGGAAACGAGATCTTCTGGGTTCCCTTCGACAACTGGCTGAAGAACTGGGAGGTCACGGTCGATGGCGACCTTTGGGCTGAGGGTATCTGGAACTTCTTTAACATTACCGTGAACGTCGATGGGCTTCCTTATGGCGACCACACCGTGTTCATCAAGGTCTGGGACGTTGACCAGAACTGGGTCAATGATACCGTGATAGTACATGTCTTTGACGACACACCTCCAGAAATTGATAATCCACCAAACCAGTGGTTGTTCGTCGATGCCACAGGTCAGACAATCGACTGGGAAGTTTCAGACCTGAACCCGACGACCTACACCCTTGAGGTGGATGGCGTGGAGTTCGCTACTGGTACTTGGAGCAGTGGGACACTCTCACTCAATGTGGATGACATTGATGAGGGTGAACACACCCTTGTCCTGACAGTCTACGACATTGATGGCAACTCAGCCTCAGACACGATCATAGTGCTCGTCATCAATGACGATACAGCTCCCGTGGTCACCGAGACCAACGATGTGGTATATGTAGAAGGGACTACCGGAAATGTCATCGAATGGGACGCACAGGACGAGTATCCCGCATCCTATCAGGTCGTGTTCAACGGGTCTGTCGTTGGGAGTGGGTCTTGGGGTGGGGCACGGATCATCTTCAATGTAGATGGGCTTGCACCCGGGACGTACGAGTACACAGTAACCGTCTATGACATGAGCGGTAACTCTGCGACTAGCTCTGCAAACGTGACGGTGTTACCTTTTGTTCCCACAGAACCAGTGACACCCTTCGACCCGATATTGGCAATCATCATCGGTACTGCCATTGGTGGGGTTCTCGTGGCGGTAGCTGTCATATACTATCTGAGAAAGAAACGTACTTCGTAAGACTCTGGATATTCTGGGCGTTATGCCCGGGAATCCTTCTTTTTATCTCAAAGTCTTGTTATTCCCTGTATCCTAAATAAAGCGAAATGTTAAATTCTCTCGTATATGCTCATTAGTGTTGTAGGTTCACGCTACAAGCGGGGATTAAAGATGCAACGCTCTGGAGACGAGATTATGCAGAAGAAGATTCTCATAGTGCTGATATTTGCAGTTCTAGTATCACAGCCGATTCTGGCTGGGACAAACACACCGTTCATAATCAATGAATTCGTGAATCAAGGAGTCATCGCTCAGGGGTTCAGGGTCGATCCATCCGAGCTGGACGATCATGTTCCCATTCTAATCGATGGTACTGATGACTTCATTTCTCAAGGATGGCCTGGTTCAGGCACCCAAGCAGACCCGTATCTGATATCGGCCCTCAATATCACAGCAGATGTTGGTATTATAGGGATTGACATCATGAATACTGATGCATATTTCACCATCGTGGACTGTTTTATCAAGCAAGACTCACAATTAGAGGCTATCAGATTCACAAACACATCCCACGGACGGATTGAGTATAGCAGTGTTTTTGGACAAGACGTAACGCCCTCGTTTGGTGCTACCATATCCTTGGACAATGCAAACAACACGATTGTAAGTCAAGTCGATTTGTATGGTCGGGCGTCGATGGGATTGCAAGCCGATAATTCGTATAATATAGGAATCTTCGATAGCGTAATTGACAGCGCAGATTATAGGGCACTTCTAGTTCAGAATGCCGAATATCTGCAAATCGAGAACAGTAGGTTCAATAACTATAACCCCTCCTACTGGTGCACTCGAATCGCGTACGTCAATTATACCTCAATCATGGATTCAGAGTTCTATGCAGACGGCACGATGGCAGGGATCTCAATCACTAACTCGTTCTATTCGACACTTACCAACATCTACGTATGGGCTCCGCTAGCCGATTATGGTATAGAAGTAATCACAAGCCCAGATGTCGTCCTCACAAACCTGACAGTCAAACAACCTATTGTTGGAGTTGCCATTACTGACTCACCAGGATTCAGATTCGATGATGGTTTTATCTCAGACACATCCGATTCAGGGATTTCCCTTGTGAATTCACCTAACGCCACATTAATGGGTATCCAGATTGTCGATAGTACTCAGAATGGCATTGATATATACCAATCAAATAACGTAACAGTTACGGATACAACAGCCACTAATCTTGGTATGTATGGGATTTACATCGAGGTTTCTGATCTACTGGTATTCGAGAACATCTCCATTTCTGAAACGGGTCAAGAA
>JAJRZD010000104.1 GCA_024275415.1 archaeon
CAAGAAAGATTGACTGACTGGCTGATTGATCAGATTCAACAGTCAGACAGAGATGACGCATATTATCGATATGGCGATCAGTTCGATGTTTCTGGAGTCAGTGCAGGGAATCTTCAGAACATGGTGGCGAAGGTCCTTGAGCGCAAGGAGCAGGCCGAGTTTGTTGCACGAGAGATCTCAGATATGCGTGAGAAGGGAATCGTTTCTGATGTGATCACCGAGGATGACTTTGAATCTCTGCGTTCAAAATTGGCGAAAGAGATGAGCACCCACGAGATAACCAAGAGAGCTATGCAAGAGGGTCTCAAACAGGCAAAAGTGAGGGTTCATAAGAAGGACCCAGAGGTTGCGATCAAAGAGAGTCTTAAGAGGATAGAAGAGCGTAAGACGGAGCCTATTCTGATCTGCGAGAACTGCACTCAGTATTATTCTGCAACCCAACATTGCAATCTTGGTCTTCGCCCTGAAGACAATAAATGTCCTGTGCAAAAGGCATTCATGGGAAAGCCAGGGAGAACCATTGCTCAATGTAAATACTGTGGCGGTAAGACAGTGTCCTTTTTGATGAAGGAGTTAGATGTCCTGCCGACCTCCACATATTCGCAGATTGGAGTTCAGATGCACCGCACCCGCAGTCATGCTATCTGCTGTGTTGATGCTGAACTTGAGGCAGGGATTATCTCCGGAAAATGCCACGAATGTCAGAACTCCATTTGCACTTTACTTAGTTCCTTTGATGAAAGACATAGGGTCACAATACACGAATGTCCCAATGATGATGACTGGTTTTATCCACGTCCAAAGCTGAGCATCGAGGAGATCAATCGTCGTGTTGATGAACGGATTCAGGAGATGGTGGACCAAGCTGCCAAAAAGTTGGCGCGCGCCAACTCTTCTTCTCAGGAGGGGGTTGCTTGAGTCTTAAACCACATGTTGTTCTAAAAGTTGCGGAGAGTCTGGAGGACATCTATTCTGCACTCATTGCGATCGGACTGACACACGATGATATCGTCATCTTGATCCAACGACGTTGTAAGAACAAGGTTGGCAAACGAGAGATCGAACTCGTGATGAACGCGATTCGCGATATCGAGTCTTCATTACGGAAGGCGGTGATTGAATGATCAAGCAAATGCGAGTTGTGAAAATGTCGCAGGTTCATACTCAGGATGACAAGTACAACAATGTAATACTGCAATCGAAGGAGTCGGAGATTGAGATCAGAATCAACATCAAGACTTGGAATGACTCACTCTTTCAGACTTTTGTTGGCGACATTATCGAAATAGAGTTCAAAAATGACCAGACTACCTTGGAGGTGGAGAAATGACTGTAATTGAGGAACCCAGAACAACGAGCAGTATTGAGACTCCTGAGAAGATGGAAATATCCCCTCGCCCTCGGGCATTTTGCCCCTTTCGAAATGCACCATGTATCCCTTCCTGTGTTGCATATCTATATGCAATAAATTCCGAAAACCGTGAAGCATTCTGTGCATTGATTGATCCTGCAGTCAAGCAACTGGAGGAGTCTTTGAAATTCTACCAACTGATTTCCTATGCCAGGATGCCAATGCCGGGCGAGAGCGACTGAGGAGGTGGGCAGGATTCCCGCATTACATTTCCCCGGTGTTGCGCTCAAATCTCCTACCATGATTACATGCCCTCATTTTGTTGAGCATGCGGGCCTGAGACCCATCTCCACGACTTCCCAACCATTAGCTGCTTTAAGGTGGTGAGGAAGCTTGGCAGCTGGACCTACCAAGAAAACCCGCATTCTCGCACGTTTGGTTTCGGCCAAGACTAAAAACACATGGCTATCAAGAAAGGAACTTCTCAAAATTGCATCTAGAGGCTATTTGGACCGCATTTTGAGAGACCTTGTTGATGAAGGGCTTGTAAAACGCAAAGGCCCCCGTGGTCATTATTTGTATCAGGGCACTGAGAAGTTAGCTGCTAAGCTGCTAAATTTAGGTCGACTACCTAGGGGGACCTTAGAGAGGAAGCCGAAGGGTGAACTTCCAAAGTGCAAGTTAGTGCAGTTAAGGCCGATGAGTGAGATATTAGACATCGAGTCAATGTGGATGGAGCATCAGCGAGTGGACTTCAAGGTTGACAAGTATACTGCGGACCTGATTCGAAGTAAGTGTGAGGCCCCAAGCCCGAGGGATCGTGCAAAACAACAGTCATTTAGTTGTTCCTCCTTCACATTGACGATATCCCGGACTGGGACCTGCCAGTTAATAATCAAGGAACCAGACTGGATGAGTCGCTTATTCGAGTGGCTGAAGATCTGCGGACTAAGCACATCTGGTGCAAAGAGTGTGATGAGTCAGATAAACTTCCAGC
>JAJRZD010000105.1 GCA_024275415.1 archaeon
AGGCTTTCAGACCGCTATACCTCATTGCTATAGGCATCTTAATCTATGGGATTGGATCCATTATAACATACTTTGAACATTGGACCGGAACATACCTGCTCATTGATGCATATTATTTCTACTACGTCTGCTTGACCATTGAGGTCATGATTGTGATTTCAGCCGCTGCAATGATTCTGAACACCAAAAAGCTCTATGCAGCACCCATCGTGGTGTTGTCTTTGGCGTTATTCCTTTTAACCCTCACACTGCTCTTTCCTGATCAAGCAAGGTTTGTCTTTACTGTGGGGGGAGTCGTGGTTCCGATAGGACTCCTACTCTTTGTTGGGTTAGTCTTCGCCTATATCACTAAAGAAACGAAACGGAGCACCAGCGCCGCACTGGCATATATGTTTATTATCCAGATGCTCGATTTGCCATTATTGTACACAGATTTTGTTAGCGGATTTCTCGAGATTGCATTATTGTTCATAGTATTGATGGGACCTGCAATGGTCACGTTTGCATTTCTGCGACCAGACCAAAAAATCACCTTAGAACTAATAGGATATGGGTCTAGCTTCGCCGGTCCTGCTTTGATACTTGTCAGCCTTCAAGAGGCTGCACTGTTTACGACCATTGATGTGGCGATAATTGCGATGTCTAGCGCCTTCGCGGTAGGGATTGTAGCTGCTGCTGCATCCTATCTTTATGGAAGATACCTCGAATCAAGGCAGGCTCCCACAATAATCATGGCTATGGCACTGTTATTGCTGGCTTATTCGCAGATTGTTGGCACGCTGGGCAACTTCGGGATTGGCGACCTGCTAGCTGCATACTATATCGAGTTCATTGTTTCTGGTCTTGCACTGACACTTTTCACAGTGTCTGCATTGTATGCAACTGGGCGGAAGGTTCTATCAGTAACCCCGTTCACCATTCAGATTCCGATTGCAATCATATTTATTCTGAGCTATCCAGCCGATGTTACTGTCTTGCTCACCAGCATCTGGTACTTGACTATTCCGCTGGTTGCCATCATGTTCTCTCCGGTGGTCATATTTCTGGGTGTTTGGAACAGGATGCGCAAGGACAAAATCCGTGGAAGATTCCGTCCCCTGGGATTAGGTCTTAGCATTATCCTGTACTTCATGCTGCGATTGCCTTCACTTGCTCTTGGGTCAGAGATCATAATTATAACATATGGACTCATATCTATTAGCTATACCCTGATGTGGCTTGCCGTCACCGGAAGGCTTGACAGGATTTTGGATAGGAACCGATAAATTAGAGATGGCCTTGGTACAGCAAGTACAAGGCCCACCCCCCTTTTTTTCACTATGTCTATTTTGGATAATTATGCGAACTTGACATATGGCCTTATCTTCGACAATATTGAGTTGCAAACAGATACGCTAGACTTACCCAAACATGGACATCCCTTAGACGGATCCTTGAAGTAATGTATAGGACTTAATAGACTCGATCACTCACACAAGGAGTATGAGGTCGGCCATGGCACACAAACGGCCTCGCAGAGCCCACCCAGTGCCGTTATCTGGGAGTACAACACTCTGGTGTCAAAGCTTGTACAACTTGCAATAAACGGCAAGGGCCATGAATATGAACTCGAAGATAACAAGCATGATTACGAAGTTCCGTCCATGACCTGTTGAGATAAAATACCCGTATTCCGAGTACACCTGTACCTCCTCCATATTGAGAGCATCAGCAATTCTCCTTGCAAAAGCTGTTTCAACCTTCTCAGACGACACCTTATACCACCATAATAGGAGAGGAGTAAAGGCACTCCCGAAAATGCTGATCATGAAAGCAGTATCATTCATTCCAGAAAAGTATGCTGAGAAGAGAAAGAGGAACAGGAGAATGCTATAGAAGAGCAATATCAAAGTTGGAAGATAGCCCATACGAATGGTGATGTCGTCATCATTGAACAAGGATGTCCTAGCAAAGGTGCTAATCATCATCTTGACACCTGATTCGATGTCCGTGTCATAGATATCTGCTTCTAACACATCATCCCGCACTTCCCACGTACAATTTCGTGCACTGGAGTGTTCGACCTTATTGAACGTGAATCTACATTCAACAGGAACCACATCAAAGATTCGCCCAAGATCTAGTGCATTGTATGCACTCAGAAGCGTTCTTTCTGCCTTACTCCGATCCATCATTGCAAACATCATTCCTTCTAGTAGTTCTCACGTTCTACCTCTTGACAAGTCCTAAGTATGAGTGATATTGCACCAAGAATGAGTCCTACTCCAATAGAACCGGAAAGCATACCATATTGCATCTCCTTTGAGGTGTAGCCGGTCTGTCCTTTCCTATTCTTGTACACCCTATCCAGTAAAATGACTGCAACAACTCCTGCAATCAATCCTTGGAGTACGGTTAATATCATTGATGCAATGATCTCTCCGCCAGTTGAGAAGTTGCTGATGATGAACTCACTAATCAGCCATGATAGCACTGTGATGACTGTTGTTGATGTGAACACGGCGATGAACGTTTCCATTTTCGCATTTGGAGCTTGGCGGAATCCATTGACTATGAAGATTATTCCAAGCGCAATTAGACCAAAGGCAATCCAGACGCCCCATGGAAACGGGCCACCAGATTTGGTAAGGAACGAAGATCCTGAGATTCCCATAGAAAGCTCGATGAAGAACAGGACCAAAAGAACATTCAATCCGGTGAAGATACCGCCGAGAATCCCACTTATTAGCCCAGCAGCCCACCAAGGCATCTTTTCCGCATTTCTCGCCCATATCTTTCCAACAAGGCTTTCTATAGCTATGGTTAGTAGCACACCGCCAAAGAACGCAAGCAACGCCACAAGAAACGCCTTGAGATTCCAAACATAGAAGTGTACGGTATCACTCAGCTCTTCGTTATTGACTTCACTCTGAACCTCAACCTTGTGAGCTCCATTTCTTAGAGCGTCTCGATTCAAAAATCCAGATTCCTCAACAGTCTGCAACGAATACCGATAGTATAGAATAGCTCCATTCGAGGAAACATAGGAGGTATCAGGTTCTACCTCTATCGGATCTCCACCATCTACAGCGATAGTAGAGTTAATCTCACCAAGAAATTCTGGAAGGTATAGAGCCCATCGAACCTCAATAGTTTCTTGATTTTCAAAAACGTCATGTTCGTTGATATTGGTGATTTCAATCCTAGGGCTATCTATCTGGATGTCACCACCTTCTATCGAGCCCGATTCAGTTGTAATAGCGATTGCTTCAGGGCTAGATGGAACCAAGGTGTTTGGTGAAACGTACGTTGATTGTGATTCCACAACGGGATTCTCGAATACTCCGATCAAATCATCCACTATGGCAGACAGTGGTCTTCCGTTGAATGAAGCGATGGTGTCTGTGTCTGAACCGCCGCCTAATTCGAAGTTCAATGTGGGCGATGTGATTTTCAAGTTGAATTCGTTATAGATATATGGAATCGGAACAGGGACCGTCGTCCACCCAATAATCGGCAGCCAAATATCGACGTTAACAATCCTAATCGAGGGATACGCTATCTTTTTGATATTGAAGTGCGTATCACCAGCCTTTGCATCAGCCATTAGGAAAGCGAGACATCCGAATGAGGTGAACTCGAGTGCGATGTCAACTGCGAGTAGAAGAATCACTGGTAGCACCCATAAGGGGGAGATTCCGCTTTCAGACTTTCCTCCACCCTCAGCAACGGTCACGGTCGTGCTCAATCGGAAGCCAACTTCCTCGACTAAGAAAAGAACCTCACCATCGAAAGCTGATTCAAGAACGAAGTCCCCATGTTCCTGAGGTGTCCACGAGTAGTGTGCTTCGCCAAAATTGTCAGTTTCCAGAAAGAGAATGTTCAATTCATTTTCGGGATTCTCTATTGACAGCTCGATGAAGCGTTTAGGTAGGGGGGCACCATCTTCATCCGTTAGTTTAATGCGGATGTCTTGCTTCTCCAGACTTTTCATATTATCGGGGTAGAACATCTCAATGGTAGTATACTCGAAGCATATGAATGTCAACGAGTCGCCGATAACATTATACACCCTGCCCAGATGAGTTCCTATTTGAACAGTGTGTTCACCAGCCTGTAGATCGTCTGGCAAAGTGAAGGTGACCTTGTCAAAACCACTATAGTCATTGAAGGATTGAATTATCGTCCCATCTACAAGTACATCCAGTGTGATTGTTTCAATCAGATCCGCATTCGTTAAATCATCTATTAGCGAAAGCGATAGGTTCAATGTGTCACCGCGATGGGCGTAATCAGTGCTCAGTTCTATTGAATCAACAGTCACATCTCTACGCCAGATAGTTTCAGTGATTCTACTGGATACGGGGTCAAAGAATATCGAACCCTCGTATGATGACCTGACGTAAAGTCCTCCACTTTGTTTGGGATGATATCCGAGATGAACAAGCCCATTGCCATCTTGACGGCTCTCAGTGATGCCTGAGAAATCTTCCCCGTTGATGGAGTAGTCCAGCGAGAACCCTATCAGCGGCTCATTATCCTCGTCAAATAACACGAATCGGAAATCAGTGGATTGTTCTACGTAGAAATCATCAACAGGCTTGGAGTCCCTTTCGGGGGTAATTGTCAGCGAGGTTCTTTCGATTATTCTCAGATCGAACTCTGTTGAGCCAGAGTAGATGTAATCCTTCCCTACTGATACAATGAAGGTGCGATTTCCTGCCTGTACCCATGGGTTGGATATCGAATCAGTTGGGATCGTCCAAGTGCCACGGATCTGACCATTCGTTCCGTATGTTTCCATCTCGTATGAAACGATTTCAAGGCTTAGGTCATCAGTCCAGTTCAAGTAGAAGGTCACTCCACTCTCAACTGGCACCATTGCATCAAGGTCAGGGTCATATCTTGTAGCAAACCCTGAGAAGGCAATGATATCATTCCTGTGCGCGGCAACTTGGCTTAACACTAGTGATATTGCAAGGTCAATCTTCTCTGCGACCATCGTGTCAGTACTGATAGCTGCGCCATAGTGATCATCACCAACAAATCTTGCTTGGATGATATATTCTCCAAGATAGGGTGGAATGTAGCGATATGATGCGATGCCATTCGTATCAGTCTGCAATGTTACAGACTGAACCACAGAACCCTCATGTGATATTGTGAGTTCGATGTCCCGATTGCCCAACGGAAGCCCTAGTTCATCAGTGAGAGTGACATTCATCTCTACAGGCAACGAGATAGAGGCTTGGCTTGGAGCTGAAACTGATAGAACCGAATTGGATTTCCGGATCGTCAGGCTAGTGCTAATATGCTCCGCAGAGGATTTCGCAAGGGTTCCGGGAAATACGACTTTGACCGTGTAGTTACCAGCAGGCAAGTTTGCGTTCCATGTCAAATCAGCCCATCCATCGGCTGAGGTCAATGCCCAACCCATCGGCACCCAAATGTTGTCATATTGGATATAGAAGAGCAACACCTCACTCTCTATGGGCAAGCCCAATGTGTCTTGAAGATGGGCTGAGATAACCACATCATGACCATAAATCGCAGAGGCATGAACGAGATAGATTTCGGTAGACTCAGGAAGGACTGTCAAAGTGCCTTGCGTTGCAACTGGAAGTGTCATCTCATCTCCATCAAAAGCGATTCGATAGGCATACTTGCCTGGAGAGAGGTCGACCATGTAGTTGACGCTTGCATACCCACTCACATCTGTTTCCACTTCATCCAACAGACGCCAGGTCTGTGTTGAAGAGTCATAAAGCTGGAATAGAACTGGCTTCTTGTATAGCGGATAGCCTTTGCCATCCTCGATGCGAGTGTCCAAGATTACTTCATGTCCTGTTACAACCAATTTCTCAGCACTGAAATCTGTGATGCGTGAGGACTGCCTGAGAACAGAGAGGGCGTCTTCCAAGAGGAGCGAGCTGGGAGCGTAGTTTGCATCGCCTTCGAATCGGATCTCGACTCCATGAGTTCCCTCCACCAGATAGGGTGTGTACACCAGTTCAGCAACACCTTCAGAGTTGGTCTTATTCTGACCAATCCAATGGGTTGCATCATCGCGTCGGAGATAGAAGTCAAGTGTGCGGTTCTCCAAAGGCATTCCATAGTAGTCATACAAGGATGAATATAGGGTGACAGGATGAGCGTATTCTGTCCAGTACTGTGTAGCATGTCCGGCAGCGGGCGATACAACTGTCGCAGCGCCTTCGACGGTAAGTAGCTTCAATGTCACTGCGCTGTCATGATTGGCGTCACCCTCATAGGTCGCATTGATGACGTAGCTTCCTTTTGGCAGGTTCAGTGTCCAGTCCAGACTGGCGATTCCTGTGTCGCTGGTCGTTGCAGTCCCGATCTCAGTCCAAGTGAGATTCTGTGCAGGACGATAGTAGAAGGTGACATCACCATTCGGCAATGAGATGTTCTCGTACATTCTTGACAGTTGGGCAGCAAGGGAGATTGTTTGTTGCTTCGAGTAATACTGAATCGTTTCGCTTTCTAGGAGGATTTCCAGGGTCGTGGCAACCTTTGAAACCACCATTGTGATCCAACTTGTATCCCCATAGATTATTCCTCCAGATTCGGCTGTAACGAATGTATTCACAGTATAGGACTTTCCTGGAATGTACTTGGACTCGGAAATCCTAAAGGATACATTGACTAGGCCAGAGCCTATTCCGGCAACGGTATCAACTGGATTCCTAGCGGCATCAAGAATTGTCACGACATACTTTCCTTGTGCCACAAAAGAAACATCTAGTGTTCGCCTTAGAGGGACAATGATATATGTTGCATTGGGGGCTGTCGTAACTGTGGGGGTTATCGCCTCTTCGACCGCCAACGTGTTGTAGGTTATTCCAAAATCACTCATTCCTCGTGAAAAGGTTATGCTCTCGGGGGTGTAACCATTAGCAATCACAATGTCGGAGTCCTCAGCATCAGTGGCGGCTGATACACCATCAAAGTTTGTCTGTAGATTGGAAAGCAGATTTGCCTCGAATGGATGGTTGTATGATTCCAGAGCTAGACTGACATAGAGCATACCAACTGTCAGCAGTATTGCCATGCAAAGGAACATGAACTTCCGCAGTTGTGGGTTAAGACGGACAAAGTTCACGCTGGCTGCAAGAAGCACCACAACAATGGCTGCCGCAAAGATGGAGTCCACCGAACTCGAATCGGTGCCAAAGTGGTTTGCACTATTTATGACATAGTCAGGAGCTTCTAGTTTCTTTGGCCATAGTCTAATGGGTGTCTTGGCATAGAAAGTCATTCCCTGATATTGTTTGGATGAGCCTTCAGCACCTAGAAGCACGGCTTGATATCCCATGGAATCCACAGATCTGGGAGTGTTCCATAAGAGTATAGCAATGCCCTCACTGTTAGTGGTGTTGGCTCCAAGGAAATGCTCTTCGCCAGTTTCATCAAAGTAGAAGAACCGGACAGAGAACCCAGCAACTGGTTGTCCATTCAATGAGTTCACAACATTTGCCTGGAGCAGTACGGAATCGTCGCAGTAGATATCCTTTGGAAGCTCTCCAAATGATATCGTCACTGGGATGTGAGAAACAAGCATAGTGGATACATTCATTGATCTGGTCATACGCATATTATAGAACAATTGTGAAACCCATCTGAAACCAGAGGCGATTTGTCCTCCGCCATGTTGACACTTGACCCTTAGAGGGACAGTCCCTCCAAGAAATTCTGCATGTATTGAATACTGACCAGCTTTGGAAGGTGTCCAATACAATGTATTGTTGTTTGAGAGATCCACTTGGTACTCAAAGATATAACCATCTGGACCGATGATAGTCACGTTGACATAACCACGATAGATGGTGTCGCCTATCTCATCACTTACATTGAAGTATATCAATTGAGGGCCACCTGAGAACATCCTAAGGTTGTCATTCTCAAAGCCGATTTCAACACTCGTTTGAATCAGATGGGAGGCCATTTTTGCGAGATCCATGGAAGGAAGATAAGTGGTGTTACCGTCATACTCTGCAATAGCGATTGCTCTGGCAGCGAATAGAATCCTATCAACCGCCCTTGAATCCAGAGTCAGTGTGAAGGTGTCATTCAGCCCAATGATGATGGTGAACTCGTATGTATGCCACAAAAGGTCTTCCAAATGCTGTTCAGCCTCGGGTGAATGCTTTGCATACCGTGCGTTGAATCCACTGCTCCAGAACTCTGTGTAGTTATCTGTTAGGGTTAGCGAAACAATTGCTCCATCAAGAGAGTTGCCAAACTCGTCAACTAGGTCGATGTCAAAGACGTATGTGAAATTGAGAGCACACTCGTAGTAATCCTCAACATCTATTGAAAGGGTCGTTCTAATTGGATCGACTCTGATGGCAAGGATGTTGCTCATGGCTGCTTCATATATCTCAGAGCGTTGGACGATTGCGAAGATGCGGTAGGTCTCATAATGGGGAGGTGCAGACCATGTTATTTGTCCCATCCCGTGCCCATCCACAACGACAGAACCCAATGTTTCAAGGTTCAGACCCACTCTGCGTACCAGATGAACGGTTATAGGTTCCAATAAAAGCTCGTTTTCAGTCGCATTCAAGTCAACTACATAAATATCTATAATGATGTCCTCAAAGGCATATACCGAACTCGGGGCTGTGATTTGTACATCTAGAAGCCGCCAACTGACAACAAAGAATGCAGGGGCGGAAGCAGATTCGTCATAATACTGACTGCCCCTATAGATGCATTCTATGATATACATCCCATAGTTGGGGGCTGACCATACAAAGGTACTATTCACTCCTGTCAATACGGTGATATGATCCTCAAAGACATCGTTTCCGCCTGCACTCCTTATCAGAATCTCAACATACTCGCCAAGTAACAGGAATCCGTATTCATCCCATAGACGTATAGAAACGTTGACGTTGGTCGCGTCACCTCTCCACGATGCTTCGACCTGAATCGATGTGTCGATTAGTTGGTAGGATGTCACTTGGACTTCGCTGATACCTGTTTCATGAACATCATTTCGGAAGGACAATGCGAATATAGTCAAGTCCTGGATTGGAATGACGGGCGCTTGCCAAACAAAAGACGCAGTGCCACTGCTATCAGTGACCGCAGTGCCAATCGCGGTGAATATGCCCCATGCAAGGAATTCACTAGCCAGAGTTTCATTGATGCTGCCGGTCATATTCCAAATTGGCATGAATACAGACTGGTTCTCAAGGACATAGCAATAGAGTACCGTGACATCTGCCATAGGCAACCCTGTGAGATTGTCAGTCACAGTGGAGGTAAGTGTGTATGAGATTTCAGACGGAGATACATATGGGTGAATCACATCGGGTAGAGGATCTAATGTCACTATAGTGGAACGCCTGATTATCGTGATGACTGACGTAGAAGAACTTGGCTCATAGGTTTCCTGACCCAAGAACACACAAGTGATTACGATGTCACCGTTTGTATCGGGATGGAGCAGAATGGAATTATTGTACTCGGTCAGAAAGGTGTAGGAAGATGTGGCACCATTCCATGTGATATTGACGAGGACTTCAAGGTCGGCAACGGGAACACCGTGAATATCAACTACTTGGAATTCAATGAGGATGTCTTCACCAGCCACAGCTTGGTTCGATTCGGGTGTTGAGGATATGTGGGTGAATGTCTTCAAACCATTCACGGTAAATCCTTGCGAAATCTGGCTGGACGCATAGACCTCAGAGCCTGCATATGACAAGTTCATTGTATAGTTCCCCCAAGTATCTAAGGTCACCACAAATGAACCATTAACTTCCGTAACAATGACAAAGGAGTCATAGTAACCAGAAGTGCCACTGAGCTGAACAAGAACCTCGGCTGAAACTGTGTTCATAAAGACATCATACAGGTGAATGTTAACTGTAATGGATTCACCTGCTGAAATCAATGTTGGCGAGAGGAATGGTGTGTTGAAGGAAGTACTGATTGTCGGAATGCTAACCGGTACCAAACCGACTCCGTTCAGGTAGCTGATAGTCTGGTTTGTTTCTACTTGAAACTGTATGTCCTTTCCAGCAATCTGTAGCCAGTCATCGTAACTCGGATCCCATGTCAGATAAGCAAGCCCAAATCCATCCGTGGTGGAGATCCCAATGACATAGTTCTGGTCATCAAGGGTGTAGCTGAAAGTAACCTCTAGACCTTCTATCGGATATCCTGATGCCCAAGCATCAGTCAGTTCAGCTGCCAAGACGATTGGGAGTCCGGGGGTGATCCCGTCGTCAATATCAAGAGTTAGATTGACCGGTCGCTGACCTTCCACAGACACAGTGAGACTGCTATTGGCAATATCGAGATAATAACCGCTTGGGACATAATCAAAGAGGAGTGTATATTCTCCAGCTTCAGTAAGATTGTACTTAAACAGGGCATATACACCGTCTTCGTGCAGCGTTTGATAGATTGCTATGGTGGTGTTGACATTAGGTCCAGTTATTGTTACCTCGACCAATTGGCCTATCATAGTATCGTCTAGGCCATACGAGTCCAACATCGTAACCTGCACCGTGAGCTGCCGTTGATCATACACAGTGGGGACATAGTGAACGATTACAGCATCAGCAGGGTCAAAGAGCCAGGATGGCTCCTCGAACAGTGTGAATCCTGCGAGGTTTGACGAAGGCGCCTTGGTGACATCGTAAAGGGGATAGTCCATGTTCAAGATGACTATGTAGAGATCAACTGGTCCCGCAACGAGATTAGAAGACAAACCGATGGAGAAGTATATCGTCACTTGTCCAGAGTTCGCTATAGTTGCTGTCGAAAGGAGAAGATTCTCGTTCCCTTGCACCGCATGAAGTTCTATCTCGAATGGCAGACCAGGTGGGACAATACCTTGGCTATCAGAAAGCGAGAGTGTGACTGAATGAGTCACTCCAAGAACGATATCATAATCAACAGGCGTTTCCAGTGTCCATACTAAATCCGCCTTGCCTACGGAAACTATCACACTACGCTCAATGAGAGAAACAGAAGTAGAAGTCACTACAGGGAACCTTAATGCATGTGCTGAAGTGTCCCAAATCACATTGGGGTCATCGACGAAGGAAATCGTGTCAGAGCCATCGACGTAAGAAATGTCTTCTAATGACCACATATCATCATAAGGTGGTGCAATCATAAATCGAAGCTCTGTATCAGTATCGCAGTTCGGAACGTTGAACACCAGTACAAGCTGGGAATCACCTATTGTTGCACGGGCATATCCAATATAATTGCCATATTGATCCACCACGGGGATGAACGGTGCTACATAGTCGTCCTCATTCCTAAGGAGAACAATCAGGTTCACTATCTTTGTGTTGCCAGCATTATCAGTCGCAACAAATCGAAAGTGATGATAGCCATCCTGAATTCCTGTCGTTGGCCATGAATAGGTCCATGATGTGCCACTGAAGGAAATGTCAATCGCGTCGTTGCCATCAATACTCACAGTGAACGAAGAGATCCCAGCAACTGACCCGTTTATTTTGCCCGAAAAGTCTATGGAGGAACCAGACACAGTATCTAGGTCACTATGGGATGTCACCTCAAGTATCGGTGCCGTGCTATCAAAAATAACACTGGCGGTGCTGGTCTTAGTAGCTACATTCCCAGCAACGTCAATCACTGTGACGTTCTTGATAGTATAAGTCCCCTCAAGATTTCCGGCTTCTAGTGTGAATCCGCCTTCACGATATACAGTGTCTTCGATGCCCGAGGAGGTTTCGGTTGATAGAGATACTGTAAAGTCGTTGCCAGCGGGATCTGTCACTACAGCGGTAACTTTCGAGATGCCAGAGCCAGATTCGGTGATTGCTGTTTTTATCGTGAAAGTTGTACCAGATGATCCGTAGGTGGGTGAGAAGGAGATTGTGCCAATGACGGGATCGGTGTTGTCAACTCGCACTGGGAATGTTTCAAGTCCGAAGTTTCCTGCATAATCATATGCGCCTATGCTGATGAACCTCGTTCCATCATCCACTTCGGTGGTGTCTATACTACATTTCCACGAAGATGTCCCTATAGCATCCACCCAGCTCCCGGTTCCGATTCGGCCAATGACCTTTAACAGCCCGCTCCCCTCAGTCCCATCGGAAGCGATACCACTCACTGTTATGGTACCTGAAACCCATCTGTAAGGTGACGGAGATGAGATGGTTATGGTGGGAGATTCATTGTCGACCCTGAAAGTGATACTCTCTCTCGTTCGGGTTCCAGTCGCATCGACCACATAAAAGTAAGCAATGTGTTCGCCATCCGTAAGTTCTGTCGTGTCAATCTCGGCTGTCCATGATGAGGTCCCATTACAAGAGGTCCAAAAGAGGAACGGATAAGCAAGTTCGATAAGGCCAGGATCGACCATGAAGTATACACCATTAAACCCTTCGCCTCTGTTATCAACAGCGGTGCCGGAGAAGGTGTACTTTCCTCGAATCCACTGGTCTTCAACAGGGTCTGCTATCGTAAGGGAGGGAGGCGTACTTCCCAGATATAAATCATCGAAATATGCATCGATATAATGCCACCACCAACTCTCGGTTCTCACATGACACCATATCTCGTCGATTGATTGGGATGTGGGATCCTCCCCCTTTCTACTGATATCATAGTAGATTTTTTTGTAGAAATGTTTCCATACATCCTGGGTGGAACCCATATCAAATGTATACTGTTCTCCGTCGATGTCTGGCATATCAAGATTGTCACTAACATAGTACACAAGCCAGTAGTCAGCGGGCGTGATATGAAGAACAATCGCGACAAAACGCTTGGTTGCATCAGAATCGAAGTACATGGCCCCTCCGAGAACGGTCGTACGTGTTATTGGGACGGGATCCAATGATTGATATACTGTTGCAAATGCAATACCTCCAGTAGCAATTGTTCCAGATATCTGTAGAGACTTTGAACCTTCATATTTTTTGGAAGTGGTTGAACTCCATGTGCCCGTAAATCCTGATTTTGCATCCCATGCTATTGTGCCATCCTCGAAACCTGAATTGATAATGGCATTATCATTCGGAGGGTCACTCCCGCCATCTCCGGGGTCAATGATAGGCTCTGCAGCAACGTTGGTGGTTAGACTGCTTCCTATGACTAATACTGTCAAGCATGCTAGTACTAAGACCAGATATTTCGTTTCCTTCTTCATTTAGTTCCTCTCCATCAGGTTACTATGTGTACTTGTTGCAAGTTGAACAATGCTGGATGTCACTCCCTATCGCGACCTCCGGAATCGGATATGGGAGAACCAGCAAGCACAGAAGTTGGTGCTGTTCTTGTGGTTCTGCTTCTTAGAACAAGTAGAACTACAATGGCCAGCGAGCCAGATATGCCACCCATCACGAGAATAACCAAGAGAAGATCACCTTCTGGAGTTGGTTGTGATGTGTCAGTCAGGGTAGGGGGTGGCGTAGTATTGCTTGTGGAAGTGCTTGGGTCGTATACTACATACTGATAGTACAACCCGGAATCCATGAACTCTTGCGAGTTTCCAACTGAATCATTTGCGAGGATATAGTACTGCACAGTGGTACCATTTGATTGAGCAGGAATGTCACCACTGTAGTTCCCATTTTGTCCTTTTTGCATGATGATGATATTCCAGCTCGTTCCAGAATCAACAGAATAGTTCAAGAGTACTGTATCAACAACTCCAATGTCATCAGTGATGTTCGCTATGACTGTGACATCGTCCTCAGAGGTCGGAGCCTGAGGGAGCTGCTCTATGGAGTGACAGACTGGGGCTGAACCATCGACCCTCGCTTCTTCGCGTTGACTGTCAACATAGACTCCAAGGGCATCGCCCACAGAAACATAATACTCGATGACACCTTCGGTAAATGGACCAATCTCGGCAGCGAAGGTAACTTGGGAAATGAACAGTGAGGTCGTGTTCTGCATTGTCACGTTAGACCAGATTCCCGAGTCCTGTCGGAAGTATAGAATGGCATCCCAGATGTGAAAAGTGCCTCTGGAGGCATTCGCTTGGATGAGCAGAGGGTCTGTTGGGCCATACAAACCAGATAGTTTTGCGATAGATGCAGTCGCTCTCTCAAAATGATGGTAGATAGTACGGTTCTCGGCACCGACCACTATCCGATTGCCGTCTTCGGATATTCCCACTTGCCAGATCGTCCCATCCATGTCGATACGTAATCTGGTTCGATTGTTATCCTTCCTGAACAGATACGCAGATGCATCATAACCACCGGCCAAGATGATAGAACCATTGCTCACCATATCGATCTCGGTGATTTGGTTTGTACCATTGAATGTCCATAATGTGTCATTTGAAGAGAATTCAAACAGGTAGAGATTCGCTCTGGAAACAGCTGAGGATGTCCCAACTGCTATTGTCGAGCCATCCGCTGATATCTCTGCAGTGATGAAATCATTTCCAGTATACTCCCAGATCGTCGAATTGCTCGTCCTCTCGAAAGTGTAAATCCTTTCAGATGAAACACCGACAATTCTAGAACCATCCCTATTAATGCCTAGGCCGTTAACCCATCCTCCCATATCATAGGTCCACAGTGTGTTGTTGGAGTTTCGATCGAATGCGTAGAGTGTATTGTTCCTTCCACCAGAAACGATTGTGTTCCCATCATATGATATCGCAACACGCCACATCGGCTCTGGGGACTTGTATTTCCAAAGCGTATTGTTAGAACGATAGTCAAACAGGTAGGTCCATCCGCTCCAGTCTACAGCGGCGATTGTAGACCCATCGCCAGAGATAGCAATGTCAACAATCCAACCGGACGCATTGTAACTCCAGAGGGAGTAATTGCTGTCCTCCCCCATAAGATACACGAATCCACTTCCTAGTGCAGTCCCAACTGCTGTCAGTGACCCATTTTCGCAAGTAGAGAGTGAGAAGATATTCTCAGATGCATTGAAGGTCCATAGTGATATATTAGAGGAAGGGTCAAGTCGATGAAGTAGGTTATCTGACACGACAAAAACAGTACTTCCATCGTCAGATATTGTTGCCTTTGTCCATGATTCGTTTGTAGTGAAGTTCCAAGTCGTGGGCACGGTGTCATCTGAAAGAACTGATTGCATACCAGATGCAATTACACCTTCAGAGAATGCAGGAGAAATTACCGGGAGCGCTCCAAGTCCAAATAGGACAACACATAGGAATACCATGAACTCTCTCAAATGCCAATCCTCTCAAACCTAGGAGAAAACCAAATAGCAGGTAACTTGGTTTTATCAATCTCCCATCAATTACAATCGTTCACGAGAAAACCCAGATATAAATATATTCGATAAGAAAAACACGGTTGGGAAATAGAACGAGGTGCTGAGCCATAATGCTTCGAGTCTGAGAGAGATTTGTGTGCCACGAAATTCATTCACTTTCCTCAGATACTGATTGTATTCTATTAGTGCGTTGCAGAAGGGTATATAGGGAATGTGCTCACAGAAATTTAGAGAGGTTTCTAATTGTCAGACAGCAATACGTTCAGAGTGACGTGTCCCTACTGCGGGCAGACAAACGAGTACTATACATGGGACAAGCGAGACGATGGCCTCCTGCACTGCTCGACCTGTGGAAGCCTTATCGACACAGCACATGCAAGCACGAGGACTCCTCAAGCATCACCGCCTCTGCCTCCACGAGATGCCACATTCACGGATGGATATGCTCCTGCCCCGCACAGTGCACCTCCTCCCTCCACCGCAAAATCGAATCAATGGCTTCTGTGTTGTGCGATCCTGTCCATCCTATTTCTTCCAATAGTAATAGGGATACCTTTGGGACTCGTTCTAGGAATTATGTGGTATCGACGGAAGAACAGAGTGGGAGCAGGAAGACCCAAACCTTCTCGGGCATGGTAAGGACTTGGATGGTAGTGTTTCTGTGGAGAAATATAAGCCCACATTCCATTTATTACTAGACATGAAATAATTGGGCTTGGGAAAACGCAGATGCAATCCTTAGAATTAGTACCTTCACTTCTCATATCGATGCTCGTGACATTCATTGCCCTGGCCGTTGTGATAAACTCGTGGAGGCAAAGAAGGTTACTTCCAACACTTCTATACGTCTTGACGATTGGTTGTTTCTCTGCAATGGTAATCGACCTCCTGCTCGATCAAATCTATATGCCATTTCGCAACTGGGGACTCGTTGTCAACGGTCATCAGTTGTGGGTATCGAATCTGCTTCTCACGCTCTTCATAGTCGGCGGTTTCATCTCCTGGTATTTTGCGATAATGTACTCGCAGTATGATACACCTCCGACCAAGCTGTCAATCCTAGTCGCATTCCTATCAGGAGGTGCCCTCGTTGGAGAACTGGTGAAAGGAAATTGGTCTAACTACCTGCCGTTGGTTATCGAGGTTGTTGCCTTTGCGATACTGATTGCGGTCATTGTTCAATATTATCGAAGGATTATCAGGACGACAACAGACAGGTCAGCTCGCCGAGTGGTCAGTTTCTACTTCCTTGGCTTTGTGATATGGATCAGTGCGGGCCCAATTGGACTGATAATTGCAAGTTTGTCAGGGATTCCGTGGTGGGTGGGTAATCTCTGGACCGTCCCGTATACCCTCGGATTACTACTTGTTTCAATCACGGTTGCACAAAATCCTAGATTGTTGTTCATAAGCGAGGCACGACCTCTTGACTTTATAGTGTTGGATAGTCAGGGGGTTCTTGTATTTAGTCACAGATTCCATGACTACCCTGGCAGTATGGACTCCGAGCTCGTTGGTTCTGCAATATCAGGTATCATCTCGCTAATGAAAGAACTCCTTGCAAGTGGCGAGTCTCTACAACGTATCGACCATGGCGATGTGAAAATTCTTCTCGAGCATGGAGCGGATATTACCTGCCTACTTGTTGTTACAATAGCAACCTCAAGGTTTAGACAATCGCTACAGGCAGCATTGGTCGAATTTGAAACCACTTATAGGAAGCACTTGCACTCTGAGCATTCACTTAGCACGGGCTTCTTACCATTCAAGGCTCGGGCGGAAGAGATTTTCCTTTAGGTGGTCATGACACATCCCCATTCTTGCTCATCCATCTGGCTGTCTGAATGTGACGATAACCAGCATCAGCACGAACAGAAGAGAGCCAAAGACGGTGAACCACTCTGTAAGGGAACCACTTATGGTGAACGCGAACACTATTGTAGAGAGATCAAATATGATGGTGTATAGTCCCACAACACGAGGAAACGTGTTGTGAAGCAAAAGTCCTATCCCTGCTAAGAAAAGAACAAAAAAGTTCAGCATGAAGAAGGTCATAGATGCTATCATATGAGGTGAGCCCTGATCCTCTGAAAAGACGCCTATCATGATCAGTGCAATTGCGGATGCGATACCTAATATCTGAGCGTGGGACAGTATTACCCGTTGCAGCCCACTCTCAACGTGCCATGTCAGCAAGCTGATGAAAAACAGCACCAGAGCAATCCCAGTTAGAATGCAGCCAAAATTGTAGAATATCGCCCCTGATGGATTGTAGTCATAGTTTCCTAGGCGGCTGAGATAATGTGTAAGAGGTCCATACGGGGCAGGATACAGAGCCCACGAAAGAAGTGTAAGAAGACAATAAGTCGATATCACAAAGGCTCCGGATGCCACAAGTATTGATTGCATCTTGCTTTTGGGCATACTCCCTTTATTCGTTCGAGTCGCTCTTAAATCATTAGTGTGCACTGTATGACATCACCTTTCGATATTGATGAAATGTCACACCACAATCCATTTCTCAGTCCGAGCTGCGATGTTGCCAGAGCTGAGAAGATGCTCATTCGAATGGAATTAGTGGTAGAATTGACAGATAGAACAACACGCGTCCTATTCATATGGAAAGTCCGAGATGAGCTGAGAGAGTATCTGGCCGAGAACCTAGAGTCACTTCCTGCTGTCGACCTTATATTCCCAGAACAAGCCAGCGAAGAAGAGTATCTCAAGTATGCTCCTGAAGCTGATTTAATCGTTGGGTGGCGTCCCTCGGAAGAACTCCTGCAAAGAGCTGCGAATCTAAGGCTCTTCATCAATCCTGGTGCCGGAGTCCAGCATCTCATTGAACAATTTCGTGGTATCAACAGAAAACAAGAAGTGATACTTGTAAATGGACATGGGAATGCTTATTTCACAGCCCAGCATACGGTGGCCCTGTTGCTGGCACTAACGAACAAGGTGATTCCTCATCATAATTGGATGGTGGAAGGTAGGTGGCGACGAGGAGATGACTATGCTAAGACGATCCCACTCAGATGGCGAAAGATAGGACTTCTTGGATATGGCGCCGTCAATCGCAATGTCCATAGATTCCTCTCTGGCTTCGACAACGAGTTCCACATCCTCAGGACTGGTTGGCCAACAGAAGATGAATATCCCACAGAGATTGAGCAATATACGTCAGGCGAACTTCATGATTTCCTTCAGTGTATTGATACACTCATCATTGCAGTGCCTCTTACCAAGAGAACCGAGGGACTGATTGGGACGAATGAGCTCACACTACTGGGTAGTCAAGGACTACTGGTCAACATGTCGCGTGGAACAGTGGTCGATGAGAAGGCACTCTTTCTGGCATTGAAGGACAAGCGGATCGCTGGTGCTGCAATTGATGTATGGTATGAGTATAGTCCTGAGCCAGATGTCGATGCTAGGCGGTATCCGTACCACTATCCGTTCCATGAGCTTGAGAATGTTGTGCTATCGCCACATCGAGGAGCATCACCAATGGATGACCTGCACAGATGGAATGAAGTAATTGAGAATATCAAGCGTTTCGCCAATGGACGGACAGATTATCTGAACCGAGTGGACATCCAGAGAGAGTATTAACTAGGGCTGACATTAGGTTTCATAGTATATCGATGTGAAAGAGTCGTGAACAGCTGCGAGAGAACTGAACCTCTCGTGGTAGGTGATTATATCCGACTGGACAGTACTATGTCGCAAGGTCGAACGACAAGCGACGCTGACCACACAGAGTCGTTCCCGGTGTCGTCCCTGGGAGGACAATGCTCTGGTGTCCAGACTTGTCCAGATTACACTGAACGGCAATGGACTCGGACAGGATATCATTCAGGTCAAATACGAACATGGCTGGCACTATTACTGTGATGGCATATTAGAATGTCCCTTGAAAACAAAATCAGGAAGACCCCGAACGAATCGGGGCTTCCTCTTGGCAGAGTTCAACCTGCTCCCTGTTTCTTTTTGAGTAGGACGACTATTACGACCACTACCGCGACAGCAGCTGTACCACCGATGATGAGCAGGAGTGGCCCAACGTCAAAGGGCTCGGGAGGCGTCGTTTCAGGGACGTACGCTAGCACGCTTACTATTGAACTTGTCCAAGCGTGTCACCTCCGCAAGGAGAAGCCTAGATTGAGCCCTGGTATGCGGACATGCCTCAGTCAGCTAGGTCATGGCAACATTGTGATGACGGCCCACAGGTTATCCGCAGGATCTGCACTGCACTTTTGTCCTGTTACATGATATATGCCCCTTTGCGTTCCTACCTTCTCAAGGTCGAAGGTGATATCCCACGACCTTTTGCCATGATGCCAATCCTGACTAACAGATCTGATGACCGGAGTGGGAAGTTTTTACTTTCTGCCGCCAACGATATAGTGGATGAGAACTGATCCGTCATGTGTCACATTCGAAGAGAAGAACCGTGTAATGTCCCAGCCTACTCATACGCTCGATTGGATATCTTCTGTCGAATTCGATTGAATCTGAAGTATGCGAATTGAAGTCTATTCCCCATATGAAGTTAAACCCGTGCGATTCGAGAAATGCAATGTTATCCACAGGATAAAGCATGCAAGGCTGGGTGACTATAAGTAGACCATCACCATGCATTGTTTCGCGAAATCCCTTCATACTCGCTTCCGAGTTTGTGTATTCTTTGTAGTAACTATGGATATAGCCGATGACATCATTGTTCAGGATACCGATGTCAAAGCACCCTTTAGGTATCTTGTTGTATCTGAGCACCTGCTCATCAACAGAATTTAATTTCTCCAAGCAATTCATGTATTCAATCTGGGTCTCAGGAAAGTGAGCTTCGCTAATCATCTTTTCAAACTTGGAAACGACTATCCTCGTGTTTTTTATCAATCCCATCTCTTTCAGTTTACTGTAAAGGCTCTCTATCCTAAGAGTATGAAGATCTATGCAATAGACTGTGGATGAGAATCTTATCTCCCGTGCATCCAGTGCTCTTGGTAATTCATGATGCATAAAGAGAGGAATCTCCTCATTCTCCCCCGATGCATAGTCTGCAACTAGAATCTCACGTTGTCCGTTAGATTCTACTAGATTCCCCACCGTTTCAAGAAATCTCTCGCTGCTGTTCAGTATTGCAATCGGAAGCCCTACCATGATGATCCACTTCATCAGGTATCTTATTCACAGGTCACGATTCGTGTGATTTCTTGTGAGAGACGGTCAAAGTTCAACCCTGTCTTTGCACTCACGATGACATAGGGAACTCCCAGCTCTTGAGCCTTTATCTTTACATCTTCTTCTGTGATAGACGCTACGTCCGCCTTGTTCCCCACAAGAAGCCACTTCTCCCGTGGGATGTGTTGGACGATATGCATCCACTCGTCCACCGCAGCCACGGTCGTGAATCGGGACATGTCTATCAGAATGAGAACACACTCCGCGCCTATGATGAAGGCATCTTGAAAGCTCCTGAATTGCTTCTGTCCCCCTAAATCGAACGCTGCAATCTTTATCTGACCAGACGAATCTAAGTCGCTGATAGTCCATGTGGTAATGTCCAGTCCAATAGTCATGGCTGTTTCTTGAAATGCACCATTGGCCAGACGATATGCGGTGGCAGTCTTTCCAACACCGCCAGCTCCAACTAATACGATTTTCATTACACTGCTGGCCATCTTGTCTTGCTCCTAGCCTGTCCTTTTTTTTAAAAAAATATACTTTAAGCTATTTCTGATGGTTTAAGGCACATTAAATAGTATGCGTAATATATTGACTGCATCCGTAAAAGACGGGTTCATATAGGTTAGATGATAAGTCGAGAGAAAGCAAGTGGTGACTCGCCATCCCGACCATCTTAGATGAGAACTGTTGCTCAGGCTGTGGAAAATGCGTCAAGGAATGCAGATATGGGGTCTACGAGAAGATTGATGAAACCCCTCAGGTCGTCAATGTCCAGTACTGCAAGAATTGCGGTGAATGCATCAAGGTCTGTCCAAATGGCTGCATAGCTTTCAGGAAAATCTAGTCCCTGTAGACGCATTCGCCAGTCCTCATAATCATACTACCACTAACACAGCATGTGATACATTTGAAAGCACTCTCTACACACGATTCATCTCTACAAAATCTCTAAAACATCCTTTTTTCCGAACAAGTTACCAAAAAAAAGGGGGGATAAAATCACTATATTCTTTATATTGTCGATAGAAAAGATTAGCATATATTTAAGCATGTTATCTTTTATACCATGCTTGAACGAAGAGGAGAGTCAGCAATCGCATTGAACCACACTCGTCATATAGCACTTAGCCTTATATCTTTATTATCAGGGCTTGTCGTCTTTTTGCTAAGTTCGCCTCCATGGGACACTCCCGGTGCTGCCACAGTCTATTATTCGATTCTGGCATTTCTTAGCATCACTGTGACTGTCTGTGGAAGGGCTCGGATTCGGACGGATCCGTCTCCAGCACACACACTCTTTGTGGGAGGGACACAATTCGCCTCGGTCATCTTTGGAGGGGCTGCCCTCTTTTATCTCTTCAATAGGGATGCCCCAGTGACCCATCTATATACATCAGGCATCTTTCTGAACTTGGTCGCATTTGCCATCACTGGAGTCACAATGTTTCTGTACGCCTATTTCCAAAATCACCCTCCATCTGAAAAGTCATTCCTGTATAATCGCTATCTATTACATCTCTTCGTGATCTTCACTGTAGGTCTATTCGTGGTTCTACTCATAGTTTCACGGATCTTTCTGACTGCATCATTCTTCCTGCTTTGGGGGTACGTGACAGGTGCCATCGCAGTGACAACGTACATGAGTGCTGCATATCTCCTTCTTAAGCCAAGGACTAGGATCGCAGACACTCATGAACCTATGCGACTTGCCCTCACATTCATCCTTTTGGGAGCAGCTAGCACCATTCATATAACACTGCTTCCAGCGCCCAATAGTCTTTGGACATTATCTATCCTGTTGACGATTGTAGCATTTATCTATGCGATAGTTTCCACAGGTTACCAATACCTATTCGATATCTCGGTAGATGAAAAGATAGCATATGCCATCGCAGTATCGATCAGTGCGATAGTCATAGGCCCATTCTTGATACTCCAGCTGATTGAAGGTTACATCTTTATGGGAACGGTGGTTGAGATTGGAGCCCCGTTGCTCATCCATATTGGAGGCACTATCTTTGCCGGATCCATTGCTTTCTCTCTTTTCAGGAAGACGCGACACAGAAATGTCACATTCTTTGCCCCACTAATATCAATTCTCATATTCTGGACTATGGCTTAATTCGCCCTTGTTCTTTCCCATGTGCTCCCATTATATGGATCTCCTTCGGAGTCGCGTGTGCCGTATATTGCAGGGAGCGTGGTCATGATAGTATTTCTTATCGAGATCATACGAGCTATTCTTAGACCTGAAAGCAGGATAAATGGTCATTACAGCTTCCAGAAATATGCATCCCACATTGTTATCTTTGCCATAATGATAGGCCTTGGTGAAGTCGTTCAGGCATATCTCTTCACCACAAATCCTACTGTATTCGATGGCACTTTCGGGACAGCACTCATGTTGGGGTTGAGCTATATCTCATTGTTCCTTCTCCTTGACTTTTTCTTACTTCTTGCAAGTATGCTAGGAGGCAAGACCGATATGGAAACCCTTGCATGTGGTTCATTGACAATCTGGTTGGTCATCATCATCATGAAAGCAAACTTTGGAGTCTGGACGGTAGGGTACTGGGTGGCTGAGGGAGTTCTTGCAGCTTCAGTTGCAGTCTTTCCAATCATCCTACTCTTTTACTATATCTCTGAGAACGAGCGCGCAACACTCATGGAATCTAACATGGCAATTTACTCACGATTTGTGACTGAACAGATACGATCACACCATCATGAGGCGATCAATAGTCTTGAAACGATGGTTCAAGAATCCGGTTTTGACGATAAACGACTTGACTCTATCTCCAAGACACTACAAGAGGTTTCACTTGCCGAAGAGCTCACACGGAATATGTGTAGCGTATTGGAGAATGGCAGATTCGCAGAGGAGGCATTGGAACCACTAGATCTAGTAGATGCTATCATCATCGCAATGGAGCGATTGATACAGGATAAAGAATCACTGCCTCAAATAAAGATCAATCGTGAGAGAGGGGCTTGCTACGTCATTGCGAATTCTCTTCTTATTGACACATTTGAGAAACTGCTTGAAGGAGTCAGTAGACATATTGGAATCATCAGGACGCTGGACATCTCCATCTCACAGGAAGCCTCCGATGTCCAACCATCTTGGCATACCACATTCACCATCGAGGCTGTCACACAGGACGTAAGGAAATCTGAGTTCCTGTTTGAGAAATACACGCTGGGTGCCTGGGAAACAATACCCAGCTTTGCATTTACATATCGTCTTGTCAAGCTGTTCAATGGAAAAATATCAATCAGGAGCATCGTTGGTGCGTCCACCCAGCTATGGTTGGAGATAAAGGTACGCCTACCTTCAACCCCCTCTATCTGAATGACCTATTGGCAATACGGGTTGTGCGACAAGAACGTATGACTTCTATGCCTTAGCTACAGCAATGGCCCTAAAGGTGGTGTCGCTCACAGGGTTGAATGTGAGGTTCTCGAAAGTACCCATGACCTCAAAGCTACAGCGTTCAAGGATTGATGATATCTCTCGTGGAGTGAACGTGCGAAGTCGGTGTTCTTCCACAAACTCATCAACCAGTTCCTTACCTGAAATCACATAGCCGTGAAAGGTCAATGCAAGGACGTTGGTATCTGTTTCGAACTTGCCCTCGTCCAGCCGGATAACAGTGATGCCGTCTTTCTCGGCCTTGTGCCAAGAGCTTTTCCTACCTGTGACTCCCCTGGTGTTCCAGAATTCGAAGATGAACAAACCGCCGGACACGAGATGTTTCTTGATTCGCCCAAGGCTATTCTCTATGTCCCTGTCAGACTCGTTGTACCCGATCGAGCCAAAGAAACTGACAGCGGCATCGAAGGTTTCACCCATATCAAAGTCCCTCATGTCCGCAACGTAAAATGATGGCACCCCCTGCACTCCTGATGACACTTTTGTCCGGGCCAGTCTGACCTGCTCCTCAGAGATATCGATTCCTACAACGTCATAGCCTTGGGCATGAAACTCAATCGCATGGCTTCCCGTTCCACATCCAATATCAAGGATCCGTCTAGGTTGGGTTTTGGAAAACCGTTCAAATATGCTCTTGACATACTCGCAATCGCTTTTGTGGTCATAGAACGAGTACATCACATCATACCATTTTGCCATCTTGTTGTAAATCGACATGGCACATGGTTCTAGCAAGAGGCTTTTATCCTTTCCATTGTTTTCTCCAGATGATTTATCAGTCACTAGTCTTTTCGTGGATGCAGCCGCGCTTGTGAAGAGAAACTCGAGGACCGACGTAGATGTCTAACACAGTCAAGGCTTGGCAATTCAAAATAGTTCTAATTGGTGATACTGGAGTCGGAAAGACCTCTATTCACCGTCAGTACATGGGCAAGAAATTCAGGTCTGCTCATATAGCGACAATCGGGGTCGATTTCTCAAAGTGCGTCCTCACCATGGAGGCTGGGAAGGTTTCACTTATGATCTGGGATCTCGCAGGAGAATACAGCTATGAAACCGTCCGGAGGCATTATTACTCTGGCTGCCATTCGATCATCCTAGTATATTCTGTAGTGGATCGTGCGTCCTTCGACAACACCTCGAAGTGGCTCATCGAGACCCTCAAGTACATGGACAAGCTCCCCCCCGTGCTGGTTCTAGCAAACAAGATTGACATTAGACCAGATCACAGCCCTTCAGATACCGTGTTACAAGAAGAAGGTGAGCGGTTTGCCAGAGTGCTAGCAAAGCGCCTTGATGTCCCTACGCTCTTCAAAGAAACCTCTGCACTTACCGGGGAGAATGTCGATGATGCATTCAGGGAGCTAGCTGAGCTGATGATAGAATATCACACTTGACCTGTAGGGCGGGCTAGTCCTCTCCCATCATTGGCAAAGAGAACCTCGAACTGAAGATACCATTCTCCCGACATGCCTTGATGCACTTGCCACAGACATCCTTCACAAGCCCTTTCGATTTTAAGAATAGGATATAGCGCCTGCAATTCTCCCTGTAGTCAGTGAGTTTCTCTCGGTTTTTGATGAATGTACATGCGTCCTCGCACGCGGTACAAGAACCGCACCTTGATCCGACAGGTGTCCCATATTCAAGAGAGACTGGAATAATGACGGACGCGAATCGCACGGCACAGCTGAACTTCTCGTGGATGATTAACTGGTTCTTTCCTCTCCATCCTAGCCCCGCCTGCTCCGCAATTGCCCGATGTGATACTACCATGCCGAAGTAGTCTGACACATGACTCACCTCACCGATAATCCCCCCGATGGTCGCTGTCAGGGCAATCCCGTTGAAATGGTCTGCGATGGTACGGGACATCTAATTCAGTACTTGGTTTATCCTGTGGTACTCCAACGCGTATTCATTCCACACAACATAGTCCGGCATGCCGTCCTCTCTCTTGTCAATGACGGACGTAATAGGGTCTCTGTATGAAACCGCTATGCTCACTAGCGATCCCCTTGTCATGAACTCGTCAAAGCGTTTTCCTGATATTGTCTGCAACTTTTCCTTTTGGATAGGCATCAATGAATGAAACACATCGCGAAATCGAGAGGCCCCAATATCTCCTTCTTCATTGTATTCCTGTTTTAATTCGTCAAAGAGAGCAGCGAGTTCCCGCATATGGCGCTCTGTAGAGTCTTGCATTCCAGTGAACCATCCGCCAAATAGAATGTAATCTTGTCCGATAAAAGGATGGAGGTCAGTAGTTGTTCCATGAAACTGGCAGGACTACAATTATCCTTTGAAAAACATATTCTGGATAATTCGACTTTGCCGTAACTATGTTTCAAGTCCCTGTGTATCGAAAATGGAAAAGAGGGGCATTGAGCCCCTGTTTGTTCTAGAGTGTATCTTTGAACATATCGACGAATTCTGAGAACTGATCGATGCCCTTCTGCCAGAAGTCTTCTTTGGTGATGTCAAACCCAATCTCAGCAGCTAACTGACGTGGACTTTTGCTTGAGCCAGCGGCAAGCAAATTCTTCAGTTTCGGCACGAAATCCTTCCCCTGTTCTTTGTAGAGCTTATACATTGCGAAAACGAACAGCTGGGCGTACACGTAAGGATAGTTATAGAAACGATAGTTGGGGATGTAGAAGTGAAGCTTCATGGTCCACCACCACTTGTCCTCGGGAATCCATTCCACAGCATCACCGAAGATACGATCCCGAGCCTCGACCCAGAGTTTGGAGATGGCTTCCCCGTCAAGAAGCTTGTTCTTCTCAATTGCATCGTAGATTGATTGCTCGAAGAACACTCTCGCAGAAACCTGATATGCGGCGGCAACAAACTCATCGAGCACGATTGCAAGGATCTCCTGTTTTCCCTCTTTGGACTCGACCTTCGAGAGCAATTTCTCAGTGAGCAGGAGCTCTCCGAAAATGGAGCCGGTTTCTGCCACGCAGCTTCCAATCTCATAATTCGATGGCTTTTGTGCTCTCGTGCCCAGATATGCATGCATAGCATGGCCAAGTTCATGTGCAGAGGTATAGATGTCCCCAATTCGCTCATTGTAGCTTTGAAGGATGTATGCACTCTTCCCATTGAACCATGTAGAGCAGAATGCACCCGATCGCTTTCCCGAACGCACTTCAGCATCCAAATGCCGTTTATCGTACATCTCCTTTATCCAAGTGCCTACCTCGTAATCGAAGTCTGTGTACGCATTAACCACAAGTTCCTTTGCTTCATTCCAGTTCCATTTCTTATCTGGAACGTTAGGGAGCGGGGCGGATAGATCCCAGTTCCCAAGGATGTCCAGACCCATGACCTTTGCCTTGAGCTTCAGATAGTCGCGCACCATACCCACGTTCTTCTCAATCGTGTTCATGAGTGCCTGTATCGTTTCCTCATCTACATCATTGTCGATGAGGCTTTGTGTCATGGGACTATCCCACTTTCGCAGCTTGGTCATCTGGACATGGTCGGCATTGATGGCTTTGAGTGCGGATGACCACAAGAGATGATCCTTCCCCAATGTGCCAAAGACGACTTCCATCGCTCGTTTTCGGAGGTCTCTATTGGGGCTTTGATACAATCCCGTGATTTCACCATAGGACATTTCCTTCATCTCACCATCGACCTCTATCTTGAAGGTGCGTGTTGAAAGCCAATCATTGAACAGGTTCCACAATGCTTGGATCCCGTTGCGGTCTTTGATGATGATGATCTGTTCTTCCTCTTCACTCAGGAAATGAGGGGATTTCCTCTGGATTCTCTCTAGATAATGCTTGTATTCAGCAACAGCACTGTCGTTTATGATATCGGGATTTTTCGTGAGGAGTTTGCCAAGCTCGATGTCAATGAAAGCTAGGTTCTGCCCCATCATCATGTATGATGTCTGGGAACGATCATATAGTTTCTTGTTGACATCAGTAGTATTGTCAGCCGAGTAGGACAGCGAAGCGTATTTGAAGGGGCCTTCGTACCTCAGTCTGAACTCGTCAATTGATTCCAAAAGATCCTTGATCTGTTGTGCATTGAATGACTCGATCTTGCCCCGATACTTGTCCCGAAAACTCTCTGATTCTTTCACAGCGGCAGACATACGTTCTTCGATCCATGCAGGGTCGTCAAACTCCACTAGATGTGTTAAATCCCATCTCATTTCTTCAGTAGTCATCGTGAATCAACAATTGTGAACCTGATACTCTCCTTTATGAGTCCAACGGAATATGCCACGCTCACAAAGGCGGTCTAGTATCAATCCGACAGACGCTTACGGGTGCTACGCTTCCGGCTCTTCTTGACTCCATATATACCAGCAGCGAAAATGACTCCAGCAATCGCCATCACAATCAGACCTACCCATACGATGGGTGACTCAATGCTTGGTGTCACCACGAACGGTCCGACTAAATTCTCTGGAGACAGGGCTTGGAAGAATGCTATGTGTGTGGCATTCCTGTACGCACCAGACACCATGACAGCAAAGTAACATTCGGTTCCGCTGTCAGTGCTGGCGAAATTAAATTCGGAAGTGAAGTTGGCAAAGGTCACACCTGTTGTAATGGGTGTTCCAGACACCTCGTCAGCTGCCATCAAAATATAGTCTGACTGATCGGCTTCCACCTTGTTCAATATCACATCTATCCTCGTGATATTGACCTGTGTCATCTGGTCTATGAGTGGCTCAACGCTGATAGTGACGTTGACCTTCTCGTTAAATGGGGCTGTCCAAGGTGTATTAGCTTCAACTGTCACAAACACCCGGACACCGTCATCGCTGTAGGACACTGGTTCATACCGTATCGAAGACATCGGCACAGGCATGACCAACAGGATGAGGAAAACCACCGATACCCGCTTCATATGATTCACTCCGCACCTTCTCTCCCTATCATGCCTCTTAACTTTGTCTAATAAAGAAGATCTACACGATTTCATTGAGCCACGCAAGTACTCTTGTATATGCCCTGATCTTGTTCGACAGCCTCGAAAGCCCATGTCCCTCGTCTGAGAACCGCATCAATTCCACAGGGATGCCCTTCTTCTTCAGTGCTTCATAGATCTGGATAGACTCGGACAGGGGAACTCGCTCATCGTTATCGCCCTGGATGATGAAAAGGGGGCAGGTGATACGGTCAACTTTGTGAATCGGGCTGATGCGCTCCAGAGTCTCAATGTCTTGTTCCAAGCTCCCATACTCGTATTCTCGGTTGGATCGTCGCCATGCAGCCGTATTCTTCAGGAACGTGACGAAGTTCGATATCCCGACGATATCAACTGCCGCTTTCCATAGTGTCGGGTACTCCGTGATGGCAGACAACACAGCAAACCCACCATAACTACCTCCATAGACCACGACCCGAGAGGAGTCGATGGCGTCATCACTAATCCGGATATGCTGATACAGCTGCTCTATGTCTCTTATGGCATCAAGCCTCTTCTCGACGTTGTCCATGTCAAGATACGTCTTGCCGTACCCGGTACTGCCTCGGATATTTGGTGTTATCACCGCATAACCGGCATTGATGTAAAATTGGATGACTGGATTAAATCCCGGACGTATCTGAGCCTCGGGCCCTCCATGGATCATAAAGACTGTAGGCCATCCCTTCTCAGGCATCTTGCCCTTTGGACAGTACTTGAAGTAGGGTACGCTTAGCCCATCGAAGCTACTGAACCGGCTTAGTGATGCCTTTGCAAACATACTCGTGTTCAGACTAGCCATCTGTACGTTGGTCGCTTTCCATGTGTTCATGGTCTGAGTATTGATAATCCAGATGTTCGCAGGCTCAACCGAGGAGCTGAGCGATATCGCCAGCTTTTTTCCGTCAGGCGAGAGAGCCATCCCCCTCGTATAGGTACGATGATCACCGGAACCAATCACACCTTCCATGGGCAACCGGATTTCCTCGACATCCTTCATGGAGTCCTGAGTGAAACGAGCACGGTAGACACGGTTATAGCCTTCTTCGTTCACCGAATAATAGACATATTGAGTACCTTTTGAAGTAGCTGTGTGTTCATACGGATATCTGGTAGTTCTCTCGATTTCCTCAAATGTGCCGAACTCGCCTTTCAGTGATAATGAGGTAAGCCTCATATAGTCAGAACGATGATCTGTTCTCACTAAGATGTGGTCATCATCGATGAACCCTACGGGTAGCCAACGAGAATCACGTTCGTTGAGGGACTCCGTGATTGGAGTTGTCGTGCCATCATTGAGATCGAACAGGAGCAGATTGTGTCTGGCATTCCCTTGCATATGGTGGATTATGGCGACCGACTTGTCCTTCGATACCTCAAGGATTGCCATACGCCCCTTTGTGGTCTTCAAGATGAGCTCGGGATCATTGTTCAGGATAGGTAATTTATGTCGATATATGTCCAGCCTTGACTTGTCTTCAATATTAGCGTTGTAATAGACTGCGTCATCATCGATAAACGTCGGGATATGCTTGGCTTTCTCGTCATCTGTTATCCAAGAAAGGTGTCCCTTAGTGTCGATGTGTCCTATCTGAAAGTTCTCATTGCCCTCGAAATCTCTGGTAAAGATAATGCTACCATCTGAAAGGTATCTTGGGTTAGTGCAACGATCCCGTTCATATGTCAATCTGTCTGGCCAGATAGACCTTCCTTCGTCCACGTATGAATGATAGACCTGAAAATTCCCGGGCGCATCATATACGAACACAAACTCAGAGCTGTTGGGATGCCATGATGCCCCTCCTGCAGATTCAACAGCAAGGAAGCGTTCAGGTCCTATTTCGGTGCCGGACATAACATTTCAAGACAATTAGTAGGGTATATCACTTTGTCCATCTAGGCGATGTGTCATTTATGCTGGTGGTGTGTGACTGAAATAGGGGGTTGAGCAGTTGTTATTCCTCAACAATTTTGCGCTGCTTCTGAAGAATCAGCCAGACAAGACCCACTGCCATGAAGGTCTCGACACCAAGAATGCCGATGAATGCCGTTTCTGCAACGGACAGAGGCATACCCAAGACCGACTGGTTTCTTTCTCCGATTGTGACCCTGACAGTGTCAGATATTCGGTTATCACGTTCATCAACTAACCACAGAGTCACCGTATGGGCTCCAGCATCCAAGTATGACAAGTCTATAGCGATGTTATCTCCATCCCATGTGCTGTTCACTGCTATCTGACCATCGACAAGGACAGTGTAGAATACCGGGTCTGAATCCCAAGCGTACCATTCAATCACCACTTCAGTGTCATTAGTGTTATCATACGTAACGTCATCCAAGGGAATGAGAAATGGAATTCTATCTTGATATTCGTTGATGAACATCGGATAATTGTCTACACTATTGGCATCTCCAAGTATCTCATACTTTCCAGATGCGTTGTAGTCACTCCAATAGTTACCAAACCCTTCGCTATCGTCCCAGATGTTGTCGATGCCGTCGTCATAAGCATTCCCCATGTAATTCTTGCCTATCTCGTTGTGATATACCATGCAGTTGTCTGAATCCGACTCGAATTTGATCCCGTAACCTGCATTGTCCCAAATCACGTTCCTCGTGAAGTTAACACGATAACTCCAATATACTGCAATGCCATTCCCTGCACAGGATACTATCTCGTTCCGTGTGACAACAGATCTCTTGACATTACTAAGAAATAGCCCCTCCATAGACTGTGTGATTGAGTTGTTTTCCACCAAAATTTCACCAGACGAGTAGACATTAATGCCGACGGTTCCTCTCTTGATAGAATTTCCCTTAATAATGGAATGAAACGTAGATGTGATTCCGATGCCCACTCCATACTCGGTAGTGAATGTGATGACATTATCAGATATCGTGGTATAATATCCATCATAAATTATTATGTCCCCGTCTTTAATGAGGTTACCTGTAATCGCCGAGTCATCTATCTGATAGAGGTTGATAGCATGTCTATTCTGCCATGGCTCACCACCTTCCATATAGAATGTATTCTGTTCGATGACCAATTTTCTAGTATTCTCTCCACTGATACCATACCCCCCGAAGAGTTTGCAATTCGATATCTCAATATTTGACGATCTACGAATCTTAACACTCTCGAATGACGTTTCAATGCTACACTCTTGGATGGATACATCCTTGGATCTCAAGACTGCAATTCCAACTCCACTTCCCGTCAGAGTGATATTTCGCATCGTGATATCGGTTGAGAGTATGACCGATATGGGCGAATACACATCTGGCATTGAGATTTCATTAATCACAACGCGCGATGAGAAAATCATGATTATCTGTCCATAAATGTCGTCTGAGATAGTGATGTCACTCTCATTCACAAAATAACCAAGCATCTTGCCTCGGATACTGTTATTCACGAAAGAGTGTACCCACTCTTCTTTAACAGTCCCATAAATGTAAATCCCTCTATCAAGAAAATTGTCAACAACCATGAGGTTTGATGAGCTGTCGATAGACAGGGAAGCCCGATTACCATCACGGACAATATTCCTTTGAACTACTCCCCAGGCACAGGCGAATGACCTGATTCCATTCGCTCCACCCACTATTAAGTTGTCTGCGATTGTGAAGCCATTGCTGTAGTATATTTGAATACCATCATTGTACCAATAATTCGAAGACAATGTAATTACATTTCTTGTTATTATAGCGTTGTCAACAGTCCATATCCGGACTGCATCTCCAGTCATATTATTCATTGTATTGTCCTGAAGGTTCAAGACCGAGTAATCGTCTATCTGGATCCCAGTGTATCCCTTCTCAAAAGTACAATTCGAAATCTGAGCGATTCCACCGCTCCAAAAGACTATCCCTGATGAAGTATCGACAAAGCTGCAATTGGTGATCTCAATCTTGTTGGCTATCTGCTCTGAACGGATTCCCACGGGAATACCATCAAATGTGTTGTTCTCAATGAGTGCATATTGTGTAGATGATATCCAAATGGCTGGATAGTATCGATAGTCGCTTCCTGTGTATGTAAAGTAACAATTCCTAATAACAAAATGCACAGTGACATCTTGAATGAATATACTGGTATTCAGAAGGTCGAATGACAAGCCTTCAATTACATAAGGGTCATTTTCTGTACCCGAACCTGGCCATACTGCAAAGTCGTCATCTGATGTGATCACAATCTGGTCGTGAGGTGTGTATGATAGAAGGCGAGTTTGTAGTGGGATATCCCTCTTCATTTCAACAGACCCTGCTGAATTGCTCAGCTTGGGAACTGGGGCTGGCACTATTGTGATTATTAGAACAAGGATAATCGCACAGATAGCAACTCTCAATCAATCTCCTCCGTGTCCAACTATATACCAAATTCCAGATATGAAGGATATTCTGTATCCAGTCACACAATGAAATTAGTGATTATAAATAATCGTTCAAGTCTGCGTACTGTCGTTTGTGACATGGCTTCATATCTCGACTCCGTACTGTCTTAGCAGTGCGAGAAACTCCTCTTCTGAAAGTATAGTGACCCCAAGTCTTTTTGCCTTGTCCAGCTTGGTTCCTGCTCCGGATCCTGCTACAACATAGTTGGTCTTCTTGCTCACACTCGATGTGGCCTTTCCGCCTAGGTTCTCGACATACACCTGTGCCTCACTTCGTTTCATGGTTTCAAGGGTTCCAGTGAAAACGAATGTCTGACCTTTTAGTGCGTCGGATTTTTCTCCTTTCGCCTCGGCAGTCATGTTCACACCTCGATGTTTTAACTCATGGATCATCTCCCTGACCGATGGGTCTGCGAAAAAGGAAACTATGTTGGTGGCGACCTCGAACCCTATTGATTCGATCAACTCTAATTCTGTAGCAGAAGCGGTCATGAGATCATCCATACTTGGAAAGGTTCTTGCCAGCAATCGGGATGTGGCGAGGCCCACAGATGGGATTCCTATGGCAAAGATGACCTTATCGAACGACCGTGATTTACTCGCCTCGATCTCATTGACCAAATTCCTTGCGGATTCGTCCCCGAAACGCTCGACCTCCACAAGGTCTGCCTCGGTGATGTCGTATATGGACGGGATGCTGGTAAGTAACCCATTGTCAATGAGCTGTTTCACGCGCTTCTTCCCGAGTCCCTCGATGTTCATTGCATCCCTAGAAACGAAGTGCTCAATATTCCGTCTAAGCTGGGCAGGGCAGGACTTGTTAGGACATAGGGAAGACTTCTTGTCATCGCTCATGACGACGTCTGTGTCACAGACCGGGCATTTCATTGGTATCTCGAACTTCTTTTCATCCCCCGAACGCAGGTCAATAACGGGTTTCACGACTTGGGGGATGACATCGCCAGCCCTTTCAACGATTACTGTGTCGCCAATTCTGATGTCCTTCCTGTCAATCTCGCTTTGGTTGTGCAGTGACGCTCTGGAAACAGTAACACCTCCAATGGTCACAGGCTCTAGCTCAGCGACAGGGGTCAGCCGACCTGTCCGCCCTACCTGTACCGTTATCCCAGTGAGCTTGGTCGTCGCCTGTCTGGGTTTGAACTTGTAGGCTATTGCCCATCGGGGATCTCTGGTTCGCATCCCTAACCTCCCCTGATATTCCAAGGAGTTGACCTTGAAGACCACGCCGTCAATCTCGAATGGAAGAGCATCCCTCATCTCATCCATCCTCCTGTGATATGCAAGAAGTTCCTCAAGACCACGGCAGAGTTGGGTGTGTTCGAGATTGACCCGTAGTCCCCATTTCTGCAATGTCTGGAGAACCTCTAACTGTGTCTGGAACTCACGTCCTTCGACGCCAACGACACCATACACGTACATCCTGAGAGGGCGGGTTGCAGTGATCTTGGGGTCTAATTGCCTGACTGAGCCTGCTGCTGCATTCCGAGGATTTGCAAAGAGTGATTCGTGGTTCTTGGAACGCATCCTATTCATTCTTTCAAAATCCTCGATTTCCATGTACACCTCGCCTCTGACTATCAACCTGTCTGGTGGTGGGTCGTCTTCAGGCGTCAGGAGAACCAGCGGGATATCTGCCAAAGTCCTGAGGTTCAGGGTCACATCCTCACCGGTTATACCATCTCCTCTTGTTGATGCCAAGGCTAGGCGGTGGTCGTGATATATGAGTTCAACAGCAAGACCATCGAATTTCAGTTCCGCAGTGTACTCCACCAGATCGATCCCCAGCTCCTCTCTGCAGAAACGGTCAAAGGCCGCAATTCCCTCGCTTTCATAGGCGGTTTTCAATGAAACCATCGGAATCGGATGCTCAATCTTTGCGAGGTCGGACTTGACATCACTCCCCACTCTCTGAGTCGGAGAATCCGGGCTAACAAGCTCAGGGTATCGCTGTTCCAGTTCATACAGGGTTGCAAAAAGGCGATCATATTCTGCATCGGATATTAGTGGGTCATCTAGAACGTAGTATCGATAGTTATGGAACCGAATCGCGCTTCTTAGCTTCTCCAATGCATCCTTTGCATCTTTCAGATCACTGATATTGTCAATGTCTATCTCAGGAAGAAGTGATGATTTGCTCCTCATATATTCAACCCTTTACACAGTATTGTCACAACTTTATTAACCCCTATCATTCGAAGGAGAAAACTCGTCAGTAGAACTTGGACAATTCCAAATGCTATCACATTTATTTCGAAACAAGTGGGAGTCAAGGAACCCATCACATGAAGACGTGATTAGAATGGTGAATTCTCTAACTTATCGAGGATGGCTTGTTAAGTATCCCCTTAAGGAATCTGTGATTGATGCCTTCACGGCATTCAGTGTTTCGAGAGATTCCGTCTATAGTTAGTGAAATCTACTCTCAATGGGGTTGCTAACAGGTACACACAATCTAGATGGTCTTGGACATCTCGTTGTGGGTGTTCATATAGGCTCGACAAGACATACTCAGTGGGTCTTCCATGACATACGTAGGATCTCACAGAGCTCACCCAGTGTTGCATCCTGAGAGTACAATGCTACGGGATCCAATTTTGTACGACCTACAATGAATGGTTCCTAAGAAAAATTGGTTTATTGGTTAGAACAGGTTCTGTGGAAAAAGTTCACCAGTCCACAATTGTTTGATGAAAATGGATCGCCGTTCTCATTTTGGCTGTCTGAAACGTGACAGAACAAGTTCGAATCCTGCAAGTGCTTTCATGTCATTCGGATTATTCCACAGAACCGTTAGAGAGAAACTCTTCTAATTTGGTAGACTCGTATTTCTTATCTATCTTCTTTGATATTCGTCCAGAAATTCTTTTCAATACTGTGTCCATTTGTTCGTTTATCTCCTTCAAATGGGTTATGCCCTCGATATAATTTTGGAAAAGGCTCTCTAGTAGTTCTAACTCTGCTTGGGTTAGAAGGGTGAAATCTGGAATCATCATGCTTTCTACATCTCTCGGTTCTAACTTCTTCAATCCTCCGCCATAATGTCTTATTTGGGATGCCATGATTTTCTCTCCGATCTCAGATAGTGAATAGAGAATTAGTGGAACCAAGAATGCTTCGCTTCCCTTTTTAGGGTATATTCCATGGAATGATGTCAAGTTCCTACAGTCTGTTTGATTTAATATTAACCGAATTCTATCTCTGAAAAAAACTTTTATCCATATTGGAGCTACATCACGTTGCTCAACAAAGAACCATCTTTTTCGCTTTCTTGTAAGATACCTCTTGTGTATTTCTTGTTTCTCGCCAAATTTGAGATAGTTTGTTATTTTTTGATTGGGACTCTCATCTCTAACATTGAGAAGGTACACCTTTTTCCCTTGAGTTTTTAGTTCTTCGTAGTGGTCTTGTGAAAATATACGATCCGTGGCATATGCTGCTTTTGTTATTATTGGTTGGAGGTACTTGGAATCTATTCTCCACTCGTTGACTTCTTCATCGCTCAACGTAAAGAACGAGTTTGCACCTGTTGCTATGCCTCGTCGTACAAAGAAAAGCTGATTAAGGGGAATAGTGCCCTCATATACATCGGATTCATATCCGTTTATATAAACGCTCCATTTATCTTTAGGATTCAAGTCGGATTGCTTCATCACAGCAATTGTATTTGGTTTATCGATTTCACATGTCTGCAATGCGTTATTCAGATAACTTATCCCATACCATTTTGTTAGTCCGATGAATTTTACCTTATTTTTCTTGTCGAGAGGTTTCTTGCCCAAAATAATGACTGCAGAAGACATTCCATCTTCAAAAATAAAATCATCACCCTCAAAGATAACCAAGGCTTCAATAGATAAAGTATCCAGTAGTTTTTCTTTCAGTTTCTCACCATAGCCTGCATTTAGCCATTCGACAGGCACTATAAATGCCAAGCGTCCATCCTCAGATAGCATTTCGATGCTCTTGATTATAAAGTAGGCATAAAGGCTAGCAGTTGCTTCAAGAGTGATATTATATCTGGATCTCAATTCTCGTCTATACTCGTTTCTATTCCTGATTTTGTTGTTTTTTACATAGGGAGGATTGGCGATGATGATATCATACTTGTTCGCATTACTATCTAATAGGAAGTCAGTATGGATTAGATTGATGTGTTCCATGTAATCGTTGAGGGTATTCTTGGCACATTCGATCATCACCATATCGATATCGTATCCATCGAGTTTGAATTCAATCGTATCATCAATTGATTGAATCGTATCTAAACAATATCTGGCAAGTATCCCACATCCGATAGAGGGGTCTAGAATTCTTATTGTTGCCGATGGCTTGCAAACCCATTGTGCCATAAACTTGGCTACCTCTTCGGGTGTGAAATACTGTCCTATCTCCTTCCGTCTATTTGGATTTAGAATATGTGTGATATCACTATGTAAAGATTTGAATGAGAATGCTTTGTCAGTTATGTCATATCTCCCAAGTACCTCGCGTATGCTGTCCTTTTCTTCATTCATCTCATGGTATTGCTCCTGTTTTTACCTCAAGTTCTATTCTCATAATAAATGTGAACTAAGTGTTATTTATCCATGAGAAAGATTTCTATTAACTATGATACAGACAAGTATTATGGTACAAAAAGATGATAATGAAATACTATCCTCCATGGGGTTCATTTTATCAAATATACAAAGAAGAGTCGTTTTGGAAGAGCTAGGAAGGGGTTCTACAATACTAAACTTCTAGGCGAAACGACACAACTTTCTCCATCACATAGCAGCAGCACATTATCAGAACTACAGCACCAAGATATTGTTGAGTGTATAAATCCACATGTAAGAAAAGGGAAAGTGTACAAATGACAAGACTTGGTTTAGAAGTTCTAAAATTGATTCAAACCCGTACGAGCACTTGACAGAAATAACTGGGTGATAGATGGTAAACATCAATAAATAACTCCAAGGTTGGCTGCAATCGGGCGTTTCATTTGAGCAAATACATTGACACAAGTGGAAGCCACAGGAGAGCATCATATGTATTAGCGATTAAGATGATGAGGTCTGTGCTTTCTTTTGTGATATTCAATATTTAGAGATCATAGGAAACGACTGAATCAATAATGGATAATGAGGAATGTTGCACGAGCCAAAACAAACCTTGGTGACCCTTTAGAAACTGCTCGAATCTGGCTATCTGTATGCGGAATTCCGGGATGCACTTTTTGTTAATGTCCTCTGATGGTTCTAACAACGTGAGATGCTTGTCTATCTGCTGAGGTCTTCCAAAGGTTTCAATATCCAAACGATTTCTCGAGTGCCTGTTTAACATCGAAGAGCAAGTCTTCTGGATCCTCGATACCCACAGACATCCTGACCGTTGACTCGCAGATGCCTGTACTCTCAAGTTCCCCCTTTGAGAAACCATAATGCGTCGTGAGAACTGGGATACTCGCAAGGCTCTCGACACCACCCAAAGACACTGCATTCAAGAAAATCTCCAGTGAATCAACGAACTCCTTGGTGGTTTCAAGATTCGCAGCAAGGTCAATCGCTAGCATCCCTCCATAGCCTGTCATCTGTCTGCGAGCGATGGAGTGACCCGGATGTGAAGGAAGTCCAGGGTAGTGTACGCGGGAAATCCTTGAATCGGATGACAGTTTATCTGCTAGGAACAGGGCATTGAAGTTGTGCCACACCATGCGTGCTGCAAGCGTCTTTATTCCACGTTCCAGTAGGAATGATGCAAAGGGGTCAACAGTCCCACCAAGAAGCTTGGCTGTATTTCTCACTTTTCCAATCTGCTCAGAATTTCCTGACACAGTACCTGCGATTATATCACTGTGCCCTCCTAGGTATTTCGTTGCGCTGTGAATTATAATATCGATGCCCATCTCGTACGGACGCTGATTGATGGGGCTTGCGAATGTATTATCAACTACAGAGATCATTGAACCAGTTCTAGCAGCATCAGCAACTCGTCTTATGTCGATAATTCCAAGGACTGGATTAGTTGGAGTTTCGAAGAAGCACATATCATATGATCCATAAGAATCCTCAACAGCATCTGCAAAGCCATCTAATGGATGGTAAGTAACTTCGATGCCATGACGAGGAAGAATGTCTTGGAAGAGATGGAGTGTGCCTCCATAAATAGAGTCACATGCTAGAATTCTGCTACCGTTCTTCAATAACCCATAGATAGTCGACGATATAGCTGCCATCCCTGATGACAAGACCACCGTGTCTTCCGTGTTCTCAAGGGCGCTGATCTTCTTCTCTGCATTCGTTGTGGTCGGGTTACTCCACCTTGTGTACACATCCTTGTCTGATTTTCCTTGAACCGCATCAAGCATCTCCTGCTGGTCTTTGAAAACAAAGGTCGAGGTCTGATATATTGGCTCTACAGCAGGACCTGACTCGGCTCGTTTCATCCCTTGTACACTTCTTGTAGAAAGCCCGCGCTTTCGGTCGTTTGTTGTCATTTCGGGTCGCCGAGGAAACCTTTCGGTTGTCTATTATAATACATCTAGCTTAAAGGCAAAACGTCCAGAGTAGCATTGTTTGACGTTTCGAAGGTATATCCATCATTTCTCTCACGGTATCTCCCTGAGCATGATGATTGCTGGTGTCGAATCGTAGTAGTAGAGGGATATCCTTCCCCCAGTCCTGAAACCAAGCTTCGTGTAGAATTGATAGCCTTCCACATTGTCATGATCAACATCCACGAAAAGTGCCCTTTTGTCGTGGTCAATCCCGTATTGAATCATCGCCTCGCAAAGTGCCGATGCTATCCCTTGCCGTCGGGCGTTCGTGTCAACGACCAGCATTTCAATCCACAGCCTGCCTTCTTCCTCGACGCCCATTACTGCTAACCCAAGGGTATGTTCAGGTTGATCAGGTACCACTGCAAGATAGGCTATCCATGCATCAAGGTCAAGGAAGCTCTGGAGCCATTCTTGAGTGACCCATTCCCTGATATCATGGAGACCTAGGGCTTCGGCGGACTTGAGGATGTGCTGTGCGTCTTGGGATTGCACTATCTGGACATCCCGTGTGAAACCACTCCTCGCGCTCTCACCGGACACCCTTGGTCACCACCAATCTCTAGAAGTCGTAAATCACGCTCTCCACACCCTTCAAGGATTCATTGGACTCGAGGATGACTCGTGTCATCTCAGTCTTTCGTACTGTGAACATGACTGATGAGTAGGGTGCCTTGTTCAGTTGGACATGCGTCGTATAGGTCACTGGAGAATATTTGCCATGATAGTTCGAAGTAGTCTTGTTCAATATCACTGCGTAATGCCATTTCTCAGTCGACCTCTCTAGAATCTCCACATCAAGCATTTCTAGCAGGTAATTCGCCTTGAGCTTTTGCATTCCGGACGACTCAAAATTAATCAGTCCAATCCCACCAATCCTAAGCATCGAGAGACCTCTCGATAGGAACAAAGCAAATGCTTCAATGGTAAAGTCGGGATCAGCCACAAAGAGGTCAAACTGTTCCTGGTCGAGCGGCAGTGCTGAACGCAAGTCTACCTGTTGAATTCTGATGTTGAGGTTCTCTTCCTGTGCTATGAGTGCTATCAATGCACAAGTGTACGGGTCGACCTCAAGTAGGGTGACCTCGATACCTCGCCTTGCTAATGAAACAGAGATGAGGTCGTCATCGCCCACCATCAAGACTCTCTGTGGCTCAAATCGCAGGATATGGCGAAGCTTTTTGAGATGCGCGCTGGGCATGAGCGGGGCCTGCCCAAGTGTGTAGTCCAACACTTTTCGCCGAGCAAGGAGCGCTACTGTTTCGTTGAACCAAGGATCATCGGACTTGTCGATTCTCAGGAACATGGACTCGCTGTGCGAGTCAGGTTCAGCTACCATTACTGATGGTTCAAGATACCGACTTGTGGCCGGGCTTGTTATCTGAGGCTGGGGGCCATCCGAAACCATGCCATCATCACGATTCGTGGTAAACGCATCAAGGACATTAATTAGCTGTGAATCTAGCATTTTTTGGGTGTTGGTGAGGATATTGACGAGCTCGTGGAACTCCACAGCATTGGTGTCGATGATTCCTAATGCTAGCCTGTAGAGCAGCTCCATGCTTCTCTCGCTGAAGGCAAATAACAGGTTCTTGTACTTCTGCGTTCCTATCGTCTGGGCTATTGCGATTGTGTCGTCCGGGTTCACTACGACATATATACCATCACGCAGTTTGGCAGGTCTTGCTTCTGCATCCATCTGTAACAGGCTCTGATAGTCTATGTGCAATGGATTCCAGAGCGACGGTGCCACTTTTTTCTTTCTCTTTCTAGGTGGTTTCAGCTCTCCTGCCATTATCCGTACGGCTTTTACAACAGATGCCTTTACTCTCCTTTTGCGTATGAACCTGGCAGCAGCTGCCAGTCCAAGTAGTACAACGAGGGCCACAACAAGGTTAATGAGCAATGTCTGGATCCGAGCTTGTGTTGCAGCTTCATCGATATCGATAGGATAGCTTGACTCAAGAAGCACTCCTCGCTCTTCCCAGTCAAAATTACCTACAGATGTTAAAGCACGAGCAGTCCATAATTCAGCAACGAAATATCCCGTTTCTGGGTCGTAGTAATAGGAATCATCAAAAGTGATGGTGAACGAGCCGTCAGGATCGTATTCCGAATCATTGATGGTCTGCTGGACTCCCTCGGCCCGAACTTCGATGACCTCGATGATATTGATGAAGTCCTTCTGAAAGTGCGTCAGACCTTTTACCTCGTATTCGTTCCCAAGAATACTAATCTTGGTGCCTACGGGTGTATCAGGGTCAATCCTAAACCATGTGTAGTCGAACTTGTAATATGTTTTGTAATTCGTGGGTGCATCTATCGTGTTGTTGATGTATTCGCGAGTCTGTCCGTTGATGGTGAATTGGTGAGATGTTTCCTCATAGAGAGAGTTGTCCTCATTATCAGAATAGGAGTAGTTACGTTCCATGTTCCATGTGATCAAGTCGCCAGAGATACTATCAACGGTATAGGTCCTCGTTTCGATCTCTGTTTCGGTATAGTCCTCGTAATCCCTTGAAGAACCTTGGAGATACGTTGTGAACTCGACTTTGAAGTAGTCGTCGAGCGAGTATTGCATCTCTGCTGAAACCTTCACAGGTGATAGTGTAAGCATCCCAATTACAATCAGTACCACGAACCACTTCTTGCGTACCATTATGTTCCCCTATCTATTCGTATGATATTCATTTTGTCGTGCGGGATATGTTCCTCAAGGTAAGCTACCATCCTTTCAGCCTCTGAGGTTTCACCACAAGTAAAGATGTCTATGACAATCTTATCGAACTCGGGCCATGTATGCACACTGATGTGACTCTCAGCGAGCAAAGCGAAGGCTGTGGTTCCGCCTACCTGCTCCTCCTCGCCAAGTACAGTCGAGAACTGGTGTGAGGAGAAATGTAGTTGCCGCATGCCACCTTGTTCAATCAGGATAGGCAGTATCTTTTCCCATGTATCCCTTGTGTGAAATCGAGAGTCTCGCACTCCAGATACATCCACAAGAATAGAAACGCCTACTGTCATCCTGCTTGCATCTTCTTGAAATGATATAACCCTTTCACAAACTTTGAAACTACCACTCACTCGGTTATCGGCTTGTCCTTGAGGAATTCTCCAAGTTTGCTGTCAATGCCCTTGATATGCTCAATCAGCCAGTTCAGTAGGTACGTGTTGATCGATTTGCCGAGGGCGGGTGTTGGACCTTCCTCCTCGAAGTCTTCAATCATATGCTTCACCATGTCCTTGAACTCTTTGTGTTGTGCGAGATGAAGATCCATGGCGGGATAGTTGTGTTCCTTCATGTGTTTCTCTTCGGTAGAAAAATGGAAGTCTGTATAGTCGCTCATAAAACTAAGAGTGTTCAGAGTGACCTCGGGGCTTTGGTGCGAATCTACCGCCTTTGAGATGGCATTGATTCTCTTGATGAGCTCCTTGTGCTGCTCATCTATCAAGTCTACATTCACAGAAAGGCTATCATCCCATTCGATCGTATCCATTGCTAGCGAACTCCGTTCTACGATGGAAGCGACAAAATCCTCCGCAAAATAAGCCTACCTGTTATTCAACCTTGAGAAATGTGCCTTTATGATATTCATCAAAGGCTTTCCGGAGTTCATCTTCGGTATTCATCACGATGGGGCCTCGCCAAGCGATTGGCTCTCTAAGAGGTTTACCTGAGACCAAGAGAAAACGAAGTGTTGAAGAGCCGGGATTGTGTATTTCAATGTCTTCACCATCAGAGAATAGCACCAGAGTCCCGCTGCCGTAGGTTTCTTTTGACGACGGACTGAACATCCCGTCACCTTCATAGATGAATGCAAAAACAGTATGTCCGAGTCGAACCCCCTGCCGAAAAGAGCCTTTCTTTCTTATTCCTATATCCAAGTACTGGGGTTCAATAACAATGTCCTTCGCCGGTCCAACTTGACCCTCGACTTCGCCCGCAATGACCTTTACCATTGCGCCAGTATCTGTTTTTACTTCAGGAATGTCACTAGACGCAATATCACGATATCGAGGTTCCATCATCTTCTTCGATGCTGGCAGGTTCGCCCACAGTTGGAATCAAGAAAGTGACCCCTTGGATTTCTCAGGCATTTCTTCATGGATTATTCCCGAACCTGCTGTCATCCATTGGACATCGCCTTCTCCGATTACGCCTTTGTTACCAAGACTATCCCCATGTCTAACGCGTCCTTCACGCATATAGGTGATGGTTTCGATACCTCGATGTGGATGCCACGGGAACCCAGCTATGTAGTCTTGGGGATCATCCGACCCAAAGTGGTCTAGCAAGAGAAACGGGTCCATGTCTTTCGTTTCGTAGTAACCGAAGATACGAGAAAGCGAAACACCCGCCCCGTCCCGAGTCGGTCTGCCCTGCCATACCTTCGCGATGTCTCGGAAGTTGCTCATAGGCGGAACCCTTCATCAAACATATTTATCTAGCAATGCTTCGTATTGCTCCTAAAGAGGGTTAAGGTCTGTGAGCTTTCAAATCCGAAGCAGTTTCACACCACCTTCCTCTGAGGAAAGGTATCTCCAGACCATGAACAAGTATGGCACTCCTGCATTGAATTCCAAAAAGCTATTGAACAAGAACTCTGAGAGCCCATTTACGAGAGGCGATGGGCGGATTCCAGCCATCAGAAGTGTGAATTCCATCCCAAAGTGTACGAGGATGCCCACAAAGAAGAGATAGATGAAATACGTTGGCTTGATATCTCGCATCGGAGTCCATGTGCGTCTGAGGATATCAAGAGCGGCATACCCCCCGACAATCATCAGTATCTGTGGGAGTCTGTAGAGGCTCATCTCACGTGTCACATGGATAACAATATCATTTATCGAGACTACCTGTGATGCGACACCCGAAAGGAACCAGCCAAGGTAGAGAATTGCGGTCCAGAACAACCGCTCTCTATTCTCACGAACTCTAAACATGATAGCTACGAACGAGTACTCGATCATCCCATATGTTATTGAGAAGTAGATGAAGAATAGCAGAGGATTGATAGGTCCGTCCAAGGTTCGCACGCCCTGTATCGTGAACCATATCACATAGTCCGCGATGAAATTGATGATGATGCCGAGCAGACCTATGAAAAATTCGACCCTATAACCGCGTCTGAGAAGCAGTGTGATCCACAGTATACAGAACAGCAAATCCATGAGAATGAAGTCAATGTGAAAAAAGCGCTCTACAAGGATTTGCATACATTATTGTGGAATGAAAGTCTATTTATCCTTTGCATGGTTTGAATCTCCGACATTGATCTTCATGAGTCGGCCAAGCCGACAGTATAGGATGACATGGCATGCTAGAACACGCCTGTTTCTGTGAGTGGACCAATAGGAATATTGCCCGCGTGAGGAGTCGTTCCCAAGTGGAAGGAGATTCCCAAATGGAACCTCATTCTTCACTTGAGATTATTATCTTAGTTTCGCCTTTCACAGGTTGACGAACCTTGAGCAATATCAACAGGGATATGACGAACACGAACAGGATAGTCAGCATCGCATACCTGTGGGCTGTCGCCGCTCCCAATCCGCTAACAAGTAAGAGAACACTACCATAGACAAAGGGACCAATGATTGCCGCAAATTTGCCGCTTAATGCGTAGATCCCATACATCTCAGTTTTCTTCTCTTCAGGTATGAACTGGCCGTACATACTCCTTGCAGTGCTTTGGGATGAACCCATACCAACGCCTGCTATCATCCCGACTATCCACCAGACAACCTGGTCTTGCCCTAAGAATGCGATTAGAAGTGCAGAAATCCAGATGAGAAGCGTGATGATGAGTGTCTTCTTTGTCCCAATTCTGTCCCCTATGTAGCCAAAGATGAAGGCTCCTGGTATGGCAGCGAGTTGAGTCACCGCGAAGAAGATTAGGATCAATCCGGTGCTGAAGGAATATACTACTGCCCCAAATATGGCTGCAAAATAGATAACCGTGCTAATGGCATCGGAGAAGAGGAAATACGACACCAAGAACAATGGGAGCCCTTGATAATCCCGAATCTGACTGAATGTCTTTCGAACACGGCGGAAACCGATGGTCACGATTCCGACTCCTTCTTCATCAGGGAACTTACTTGGAGGGCGATTCTTAAGACCAAGGATACTTGGAACTGCGAACACTGCGAAAAAGACAGCTGCGAACAGGAATGGCAATGTCGGGTAATCGGGCAGCATGACATAGCTGACCAATGCGATGATGATGGTTATCATTGCTCCGACATATCCGGCTGCATATCCAATTCCACCAATTCTCCCAATCGTATTTTCGTCGCTTATCTCAGGAAGCCAAGCGTTATAGAATGGCAAGGCACCTTCGAATCCGATATTTGCAATCACGAAAAGAATGAATGCCCAGACCCACATGTCAACGCCAAGGAATGTCGGGATGTCGTCACGTAGGAAGAACATCAGTGAAGTGAAGATGATCGACAGGGCGGTATAGAATGTGAGGAATTTCTTTTTCTTGCCCGAGAAGTCCGCCATCGCCCCAAGAATTGGAGAGGTGAGCGCAATGATCAGCATAGTGATACTACCAGCGTATCCCCACAGTGCATCTCCCAAAACAGGGTCTCCAACCAGAGTCCGAAAGTACAGCGGAAACAGCGCAGTGACAATGAGCACCGTGAAGCTGGTATTCGCGAAATCAAACATATACCATGAAACACGTTCTTTCCTATCACTAGGGATAGCTTGTGTTGAGTCTGCAACAGTCATCGGAATCTTCTCCGTAGCTAAACCACTCAGACCTCCGTGCTTATTTAATCTACTGCTCCACAGAACCAAACCGATCAAAGAGTGTTTCATACTAACCTTGGGCAAGCATCCACTCACGAACTAGACGGTTGAAGGTTTCTGCTTGCTCTAGCATCACGGCATGTCCTGCGTCTGGGATAATTTCCAGTGTGGATCCTGAAATATGTTGATGCAAGTATTGTGCGTACTTGGGAGGAGTCATCTTGTCATTCTCGCCAACGATTATCAGACTTGGAATATTGATGTTTGCGACCTGACCCATGATGTCAAATGAATTACATGCTTGGAAATCGCGTTCGATGATATGAACCGGACATTTTCGTACCTCTGCTTGAGATGCGACCTTAATCTCATCAGGGGTTGACTCGTCGAACATGAACTCAGCCACAGATTGTACATAGGCGTCAAAGTCGTTGGCAAGCATATCGAATATCATCGGATGTACTTTCAATCTGGCGCCCGTCCCAACAAGGATGAGGCCTTTTATCATCTCAGGGTTTTGGAGCGCCACTATCTGTGATACCGCTCCGCCCATTGAGTGTCCCATTAAGAACGGATCCTTGAATTCAGAAAGCACCGAAATCACATCCTTGACGTAGGATTCGAGAGTGTCCTCTTCTGAGAAGTCCTTTGACCTTCCGTGCCCATTCAGGTCAATTGCAATGGTATGGAAATCTGAACTCAAGCCTTTGGACTGGAAGAACCAAGTGGCTGAGGAACCCCCCGCACCGTGTACCATGACCAAGGGTTTCTCATCTGTTATCACTGATTCCTCAATATGGACTCGCATATCCGCCCATTCATCGCATCTGTCCTAAGAGCTTTACGTCTTGATTTTCCTTCAAAGTCCTTCTTCGTAATTGATAGACCTTTTAAGTCACCACGCCTAGTTCAGGTTGGTCGAGTGCTCGTATGAGATGGTTCTCGTAAGAACCGACCAGAAATCAGGAGAATAGAGAGAATGAGCGCTTCTAACAAGACTCTGGCAATAGTAGTCATTGTTGTTATCGCCATAGCAGGGATTGGAGGCATCGTCATCCTCGGAGGAGGCAATCCGTTCCTTCCCCCCGAAAACCCGTACGATGTCGCTATCGTCTTTGCTACTGGCGGGCTGGGCGATAAGTCGTTCAACGATGGTGCCTACGCTGGAGCCGAACAGGCTAAAGAGGACTATGGGATTACCTTTACGTATGTAGAGCCCACGGCAACGACAGAATACGAAGGTTTCCACCGCGCATATGCTGCACATGCCGAATACCGAGACCCCTACAAAATGATCATTGGTATCGGTTTTGATCAGGCGGAAGCCATCCAGACTGTTGCAGCTGAATATCCAGAACAGCCGTTTGCTATCGTTGATATGTACATAGATCCCACTGACTATCCAAATGTCACTTCAATTCTGTTCGACGAACAAGAAGGTTCCGCCATTGTTGGAGCCATTGCAGGGTTGATGACCAAGACCGGCAAGGTCGGCTTTGTTGGTGGCATGGACATTGACCTTATCAACAAATTTGCAGCTGGTTATGTCTGGGGTGCAAACTATTCCTATTACGATGCTAACGAGGCGAACATTGCCTTCGATGTACAATATGTAGGAAGCTGGGTGGACACTGCTGCTGGTCAATCACTGGCAGATGCGATGTACACTGCTGGGACAGATATCATATTTGCAGCGGCTGGAAGATCTGGACTAGGTGTCTTTGACAGTGCAAAGAACAAGAACGGTACTGAGGGTTTCGACAACCCTCTCTGGGTCATTGGCGTTGACAGTCCCCAGATGTATCTGGGAACAGATGACCCGAACAACCCAGCACCCCCAACAGTGTGTCTGACATCCATGCTGAAGAAGGTGGATGTCGCCGTGTACCGGACAATTGTTGATGCATGGTCTGGCACGCACGTACCAGGAATCAAGACTTTCAACCTTGCAAATGGTGGGCTTGGTTACGAGATTAACGAGGACTTGCTGGTTCTTCCACAGGACGTCGTTAACTTTGCTAACCAGCTTCGACTTGATATCGTAGCAGGCAACGTGATAGTTCCTAGCCAGAAATACTGGACATAATTCAGATACGCGAGAGGGATATACCCCCTCTCGTCTGTTTCTTTTTCCCCTATGGTTAAATAGAGGTAGTATTTCAAAATCAAATATCTACAAGAATCAAGGAGGCATCGCTCATTTACGCTGTCGAGTTGGAGAACATCTCCAAGACCTTCGCGGGAGATGTTCAGGCCAACAAGAACATCACCCTTCGGATTGAGGAAGGAGAAGTCCACGGGCTCTTGGGTGAGAATGGAGCCGGAAAGAGCACACTCATGAATATCCTCTATGGCCTTATCAGCAAGGATTCTGGGCGCATTATCATACGTGGACAGGAAGTGGAGTTCCACGGGCCACATGATGCGATATCCGTGGGAGTCGGGATGGTTCATCAGCATTTCAAATTGATTCCACCCCTCACCGTGACTGAAAATGTCGTACTGGGAATGGAGCCTATTATCAATGGAGTTGACAAGCGCAAGGGGCGGTTATGGAAGATTGTGAAACAAATACTTCCCATCAGCTACAGGTCAGCATCAAAGAGAATTGCTGCCATTGCTGAAGAGAATGGAATGGCAATCGATCCGAATGCAAAGATAAGGGATCTTTCTGTTGGTCTACAACAACGCGTTGAGATAATCAAGACCCTTTACCGCGAAGCTGACATACTTATTCTTGATGAACCTACTTCGGTCCTGACCCCTCAGGAAGTGGATGAACTTTTTGTGACATTGCAGAAGTTCAAGGATGCAGGAAAGACCATAATCCTAATCACTCACAAACTACGTGAGCCAATTATCTTATGTGATAAGATAAGCGTGCTCAGGGACGGAGAACTGGTCGGGACTGTCAATCGGGCAGATACCTCCCCCAGTGAACTCGCCAAGATGATGGTGGGACGCGAGGTTGTCTTTAGTGTCGAAAAGGAACCTGCTCAGCCTGGCAATGTAGTCCTGCAGATAAACAACCTTCACGTCAGAGATTCAAGGGGACTTGATGTCGTCAATGGGGTTTCTTTGAATGTCCGTTCAGGCGAGATTTACGGTATCGCAGGTGTTGAAGGGAATGGACAGACCGAGCTTGTTGAGGCGATAACAGGACTCCGGAGAGCGACTAGCGGCGAGATAACAGTGAACGGCACCGATATAACTGGCATGAATCCCCGTCAGGTACGTGATGTTGGGGTGAGCCATATCCCTGAGGACCGTCATGCTCGCGGACTCATCCTCAGTTTCTCGATTGCTGAGAATGTAGTGCTTGGAAAACATCAGAACCCACCATTCGCCACGGGTCCTAAGAATATGATGTTAGATCTTGATCGGTTCAACAAGGAGGCGAAGAACCTTGTTCATACTTACTCTATCAAAGTGTCCGACGTGCAGGTGCCTGTTAGTACTCTAAGTGGAGGAAACCAGCAGAAGGTGGTCGTTGCAAGAGAGCTTTCGATTAACCCTGACCTCGTTATCGCGGCACAACCTACGAGAGGACTTGATGTCGGAGCGACCGAGTTCATCCATAATACTCTGATTGCTATGCGTGACAAAGGTATAGCAATACTGCTCGTATCTGCAGAACTTGATGAGATTCGAAATCTCGCGGATAGGATTGGCGTCATTTTCGATGGAAAGCTGGTGGCGGAGAAAGATCCGTATGAAACATCGCAGGAGGAACTGGGTCTCTTGATGGCGGGTCATGGTTCTGAGGATCTCGAGGAGGCGAGAAATGTATGACAGAAAATGTAGAAGTCACAAACATCGATATAGAAAAGGACGATGATACAATTACTAGGATTCTCAGGAAGCTCAATGATCGCAAGCTCCGGAAACAGGCGATGTGGACCTTTGGCTCTATAGTGTTGTCTCTTTTTGTCAGTGCTCTTATCATGGTGATATCCGGTTATGACCCTGGAGCTGCTTTCTACTATTTAGCTGTGGGTGCCATCACGCAGCCAGATAGGATACTTTTCTATGCGACTCCTTTGATACTGACCGGTCTGTCAGTGGCACTTGCTTTCAAGTGTGGTCTTTTCAACATCGGTGCTGAAGGACAACTCTATATGGGTGCCATAGGAGCGACAATCATCGGGTACATGTTCTCTCTCCCTATCCTGATACATCCTATTCTTGCGTTGCTTGTAGGTTCATTGATAGGTGTTATCTGGGGGCTCATACCTGGACTGCTCAAGGCATACAGAGGTGCACATGAAGTTGTGACCACGATGATGTTGAGTTATACAGCCATCCTCTTCACGCAATGGCTGGTCACCTATCCGTTGAAAGAGCAAGGGGAATATGCATGGATCTCTCAGACGCCACGGATATTTGATACTGCCATCCTTCCCAACCTCTATGGGCCATACGTCCACTGGGGACTTTTCATTGCAATCGCAGCTGTCGTCGCAGTTGACTTTCTCATCAATCGGACTGTGCTTGGCTACGAGCTGAGGGCTGTTGGACAGAACGAAGCAGCAGCCGAGTATGGTGGGATAAATCCGAAAAGGAACATGGCGCTGGCATTAGGCATCAGCGGAGGACTAGCAGGATTGGCAGGTGGCGAAGAGATACTTGGAACCTACTACAGGTTCACTGATCAATGGTCACCAGGTCTGGGATGGGATGGTATCACTGTCGCTGTGCTTGGGAACAATAATCCATGGGGCGTTCTAGCAGGAGCCATTTTCTTTGGAGCGCTCAGAGCAGGAGGTAACACGATGCACCAAGTGGCTCATGTCCCAATCGAGATGGTCGGTCTTATCCAAGGGCTAATCGTCCTCTTTGTAGCAGCTCCCAAAATCATCGACTGGCTCGCCGATAATGGTCAGTCCTTTGCTATACGGATGAAGAGCGAGCCATTCCCAGCAATCCCTGAGTTCTTGCTCGCAGCAATCTCTCTGATTGGTGGTTTTCTCGGATTCGGGTATATGTTTGTCCAAATGGCCTTCGACCCCATACTTGGGATCGCATTGCTTCTAGCTGGAATCACAAGTTTTCTGTCGTTCGCTTTTGTCTATCCGAGGAATGAGAATGGCACTCTTATGGCATTGCTCGCATCAGGTATCTGGATAGCCGCTGGAATCTTTGGGACTGTGGTAGCTGGAATACAAGTGGGCATCCTTGGTCTTGCATTAGGCATCCCAATGGTTCTTTTTGCGATAGTGCTGTTAAGAGTACATAGACCACCGTTTTTGATGAGGAGAGGTGATGCATGATGCAGGTCGATGTGACTGTCTTACTCGCCAGTTGGCTGATAGCAGCTACGTTACAGATGTCAACACCATTGATCCTTGCAGCACTAGGTGGAATGTTCTCAGAGCGTTCTGGAGTGGTGAATATCGGGCTCGAGGGCATGATGCTGATCGGTGCCTTCAGTGCAGTGGCTGCAACGTACTTCACCGGCAACCCTTGGATGGGTGTCTTAGCATCTGTGGCAGCTGGGGGACTGCTGGCACTGGCCCATGGTATAATCTGCGTCAAGTTCAAGGGAAATCATATCGTGAGTGGCACTGGAGTGATACTCTTCGCCGCAGGGTTCACTACCTTGATGCTTGAGGTAGTATGGGGACGCAAGGGATACTCAGAACAAGTCACCCGACTCCCCGATATCTCATTTGACACTGGGAATCAATTCTTGAACGCTGCCTTTGGACAGCACTCTCCGATTACCTATATTGCATTCATAATGGTCATCATAAGCTGGTACGTCCTCTATAGGACTCCCTTTGGCTTGCGGGTGCGTGCTGCTGGTGAGGATCCGAGCACCCTCGACGCATCAGGCGCAAGTGTAGAATGGACGCGGACAATTGCAGTCGTCATTAGTGGAATGCTTGCAGGTCTGGGCGGTGCATATCTTTCGATAGGTTTTGGCTCAGCATTCGGGAAAGGAATGACAAACGGAAGAGGGTTCATCGCTCTGGCAGCATTGATCTTTGGGAATTGGACTCCACTTGGTGTACTGCTAGCAGGGTTGTTTTTTGGATTCCTGAATGGGCTTCAGTTCGCAATTCAACTTGTGCCGGGACTCGAATGGCTTCAGAACTTCACCAACTTTGTCCAGATGGTTCCATATCTTTTGGTAATTGTCGCATTGGCTGGGATTCGGAAATCTGTTCCGCCCAAGGGGATTGCGATACCCTACGTCAAGGAGGAAAAGGTTAGATGCCCTACTATCGAATAATATCTTGTGCACATTATGCTTAAAAGGCAGTCATGGCGGTGAATAGAACACATTGCTATCATCTCATAATAGAACATCATTATTGCTATGCATAATTGGTGGTGCCTTGATGGTGCTATCAGGAGTGAGCGGGACACTTGGCTACCTTCCTGCTCTGGCCGAAGGACTGGACTCACTCATGGGTGAATCGTTCTCATTCACGCTGGAGCTAATATTGGGTATCTTGGCGGAACTGACAGCAATAGGCGGCATTGGTGTCATATTCGGAGGCATCTTGATGACCACCCGTCATGTTGAGTCAGGGAGAATCATTGTCATGGTTTCGATGGGCATGGGTGCCATAAGTCTAGTCATGAGCTTGGTCCAACTGGCGTGGGCCGGAGTGCTGGTAATGCCTCTCATTGTTCAACTTAGCCAATCCCTGGGCTGGGTTGGTGCAATGATGGCAATAATTGCACGAGCAATCTCCGAGCAGAAACCACTTCTCGAAAAGAAATGAACAGCCTAGATGTCGAATACGGATACTGAGGTCTCAAGGTTCTTTGCAGCCTGAACACACTCGTTCATGATCCCAAACTTGTCTTGATCCATAGGAGCGAAGGCACAAACAAACCACACTCCCTTGCCAGTACCTGCGATCAAACTCGTACTCCCATCAGGATTGATAGCAACGATGCCATGCTTGTCATGTAATGCGACCAGAAAAGGAATGTGTTTTACCATCAGGGAACTGACCTGTACATCCCATGCTCTGATTATCTGGTCGATTTCTTCGTGGGTCAAACGCATGTTATCAGTGGCATAACCAATCTTACGCTCGTACGTGATGGCGCAGGCCCCAGTTATACAGTCATAGTTAGACATTGCAATCTCGACAGTCCGTTTTACCCTTACTGACATCGTAATCCATGGTTATTTCTGATTCATCCATTGAAATAGCTTCGGTGTATCGTTTCAACGGACACTAGCTTGAAGCGATTCTAATAGCCTTTAGAAGAAGTAGAGAACGGCTATGAAGTTCATTATGAGATACCCATGAAACGAGTTTTCTGTCCTTCGTCGAGAATCCATGCCTCAATGCGATTTGCTCAAGCTCTGGCGAGTCGATTGGCATTGACTCCAATCGGTAGACAAACCAATCATCAGTACCATATTGCTTTATACTACACTTCAAATCAATCTCGATCCCGTCATGCGACACTACATGAAAAGCCCGACCAATTGACCGCTTTACTTTTGAGTGTGTGCCAAAAATCCCATTGATCACTCCAAGTGTATACGTTATTGCTGGTGCAGGAAGGTACGCCCATGACCAGAATGCATAGGCAAAGGCTATCATGGCAAAAGCAAGAAAGAACCCGACAGTGTTGAATGAATATACTAGGTCAAATCCCTGAGCCCAACCACCAGGTATCCAACGGGGCGTCACATCAGAGATGTTAGCGATACCTGTTGGCACATAGAAAACATAGAATGTGATTGAGAATACGATCATAAGCGTTGCTAATGCTATTCTTTTCCTGTCTTTATACAGGGCCTTTGCGCGCAACAGCATTGCATCCAAAGCTCATGTTCCCTCCAATGCTTCTTCGTAGATTCGCTTGGTTTCGTCCCCGTACTTCTTGCACATATCGACCAGCAACGATAACAAAGGATGTTCATTGTTGATCCGGATGGCATAGAGTTTGGGAGTCAACTGGTCAAGGAGTATCAGCCTATTCTCCTGCAAGTGTGACAGAACGCCCCTGTATAGGCTCCGTGACTTACCACTATAGCCTATGAGCCGGCTAAGCTGCACACCTGATACACTCCGCGGATAGATGTGAGCTAATGCAATCAGGATTGACCGCCTCGTATCGTTGAGAGCAGACATCATCTGCACTAGGTCATATACATCCTGCAGTATATCTTTGTCATTCATACCTCTCATCCATTCTTCAACATTTATGTGCAGATGAATACACATTC